>NZ_BBYR01000065.1 GCF_001293525.1 Pseudideonella sakaiensis | reverse complement strand
CCTCCACCGCGGCGTTCAGCGCCAGGATGTTGGTCTGGAAGGCGATGCCGTCGATCACGCCGATGATGTCGGCGATGCGCTTCGAGCTGGCATTGATCTCGTCCATCGTCGCGACGACCTGCGAGACGACCTCGCCGCCGCGTGTCGCGACGGCGGCGGCCGAGCTGGCGAGCTGGTTGGCCTGGCGCGCCGACTCGGCCGACTGCTGCACCGTGCTGGTGAGCTGTTCCATCGAGGAGGCCGCTTCCTGCAGGTTGGCGGCCGTCTGCTCGGTGCGCGCCGACAGGTCGTGGTTGCCGGTGGCGATCTCGGCGCTGGCGGTGCCCATGCTGTCGGTGGCGCTGCGCACCTGGCCGACCAGCGAACGCAGCGCGCCTTGCATGTGGCCCAGCGCACGCAGCAGGTCGCCCAGCTCGTCGCGTCGCTCGCTGCGGATCTCGCGCGACAGGTCGCTGCCGGCGATCACCTGGGCGACCCCGACCGCTTCCTGCAGCGGCCGCGTCACCGAGCGGGTGATGGCCCAGGCGATCAGGCCGCCGGCGGCGAGGGCCGCGGCCAGCAGGCCGAGCAGCGCCAGCCGCGCACGCTCGATCTCCCGTGCCGCCTCGGCCACGTGCTCGTCGGCCATCCGGGCCTGGAAGGCCTGCAGCGCAGCCATGGCCTCCACGTAGCGCTGCGACGTGGGCAGCATGCGTTCCTTCAGCGCGCTGTCCGCGGCCACCGCATCGGCCTTCTTCAGCAACTCGAAGACCTGCTTGCGTTCGGCCAGATAAGCGTCGCGGCGCTCGGCGATCGTCGCCAGCATCGCCTTGCCCTGTTCGCTCGTGACGCGCTCCTGCAGCAGCTTCTGCAGCTCGCTGATCTCGGCCGAGGTCTGCTTGACCAGCGGCGCGAAGTAGGCCTCCATCTCGGGCTGGCCGGCGGCCTTGGCGATCGCCACCGCGCGGCTGATGTTCAGGTAGGTCTTGGCCGACCACGCGGACGCGGCCTCGGCGCGCTCCTGGTAGTCGCGCATCAGTCCGACCGATGCGCCCGAGCGCTGCAGCTGGAAGACGGACAGCGCGACGATCGCGGCCAGCAGCGCCAGCACGACGCCGAAGCCCAGGCCGAGTCGCTGGCCGAGCCTGAGGTTGTTGAGATGCATGGGAAGCCCCGGGTGTAGCGTTAGGGGTGGATCGGGTGCCCGGCCGCCGCGGCCGGGCCGGTGTCAGCGTCGGCCGCGCCGCACCAGCGAGACGACGTCGAGGATCAGCGCAACGCGGCCGTCGCCGAGTATGGTCGCGCCGGAGACGTCGTCGACCTTGCGGTAGTTGGCCTCGAGGTTCTTCACGACGACCTGCTGCTGGCCGAGCAGCTGGTCGACCTGCAGCACCACGCGGCTGCCGTCGGCCTCGGCCACGACCATGATTCCGCCCGGTTCGGCCGCGTCCTCGCCGCTGCCGGAGCGCGGCACGCGGAACACCTGCTCCAGGTCGACCACCGGCATGTAGTCCTCGCGGACCTGCACCACCCGCGCGTCGCCGGCGATGCTGCGCACCATGCCCGGGCGGACCTGGAAGGATTCGACCACCGAGGACAGCGGCAGGATGTAGACCTCGTCGCCGACGCCCACGCTCATGCCGTCCATGATCGCCAGCGTCAGCGGCAGGCGCACGCTGACGCGCATGCCCAGGCCCTCGGCCGAGTCGATCTCGACCGTGCCGCCGAGCGAGGTGATGTTCTTCTTGACGACGTCCATGCCGACCCCGCGGCCGGACACGTCGGTGACGACCTCGGCGGTCGAGAAGCCGGGCGCGAAGATCAGGTTCCAGACCTCGGCGTCGCTCAGCGAGTCGGGCGCGTCGATGCCGCGCTCGCGTGCCTTCTTCAGCAGCTTCTCGCGCGACAGGCCGCGGCCGTCGTCACGCACCTCGATGACGATCGAGCCTCCCTGGTGCGAGGCGCTGAGCGTGATCGTGCCGTGCTCCGGCTTTCCATGCGCGACGCGCTCGGCGGGCAGCTCGATGCCGTGGTCGCAGGAGTTGCGCACCAGGTGCGTCAGCGGATCGGTGATCTTCTCGACCAGGCCCTTGTCCAGCTCGGTCGCCTCGCCGTGGGTCACGAAGTCGACCTTCTTGCCCAGCTTGGCCGCCAGGTCGCGCAGCATGCGCGGGAAGCGGTTGAAGACGACCGACATCGGGATCATGCGGATCGACATGACCGATTCCTGCAGGTCCCGGGTGTTGCGGTCCAGGTCGGCCAGGCCGGCGGCCAGCTGCTGGTGCAGCGACGCGTCCAGGCCCTTGCTGGTCTGCGCCAGCATGGCCTGGGTGATCACCAACTCGCCGACGAGGTTGATCAGCTGGTCGACCTTCTCCACCGAGACACGCAGGCTGGCGGCCTCGAGCGAGGCGGCCGGCGGGCGGTCGCCGCGGGCGGCCGGCCGTGCCGTCGCCGGCTTGCCGGCGGTGGCCGTCGCGGTGGCGGCCTCGGTGGCGTCGGCGCCGGCGGGTGCGGCGGACGCTTTCGGGGCGCCGGGCGCATCGTCGAAGAAGCCGTAGCCGGGGTCGACCACCGGCGGGTTCGGCTCCTTCGGCGCGCCGGGGGCGCCCGCATGGAAGCCGTAGCCCGGGCCGAGCGGCAGCAGCTGCACCTGCTCGCGGGCGACGTGGAAGGTGAACAGGTCCAGCAGGTCGTTGTCGCTGCTGGTGGTGGTGACCTTGAAGCGGCGCATGCCGTCGCTCGGCTGGCCGCCGTCCAGCGGCTCGATCGTGCCCAGGTCGACGATCTCGGCGAACAGCTCGACCAGGTTGTCGGCGAGTGCCGGCTTGTCGAGCGGACCGACGCGCAGCTCGAGCTGGCGCGCGACCGGCGTGCCGTTCGGCGTCAGCGTGGCCGGGGCCGTGGCGGGCGGCGGCGCCTCGGCCGGCGCCGGGGCCGCGGCCACCACGGGCGCGAGTGCCGGCGGTGCTTCGCCGGCGGCCATCGCGCGGATGTGGAACAGCAGCTCGGTGGTATCGACCCGCTCGGTGCTCGTGCCCTGGTGGCGCGCCAGCTGGGCGCGCAGCGCATCGCCGGACTGCAGCAGCACGTCCACCATCTGCGGCGTCGGCGCCAGCTCGTGGCGGCGCAGCTTGTCCAGCAGCGTCTCCATCTGGTGCGTCAGCTCGGCGACGTCGCTGAAGCCGAAGGTCGCGGCGCCGCCCTTGACCGAGTGGGCGCAGCGGAAGATCGAGTTCAGTTCCTCGTCGTCGGCGGCCTCGATGTCGATGCCGAGCAGCTGCTGCTCCATCCGGTCCAGGTTCTCGCCGGCCTCCTCGAAGAAGACCTGGTAGAACTGGCTCAGGTCGATGCCGGCGCTCAGGTGGCCGGCTTCGGATGTCATCTCGCCCATGGCGGATACCTCGGTGTCGGTGCAGCGGGTCGGGGGCGCGGGGCCCGGTTCAGCGGATCACCTTCTGGATGACCTCGATCAGCTTGGCCGGGTCGAAGGGCTTGACCAGCCAGCCGGTGGCGCCGGCGCTGCGGCCGGCCTGCTTCATCTGGTCGCTCGACTCGGTGGTCAGGATCAGGATCGGCGTGCTCTTGAACTTGGGGTTGTCGCGCAGCTTCTTCGTCAGGCTGATGCCGTCCATGCGGGGCATGTTCTGGTCGGTCAGCACGAGGTCGTAGTCCCGTCCCTGGCTGGCCGAGGCCTTCTCCCACGCGTCCTGGCCATCGACGGCCTCCGTGACGTGGTAGCCGGCGCTCTTCAGCGTGAACGCGACCATCTGGCGCATCGAGGCGGAATCGTCCACGGCGAGGATGGAATGCATGGGAGGGCTCCTGGGAAACCTGGGAATCGGCGGCGCGTGCGGCGGGCGGCGGCGCTCAGAACAGTTCGATGGACCCGGCGTCCATTTCGGCCTGCGTGACGGGGTTGGGGCGCTGCGGCGGGGCCTCGACCAGCACACCACCCTCGTCGTCGGCGCCGAAGACTTCGCGCGCCAGCACGTCGGCGCAGCTGCGCAGGCGGTGGTGCGTGTGGTGGATCAGCTGCGAGGCCATGTCCTGGAACTGCAGCGCGGTGACGGCGCCGCCGAGGTCCTGCATCAGGCGCTGGTAGCCGGCCCGGGTCGTGTCGTCCGCGGGGCGGTCCATCAGCGCGCCGATGTGCTGGGAGGCGTCGGTGAAGCGTTGCATCAGGGTGTCGCAGGCGTCCGCGAGCAGGGTGTGCAGGCGCTCCAGGTCGTTGCTGGCCATCAGCAGGTGGTCCTGCAGGTCCGTGGCCACCGCCAGGCCGAGGCCGGGGCCCGGTTCCAGGCCCGGGACCGGGCCCTCGGCGCCGGCCGGCGTCTGCGCGGTGGTGGACATCATCTCGGAGGCGCTCCAGGGGTCGGACGGACGACGCGGGGTCGGATCGGCGGGCGAGCACGGGCCGGCCTGTCGGGGCCCGTTGCGCCTTGTGGGAAGATTTTCGGCAGCTCGCGCCGAAACCTAAGGGGCGATCTCGCGCCGCTTCCCGGGCCAATTCGGAGCGTCCCGCGGCCGGCGTCCCCGGCCGCCCGGCGGCCGCACGGCATACTCGCGTCACCATGGACACCCCGGACCCGCCAGGCCCGCGCCGCCTGCGCCTGCTCCACCTCGAGGACAGCGAGCCCGACCACGAGCTGATGCTGGCGCAGCTGCGTCGCGGCGGCATCGAGCCCTCGGCCGTCCGCGTGGACACCGAGGCCGACTTCCTGCGCGCGCTGCAGCAGCCCTGGGACGCGGTCATCTCGGACTACAACCTGCCGGGCTTCTCCGGCCTGGTGGCGCTCGACCTGCTGAAGGCCCAGGGGTCGGAGCTGCCGTTCATCCTCGTCTCGGGCGAGATCGGCGAGGACACCGCGGTGGAGGCGATGCGCAACGGCGCGACCGACTACCTGCTGAAGAACAACCTCGCGCGGCTGGCGCCGGCGCTGCTGCGGGCGGTCGAGGCCGGGCAGATGCGGCGTGAGCGGGCACGCACCAACCTGGAGCTCGACGCGTCCAAGCAGCGCCTGCACGAGCTGGCCCAGCACCTGCAGACCAGCATCGAGATGGAGCGCACCGCGATCGCCCGCGAGATCCACGACGATGTCGGCGGCTCCTTGACCGCCGTCAAGTTCGACCTGGCCTGGGTGATCCGCCACAGCGATTCGGCCGAGGTGCGCGCGCGCGCCGCGTCGGCGCTGGAGACGGTGATCTCGGCGCTGGAGTCGAGCCAGCGCATCATGCACAACCTGCGGCCGGCCATCCTCGAGCAGGGGCTGGTCGCGGCGCTGCAGTGGATGGCCGCGCGCTTCGAGCGGCGCTCCGGCATCGCCTGCGTGCTGCGCCTGCCGCAGGAGCTGCCGCCGCTGCCGCCGGGCGTGCCGCTGGTGGCCTACCGCACCGCGCAGGAGGCGCTGACCAACGTCAGCAAGCACGCGCAGGCGAGCCGGGTCGAGATCGACCTGTCGCTGGCCGGCGGCGTGCTGTCGCTCGAGGTGGCCGACAACGGGCGCGGCCTGAGCCAGGAGGACCTGGCCAAGGCGCGCTCCTTCGGCATCCGCGGCCTGCACGAGCGCGCCCGCACCGTCGAGGGCTGGGTCGACCTCAGCAGCAGCGGTGCCGGCACCACGCTGATCCTGTCGATCCCGCTGCAGGAGGAGGTCGCGCGCCCGGGGGCCGTGCCCGACCTGAGCGGGCTGGGCCGCCACGACGAGGACCCGACCGGTTGGGGGGAACACTGATGATCCGCGTGCTGCTGTGCGATGACCATGCGCTGATCCGTCGCGGCATCCGCGACACGCTGTCCGACGCGCCCGACATCGAGGTGATCGGCGAGGCCGGCGACTACGGCGAGCTGCGCACGCTGATGCGCGGCACCAAGTGCGACGTGCTGGTGCTGGACATCAACCTGCCCGGGCGCAGCGGCCTGGACGTGCTGCACGTGCTGAAGGACGAGGGCAACCCGGTGAAGGTGCTGGTGGTCTCGATGTACCCCGAGGACCAGTACGCGATCCGCGCGCTGAAGGCCGGCGCCTTCGGCTACGTGAACAAGGGCGGCGACCCGGCGGTGATCGTCTCGGCCGTGCGCACCGTCGCGCAGGGCCGCAAGTACGTCACGCCCGAGATCGCGCAGATGCTGGTCGAGAGCCTGACCACGCCCAGCCACCAGGCCGCGCACGAGAAGCTGTCCGACCGCGAGCTGCAGACCCTGGTCATGATCGCGTCGGGCAAGCGCCTGTCGGACATCGCCGAGGAGCTGATGCTCAGCCCGAAGACGGTCAGCGTCTACCGGGCGCGCGTGCTGGAGAAGCTCGGCCTGACCAACAACGCCGAGATGACGGTGTACGCGATCCGCCACGGGCTGGTCGGCGAGACCTGATGCAGCGCCGATGAGCAAGGCCTTCACGAAGGAAAGCGATGCCGACGACGAGGACGAGGACGCCGGCCCCGCGCCGCTGCCGGCCGGCACGAAGAACTACCTCACGCCGGCAGGATATGCCCGGCTGCGCGCGGAGCTGATGCAGCTTCTGGACGAGGAGCGGCCGCGCGTCGTCGAGGTGGTCTCCTGGGCGGCGAAGAACGGTGACCGCAGCGAGAACGGCGACTACCTCTACGGCAAGAAGCGGCTGCGCGAGATCGACCGGCGCATCCGCTTCCTGACCCGTCGGCTGGACATCGCCGAGGTGGTCGACCCGTCGGCCCACCACGGCGGCGACCAGGTCTTCTTCGGCGCCACCGTCACCTACGCCGGCCCCGACGGCGAGGCCCGCCGCATCACGATCAAGGGCATCGACGAGGCCGACAGCGCGGCCGGCGAGGTCAGCTGGATCGCGCCGATCGCGCGTGCGCTGCTGAAGGCGCGGGTCGGCGACGAGGTGCTGCTGCACTCGCCGCGCGGCACGGAGCCGATCGAGGTGCTGGCGGTGGACTACCCGGCGCCCTCGCCCTGAACCCGTCCGACGATGGCCAAGCTCTATTTCCGCTACGCCGCGATGAATGCCGGCAAGTCGACCGCGCTGCTGCAGGTGGCCTACAACTACGAGGAGCGCGGCATGGCCGTGCGGCTGTTCACCGCGGCGCTCGACGTGCGTGCCGGCCGCGGTGTGATCGCGTCGCGCCTCGGCCTCGCGCGCGAGGCCGACACCTTCGGCCCGGACACGGTCTTCACCCGCGCGCCGCTCGGTGACGTGGCCTGCCTGCTGATCGACGAGGCCCAGTTCCTCAGCGTCGAGCAGGTGCGCCAGCTGCACCGGCTGGCGCACGTGGACCACCTGCCGGTGATGTGCTATGGGCTGCGCAGCGACTTCCGCACCGAGGCCTTTCCGGGCGCCGCAGCGCTGCTGACGCTGGCCGACGACATCGAGGAGATGAAGTCGATCTGCGCCTGCGGCCGCAAGGCGACGCTGAACCTGCGCATCGACGTGCGCGGCCAGCGCGTGCGCGAGGGCGAGCAGGTCGACATCGGCGGCAACGAGCGCTACCGCGCGGTCTGTCCCGCGTGCTACTACCAGGACGAGCAGCTCGGCCCGGACGCCGCCCCGGGGCTGTTCGGCTGAGCGCGGGGCCGGCCCCGTCTCAGGGCTTGACCCGCGCGACCTTCAGCACCGACGGGCTGCGGCGCAGCGTGCGCATCACGTCGGCCAGGTGCAGGCGGTCGCGCACGCCGACCAGCAGCTTCAGCTCCGCGGTCTCGGCGGCACGCTCGTCGCCCATGTCGATGTAGGTGATGTCCGCCTCGGCCGACGCCACCGCCTGCGCCACCTGCGCGAGCACGCCCTTGCCATTGCGCACCAGCAGCGACACGCCGGTCTCGAAGGCGCGGCCGATCTGCTCGGCCCAGACCACCTGCATGCGGCTTTCGCCGTCGCGTTCCAGCAGCCGCCGGCCGACCGCGCAGTCCGCGGTGTGCACCACCAGCCCTTCGCCGCGGCCGAGGTGGCCGACCAGCGCATCGCCCGGGATCGGCCGGCAGCAGTTCGCCAGCTGCACCGTGCCGCCCTCGGTGCCGTCGATCTGCACCACGTCGACCTGGGTCGTCGCCTCGCCGCCGCCGTAGAGGCCGAGGCTGAGCGTCACCGCATCCGGCCGCTGGCCGCGCTCGCCCATCATCATCGCGAGGCGCTTCGCGACGATCGCCGGCACCTTGCGGCCGAGGCCGATGTCGGTCATCAGGTCGTCGCGGCTGCGGTTGCCGGTCCAGCGCACCAGCTGCTGCCACAGCGTCTGGCCGTCGGCGTCGTCGTCGCCCGGCAAGGCCAGGCCCTCCGCGCGCAGCGCCTGCGCCAGCATCTTCGCGCCCAGCTCCTGCGACTCCTCGGTCTCCAGCGTCTTCAGGTAGTGGCGGATCTTCGAGCGGGCGCGGCCGGTGCGCACGAAGTTCAGCCAGGCCGGGTTGGGCCGCGCGTTCGGCGCGCCGATGATCTCGACCACGTCGCCGCTGTGCAGCTCGGTGCGCAGCGCCACCGGCTCGCCGTTGACCTTGGCCGCGACGCAGTGGTCGCCGACGTCGGAGTGGATCGCGTAGGCGAAGTCCACCGGCGTCGCGCCGCGCGGCAGCGCGAGGATCTTCGAGCGCGGCGTGAACACGTAGACCGCGTCGGGATAGAGGTCGATCTTGACGTGCTCGAGGAACTCGCCGGCGTCGCTGGTCTCGTGCTGGATGTCCATCAGCGACTGCAGCCACATCGCCCCCAGGCGCTGCGCCTCCTGCCCGTCCTTGTCGCCGCGGCCGCCCTTGGACTTGTACATCCAGTGCGCGGCGATGCCGCTCTCCGCGACGGCATGCATCGCATGGGTGCGGATCTGGAACTCGACCGTCGTCCCCAGCGGGCTGACCAGCGTGGTGTGCAGCGACTGGTAGCCGTTCGCCTTCGGGATCGCGATGTAGTCCTTGAAGCGGCCGGGCAGCGGCTTGTAGAGCTGGTGCAGCACGCCCAGCGCGAGGTAGCAGTCGCTGAGCTCGTCGACGACGATGCGGAAGCCGAAGATGTCGCTGACCTGCGCGAAGCTCAGGTGCTTCTCGCGCATCTTGCCGTAGATGGAGTACAGGGTCTTCTCGCGCCCGTAGATCTCGACCGACAGCTTGCTGCGCCCGAAGGCCTGGTCGACGTCCTTCTGGATGCGCTCGACCACGTTGCGCCGGTTGCCGCGTGCCTTCGCGACGGCCTTGCTCAGCGCCGCGTGGCGCCAGGGCTGCAGGAAGCGGAAGGACAGCTCCTGCAGCTCGCGGTAGGTCTGGTTCAGGCCCAGGCGGTGGGCGATCGGCGCGTAGATGTCCAGGGTCTCGCGCGCGATGCGGGCGCGCTTGCCGACCGCCATCGCGTCCATCGTGCGCATGTTGTGCAGCCGGTCCGCCAGCTTCACGAGGATGACGCGCACGTCGCGCGTCATCGCCAGCAGCATCTTGCGGAAGCTCTCGGCCTGGCTCTGCTCGCGGGTGGAGAACTGCAGCTTGTCCAGCTTGGTCAGCCCGTCGACCAGGTCCGCCGTCTGGGCGCCGAAGCGCTCGATCAGCTCGGCCTTGGTGACGCCGCAGTCCTCCATCGCGTCGTGCATCAGCGCCGCCATCAGTGCCTGCACGTCGAGCCGCCAGTCGGCACACAGGCCGGCGACGGCGATCGGGTGCGTGATGTACGGCTCGCCGCTGGCGCGGAACTGGCCGAGGTGCGCCTCGTCGGCGAAGCGGTAGGCCTCGCGCACGCGCTTCACGTCGGCAGCCGACAGGTAGGACAGCTTGTCCTGCAGTGCCGCGAAGGAGGTGGCTTCGGGCTGCGGGTCGCCGCCCAGGCCGGCGAGCGAACGCGCCGCGGCGGCGGCGCGCGCGCGCACGTCGCGCAGGGCATTCGACAAGCTGGTGGCCATGCCCCGAATTTATCGCCGATTCGGTGCGCACCCGCGTTGCGTGGGGGATTGGGGCACTCAACGCCCCACAAACGACGACGGCCCCGTGTCGGGGCCGTCGGCTAGGGGGCGCGGCGCGGAGGTCGCGCGGCCCCGGAAACTCAGGGCAGGATCAGACCGGCACCTTGCGCAGCATCTCCAGGCCGACCTCGCCGGCCGCGATCTCGCGCAGCGCGGTGACGCCCGGCTTGTTCTTCGCGTCGATCTTCGGCGCGTGGCCCTGGCTCAGCATGCGCGCGCGGTAGGTCGCGGCCAGCACCAGCTGGAAGCGGTTCGGGATCTTCTGCAGGCAGTCTTCGACCGTGATGCGGGCCATGGCGGTGCGGGTGAGGTGGAGGGCGACGGTTCAGTCGGACGGGATCAGGTCGAGCGCGGCGAACACGGCCGACCGGTTGCGCTGCTGCGACACGTACTTGAGCCGCTGCGAGTGCACGACCGTCTTCAGGTCGAAGAGGGCCGTCTCGAAGAGGGCATTGATTATAACGTAGTCGAAATGGCGGGCCTTCGACACCTCGATGCGGGCGTTCGCCAGGCGCTGCGCGATCACCGCCGGCTCGTCCTCGCCACGGCGGTTCAGGCGCTGCGCCAGCTCGTCCCAGCTCGGCGGCAGGATGAAGATCAGCACCGCCTGCGGGAACAGCCGCTTGATCTGCAGCGCGCCCTGCCAGTCGATCTCCAGCACCACGTCCTGGCCGCCGGCGATGCGGTCCTCGATCGCGGCGCGCGAGGTGCCGTACAGGTTGCCGTGGACCTCGGCCCACTCGAAGAAGTCGCCGGCGGCGATCTTGGCGCGGAAGGCCGGCTCGCCGATGAAGTGGTACTCGCGCCCGTTCAACTCCTGCCCGCGCGGCGCACGCGTGGTGTGCGACACCGACACCATCAGGTGCGCATCCAGCTCGAGCAGGGCCTTCACCAGCGTGGACTTGCCGGCCCCGCTGGGCGCCGCGATCACGAACAGGTTGCCGGGGTATTCCATCCGCGGATTGTCCTCGTTTTGCCGCGCTCCCCCCGGCGCGGGCCGCGTCGGCGTCAGCGGCGCCGGGCGAGCAAGCGGTCGTGCAGCGCCATGCCGGCGAGCATCGCCGCGGTGAACAGCAGCGCCCCGGCCGAGCCGGCCGCCGCCGAGACCAGCGCCGGCCCGGGGCAGTAGCCCGCCAGGCCCCAGCCGGCGCCGAACAGCACGCCGCCGAACACCAGGCGGCGGTCCACCCCGCTGGACGGGGGCAGCACGATCGGGCTGCCATCCCATGCGGGCCCGCCGCGCCGCGCCCGCGCGAAGCCGAGCGCGGCGACCGCGACGGCACCGCCCATGACGAGCGCGAGGCTCGGGTCCCAGCGCCCGAACAGGTCGAGGAAGCCGCGCACCTTGGCGGGCTCGGTCATGCCGCTGGCCAGCAGGCCGAGCCCGAACACGAGGCCGGCGGCGAAGCCGATCACGAGCGTCGATCGTTGCTGCATCGCCGTCTCCTCACGCGGCGCCGATCAGCCGCAGCAGCGCCACCGTGGCCACGCCGCTGCCCATGAAGGCGAGCACGTTGGCCAGCGAACGCCAGGAGCCGCGCGACAGCCCGCACACGCCGTGCCCGCTGGTGCAGCCGTTGCCCATGCGCACCCCCACGCCCACCAGCAGGCCGGCCGCGACCAGCAGGCCGGCGCCGACCACGGGTGCACCGACCGGCGCCGGCGCGAACAGCGACCACAGCCAGGGCGCGGCGACGAGGCCGCCGAGGAAGGCCCAGCGGGGACCCTGGCCGTGCAGCGGGCGGCCCGCGCGCAGAGCCTGCCAGGCCGTGCCCAGGATGCCGGCGATGCCGGCGATGCGCCCCGTGCCGAGCACCAGCAGCACGGCGGCGGCTCCGATCAGCAGCCCGCCGGCCAGCGAGGCACCGGGGGTGAAGGCGTTCCAGTCGAGGGTCATCGCGGATCCTTTACATCACAGATTGATTATATTGCGACATGATTGATTTCCGTGCCGGGCTCATGGGGCACGGACCTGCATCCGTGCCGCCGAATAGAATGCGGCACGCATCTTCACGGACGGAACCCCATGGAAGCGGAGCACACTGAGGATCGGGTGTTCGAGCACGTGGCCGAGCTCTTCGCCATCCTGTCGACGCCGATCCGGCTGAAGATCATCAGCGCGGTCTGCCAGCGTGAGAAGAACGTCTCGGAGCTGCTGGCCGAGATCGAGACCACGCAGCCCAACATGTCGCAGCACCTGGCCACGCTGTACCGCAGCGGCGTGCTGGCGCGGCGGCGCGAGGGCACGCAGATCTACTACCGGCTGCAGAGCGAGCGCGTGGCCACGCTGTGCCGCGCCGTCTGCACCCAGGTGGCGATCGAGCTGGACCCGCAGTCCGACCTCGAATCCTCGCAGCGCCTCGTGCCCTCGGCCGTGCGCAGCTGAGCACGGAGCCGCTGCGGCCGCCGGCTCGGCGAGTGCGCAGGCGCAGCGGCCACGACACCCCTCAGGCCGCCAGCGGTGGAACGGCTGCGTCGGCCGCCGGGGCGCTGGCGGCCGGCGGCAGCCAGCGCAGCAGCGCGCGGTACAGGGCCTCCGGCTCGACCGGCTTGCCCAGGTGGTCGTCCATGCCGGCGGCGCGGCAGGTGTCGCCGAACTCGTCGTAGGCATTCGCGGTCAGCGCCAGGATCGGCAGGCGGCGTCCCTGCGGCAGCGAGCGGATCAGCCCGGCGGCCTCCACGCCGTCCATCACCGGCATCTGCATGTCCATCAGCACCAGGTCGTAGTGGCCGGTGCGCACCCGCTCCACCGCGATGCGGCCGTTCTCCGCGATGTCCACGTCGATGCCGACGTCGGCCAGCAGGCCGATCGCGACCTCCTGGTTGATCGGGTTGTCCTCGGCCAGCAGCACGCGTGCCGGGCCGCGCCGGCGCAGCCGCTGCTCGGCGCTGTCCCGCTCGTCGCCCGTCGGGGCGGCCTCGCCGGGCGCGCCGGGCGGGCGGCCCTCGGCCGGCGGCAGCGGCAGTTCGACCCAGAAGCAGCTGCCTTCGCCGGGGCGGCTGTCCACGCCGATGCGGCCGCCCATCAGCAGCGTGAGCCGGCGCGAGATCGCCAGCCCCAGCCCGGTGCCGCCGTGCTCGCGTGCAGTGGCGGTGGCCGCCTGCTCGAAGGGCTGGAACAGCCGGGCCTGCTGCTCCGGCGCGAGCCCGATGCCGGTGTCGCGCACCTCGAAGCGCAGCAGCGGCGGCCCGTCCGGGGGCTGCACCTCGTCGACGCTCACCCGGACCTCGCCCGCGGGTGTGAACTTGACCGCATTGCTCGCGAAGTTGAGCAGCACCTGGCCGAGCCGCAGCGCGTCGCCGCGCCGCCACGGCGCGGCCAGGCGCACCTGCGCGTGCAGCGCCAGGCCTTTCGCGTCGGCGCGCTCGGCCACCAGGTCCAGCACCTGCGCCACCACCTGGCCGACGTCGAAGTCGACCGCCTCCAGCCGCATCTTGCCGGCCTCGATCTTGGACAGGTCGAGCACGTCGTTGACGATCGCCAGCAGGTGCTGGCCGGCCGAGCGGATCGCGTCCAGGCTGCCGCGCAGCCGCTCGTCCTGCGCCGCCCGCTGCAGCAGGTGGGTCTTGCCGAGGATGGCATTCAGCGGCGTGCGGATCTCGTGGCTCATGTTGGCCAGGAACTCGCTCTTGGCGCGGTTGGCGCGCTCGGCGGCCTGGCGTGCGTCCCCCAGTTCCGCATTGGCCTGGCGCAGCTCGGCGGTGCGCTCGACCAGCAGCTCCTCGAGGTGGTAGCGGTGGCGATCCAGCTCGGCGGCCGCGCGCCGGCGCTCCGTGACGTCCTCGGCCATCACGATCAGGTGGGTGGTGTCGCCGGCCTCGTCGCGCAGCGCATAGGCGTTCAGGCAGACGTCGTAGCGGCTGCCGTCGAGGCGTCGGGCGACCCGCTCGCCCTGCCAGGCGCGGTCGAAGGCCACCACCTCGCGCAGCCCCGCGTCGAGCGCGTCCCGCTCGACGATGCCGAGCACCTCGCCGAGATGCCGGCCGGGCAGGCTGTCGCCGGGCTGGGCGGCGAGCTGGCAGAACGCGGGGTTGGCGCGCAGCAGGCGGCCGTTCGGGTCGCAGATCGCGATGCCCTGGCCGGCCTTCTCGACCACGCGGTTGGTCAACCGCAGCGCCTCGTGCCGCGCCTGCAGTTCGCCGACCAGCGCGCCGAGCGAGCGTGCGAAGCTCGCCACCTCGTCCTGGCCGCCGACCACGGGTGCCGGGCCGGCAGCCTCGCCGCGACGCACCCGCTGCAGCCACTGGCCGACGCGGGCCAGCGGCGCCAGCTCGTGGCGCAGGATCAGCCACAGCATGACCGCGAAGATCGCCGTCATGCCGAGCCCCACCAGCAGGATGCCGCGGCCCAGGCGGTGCGCCGGCGCCAGCACGGTGGCCTGGTCGCGGCGCGCGAGCACGGTCCAGGCGAGTTGCGGGCCGTCGTCCTCGGGCGGGCTGGCGACGACGGTCAGGTAGCTCCGCCCGTCGGCCCAGGCCCAGAAGCGCTCGCCGGCGCCGCGGGGTGGCGGCATGGCGGCGGCGCGCAGGGCCTGCAGCGCCGGCAGGTTGCCTTCGGGCCGGCCCCAGGGGTCGGGCCCGCTCAGGCGCCGGCCGGCGTGGTCGAGCAGGGTCAGGTCGATGTCGGCGGCGCTGGCGCGCGCCAGCATCTGGCGGCGCACCTGGTGCGCCCACTCGAGGTTCAGGTGGGTCGCGGCGACGCCGATGGTGCGGCCCTGGCCGTCGACGATCGGAACGGCGATGTCGACCAGCCGCAGCGGCGCGGCCTCCGGTCCGCCCGGCGGCAGCAGCTTCGCGAGCAGGTAGGCCTCGTGCGCATCGCCGACGAAGAGCCCGCGGCGGCCCTGCTGGAACCAGTCGCGGCCGGCCACGTCGCGCCCGGCGAGCAGGCCGCCGGTGGCGGCGACGATGCGCCCGTCGGCATCGGTGATGCCGATCCAGGCATACAGCGGCGCGCTGGCCTGCAAGGTCTCGAGCGCCGCCTGCTTGCTGGCCGGCGGCGCCCCGGCGTCGGTGACGACAGGTTGCCGCGACAGCCAGCGCATCTGCTCGGTGCGCAGGTCCAGGTCCTGGCCGAGCCGGGCCGCCATCTCCTGGGCCACGGTCTGCAGCAGCAGCTGCTGGTCGGCCTCCACCTGCCGGCGCGTGGCCTGGGTCGCCAGCTCGCTCAGGCCGAGCGTGCTGAACAGCCCGAGCGCGCCGATCGCCAGCGCGAGCCGTTGTCGGAGGTCGAGGCGGGAAAGCACGGGCGGCGAGGGATCAATCTGATTCAAATGATAGATCCACCGCCGTGGCGCGTGTGCGCGGATCAGCACCTGGCATCCCTCCCATTTCGGAGGTGCGCGGACCGTGGCCCGCGCCGGGGGCTTCAGCCGCCGGTCATCAGCCGGGCTTCCTCGGCCAGGCCGGCCGGATCGGGCAGGCGGTCGGCCAGCCAGCTCGTCTTCAGCCGCAGCCGGCCGACCAGGTCGCCCTGGTGCGTCATCACGGTGTCGATCGGCGGCAGGCCGAGGTCGATCGCGTCGGCCAGCACCTCGGCGAGGTGCAGCACGCCGCCCAGCACCGAGAAGCGCTCGCCCTCCAGCGGGCGCCCGGCCGACTGGAAGCCCAGCAGCAGGCTGTCGGGGAACTGCCAGCGGCGGGCCAGCTCCGCGGTGACGTCGCTGTGCGCGCAATCCCAGCGCACGTACTCCAGCGAGAAGCGCTGTCCGGGCACGTGCACGGCCTTCTCCAGTTCGGCCACGCCCGCCGGGTCGACCTGCAGCATCAGCAGCTGGCCGGTGCGCAGCATCAGGCCGCCCAGGTAGGCGGTCTCCGCATCGATGCCGCTGACGCGCGCGAGTTCGGTCGCGAGGTGGGCGGTGGCGATGCCGTGGCGCCAGAAGCGCGGCAGGTCCAGGCCCTTGATCACGCCGAAGCTGCCGCTCACGCAGGTGGCGATGGTCAGCTTGCGCAGCGTGGTCATGCCCAGCATCGCGGTGGCATCGCGCAGGCTGGCGACGCTGCGCAGCGGGCTGTAGCGCGCCGAGTTGGCCACCCGCAGCACCTTGGCCGAGAGCGCCGGGTCCTTGCCGATCAGCTCGGCCAGCCCGGCCAGTGTCATGTCGTCGTCGTCGAAGCCGGCCAGCAGCTGGGCGGCCACCCCGGGCAGGTTCGGCAGCACAAGGTTGGGGTGCGAGAAGAAGCGCTTGGCGGCGGACATGGGCCCTCGGTCGTCGTGCGGCGCACCGTCGCAGGAAGGCGCGGTGCCGGCCGTTGGGGCGAGTCTGGCCCCGGCGCCGCGCCGCCAGCGCCGGAAAAGCGCGGGCGGGGCGGCGCTTTTCAGGCCGGCGGTGCGCTGGCGGCGGGGGGTTCGCCGGCGCCGGACGCGGCCGCGGCAGAGCCGGCCGGCTGCGCGGGCCCGGCGACGATGCCGCGGGCGTGCAGCGCGGCGATCTGGTCCGCGGTCAGGCCGAGCTCGCGCAGCACCACGTCGGTGTCGTCGCCGAGGCCCGGCGCCGGGCTGCGCAGGCGCCCGGGCGTGCCCAGCAGCTTCGGCACGATGCCGGGCACGTCGAGCTCACGGCCGCTGCGCGTGGTCTGTCGCAGCACCATCTCGCGGGCCCGGTAGTGCGGGTCCTCGGCGATGTCGCGCGCGGTGTAGACCTTGCCGGCCGGCACCCGCGCCGCGGCCAGGCGCTGCAGCACCTCGTCCACCGCCAGCCCGCCGGTCCAGGCCCCGATCGCGGCGTCGATCTCCTCGACGCGCTCGACGCGCCCGGCGTTGTCGGCCAGCGCGGGATCGGCGCCCAGGTCCGGCCGGCCGATCACCTGCATCAGGCGTCGGAAGATGCTGTCGCCGTTGCCGGAGACCAGCACCACGCCGTCGTGGCAGCGGTAGGCGTTCGACGGGGCGATGCCGGGCAGCGCGCTGCCGGCCGGCTCGCGCACCACGCCGAAGGCGCTGTACTCCGGCAGCAGGCTCTCCATCACGTTGAAGACGGCCTCGTGCAGCGCCACGTCGATCACCTGGCCGCGGCCGCCGTGCACGTGGCGGTGGTACAGCGCGGTCAGCACGCCGATGGCGCCGTGCAGCGCGGCCAGCGTGTCGCCGATGGAGACGCCGCAGCGGACCGGGACGCGGCCGGGCTCGCCGGTCAGGTGGCGCAGGCCGCCCATCGCCTCGCCGATGGCGCCGAAGCCGGGCAGGTCGCGGTAGGGGCCGGTCTGGCCGTAGCCGGAGATGCGCAGCATCACCAGGCCGGGGTTGTCGCGGCTGAGCGTCGCGTAGTCCATGCCCCAGGCCTCCAGCGTGCCGGGGCGGAAGTTCTCGATCAGCACGTCCGCCTCGGCCACGAGGCGGCGGGCGATGTCCTGGCCCTCGGCCTGGCGCAGGTCGAGCGCGATCGAGCGCTTGTTGCGGCTTTGCACCTGCCACCACACCGAACTGCCGTCCTGCAGCAGGCGCCAGTTGCGCAGCGGATCGCCGCTGCCGGTGGCCTCGATCTTGATGACCTCGGCGCCGAAGTCGCCCAGGGTCTTGCCGGCGAAGGGCCCGGCGATCAGCTGGCCCATCTCGACCACCTTGAGGCCGGCCAGCGGGCCGGCGGCGTCGGAAGCGGGGCGGTCGGCGGGGGAGGTGTCGGAGGAGGAGGGCATGGTCGCGAGGCGGGCGTCGGTGGTCGGTGTGGCGGCGGAGGCGATCAGGCAGGCGTGTCCGCGAGCGGCCAGGGCAGCGGCGCGGGGGCATCGCAGGGCGCGCGGGCGACCGGGCGCGCCGGCCGATTAAGCTCGCGCGATGCGCAACGATGCTCCGGTCCGGCCGGCGAGGCCCGGGCCGCCGGGGTGGCCTCGCCCGACCCGCCCCCCGCGCCGGACCGCCGGCGCCTCCGCGACGCCTGCGGCACGGCGCTGCGATGGTAGCCGCGCCGGCACCGGCACCGGCACCGGTACCGGTACCGGCGCGGGCGCGCCGGGCGCCCGCCCGGCGCCCGGCCGATGAGGCTGCCGGCGCCCTGGCCGCGCGTCCTGCTGCTCTACCTGTGCGGGCTGGCCGCGGCCGCCCAGCTCGGCAAACTGGCGGCGCTGGCGCCGGCGATCGCGCAAGGGCTCGCGTTGCCGCTGACCACGCTGGCGCTTGCGATCTCGCTGCTGGAGGCGGGCGGCGCGCTGTTCGGCGCGGTCGCCGGACGGGCGGCCGCGCGCGTCGGCCTGCGCCCCTGCCTGCGCGGCGGCATGGCGGCCCTGGCGCTCGCCGGTCTCGGCGCCTCGGCCTCCGGCGGTGCCGTCGGCCTGATCGGCTGGCGGCTGCTGGAGGCGGCCGGCTACCTGGGCGTGATCGTCAGCGCCCCGGTGCTGATCGCGCGCGAAGCCGCGGCGCACGGCGCGCGCTGCCAGGCGCTGGCGCTCACGCTCTGGAGCACCTTCGTGCCGGTCGGCCTGGCGGCGGGCGCCGCGGCCGCGGCTGCGCTCGGCGAGGCCCTGGGTTGGCGCCTGGCCCTCGCGGCCGGCGGCGGCTTCGCGCTGCTGCTGGCGCTGGGGGTCGCGCGGGCACCGCTGGCGGATCCCGCGCCCGCAGCCGACGCCGACGCCGACGCCGACGGCGCGGGGGCCGGGCCGGCGCCGCCGGCCGGCGGCGACCGGGCCGCCACCTGGGGCCTGTGCCTCGGCTTCGGCGCCTTCGCGCTGTTCGAGGTGGGCGTGCTGGGCCTGCTGCCAACGCTGCTGGTCGAGCAGGCCGGGCTCGGCGTGCGTGCGGCGGGGCAGTGGACGGCGCTGGCCGCGCTGTCGGCCGTGCTGGGCAGCCTCGCGGCCGCCGTCCGCCTGCGCCACGGCGGGTCGCTGCGGGGGCCGGTGCTGCTCTCGCTCGGCCTGCCGCCGCTGCTGCTGTTCGGTGTCTTCACGGCGGCGCCGCCGGCGTCCCGGGCCGTCGCGCTGGCGATCGCGCTGAACGTGCTCGGCGGCGTGTTCGCGAGCCTGAGCTTCGCGCTGCTGCCGCGGCTGGCGCCCGACACCCGCGCGCTGGTGCGCGCCAACGGCCTGCTCGCGCAGTGCGGCGCCAGCGGCTCGCTGCTCGGGCCGCCGCTGATGGCCGCCTGCGTGCAGGCCGGCGGCTGGACGGCCGCGGCGATCCTCGGCGCCGCGGTGTCGGCGGCGGCGATCCCGCTCGTCTGGCGCGCGGTCGGCGGCCGCCGCTGAGCGGCCGGCGGGCGCCGCCCCGGAACTCGCGCCGGGCGCCGGGGTCGGTGAGGGGCCGGCATCGTCGTCCGCCGGTCGCCTCGCCAGGGAGTTCCATGTCCGCCACCCCGTCCTCCGTGTCCGCCGCCCGCCGTTCCCGCCGACAGCGCCTGGCGCTGCTCGTCCTCGCCGGCGGTGCCGTCGCGCTCGCCGCCGCCTGCGCCAGCGCGCCATCGCGCCCGCCGGTCACCCTCGCACCGCAGGTGGACCTGGCCCGCTTCATGGGCGACTGGTACGTCATCGGCCACATCCCCACCTGGCCGGAGCGCGAGGCCGTCGACGCGGTCGAGCGCTACGACCTGCGTCCCGACGGGCGCATCCAGACCACCTTCACCTACCGCAACGGCGCGCTGGATGCGCCGCTGCGCACCATGCGGCCGGTCGGCACCGTGGTCGACCGGCGCAGCAACGCGGTGTGGACCATGCAGTTCCTCTGGCCCTTCGAGGCCGACTACCGGGTGATGCGGCTCGCGCCCGACTACAGCCACGTGGTGATCGGCCGTGAGAAACGGGACTACGTGTGGATCATGGCGCGCACGCCGACGCTGCCGGACGCGACCTGGCGCGAGCTCGTCGACTTCGTCGCCGCCGAGGGCTACGACGTGACGAAGATGCGGCGCGTGCCGCAGCAGCCGGGCGGCCGCGGCGGCTGACGCGGCCGATCGTTCATGCCGCTGCAACGTTGCGTTGCAGCGGCCCGGCTGTTTCGGGCGGCCGGGCCGGCCTACGATGGGCCCGAACCGGTTCTCGGCGGACCGCCGCGTCCTCCGCGGCCGCCCGGACCGGCCCTTGCCGCCGAGGAGCCCCGCCATGAACCGCCCGCACGCCCCCCACCCCCTGTCCGCACTGCTGCTGGCGCTGGCGGTGGCCGTGAGCGGCTTCGTCGGCACCGTTGCCTGGGCGCCGCTCTGACGTCGTCCGGCCGCGCCACGGCGCGCGGCGCAGGCCTCAGCGCGGCATGCGCCGCGCCTGCGCGTCTTCCTCCAGCGGGCGCGGCATGCCCAGGTGCCAGCCCTGGCCGTAGTCGACGCCGATGTCCTGCAGCCGCGTGAGGATGGCCTCGCTGCCCACGTATTCGGCGATCGTGCGCAGGCCCATCACGTGGCCGAGCGAGTTGATCGCTTGCACCATCGCCAGGTCGATCGGGTCGGCGGCGATGTCCTTCACCAGCGCGCCGTCGATCTTCAGGAAGTCCACCGGCAGGTTCTTCAGGTAGGCGAAGGAGGACAGGCCGCTGCCGAAGTCGTCGAGCGCGAACAGGCAGCCCAGGGCCTTCACCTCCTCGATGAAGTGCACCACCTTGCTGAGGTTGGCCACCGCCGCCGTCTCGGTGATCTCGAAGCACAGCGCGCCCGGCGGCAGGCGCTGCTGCTCGAGCGTGCTGCGCAGCGCCTGGCGGAAACGCTCGTCGGACAGCGAGGCGCCGGACAGGTTGATCGCGTAGACGGCGTCGAGCCGCCCGTCCCGGCGCAGCCGGTCGCCCAGCCAGGCGAGGGTGTTGTTCACCACCCACTGGTCGATGCGCGGCATCAGCCCGTAGCGCTCGGCCGCCGGCAGGAAGGCGCCCGGCAGCACGATCTGCCCGTCCTCCTCCAGGCGCACCAGGATCTCGTGGTGCGGCAGGGTGCCGGCCTCGGCCTGCAGCGGCACCACCGGCTGCACGTACAGGCGCAGCCGGTCTTCGTCCAGCGCGGCCTGCAGGCGTGCCACCCACTGCATCTGGCCGCGCTGGCTGAGCACCTCGCGGTCGTCCGGCTGGTAGACGTGCACCCGGTTGCGCCCGCCCTCCTTCGCCGCGTAGCAGGCGGCGTCGGCGGCGGCCAGCAGCGTGCCGAGGTCGCTGCCCGGCGTGGGCTGCACGATGCCGATCGACACGCCGATCGCGAAGGCCTTGCCTTCCCACGCGAAGCGGAAGTCGGCGATGGCCTCGCGCGCGCGCTCGGCGATCTGGTGCGCCACGTCGAGCGGGCAGTTGCGCAGGATCATGCCGAACTCGTCGCCGCCGAGCCGCGCCAGCGTGTCGTCGGCGCGCAGGCCCTGGCGCAGCAGCTGGGTGACCTGGCGCAGCAGCTCGTCGCCCGCGACGTGGCCGCAGGTGTCGTTGACCACCTTGAACTGGTCCAGGTCGAGGTAGCAGACGGCCGACGGAGCCGCGGCCGTCTGCGCCAGCAGCTCCTCGAGCCGGCGCTCGAACTCGCGCCGGTTCGGCACGCCGGTGAGCGCATCGTGCGCGGCCTGGTGGGACAGCTCGCGCGCGAGGTTCAGCGTCACGGTGACGTCGTGGAAGACCAGCACCGCGCCGATCAGGAAGCCGTCGCGCGAGCGGATCGGTGCCGCGGTGTCGTGCACCGGCACGCTGCTGCCGTCGCGGCGCCGCAGCAGCGCGTGCTCGTGGTGGGCCATCACCTGCGCGTGGCGCAGCACCGCGCGCACCGGATGCGGCAGCTCCTGCTGGTTCGCGGCATCGACCAGGCGGTAGACGGTGGTCACCGGCAGGCCGCGCGCCTGGTGCGCCGGCCAGCCGGTCAGCGTCGCGGCGACCGGGTTGATGTACTGGATCATCCCGGCCTCGTCGGTGGTGATCACGCCATTGGCGATCGAGGCCAGCGTGACCTGCGCGAAGTCGCGCTCGCGCTGCAGCTCCGCCTCCACCTGCTTGCGCTCGCTGGTGTCGCGCAGCGTGGCGGTGTAGCGCGCCTCGCCGTCCGCGCCCACGGCCTCGCTGACGTTCAGCTCGTACCAGGTGCGCCGCGCCCCGGGACGCAGCAGCCGCAGCTCCAGCGGCCCCGCGGCCGAGCGCAGCCGCTGGGCATCGGGCGGCTGCGCCACGCCGGCACGCCGCAGCACCTCGGGCAGCGGCTGGCCGAGGCCGTCGGCCGCGGCCAGGCCGAGCAGGCTCTCGGCACCGGGGTTCAGGCTGGTCACCAGGCCCTCGCGGGTGAAGGTGACGAGGCCGTCGCGCATGTCGCGCAGGATCGCGAGGGTCTGCTGCGTGGAGCGCTCCAGCGCCGCCATCACGCGGTTGTAGGCCTGGGCGATCTGGCCCACCTCGGTGAAGGGCTCCTCCGGCACGCGCCGGCGCAGGTCGCCGCTCTGGCGCTGGGCTTCCATGGCCTCGAGCAGCTCGACCAGGTCGGTGCGGGCGCCGTGCTCGGCCACGTTCATGCCGCGCCGCTCGTCGGCCATGCCGATGCGCAGCCCCGCGCCCGGCCCCCACAGCCGCAGCACGAGCAGGGTGGCGCCCGTGCACCACGCGGCGCAGGCCACGATCCCCAGCAGCTGCACGCCGACCTGTTCCAGGCGCCCGAGGCCGGTGCCCAGCAGCGCGGGGTCGCCGAACAGGCCGACCGCGAGCGTCCCCCAGACCCCGGCCGCCAGGTGCGCGGGGATCGCCCCCACGGCGTCGTCCAGCCGGGCGCGCAGCAGCGCCGCCTCCGCCGCCACCATCACGCCGGCCCCGACGGCGCCGACCAGCAGCGCCTGCAGCGGGTGGAGCGCATGCGCCCCGGCCGTCACCGCGACCAGGCCCGCCAGCAGCCCGTTGATCACGCCCATCACGTCCCAGTGCCCGGCGCGCCAGCGGGTGAGCAGCATGCCGGTGACGCAGCCGGCGGCCGCGGCCAGCACGGTGTGCACCAGCACGGCCGGCACGCGGCGGTCCAGCGCCAGCGTGCTGCCGCCGTTGAAGCCGAGCCAGCCGAAGGCGAGCAGCAGCGCCCCCAGCATCGCCAGCGGCAGGTTGCTCGCGGGGATGGCGCGCGGCGGCTCGCCGGCGACGAAGCGCCCCTCGCGCGGCCCGAGCCGCCACACCGCCACCAGCGCCACCCAGCCGCCCACGCTGTGCACCACGGTCGATCCGGCGAAGTCGACGAATCCCAGGCGTGCCAGCCAGCCGGGCGCGGCCAGCCCCCAGGCGCCGCCCCAGGCCCAGTGCCCGAACACCGGGTAGATCGCCACCGACACCAGCAGCGCCACGCCGAGGTAGACGGGAAAGCGCATGCGCTCGGCCACCGCGCCCGACACGATGGTGGTGGCGGTGGCGCAGAACATCAGCTGGAACAGCAGGAAGCACTGCACGCCGGCATCGTCCGGGATCTCTCCGGCCAGGCCGAACAGGCCCTCGCCGAACCAGCCGGTGCTGCCGGCGCCGAACATCAGGCCGAAGCCGACCAGCCAGTAGGCCACCGTGGCGACGGCGAAGTCGGCCACGTTCTTCACCGCCACGTTGATCGAGTTCTTCTGCCGCGTGAGGCCCGACTCGAGGCAGAGGAAGCCGGCCTGCATCACGAAGACGAGGGCGGCGCAGACGACGATCCAGAGCTGGTCGACGGCGCTGGGCAGGGCGGAAGGCACGGTGGGAACGGGCGGCGGGGCCGCGGTCGGGGCAGGACGGGCCCGGAACGGCGGCGGGCCGGGCAGCGGAATGCCCACGGACTTGCAAGCTTCGGGCGACCTGCATGCACCGACGTGGCGCAGCCGCGCCGGCTGCGGCCGGTCGGCCCGTTCGTCGCGGCGGCGCCGCGGCGCGGGCGCGCGCCGAAGCAGTGCGCGCCGCCCCAGCGCAGGGAGGCGGGCCGCCGGGGCCGTCCCGGCCGCGGCGGGTCCGCCGTGGCGCGTGCCCGCCGGCCGCCGGCCGGCCGGGCGCGCGCCAGGCCGTCAGAGGGCCGGCTTGTCCGACAGTGCCTTCAGGTTGTCGGCCAGCTCGCGGCTCATCGGCGCGTTCAGGTTGATGTTCTTCGGCGGGATCGGCGACTGGAACCACTTGCGGTACAGCGTCTCGAACTCGCCGGACTTGATCAGCGCGGTCAGCGTGTCGTCGACCAGCTTCTTGAAGGCCGGGTCGTCCTTGCGGACCATGATCGCGTAGGGCTCGACCTGCAGCGCCTCGCCGACCACCGCCAGCTCGGCCGGGTTCTGCGCGCTGGCGCGCAGGCCGTAGAGCAGGATGTCGTCCATGCCGAAGGCGTCGGCGCGGCCGGTCTGCACCATCAGCGCCGACTCGGCGTGGTCCTTGGCGCCCAGCAGTTCGAAGTCCAGCTTCTGGTCGCCGTTGGCCTTGCGCAGCACCTGGTAGTTCGTGGTGCCGGTGGTCGAGACCACCTTGCGGCCCTTCAGGTCGGCCAGCGTCTTGATGCCCGAATCGGCTTTCACCAGCAGCCGCGTGCCGGTGTAGAAGTAGTTGATCGCGAAGGCGACCTGCTTGCCGCGGTCGCTGTTGTTGGTGGTCGAGCCGCACTCGATGTCGATGGTGCCGTTCTGCAGCAGCGGGATGCGGTTCTGCGACGTGACGGCCTGGGTCTCGACCTTCAGGCCGGGCAGTCCGGTGGCGCGGCGCACCTGGTCGACCACCTTGCCGCAGATCTCCCAGCCGAAGCCGACCGGCTTGCCGTCGGCGCCCAGGTAGGAGAACGGGATCGAGGACTCGCGGTAGGCCACCGTGATGCTGCCGGCGGCCTTGACCTTGTCGAGGGTGGGCGGGACCTGGGCCTGGGCCGCGCCGGCGGCGACGGCGAGCAGGGCGGGGACGAGGCGGGCGGGCAGAGGCATGCGGGGTCCTTTCGTGGCGCGGGAGGGGAGCCGAGTGGGGGCCGGGCCGGTGGCTGGCCCGGTCATCCTAGCCTGAGCGGCCGGCGCCGGCGTCCGCGCCGCCCTGCGGTGCCGACGTGTCCCCGGGCGCTCCCGCGGGCGGGCGGGGCGCACCCGCGGCGCCGCAGCCATGCTCGAGGTGGGTCAGCAGGCCGTGGGCCTGCACCGCGTCGGTCCACTTCGGCGTGGCCAGCACCGTGTGGCGGGCATCCGCATCGGCCTCGGCCTCGGCCTCGGCCATCGCGCCGGCCGCGCCCGCGGTCGACGGGCGCAGCGGCTGCGCGGGGCGCAGCGTCACCTCGTGCCAGCCGCTTGCGCCGTCGACGCGGGTGCGGATCTCCGCGCCCTGCAGCGCGAGCGCCCGGCGTTCGCGGCGGCCGCCGTCGCCCAGCTCCAGCTGCAGCGCGCAACCCGCGCCGAGCGCATAGCGCCAGCGCTGCGCCAGGTGCGGCGCACGGCCCAGCGCGTTCAGGCCGTCCAGGCGTTCCTGCTGGCTCATCTGGGCCGCGGCGCGGCGCGGCACGTCCTCGGTCGGGTAGCCGTCCATGCAGCCGACGCCCGCTGCGGCCAGCGCGAGCAGGGCCAGCGCCGGTGCGCGCCGCCGGCCGCTGCGCCGCGCGGCCCTCATCGCGGCACCCCGGGCGGATCGCCGGCGGGCACGTCCGGCGCCGGCAGCCGCGTCGCCAATACCTTGTCGATGGTCTTGCCGTCGCGGTCGACCACCTCCAGGCGCCAGCCCTCCCAGATCACCGCTTCCGCCACCGCCGGCAGCCGGCCGGTGAGCAGCATCAGCATGCCGGCCAGCGTGTGGTAGCGGCCGCGTTCCTCCTCCGGCACGCGCTGCAGGCCGAGGCAGTCCTTCAGCTCGGGCACCGGGATGTGGCCGTCGAGCAGCCAGCTGCCGTCCTCGCGCGGCACCGCCCAGGCGTCGCGCGGGTCGCGGCCCCGGAACTCGCCGGTGATCGCCTCCACCAGGTCCTGCAGGGTCACGATGCCCTGGACCTGGCCGTACTCGTCGATCACGAAGGCCATGGGCACGTGCTGTTCGCGGAAGGCGTCGAGCAGCTCCATGCCCGTCAGGGTCTCCGGCACCACCAGCGGGGCCTGCAGCGCGGCCGCGTCGAGCCGGCGCTCGCCGCCGCGCAGGGCCTGCGACAGCCACTGGCGGGCGTTGAGCACGCCGAGCACCTGGTCGAGCCCGCCGCGCACGACCGGGAAGCGGGCGTGCTCGCTGGCCTCGATCCGCGCCAGCACCGTGTCGAAGGGCGCGTCCACGTCCAGCACGACCACGTCGGCGCGCGGCACCATCAGCGAGGAGATCAGGCGCTCGTCGAGGCGGAACACGTTGCGCACCATGGCGTGCTCGTGGCGTTCGATCACGCCGGCCGCGGTGCCCTCCGCCAGCACGGCCTGGATCTCCTCCGCGGTGACGGTGGCGGCCGGGCCGTCGCGCACGCCGAGCAGGCGCAGCAGCGCGACCGTGGAGACCGACAGCAGGCGCACGAAGGGCTGGGTCGCGCGGGCGAGCAGGTCGATCGGGCGCGCGACCAGGCGCGCCAGCGTTTCCGGGTGGGTCTGGCCGAGGCGCTTCGGCACCAGCTCGCCGAGCACGATCGACGCGTAGGTGATCACCAGCACCACGCCCGCGGTGGCGGCATAGCCGCTGGCGGTGGCCGGCAGGCCGAGCGACACCAGCCACGCCGCGAGCGGCTCGGCGAAGGCCGCCTCGCCGACGATGCCGTTCAGCACGCCGATCGAGGTGATGCCGATCTGGATGGTGGACAGGAAGCGCGTCGGGTCTTCGCCCAGGCGCAGCGCGGCGCGCGCTGCGCGGTCGCCGGCATCGACGAGCGACTGCAGCCGGGCGCGGCGCGCCGTGACCAGCGCGATCTCCGACAGCGCGAACGCGCCGTTGAGCAGGACGAGGGCAAGCAGCAGGAGGAGTTCCATGGAGGGTGCACGAGGTCGGCAGCGGGGCTGCCGGGGCCCGGGCCGCGGTCCGCCGGTCGGGGGGCGGCGCCGGGGGTCGGGTGCGCCGGAGCGCACGGGCGCCCAGCGATTCCGGGCGGCGTGCCCGGGGGCGCTCAGGCCGAGTGCAGCCGCGGAGGGCGGCGCGGGCCGTGGGTCGGCGCGTCCGGCGGGGCCAGGGTGGGTCGGGTGGACCAGCGGCCGGCGACAGGTGGCGCGGCGTCCAGCGGCGCGACGCGCGACGGCAGCGCCGGCCCGTCCACGCCCGCGTCCGCCGACATCGGGGTCAGGCGGTCGTCCAGGTGGTGCTCGTCGAGGCTGCCGCTGCCGCGCGCATCGACCGGCGCGGACGCCAGCGTCTCCGGCACGAGCGCCGGTACCCCGGCGCAGGCCAGCGCGGCCGTGCCGAGCGGCGCGAGCCGCTCGTGCGAGCTGGCGCCGGACCACAGCAGCAACAGCGCGAGCAGCAGGGCGAGGAGCCGGC
The DNA here is from genome assembly GCF_001293525.1 of Pseudideonella sakaiensis. GTDB lineage: Bacteria > Pseudomonadota > Gammaproteobacteria > Burkholderiales > Burkholderiaceae_C > Ideonella_A > Ideonella_A sakaiensis. The sequence goes on along the minus strand of NZ_BBYR01000065.1, from coordinate 117,434 downwards.
GGGGCATGGCCACGATTCTAAGGACGCCCTCGGCGCACGGGCACCCGGCCCGCCGGCCGGAAGGGCCGATGCCGGGCGCGGCCGTCCGTCAGCGGGCGGCCAGCACGTCCAGCGCGCTCACGGGCGGCGCGGCATGGCCCCAGGCCTGGCGCAGGTAGGTCGCCAGCGCCGCCAGCTCCTCGTCGTTCAGCCGACCCGCGTAGGGTGGCATGCCGTAGGGCCGCGGGTTGCCCGCGGTGACCGGGCCGAAGCCGCCGAGCAGCACCGTGCGCAGCAGGTTCACCGGCGAGTCCAGCGTCACCGTGCGGTTGCCTGCCAGCGCCGGGTAGGCCCCCGCGCGGCCCTGGCCGCGGTCACCGTGGCAGTCGGCGCAATGGCGGGCGTACAGGCGGGCCCCCGGGCCCTCGGCCGGCGCCGGCCCGGGCGGGGGCGCGGTCATCGCCACGCTGCGCGGGGCCGCGCCGCCCGCCGGCGCCAGGGTGCGCAGGTAGCGGGCCATCGCACGCAGGTCTTCGTCGCGCAGGTGCTGGGTCGAGTGGAAGACCACCTCGGCCATCGGGCCGGTCACGATGCCGCGCGCCGAACGGCCCGTCTGCAGCAGCGCCACCACCTCGTCGTCGGACCAGTCGGCGACGCCGGCCTCGGCGGCCGAGGCCAGCGACGGCGCGATCCAGCGCTGCATCGGGATCGGCCCGCCGCCGAACTCGTCCGCATCGCGCGGCCCGCCGAGCGCGTTGCGCGGCGTGTGGCAGGCGCCGCAGTGGCCCAGGCCGCGCACCAGGTAGCGTCCGCGGTTCCAGGCCGCATCGCGCGCCGGATCGTCGGCCTGCTCGCCCGGCGTGAAATAGAGCAGGCGCCACGCCGCCAGCGCCAGCGGTGTGTCGAAGGGAAAGCGCAGCGTGTGCGCCGGGGCCGACTGCCGCACGGCCGGCAGGCTGCGCAGGTAGGCGTACAGGTCGTCGGCATCGGCGCGCCGCACCCGGGTGTACTCGGGGTAGGGGAACACCGGCACCAGCAGCCGGCCGTCGCGCGAGCGCCCGTGGTGCAGGGCCCGCCAGAAGTCCTCGGCGCTCCAGCCGCCGAGACCGGTCTCGGGGTCGGGCGTGAGGTTGCCGGCATAGACGGTTCCGAACGGCGTGTCGATGCCCCGGCCGCCCGCCATCTCGGCGCCGCCGGGTGCGCTGTGGCAGCCGCCGCAGTTGCCTGCGCGGGCCAGGTAGGCGCCGCGCGCAACCGCCGCGGGGTCGGGCGCGCCGACGGGCAAGGGCGCTGCGGCCGCCGGCGCCGGGCCCCGCAGCTCGCGCAGCAGCGCGACGCCGAGCGCGACAGCTGCCAGCACGGCCAGTGCCAGCGCGGCGACCTGGATCCGGCGGCGGGCCGGCCCGGTCACGGGACGGCGCTGCGCGTGCCGGTATTCGCCCTGGGGGCGGCCCGGCAGGCTCATGGCGCGACCCCCCCGCAGGCCAGCGGCAGCGCCGCAGGGAGGCGGGAGGCGGGCCGCGCGTCGGCCGGCACGGGCTGGGCCGCCAGCCAGGCGGCGGCGGCCGCCAGCTGCTCGTCGCTCAGCCGCCGCGCGACCTCGGCCATGCAATCCGGCGCGTGTGCGCGGCGCCGGCCCTGACGCCACGCGCTCAGCTGTGCGCCCAGGTAGGCCCGCGGCAGGCCGAGCAGGCCGGGGATCGCCGGGGCGACCCCGGTCATCGCCGCGCCGTGGCAGGCGGTGCAGGCGGGCACGCCGCGCGCCGGATCGCCCTCCAGCGCCACGCGCCGGCCGAGCGCGAGCGCCTGCGGCGTGGCGTCGGCCGGCTGCGGGGGGGCATAGGGCAGCTCGAGCGCGGCAAAGTAGCCGGCGATCTCGCGCAGGTAGGCGTCGTCCATGCGATCGACGAAGTGCGCCATCGTGGCGTTCAGCCGGCGCCGCTCGCGGAAGTTCTGCAGCTGGTGGAACAGGTAGCCGGACGGCTTGCCCGCGATGCGCGGGTGGTAGCCCTCCGGCGTCGAGCGGCCCTCGCGCCCGTGGCACGCCGCGCAGGCGAGCATGCGCTCGGCCATGTCGTCCGGTGCGGGCGCGGAGGCCGGCGGCCGGGCGCCGGAGGCCGTGGGCGTGCCTGCAGTGGACGCTGCACCGGCCGGGGTGGCGGGCGCGGCGATGGCCGCGGCGCAGGCCAGCAGCAGCGAGGCGACCCAGGCCAGGCGCAGCGCCGGCGCGTGACACGCGGCCGGCCGTGTCGGCCGGTCGCAGGGAGGGACGGGGGCCATGGGCACGATCATGCCACCGCCGGGCGGGCTGCACCGGCATGGTGCGGTTCGCGGCGCGCCGCGGCCGGCTCGTTCACAGTTTCTCAGGGTCCGCCCCGATCGGCCACGCGCTGCCGCCTGACTATATTCGTGCATTCGAATAGATCGGCCGCGATGCCCCCGCCGCCACCGCGGCGCCGGGCGCGTGGCACCCTCGCCGCATGGCTGCCTGTCGTCTTCACCGCACCGCGCCTGGCGGCGCCCACGCGCCGGCCGCCGTCGCGCCCTCGTGCCCGACGCCCGCGGCCCCCGCGGCCCCCCTCGCCGGCCGCCGCCGCCTGCTGGCCGCCGCAGCCGCGACGCTGGCCAGCGGCCGGCTCGCCGCGGACGGCCCGCCGCCCGCCACCGGCCCCTTCCGCTGGCCTGAACTGGAGCTGCTCGACGGTCGCCGCCTGGGTCCGGCCGACTGGGTCGACATGGCGGCCGTGGTCGTGGTCTTCGCCACCTGGTGCCCGTTCTGCCGGCGGCACAACCCGCACGTGCAGGCGCTGCACGAGGCCGTCGCGGGGCAGCGCCTGCGCGTGATCGGCGCGTCGATCGACAAGGACCCGGCCACGGTGCGGGCCTACCTTGCGCAGCACCGCTACACCTTCCCGGTGACCATGCAGGGCCCGGCGCTGCGCGAGCGGCTGGGCGTCGACAAGGTGATCCCGGTCACCGCGGTGGTCGACCGGCAGGGGCGGCTGCGCCCGCCGATCCCCGGCGAGATGTTTGCCGAGGACGTGCTGGAACTGGCGGCCTGGGCGAAGGCACCGGTCGCGCGCTGAAGCGCAGCGCCGCGGTCCGGCCGGCGGCGGTGGGCCCGCGCGCCGTGCGGCGCAAGCGGTTCAGCCGGCCGCCTGCAGCGCCCGCGCGAGGCGCGCGCCGACCCGGGCGTTGTGGCGCACCAGCGCGATGTTCGCCGCCAGGCTGCGGCCGCCGCTGAGGACCTGCAGCCGCGCCAGCAGGAAGGGCGTCACCGCCTTGCCGCCGATGCCCTGCACCTGCGCCTCGTCCAGCGCCTGGGCGATCCAGCCGTCCACCTCCGCGCGCGGCAGCGCGTCCGCCGCCGGCACCGGGTTGCTGAAGACCACCGCGGCCGCCAGCCCGAGCCGCCGCTGCAGGCGCACGTAGCGCGCCTGCGCCGCCGCGTCGTCGAGCCGGAGTTCCAGCGGCAGCCCGCTGTCTCGGCAGTAGAAAGCGGCGAACTCGTCGTGGCCGCAGCCGACCACCGGCACGCCCAGGGTCTCCAGCAGTTCCAGCGTGGCCGGCAGGTCGAGGATGGACTTGGCACCCGCGCAGACCACCGCCACCGGGCTGCGCGCCAGCTCGCTCAGGTCGGCCGACACGTCGAAGCTCTGCGCCGCGCCGCGGTGCACGCCGCCGAGGCCGCCGGTGACGAAGACCTCGATGCCCGCCAGGACCGCGCAGGCCAGCGTGCCCGACACGGTGGTGGCACCGAGGCCGCCGCCGAGCAGGCTGCCCGCGAGGTCGCGCCGACCGACCTTGGCCGCCGCCCGGCCGCCGCGGGCCAGCCGCTCGAGCGCCGCGTCGTCCAGGCCGACGCGGATCCGGCCGTCGATCACCGCGATGGTGGCCGGCTCGGCGCCCTCGTCCCGCACGATCGCCTCGACGGCGCGCGCCGTCTCGAGGTTCTGCGGCCAGGGCATGCCGTGCGCGACCAGCGTGGATTCGAGGGCCACGAGCGGGCGGCCGGCGGCGCGCGCGGCGGCCACGGCGGGGGAGAAATCCAGGGGCAGGTCGGCGGAGGAGGGCATCGGGAGGCGGCGGCCGGGCCGGTGTCGGTGGCTTTCAGTCTAGGCCAAGCGCTGGGGCCGGGGCGGGGGCTCGCCATCACCGCCGGGCGCTGGCAGCCGCGCTCAAGTCGGCGCAGAATCTGCCGAAATGACAGAAGCTGCAAAAGTATCCGGGAGAGTTCATGGTTCCTTCGCTGACGCTGCCGCCGGCCTCGCATCCCGTGCCGCCACAGCCGGCGACCGACGGTGACCCGGGTGCGTCGGCGGTGGCGCGCCGCCTGTCGGGCTGGATCGCGCTGGCGGTCTGCCTGCTCGCCGGCCTCTGGCTGGCGGTGGTTGCGCTGGTCGAGCAGGACCGCCAGAACACCCGCCGCCAGGCCCTGCAGAGCCTCGCCAACCTCAGCCGGGCCTTCGCCGAGCACACCACGAAATCGCTGGAAGGCGCCGACCAGGCGGTGCGCTTCGTGCGCAGCGAGTACCTGCAGCACCATGCCGCGCTGGACCTGCCGGCCTATCTGCAGTCCCGTTCGATCATCGACGACGACTACCACCTGCTGACGGTGATCGGCCCGGACGGGCTGGTCGTCGCGTCGACCCAGCCCTTCACCCGCGTCGACCTGCGCGAGCGCGAGCATTTCCGTGTCCACGCCGAGGGCCGCGAAGACCGCCTGTACGTCAGCCGGCCGGTGCTCGGCAAGGTGTCCGGCAAGTGGTCGATCCAGATCACGCGCCGCATCGACGAGCCGGACGGCCGCTTCGGCGGCGTCGTGGTGGTGTCGATGCCGCCGAGCTACTTCTCGAGCTTCTACCGCGACGTCGACCTCGGTCCCACCGGGACGACCGCGCTGCTCGGCCTGGACGGCGTCGTGCGCGCCCGGGCCAGCGCCGAGGGCGAGCAGCAGGGCATGGACGTGCGTGATTCGCGCCTGTTCGAGGTGGTGCGTGCGTCGCGCCACGGCACGCTGGAGGCCGTCAGCCGCCTCGACGGGGTGAAGCGCTTCTACGCCTTCCGCCGGCTCGAGAAGCACGACCTCGCGGTGGTGGTCGGCGTGGGGGTCGACGACGCGATGGCGGAGTTCCGCGAGCGCACCCAGGTCCTCGTCGCGCTGGCCGGCGCGGCGTCCCTGCTGCTGACCGGGCTGGCCTTCGCGCTGCTGCGCCGCGTGCACCGGCAGGATGGGCTGATGCGCGCGCTGCGCGCGAGCGAGGTGCAGGCGCAGTCGGCCAGCCGGATGAAGTCCCGTCTGCTGGCCAGCGTCTCGCACGAGCTGCGCACGCCGTTGAACGGCATCCTCGGCTATGCCGAACTGATCCGCGACACCTCGCAGGATCCGCAGTCCGCCGAGTTCGGCGCGATCGTGCACGAGAGCGCGCGCCACCTGCACACGCTGGTCAACCAGATCCTGGACCTGGCCAAGATCGAGTCGGGCCGCCTGCGTGCCCGTGTCGAGCCGACGCCGCTGCGCCCGCTGTTCGAGGAGGTGCAGCGCCTGCATGCGGTGCATGCGCAGGCGCGCGGCATCGCGTGGTCGCTGCAGATCGACCCGGCCTGCCCGCCGACGCTGCCGACCGACCGCACCCGGCTGCTGCAGGTGCTGACCAACGTCGTCAACAACGCGATCAAGTTCACCGACCGCGGCGGCGTGAGCGTGCACGTGGCGCCGCAGGCCGGCGGCCTGGGCATCACGGTGCGCGACAGCGGCATCGGCATTGCCGAGGACCGCCTGCCGCTGCTGTTCGCGCGCTTCCAGGGCGTCGGCGACGACGTCATCCACGCCAACCAGGGCGCCGGGCTCGGCCTGCCGCTGGCCAAGGAACTGACCGAGCTGCTCGGCGGCCGCCTGGCGGTGCGCTCACGCCTCGGCCAGGGCACCGAGGTCGACATCTGGCTGCCGCTGCCTGCCGTCGCCGCGCCCGCTGCCGAGCCGGCCGGCCCCGCCGCCTCCTCCAACACAGACACCCCATGACGCCTGCCGACCCCTCCGCCGCCCCGACCTGCCTCGTGGTGGACGACAACCGGCTCAACACCGGCCTGGCCGGGCACATGCTGCAGCGCCTGGGCTGGCGCAGCGTGGCGGTGTCCGACGGCGTGGAGGCGCTGCGCGAGGTCGCGGCGCGCCGCTTCGACCTCGTGCTGCTGGACCTGCGCATGCCCGGCCTGGGCGGCGAAGAGGTGTGCCGCCGCATCCGCGAGGACCTGGGCGAGCGCCGCCTGCCGGTCGTCGCCTACACCGCCCACGGCATGCCCGAGGAGCGGCAGCGCATGCTCGAGGCCGGCTTCAGCGGCCTGCTGATCAAGCCGATCTCGATGGAAGACCTGCGCGCGGTCTGCGACGAGGCCCTGGCCGCCCGCGCGGCGGGATCCGCCGACCTCGCCACCGGGGCGGCCCGATGAACATCGAGGAAGCGGCCGACAGCGCCTTCGCCGACCTGCTGGGACCGGACGTGGTCGCGCCCGGAACGGGCGCCGCGGCGTCGGCACCCTGTGCCTGGATCGCGATCTCGGACGCGCCGATGGTGCGCGACGTGGCGCACGAGCTGATGCGCCGCGGCTGGCGCATCGGGCTGGCGACGACCCACCTGGACGCCGTGTTCCAGGCACTCGGCGAGGTGGCCCGCGGGCAGCGTCACCCGCAGCTGCTCGTCGGCGGCCTGCGTTCGGTCGATGGCGACGCCTTCCGCCTGATCCGCGGGCTGGCCGAGCTGCCGCATCCGCCTGCGCTGCTGCTGATCACGCGCCAGCAGCGCGCCGTGCTGCGCGCCGCCGAATCGCTGGCGCGGGTGCTGCGGCTGCCCGCGGCCGAGGGCTGCGAACTGCCCTGCGAGACGCCGCGCATCGCGGATCGCGCCGAGGCGGTCGTGGCACGGGCGCGCGAGCGCCAGCGTCCGCGCGCGGCGCCGCATCCGCCGCTGGCGGGGCCGCGGCTGCGCGGGCTGGTCGAGGCCGGGCGCATCGTGCCCTACCTGCAGCCGAAGGCGCGCCTGGGCACGCGCGAGATCACCGGCTTCGAGGCGCTGATGCGGGCCGTCGACGACGACGGCACGCTGGTCACGCCCGATCGGCTGATCGAACCGCTGGCGCAGCTGGGCCTGCTCGCGCCTGCCACGCTGCAGATGGCCGGCCATACGCTGGCCTTCGTCGCCGACTGCCTGGGCGAGGGCGTGGCGGTGAGTGCGTCGCTGAACGTCTCGCTGTCGCTGATGGCCGACACGGCCTTCTGCACCCGCCTGCTGCAGCTGGTGCAGGACTCGGGCGTCGACCCGAGCTGGATCACGCTGGAGATCACCGAGACCGAGGCGATGTCCGACCTGGCGACGGTCATCGAGCAGACCGGCCGCATCCGGATGTACGGCTTCGGCCTGTCGATCGACGACTTCGGCACCGCCTACTCCAGCTTCTTCCAGCTCTCGCAGATCCCGTTCTCGGAGCTGAAGCTGGAGCGCTCCTTCGTGCACGGCGTGGAGCACGACCCGGTGCGCCGGGCCATCGTGCGCGCCTGCGCCGAGCTGGGCCGCGCGCTCGGCCTGCACGTGGTGGCCGAGGGCGTGGAGACGCCCGCCGAGCTGGAGATCGTGCGCGCGCTCGGCTGCAGCGAGATCCAGGGCTACCTGCTGGCGCGGCCGATGCCGGCGGCACAGGCGCGCCAGTGGCTGCGCGAGCGGATGGACGCCAGCGGCACGCCGATGCTGGCCGCCGCCTGACGCGCCCGGTCCGCCGCGGGCCTATGCTGGCGACCCGTCAGCCCCGCGCGCCGACCCCGCCATGTCCGTCAACTTCGACCTGCACGACCTGATCGCCTTCCGCGCCGCCGCCGACATGGCGAGTTTCCGCAAGGCCGCCGAGGCGGTGCACATCTCGCAGCCCGCGTTCAGCCGGCGCATCGACAAGCTGGAGCAGGCGCTCGGCGCGCGCCTGTTCGAACGCGCGAACCGGCGCGTCGTGCTGACGGCCGTCGGCCGCGAGTTCGCGCGCCGCATCGGGCCGCTGCTCGACGAGCTGGACGAGACCCTGCTCACGGTGCGCGGCGTGGGCACCTCGCGCATGGGCGAGGTCTGCATCGCCTGCGTGCCGTCGACGGTCTATTACTTCCTCTCCACCGTGATCCACCGCTACCGCGAGCGCTACCCGCGGCTGCGCGTGCGGGTGCACGATGCCGGCGCGAACGAGGTGCTCGCCGCGGTGGCCGGCGGCGAGGCCGACTTCGGCCTGAACTTCATCGGCGGCTCGGAGCCGGGCATCGATTTCCGGCCGCTGCTCGAGGAGCGCTTCGTCGCGGCCTGCCGCCGCGACCACCCGCTCGCCGGCCTGCGCAAGGCCACCTGGAAGGACCTGGCCGCACACGACTTCATCTCGGTGGGCAAGTCCTCCGGCAACCGGCTGCTGCTGGACCAGGCGCTGGCGCACGTGGCCGGACGGCCCCAGGCCGTCTACGAGGCGCAGCACGTGACCACGCTGCTCGGCCTGGTCGAGGCCGGCCTCGGTGTCGCCGCGGTGCCGTCGCTCGCGATGCCCGGGCCGGACCATCCGCTGCTGGTCAGCGTGCCGCTCAGCGACCCGGTCGTCACGCGCCGCATCGGCCTGATCCGCCGGCAGGGCCGCGCGCTGTCGCCCGAGGCCCAGCAGCTCTACGACTTCTTCGTGGCGGTGAAGCCGCAGAAGCCCGCGGCGGGGCGTGCATCGCCCGCCTGAGCCGAGGCTGGTTCTCAAGAGAACGCCGGGCCGCCCCAGGTTCTCTCGACCCCCGCGGGGGGCGGGACGGGCACCGCCCGGCCCTGGGGGCGCTCAGAAGCTGTGGCGCAGGCCGGCCTCGACGCCGCTCGAGCGCCCACCCGCGGTGAGCGCCGGCCCGCCGGGGATCACGAAGTTGCCGCGGCCGTCGTTGTCGATGCGCGCGGCCTGCGCGTACAGCGCGCTGCGCTTCGACAGGTGGTGCACGTAGCCGAGGCCGATCTGGCGCGCGTCGTTGGCCGAGACCGTGGTGCTGCCGACGCGACCCGACAGGTCGGCGCGCAGCAGCGACAGCTTGAGCTCCCCGGGGCCGATCGCGTAGACGGCGCTCAGCATCAGGTTGGTCTGGGTCGCGTCGGCGTGCTCGAAGCGCCGCCACGCGGCGGTCAGCTTGACCGGGCCGAGGCCGGTCTGGCCGCCCACGACGGTGTCGCGGAAGGGCCGGTCGCGGCCAGTCAGGTCGTTGGTGGTGCGTGCGGTCGCGACGACCACGCCGTGTCCGCCGCCCGACCAGCCCAGCCGCGCGCCGATCAGCTTGTTGGCCCCGTTGGCGGCGCTGCCGCCTTCGCCGGCCGCGACCATCACGCCGCCCTCGACGCCGCCGAGGCCGCCGGGCAGGAAGGCCTGCACGCTGTTGCTGGCGCGTACCGTGGTGTTCGCGTTGGTGCCGAAGGCGGCGCGGATCGGCCCGGTGGGCCCGTTGCCGCCGAGGTTGTTGCTGCCTGCGACGCCCACGTGCGAGAACGGGTCCAGCCGCGACCAGGCGATGTAGGTGGGCACGTAGTCGCGACCCAGGCGCAGCTCGCCGAGCGACTTGCCGCTCAGGCTGAGCGTGGCGCGGCGGTCGTAGAACTGGGTCCCGCCGGTGGTCGCGCCGGTGTCCAGCGCGAGCCCGGACTCCAGCCAGAAGCCGGCCGCGAGCCCGCCGCCGAGGTCCTCGCTGCCGCGGAACACCAGCCGGCTGGTGCTGTTCGAGCCGCTGACCAGCGAACGGATGCTGCCGCCGCCGTCGTTGCGCACCTGGCGCACGGCGCTGTCGGCGATGCCGGACACGGTGACGCCGGACTGGGCCCAGGCGCTGCTGCACAGCGCGGCAGTGCACAGGGCCAGGGTTCGATGCAGGGCTTGGGGCATGGTGTCTCCTCGGGTCGGGTGGGATCGTGGTTCTTCTCGTCGTGCGGCGCCTGCGGGCGGCCGCGGGCTTCAGTCCGCCGTCAGCCGGGCGCGTTGCACCACGCCCTTCCAGCGGGCCAGCTCGGTCTTCACCAGCGCACCGAGCTGCTCCGGCGTGCTCCACTCGACGTCGGCGCCGCTTTCCTCGATGCGGCGGGCGATCTCCGGGTCGGCCAGCGCGGTCTGCAGCGCCTTCGACAGGCGATCGACGATGGGCTTCGGCGTCTTGTGCGGCGCGAACAGGCCGTACCACTGCTGCACCTCGACGCCGCTCACGCCGGCCTCCTTCAGCGTCGGCACGTCCGGCAGCAGCGGCGAGCGCTTCGGGCCGGCGATGGCCAGTGCCCGCAGCTTGCCGTTCTTCACGTGCGAGATCGCGGTGAAGAGGCTCGGGAACATCACCTGGACCTGGCCGGCGATGGTGTCGTTGATGGCCGGGGCCGAGCCCTTGTAGGGCACGCCGAGCAGCTCGATGCCGGCGTTGATCTTGAACAGCTCGGCCGCGAAGTGCGGCGCCGTGCCGTTGCCCGCGGACGCGTAGGCGAAGCGGTCGGGCTTGGCCTTCTGCGCGGCGACCAGTTCCTTCACCGACTTGATCGGGCTGTTCATCGACGCGACCATCAGCGTCGGCGAGGTGCCGACCAGGCCGATCGGCTCGAAGTCGGTGACCGGGTCGTAGCGCAGCTTCTGCAGCGCCGGGTTCATCGCGTGGGTCGCGATGTAGCCGAGCATCAGGGTGTGGCCATCCGGCGTGGCGCGGGCGACGAACTCGCTCGCGATCGAACCGTTGGCGCCGGCCCGGTTGTCGATGATCACGGTCTGGCCCAGCAGCGTGCTCATCTTCTGGCCGACGGTGCGGGCGATCGCGTCGTTGCCGCCGCCGGCGGAGGTCGGCACGACGATGGTGATGGTCTTGCTCGGAAAGCCTTGCGCGACGGCGGGGGCGGCGGCGCCCAGCGCGGTGGCGGCCGCCAGCAGGGCGGGGGCGAGGATGCGGGGCATGGGGGTGTCTCCTTCGGGGGGTCGGGCGGGGGTCGAGAACACGTAGTCCGGCAGGTGCAGTTCGCCCTGCAGGATCTTTCGGGCGGTGCGCACCAGGGCGGCGCGCTGGATGGACAGGTCGGCGCCGCGGCCGGCGGTGGCGACCTCGATGCCGATGCGGCCCTGGGGGTGGCAGACGGACACCGTCTGCACCCCCTCGACGGGCGCTTCGGCACTGCAGACGGTGCCGGGCAGCGCGTAGGCGGTGGCGACGCCGATCGCGCCGGTGACGGCGTGCGAGGCGTGGCAGCGGCGCGGCGTGAAGTAGCGCGAGGTGAGCGACAGCGGCCCGTCGCCGGCGCTCGCGATCACGGGCTTGGGCACGACGCTGGTCGACACGTCGCCCAGGCCCATCGCGAAGCCGGCCGCGCGCCGCACCGACTCCAGCCGCGCCAGCAGCGCGCGGTCGGCGTCCAGTTCGGCCGGCGATTCCCGGCCGCCCAGCCCGAGGTCGGCCGCGCGCAGGATCACCAGCGGCATCGCGGCGTCGATGCAGCTGACCTCGAGGCCCTCGATGCGGTCGATCCGGCGACCCGTCGGGAACAGTGAGCCGGTGACGGCGCCCCAGGCGTCGAGGAAGTTCAGGCGGATCGGGGCCCCGGTGCCGGCCACCCCGTCGATGCCGGTGTCGCCGGCGTAGGCCACGCGGCCGCCCGGCGTCTGCACCGTCACGTCGATGCGCGAGCGGGTGTTGACGTTGAACACGCGCACCGTCGTCGCGCCGTCGCGTGCCGGCACGAGCCCCTGCTCGATCGCGAACGGGCCCACGCCCGACAGCATGTTGCCGCAGTTCGGCCGCGTGTCCACCGAGCGCTGGCCGACGCCGACCTGCGCGAACAGGTAGTCCACGTCGCAGCCGGGCTCCTGCGAGCGCGACACGATCGCCACCTTCGAGGTCAGGGTGCTGCCGCCGCCGACGCCATCGAGCTGCAGCAGGTCGCTCGCGCCGATCGCGCCGATCAGGGCCTCGTCCCGCTCGCGCTCGTCGGCCGGGAGCCACTCGCGCAGGAAGAACGGGCCCCGCGAGGTGCCGGCGCGCATCAGGACGCAGGGGAGGCTTCGTGTCATGGGGCGGCATCGTCGCCGACCCGAACGCATTCGTACAGTGCAATGCGTCTATGGATCGTTGCGCTAGATGCATGCATTGAGCAGCCTGGGGAAGGCGGCCCTGCCTGCCCTGCTGCCGCGTCCCGCGGCGGGGCCGCGGTGGTCGTCCCTCAGGGCAGCGGCGCGTCCGGCCCGTCCGACCGGTCGAGCACCAGCACCACGCGGCCGCGGTCGAAACCCTCGGACGCGGGCCGGCGGTAGGCGAGGCCGCCCGTACCGCCGGCGCCGGGCCGCCCGGTGTCGCGCAGGCAGGCGACGTCGCCCGGCTGCAGGCCGTGGACGCCGCTGGCTTCGGCCTGGCCGGGCGCCCGCTCGCGCACCGCGGCGAGGCCGGCGCGGTGCGGCCAGCGCCACTGGGTGCCCGGACCGGCCGCGGTGCACACCAGCCGCGGCAGCGGCCCCGCGTCGTGCCAGGGGCCAGCGGCTGCATCGCGCTGCACGGCGAGGCGCAGCCGCAGGCGCTCGCCGCCGGCGATCAGCACGTAGCGGCAGGCCAGCTCGCAGACCTCGGTGACGAAGGCGGCCAGCGGGCCGCCGTGGTGGCCCTGGGCGCGCAGCAGCCGTTCGCCCACCGCAGCCGACACCTCGGCCGGCGAGCCCTCGGCCCATGTGTCCGGCAGCCCGGTACGGGCCAGCGCCTGCAGCCAGGCTTCGCGCACGGGATCGGGGGCGCGCCGCCACACCGCCAGCACGGTGCCGGGCTGGGTGATCGCGTGCAGCACGGTCGCGGCGGCGCCGAGCTGCAGCGCCGGGTCGGCGAAGGCCGGGTCCGCCAGCGCCGCGCGCGAGGCTGCGCGCGGGCCACGCGCGCGCGCGTCAGCGCCCGCGCCGCCGGCCAGCGCGCCGCAGGCACACACCGGGCGCAGCCGGACCGGCCCCGCGTCGTCGGCGTCGCCGACCGGCGGGCCGCTCGGCGGACGGGCGCCGGTCACCGGGCGGGCGCCGGCGCGGGCGGCGCCGCCGCGGCCGGCGGCAACCAGTGCAGCAGCGCCGCGTACAGCGCGGCGGGCTCCACCGGCTTGGACAGGTGGTCGTTCATGCCGACCGCCAGGCTGCGCTGCCGGTCCTCGCTGAAGGCGTTGGCGGTCATCGCGATGATCGGCAGGCCCGGGCCGAGTGCCTGGCGGATCGCGCGCGCCGCCTGCAGGCCATCGACGCGCGGCATCTGCACGTCCATCAGCACCAGGTCGAAGGGCTCTCGACAGGCCCGCTCGATGGCCTGCTGGCCGTCGTCGGCGGTCTCCACGACCAGGCCGGCGGAGCCGAGCAGCTCGCGCGCGATCATCTGGTTGATCGGGTGGTCCTCGGCCAGCAGCACGCGGCGGCCGGCATGCGCGGCGCGCAGCGCGGCCTCGAGCCGCTGCGGGTCGGCCGCGTCGGCCGCAGGAGCCATCGGGGTGTCGTGCAGCAGCAGCTGCCCGAGCGCCCGCTGGAGGGCCTCGGACGTGACGGGCTTGACCAGCACGCCGGCGCAGCCCGCCGCACGCGCGGCCGCGTGGACCGCCGGGTCGTCGACGGTGCTCAGCGCGAGGCAGGCCGGCAGCGGCCCGCCCAGCCGCTCGCGCAGCCGCTGCAGGAAGGCCGCGCCCGGCAGCGGCCGGCCCTGCCAGTCCAGCAGCAGCAGCTCGCTGCGCGCCGGCGTGTCCGCCGCCTGGGCGAGGCGCTCGATCGCCCGGGCCGCATCGGTCTCGGTCTGCACCGCCAGGCCCAGCCGCCGCAGCGCCTCGTCCAGCGGCGCCAGGGCCTCCGGGCAATCGTCGACCAGGAAGACCCGCCGGCCCTGCAGTGCCGGCGGCGGGACCGCCGCGGGCGGTTCGCCCAGCGCTGCGTCCTCCGGCGCGAGCTCGAACCAGCCGGTGAACCAGAAGCAGCTGCCCTGCCCGGGCTGGCTGGTCACGCCGGCCTGGCCGCCCAGCAGCTCGGCGATGTGCCGCACCAGCGCCAGCCCGAGCCCGGTGCCGCCGTGCTCGCGGGTGGTCGAGACGTCGGCCTGCTCGAAGGGCTGGAACAGCTGGCCGATGCGGTCGGGCGCGATGCCGCAGCCGGTGTCGCCGACCTCGACGCGCAGCCGCAGCCGGCCGGCCTCGCGGGCGTCCGCCTCGCAGCGCAGCCGGACCCAGCCGCGCTCGGTGAACTTCACGGCATTCGACAGCAGGTTGACCACGGCCTGCGAGAGCCGTGTCGGATCGCCGAGCAGCCGGGGCGGCAGCGGCTGCACGTCGAGCACCAGCTCGAGGCCCTTCGCGCGGGCCAGCTCGGCCACCAGCTCGAAGGCACCGCCGAGCAGCGGCTCCGGCTGGAAGGGGATGGCCTCGAGGGCCATCTTGCCGGCCTCGATCTTCGACAGGTCCAGCACGTCGTTCAGCAGCTGCAGCAGGTGCTGCGCCGCCGCCGCGATGCGCCCCAGCGAGGCCTGCGGCGGACCGTCGGGCAGCTCGCGCCGCAGCAGGTGGGTCAGGCCGATGATCGCGTTCATCGGCGTGCGGATCTCGTGGCTCATGTTGGCGAGGAAGGCGCTCTTCGCGCGCGTCGCCGCTTCGGCACGGTCGCGGGCCGCGGCGAGCTCCTCGTTCAGCATGCGCAGCTGCCGTTCCGCCTGCTTGCTGACCGTCACGTCGGTGCCGAGCACCGCGAAGCCGTGCACCTCGCCATCGTGCTGGTCCGGCAGCAGGTAGGCCAGGCGCACGCTGCGGCGCCCGTGGGCGTCGGTATCCTCGCGCTCGATCGTCTGCGCCTCGCCGGCCAGCGCGGCGGCGAAGGGACGCGACAGCTCGCCGGCCAGCGCCGCGCCCAGCGCCTGCGCGGCCTGCAGGCCGATCACCTGCTCCGGGCGGCGGCCGAGCCAGTCGGCGAACTGGCGGTTCGCGAAGCGGCAGACCAGCTGCCGGTCCCAGTAGGCAATCCCGGCGGGCAGGCTGTCGGCGACGAAGCGCGTGAAGCGATCCGCCTCGGCCAGGTCGCGGTTGGCCTGTTCCAGCTGCTCGCGGGTGGCGACCAGGTCGCTCACGTCGGTGGCCGAGGTGACGGCGCCGTCGACCGTGCCGTGGCGCCACAGCGGTCGGCCGACCACCAGCTCGTGCCGCACCCCGTGTGCCGGGTCTTCGATCCGGCGCTGCAGCGCCACCGCTTCGCCGGCCAGCACCCGCGCGACCACCGCGCGCTCCTCGCGCAGCGCCTGCGTCGCCGGCGCGACGTCCGGGGGCGCGTCGATCGCCTGCTCAGGAGACAGGCCGAGCGGCGCGAAGAAGGCCTGGTTCGCGAAGCGCAGCCGCTGCGAGCGGTCCCAGGAGGCGACGCGGATCGGCAGCGCGTCGAGCAGCTGGCCCGCGAAGGCCTCGATCTCGCGCCGCGTGGCGTCGGCCCGCTCCTGCGCGGCACGTTCGCGCTCGGCCTCCTCCGCCCGCTGACGCTGCGTGGCATCGACGAGGGTGCCGTGCCAGATGGTGGCGCCATCGGCGGCCGCGCGCGGTGTCGCCTCCAGGTCGAACCAGGCCCACGGCGCCTCGTCGTGGCGCCGCGCCCGCAGCCGCTCGCCGATCGGCTGGCCGGCGCCCCCGGCCAGACGTGACTGCAGCCGGGCGCGGTCCGTCGGGTCCAGGCAGGCCAGCAGCGGGGCGGCATCGTGGCGCAGGGACTCCGGCGCCAGTCCGAACAGCGTGAGCACGGCCGCGCTGACATAGGCGAGCCGCCCTGGGCCCGCCGCCGGCACCACCCATTCGAAGAGCACGGCCGGCGAGGCGTCCGCGGCGCGGCGCACGCGCAGCAGCGCCTCCTCGGCCTCGCTGGCGTCCTGCTGCGGCCACAGCACCATCAACGCGCCGCCATCGGCGTTGCCGCGGGCCTGCACGCGCAGCGTCAGCGCCCGGCCGGACGCGTGGCGGGCCGGCAGCGTGAGCAGCGCCGGCGATCCCCCCGCAGAGAGGCCCGACAGCACCTGGGTGTGCAGGATCATGCGGCCGGGACCCGTCAGCAATGATTCCACCGAGGCGCCACGCAGGTGCTCGAGCGGCTGCCCGAACAGCGCCGCGGCGGCGGGGTTGACCTGCGTCAGCAGCCCGTCGCGGCCGAAGCCCAGCACCGCCGCGGGCAGGGCCTCGAGCACGGCATCCGCGGGCGCGGTGGCCTGGGGCGGCGGCGTCCCCGGGGTCACGTCAGGTAGGCGGCGATCGCCTCGACGGTCTCGCGCGGATGGCTCAGGTGCGGGCAGTGGCCCGAGCCCTCGATCTCGTGCAGCGTGCAGCCGGGCAGGTGGTCCCGCAGGTAGCGCCCGACCTCGATCGGCACGATGCTGTCGCGCGTGCAGTGCACCGCCAGCGAGGGCACCGTCGCCTGGGGCAGCCGGTCGCGCGCATCGACCGTGAACACCAGGCGGGCGAAGCGACGCGCGAACAGCGGGTCGAGTGCCCGCAGGCCGCTGTCGAAGCGCTGCACCAGTGCCTCCGGCCCGTCCTCGCCGATCGCCAGCGGCGCCAGCGTGCCGGCCCAGGCCACCTGGTCGCGCTCCATCAGGTCGAGGATCGCCTCGATCTCGTGGGCCGCGAAGCCCCCGACGTAGTCCGGAGGCGCGTCGATGAAGCGCGGCGACATGCCCAGCAGCACCAGCCGGCGAAAGCGGGCCGGCGCCGCGATGCTCGCCAGCAGGCCGATCAGTGCGCCCGCCGAATGCCCCACGTAGGTGACCGGCTCCGGTCCGAGGGCGGCCAGCACCTCCAGCAGGTCGTCCGCATAGCCCTCCAGCCGCGCGTGCCGAGCCGGGTCGTAGCCGGCGGGATCCGAGCCGCCGAAGCCGACGTGATCGAGCAGCACGAGCCGATGGCCGGGTGCGAGGGCGTCGGCGACGCTCGTCCAGACCCGCTGGTCCGTCCCGAAGCCGTGCCCGAACACCAGCGTCTCGCCCGCGCCGCGGGCGTGCACGTTGTTTCTGCGGAGCGGGTCGATCGACACGGGCGGGTGGGCAGCGCGGCTGCGGCCGGGTGGATAGCGGGATTGTCGCGCCATTCGGCGCCCCGTTCGCCCGGAGTCGGCGCCGGCGTCCTCACGGCGATGGGTGTTCTTGATGCAGATCATCCGGGTGCGCATGACAGCCGACCTCGCATTTGTACGTACATTAATCAAATGTATGTACAATTCCGTCGATGCACCCAGGCCGTCCCGTCTCCCGAGACGCCACGCCCGTCGTGATCGAGGCGGCGATCAACGGCGCGCGCTCGAAGGCGGACAACCCGCACGTGCCGCTGTCGAGCGCCGAGATGCTGGCGTCGATCGCCGCCTGTGTCGACGCGGGCGCCTCGGTGATCCACGTGCATGCGGGGCAGCCGGTCGTGGGCTCGTCGGGCCACCACGACCCGGCGCCTTACCTCGCGCTGTTCGCCGCGGCCCGCGCCCGCCATCCGGGGCTGGCGCTGTACCCGACGCTGCCCGGCGGCGGACCGGGCACGACGATGGCCGGGCGTCTCGCGCACGTGTTCGCGCTGGCCCGTGCGGGCCTGCTGTCGCTGGTGCCGATCGACCCGGGCACGATGAACTACGGCCAGGTCGGGCCCGATGGCCAGGCGCCCGTGCACGACCGGGTGTACCAGACCAGCTTCGAGGACGTGGCCTGGGGCTTCGCGGCCTGCCGGCAGGCGTCGCTGGGCTGCACGCTGTCGCTCTTCGAGCCGGGCTTCGCGCGCCTGATGGAGGCGCATCGCCGCGCCGGCACGCTGCCGCAGCCGGTGCTGGCCAAGCTGGAGTTCTCCGCCGGGCGCCGCCTGTTCGGCCTCGCGCCCGATGCCACCGGTGTGGCCGCCTGGCTGCGCCTCTTCGATGCGCGCCGCATCCCGTGGATGGTCACGCTGCGCGACGGCGACGTGGGCCGGTCGCTCGCTGGCCTGGCCATCCGGCGCGGCGGGCACGTGCGCGTCGGGCTGGAAGACCATGGCGGCCCCGGCACGCCACGCAACGAGGACCTGGTCGCGCACGTCGCGCGGCTGGCCATTCGAGCCGGGCGCAGACCCGCGCACCCCGAGGAGCTTCCGGAACTGCTCGCGCAGGCGGGGGCTCCCGACACCGACGTCCGCCTTCCGGAGACACCATGACGCACCCCTTCCGCCGCCGCGCGCTGCAGGTCCTGGCCGCCAGCCTCGTCAGCCTCGCCCCCTGGGCGGCGGCCCAGCCCGGGGCCTGGCCGGCGCAGCCCGTCAAGATCGTCGTGCCCTTTCCGCCGGGCGGATCGACCGACCTGATCGCGCGCGAGATCGCCCAGGGCCTGGCCGCGAAGTTCGGCCAGGCCTTCGTCGTCGAGAACCGCGCGGGCGCGGCCAGCACGCTCGGCACCGCGCTCGTCGCCAAGGCGCCCGGCGACGGCTACACCTTCCTGGTCACGAGCAGCCATTTCGCGATCGTGCCGTCGCTGTACGAGAAGCTGCCGTACGAGCCGCTGAAGGACCTGCGCGGCGTCTCGATGCTCGTCAACCTCCCGGTCATCCTGGTGGCCACGCCCGCGCTGCCGGCGAACACGGTCAAGGAACTGATCGCCTACGACCGCCAGCATCCCGGCAAGCTGTCCTTCGGCTCGTCCGGCAACGGCGGCGTGAACCACCTCAGCGGCGAGCTGTTCAACGCGCTGGCCGGCACCCGGCTCAACCACATTCCGTACAAGGGGGCCGCGCCCGCGATGCAGGACCTGATCGGCGGCCACGTGCAGGTGATGTTCGACGCGGTGTCGACCGCGCTGCCGCACATCCGCTCCGGGGCCATCAAGGCCATCGCGTGGACCGGGCCGCAGCGCTCGGCGATGCTGCCCGACCTCCCGACGGTGGCCGAGGCCGGCGTGCCGAACTACGCCTCGTCCTCGTGGCTCGCGATGTTCGCGCCGGCCGGCACGCCGACGGACATCGTCCGCAAGGTCAGCGAGCAGGTCCGCGTCACGCTCAACCAGCCCGCGGTGCGCGAGAAGCAGGCCGCGCTGGGCGTGGAGATCGTGGCGTCCACGCCCGAGCAGCTGGACGGCACGGTGCGCCAGGAGATGACGAAGTGGGGCGAGCTGGTGCGCCGGATCGGCGTCAAGGCGGACTGACGGGGCCCGCGTGACGAAACCACTGGTCATCGAGGCGCGGCTCAACGAATGGGCCTTGCGTGACGACAACCCCCACGTGCCCTGGACCCCGCGCGAGATCGCCGAGGATGCGCTGGCCTGCTGGCGGGCGGGCGCGTCGATCGTCCACTTCCACGTGCGGCAGCCCGATGGCGCGCCGGCCCACGAGGTGGCGCTGTATGCCGAGGCGATCCGCGAGATCCGCTCGCGCTGCGACATCCTGATCCACCCGACCCTGGCCGGCGTCGTCACGCCCGAGGCGCAGGCCCGGCTCGCGCCGCTGCTGGCGCTGTGCGCCGACCCGGCCACGCGGCCGGACTTCGCGCCGCTGGACATGGGCAGCACCAACCTCGACGTCTACCTCCCGGCGCAGCGGCGCTTCCGCACGGACGCGAAGACCTACGTCAACACGGTCGGCACGCTGCGGCGGCTCGCCGGCGAGGTGCAGCGCCTCGGCCTGAAGGAGCTGCTGTGCATCTGGACGGTGCCCTGCCTGCGCACCGTCGAGGCCTTCGTCGACGCCGGCTGGATCGCCGACGATCCGGCCTTCTGCTGCCTGGTGCTGACCGAGGGCGGCATCCTCGGCGGCCATCCCGGCAGCGTGGCGGGCCTCGATTCGCTGCTGCAGTTCCTGCCCGCGCGCCGCATCGAGTGGTCCGTCTGCTGCCGCGAGGGCGACCTGCTGCCGGTCGCCGAGGCCGCGATCGCGCGCGGCGGCCATGTGTCGGTCGGGCTCGGCGACCACGCCTACGCGGCGCTCGGCCGGCCGACCAATGCCCAGCTGGTGGCCCGCGTCGCCGCGCTCGGGCGGGCCCAGGGCCGGGAACCGGCCCGCGTGGCCGAGGTCCGGGCGCTGCTGCGGCTGGGGCCGTCCCCTGCGGCCCCGGCGATGACCGGATCCGCCCCCGTTTCAACCTGCCAGGAGAGACCGTGATCCCCCGCATCAACCGCATCCAGGAGAAGCGCGCCCGCGGCGAGACGCCGCTGGGCGTCATCGTCCAGACCGGCAGCCCCGACAACGTCGAGATGGCCGGCGCCAACGGCCTGGACTTCGTCATCCTCGACTGCGAGCACGGCTCGCTCGCCTTCGACCGGGTGACGGAGATGCTGCGCGCCGCCGACGGCTGCGGCATCACGCCGCTCGTGCGCGTGCCCGACCAGACGCCGCACCACGTGCTGCGGGCGCTGGACGCCGGCGCGATGGGCGTGGTGGTGCCCAATGTCCGCAGCGCCGCGCAGGCGCGCGAGATCACCTCGGCCGCGAAGTACCGCGATGCGAGCGGCTTCGGCTCGCGCGGCGCCTGCCCGAGCACGCGGGCCAACGGCCACCTCGCCCGCGACTGGGAGGCCTTCGCGCGCTGGTCCAACGCGCACACGCAGGTGTGGCTGCTGATCGAGAGCGCCGAGGGGGTCGAGCAGATCGACGCGATCCTCGACGTGCCGGGCATCGCCGCCATCGTGCCCGGGCCCTTCGACCTCGCCCAGTCCATGGGCCACGGTGCCGACATGCGGCACCCCGAGGTGGTCGCGGCCTTGCGCCGGATGGTCGGCGCCGCCGCGCGGCGCGGCATCGACAGCGTGGCCGTGCTGCTCGCGACCAGTTCCGACGCGCTGCGGGAGGAAGCGGCCTTCTGGCGCGAGATGGGCGTGAGCATCTTCTGGGTCGGCGGCGACCGCCGCATGATGTCGCTGGCGATGGCGCGCCGGCGCGAGGACGTCGAGGCCAGCCTGCGCGCGCTGACGCGCTGAGCTTTCCGCGCTGACGCCGGGGCCGCGGCCCCGACCGGCGTCCCGTCGGCCGCGCTTCGGGCCGGTAACATCCGCGGCCCCGCCCCCTGTCGCGACTGCGCCGCCCGATGCCGGCAGACGACCACCCCCCGCCCGCCAAAGCCCCGAAGCAGCACGCGCGGGTCGCCGCCGAACTGATCGCGCGCATCGAGGATGGCCGCTACCCCTTGGACACGCTGCTGCCGACCGAGCACCAGCTCAGCGCGGAGTTCGGGCTCAGCCGGCAGACCATCCGCGAAGCGCTGCGCCAGCTCGCGGACCGGGGCCTGGTGACGCGCCAGCCGGGCGTCGGCACCCGCGTCGCGCGCCGCTCGGCGGGCCGGCACTACACCTACTCGATCGGCTCGGCGGCGGAGCTGGAGCACTACGCCGACAGCGCCCGGCTGGTGATCGACCGCATGGGCCTGGTCGAGGCGACGCCCGAGCTCGCGCAGCGCCTCGGCTGCGCCGAGGGGTCCACCTGGCACCACATCGAGGGCCTGCGCATCCGCAAGCTCGACGGCGTGCCGCTGGGCCTGTCGGAGATCTACCTGCGGGCCTGGTTTCCCGGCGTCGAGGCGCACCTGCGGCAGCTCGTCGGTGCGATCCACGTCATGCTCGCGCGCGAGTACGACTTCCATGTCGAGGACTTCCGGCAGGAGGCCCGTGCCGTGCTGCTGGGCAAGGCCGAGGCGCTGCGGCTCGACAGCCGCCCGAAGGGCCCCGCGATGGAGGTGGTGCGCCGCTACCACGACCGCGACGGGCGCCTGGTGCTGAGGGGCCGCATCGTCTACCCGGCCGACCGCTTCAGCACCTCGATGCACTTCCGGCGGACGCCGGTGCGCTGAGCGCGGCGCCCCGGGCGGGCGATGCCGTCCGGGCTCGCCTCTTTCGTCGAAGTTGGGGATGGCGGCGCTCATCCCGGCTGCGCCACCCGGCGCGCGTGACGTACCCTGCGGCTCGGCTGCGCCGCGGGCGGACCCGTGGATCGCGCGGGCCTTCCTCGGCGCCTTTCTTGGATGGAAGGGGAGCGCGTGAATGGTCGGGGCGTCGCAGCGTCCGGTCCCTGCCCTTCAATGACGGGGAGCAGCGTCGTGGCGATCGGAAAGGTGGGGCGGGGCAGTCGGGCGCTGGTGGCCCTGTCCGGCATGGTGCTGCTGGCCGCCTGCGGCGGCGGAGGGGGTGGTGACCGCGGAGGCACGGCGACCACGTCGCCGCCGGCCCCGCCGCCCGTGGCCGACGCCGGCCTGCTGGCCTTCAGCGTCGACAACGTCGGCCGCGTGGCCGGCTTCCCGCTGTGGTCGACCGAGCAGCTGCTGCGCCTGGGCCAGCTGGTCGGCGACGACATCGCGAGTGCCTCGGACGCGCGCCCCCTCGGGCCGTGTCCCGGGGGCGGGACGCTGGCGCGCGAGTGGTCCGACAAGGACGGCAGCCGCACGCTCAGCGCGGGCGACGAGTTCTCGCTCACCTACGTTGCCTGCAGGCGCTTGCCGCTCACGGGCGGCTTGAACGGACAGGTCCAGGTGACGCTGCTCGGCGCGGGGGCGGACGGCCAGGTCGATGCCCGGCTCGTGCTTCCGGAGCCCGGCGTGGCGCTCGGCAACATCACCGGGCTGCCGGGCCGCAGTGACTTCCGGATCACCGGGCAGTTCCGCCTCACCCTCGCGCGCAGCGAGCTGCGCCAGAGCCTTGCGATCGGGAGCGTCGCGGACGCCGCGGTCGGTATCGGCTTCCCCGGCGCAGCCGTCGGTCCGGATCGACTTACAGCGCTGCACATCGAGAAGACGCACCGCTGGGACGAGGCGCGCACCACCATCGACCTGCGCATGCGCTACGACAGCCCGGAGCTCGGCGGGGCCTTCCAGGTCGCGACCGTGGCGCCCCTGCGGTCCTGGCTGGACACGCTGCCCGAGCCGGGTCCGGAGCAGGGCGAGATCCGCCTGCTGGGACGGGGGGGTGACGAGGCGCGGGTGCAGGTGACCGGCGGCGGCGGCGGTGGGGACGAGATCGGCGGCTGGCTGGACCTGCGGGGCGACGGCATCCGCGACGCGCTGCTCCGCGGCACCTGGCTGGACGCAGGCGTCGCCTCCGGGGTCTTCTTCGCGGACTACTCGCGCTGGGGCCGGGGCGACGCCTACGCCTACGACCCCCAGTCGTTCGCGCTGCGACCGGCCATCGTCGGCGGCGACACCCTGCCGACGAACGCGACCTTCACCTTCCAGTTCACGCGGCCCGTGGCCGGCGCGCAGCGCTGGCGCTGGTGGCTGGCGGAGCTGGGGCGCCCGCTGTCGATCTCCGACCCGGTCATCGAGCGGCCCGTGCAGGTGGAGGTGATTGGCGCCCTGGTCAAGGTGCGTCCCGTCCAGCCCCTGCTCTACTCCCGGCGTTACGAGCTGCGCCTCGACACCGGTGAAGCGCTCGGGGGCGGACAGGTCATCCGTGCCACGACCGGCGGTGCCTTGACCGTGAACGACGGCAGCCTGGGCCGCTTCAGCACGCCGAACGTCCTCGATCCCCAGTCCACGCTGTTTCTGCGCCAGACGGTGAAGGCGGGGGCCGCCCTCGAAGCCGAGGCCTTGGCACCCATCGCGCCGGGGAGCCCGCCGGTGCGCTACCGGTGGACCCAGGTCGGCGGGACGCCGCTGACGATCGCCCGAGCCGATGAGCGCGTCACCCAGATTGCGCTGGCCGCCGGCGCGCGAGGCATCGGCTCGTCCACGGTACGGCTGACCGTGGGCATGGACGGCACCGACCAGACCGAGAGCGCCGACTTCGTGCTGCGGACCGTGGCCGACACCTCGGACGCCTGGTTCGGCCGGCTCCGCATCCCCGCCGATCTGGACAACGCCTCCGCGCAGCCGAGGGAGTACTGGAGCGGTCCGGCGGTCGGGTCCCTCACGGCCATCCTCCAGGGCGACCGCATCAGCCTGGCGTACCGGGAGCAGGCCGACCCGGCCCATCCGAACGGCGACTGGCGGATCGAGTTGCGCAGTGCCGACGGCCGCCCGCTGCAGCCGGGCCGCTACGCCTCGGCGTTCAGCAGCACCTGGTTCCAGCGCCCGGCCGGCGTGCCGAGCCTGGACATCACCAGCGGCGCCATGATGCTCCCGTCGGTGCAGGGCGAGTTCGTCATCCACGAGCTGCAGGTCGATGCGGGCGGGAACATTGGCCGGCTGGCGCTGGACTTCGTGGCGCCGAGCAGTTCCTTCCTTCCCGTCACCAGCAGCGGCTCGGTGCGCATTCGCAGCGGGTGGGCTCTGCCACCTTGAATGCGGGCGACGAAACATTGCAAATGAGAACGAATCGCATTACGATGTCGCCATGACATCGACGCCAAGCCTCGACCGCCGGCCCGCCCGGCCCGCGGCCGACGCCGTCGATCTCCTTCCGTCGCGGTGCGTCCGTGACGGATCCTCGCCTGGGTCGACCCTGCTCCGTGCCGGGCCGCCCGTTACCCTGCCCCGCACGGCCAGCCCCGCCAGACCCGCGAGATCGAGCCCGCCAGCACGTGCCATGACGGTCCCCCCGGGGCCGCCCTCACCGTGCCCGATCCGATCATTCCCCTTGCCTCGTCCCGCCTGGCCGCGGTCTTGCCGACCGCCCTGGCTGCCCTTGCTGTCGTCCCCGCCGTCGCGCAGACGGTCCCCGCCACCCCGCTGGCCGAACTGACGAACACGGCCACGCGCACCGAGCGCGCGGTCGACAGCCTGCCGGCCACGGTGACGCTCAAGTCCGCCGCCGAGGCCGAGGCCCGCGGCGTGCGCGACCTGAAGGACCTGTTCCGCGACGAGGTCGACCTCACCGTGCGGCAGCAGGCGGTCCGTTTCACGGCCGCGGGATCCAGTGCCGGCCGCGCCGGCAACGAAGGACTGAACATCCGCGGCCTGGAGGGCAACCAGGTGCTGGTGCTGGTCGACGGCGTGCGGGCGCCCCAGGCCTATGCCTTCGGCGCGTTCGCGTCGGGCCGGCTGGACACGCTGTTCGTCGATGCGCTCGCCCAGGCGGAGGTGCTCCGGGGCCCGGCCTCCACGGCCTACGGCAGCGACGGCCTGGCCGGCGCGCTGGCCCTGCGCACGCTGGAGCCGGCCGATCTGCTGACCGGCGGACGCGTGCGGGCCGGCTTCGTGCGTCTCGGCGCGAACAGCGTCGACGACTCCGGGGCGCTCACCGCGGCCCTGGCCGGCCGCAGCGGCGGCCTGCAGTGGCTGGCGCTGGCCAGCCGCCGCCAGGGCCACGCGCTCGACAACCAGGGCACGGACGCGAGCGAGGACAGCCGCCGCACCCGGCCGAACCCGATGGACCTGGCGCAGAACGGCCTGCTCGCGAAGGCCCGGCTGGCGCTGACGCCGGTGCAGTCGCTGGGACTGGCGCTGGAGGCCGTGCACCGGCGCAGCGGCACCGAGGTGTTCTCGGGCCGCAGCGTGCCGTCCGGCACGCCGGCGGCCACCGCGGTGGTCGACCTGGACGGTCGTGACCGACAGTCGCGTGAGCGCGTCGCGCTGGACTGGCAGTTCGACGACCTGAACGCGGTCGGGGTGCAGCAGGCCGGACTGAAGCTGTACGGGCAGGACACCCGCATCCGGCAGGTCGCCGAGGAGCGACGCCAGGCGGCGGCGGATCGGCTGCGCGACGGTGCGTACCGGGAGCGTCTGGTCGGCCTGAGCGCCCAGGCCAGTGCCTCGTTCAGCGGCGTCGTCGCCCAGCGCGTCAGCGTGGGGCTGGATGCCAGCGAGAACCGGATCCGCGCGCTGCGCGACGGCACGGTGCCGCCCTTCGGCGAGAGCTTCCCGTCGAAGCCCTTCCCGGACACGCGCTACCGGCTCGTCGGCGCCTTCGTGCAGAGCGAGATGCAGTTCGGCCGCGACGCGGCCCTGCAGCTGATCCCCGGCCTGCGCTTCGACCACTATGCGCTCGAGCCCGATGCCGCCGGCTACACCGCGAGCCCGGTGGTGCGGCTGTCGGACCAGGCGGTGACGCCGCGGCTGGGTGCGGTGTGGCGCGTCTCCGAGGCGCTCGCGCCCTATGCGCAGTGGTCGCGGGGCTTCCGCGCGCCGGCCCCGGACCAGGTGAACAATGGCTTCTCCAATCCAACGTCCGGCTACCGCAGCATCGGCAATGCCGGGCTGAAGGCCGAACGCGCCGAGAGCGTCGAACTGGGCCTGCGCGGCCGGGCCGGCACGCTGGGCTGGCAGCTGGCGGCCTACGACAACCGCTACCGCGACTTCATCAGCCAGGAGATCGTCGGCGGCAGCTTCACGCCGGCCGACCCGGCCGTCTTCCAGTACGTGAACCTCGCCGAGGCACACATCCGCGGCACCGAGGTCCGGCTGAACTGGACGCCGACGCC
Source organism: Pseudideonella sakaiensis (assembly GCF_001293525.1). Classification (GTDB taxonomy): domain Bacteria; phylum Pseudomonadota; class Gammaproteobacteria; order Burkholderiales; family Burkholderiaceae_C; genus Ideonella_A; species Ideonella_A sakaiensis. Next base: position 91,161 of record NZ_BBYR01000065.1, on the reverse strand, counting down.
GGCCTGGCGACTGAAGGCGGCCTACGCGCGGTCGCGCGGCGACAGCAGCAGCGGCGGGGTGTCGCGCCCGCTGCTCAGCATCGAACCGGCCCGGCTGAGCCTGGGCCTGGAGCACGAGCGCGGCGCTATCACCTGGCGCGCCAGCCTGCTGCACGTGCGCGGCAAGGAGGCCTCGGAGATCCCCTCGGCCACACCCGCCAGCTTTGCGCCGCCGTCGTACACGACGCTGGACCTGGGCGCCCGCTGGAAGGCGAGCCGGGCGCTGACGCTGCACCTCGCGCTCGACAACCTCACCGACGCGACCTACTGGCGCTGGTCCGACGTGCGCGGCCTGGCTGGCAACAGCGCGGTGAAGGACGCCTTCACCGCGCCGGGCCGCAGCGTGTCGCTCACGGCCCGGCTCGATTTCTGACGCCCATCACCGGGAAGGAACGCCCATGATCGATGCCCCTGAAGCTCTCCGCGAGACGGCCGCCGGGCCGGCCTCCCTGCGCGAGGCCTACCGCAGCGCGCGCGCCGCCGGTGCGGCGCGCCACCGCGACATCGCCGACCGGCTCGGCGCCAGCGAGGGCGCACTCATCGCGGCCCATCTGGCGATGCCGGCGGCGCGGCCGGACGAGCCGTGCCTGCAGGCGACGCGGCTGCAGCCGCGCTGGCCGCGGATCGTGGCGGCCTTGCCGGCGCTGGGCCGCGTGATGGCGCTGACGCGCAATGCCGGCTGCGTGCACGAGAAGATCGGTTGCTACGAGCGGGTCGAGGGGGAGGCTGCGGTCGGGCTCGTGCTGGGCACGGACATCGACCTGCGGGTGTTCTACCGGGCCTGGGCGCATGGCTTCGCCGTGCACGAGGTGCACGCGGCCGGCGCGGACGGTGTCCCGAGGGTGCAGCACAGCCTGCAGTTCTTCGATGCCACGGGCACCGCCGTGCACAAGGTCTTTGCCCGTCCCGACACCGATGCGGCCGCCTGGCAGGCCCTCGTCGCGCGGTTTGCGGACACCGACCAGCGGCCCGGCCTGTCGGCGCGGCCCGCCGCGCCGCGGCCGCCCGACCGGCCCGACGCCGAGGTCGACGTCGCGGCCTTCCGCGCCGACTGGGCCGCGCTGCGCGACACGCATGCGTTCTTCGGCCTGCTGGAGCGCCACCGGCTCGGTCGGGTGCAGGCGCTGCGCCTGGCCGATCCCCGCTTCGCGCGGCCGGTGGAGCCGGGCGTCGCCGGGGCGGCGCGGGAGCTGCTGCAGGCCGTTGCCGGCTCGGCGCTGCCGATCATGGTCTTCGTCGGCAACCCCGGGATGATCCAGATCCACACCGGTCCGGTGCGGCGTGTGCAGGTGAGCGGACCCTGGCTGAACGTGCTCGACCCCGGCTTCAACCTCCACCTGCGCGAAGACCTCGTCGCGTCGGCCTGGCTGGTGCGCAAGCCGACGGTCGACGGCCTCGTCACCAGCCTCGAGCTGTTCGATGCCGAAGGCGAGACCCTCGCGATGCTGTTCGGCGAGCGCAAGCCCGGGCGCCCCGAGCTGGCGGCCTGGCGCGCGACCACGGCCCGCCTCGTGGGCGCCCCCGACTGGGCGGAGGAGGGCGCATGCACGGCCTGCTGAACGGGCGCGCCTGGTCGGGATCCGCCCGGCGCCGCCGCATCCTCCTGGCAGCGCTGGCGCTGCCGGCGGCGAGCCTGCGGGCGCAGCCGCCGCGGCAGCGCATCGTCACGGTGGGCGGCGCGCTGACCGAGATCGTCTACGCGCTGGGCGCCGAGGCTGCTCTGGTCGGCGTGGACACGACCTCGCTCTACCCGGCCGCCGCCCAGCGCCTGCCCAGCGTCGGCTATGCCCGGGCCCTGTCGGCCGAGGGCGTGCTGTCGCTGGCCCCGACGCTGCTGCTTCACTCGCAGGAGGCCGGTCCGCCCGCGGTGCTGTCGCAGCTGGCCGCGGCGCGGCTGCCGATGGAACGGCTGGACCTCGACCACCGCATCGAGGGCCTGCTCGCCGCCGCCCGGCGCGTCGGGCGGCTCACCGGCCATGCCGACGCAGGCGAGCGGCTCGCGACGCGCCTGGAGGCCGAGTTCGGGCAGGCCCTGAGCCGGGTGGCCGCGCGTCGCGGCGGCGCCGCGCCGCCGCGCGTCCTCTTCGTGCTGTCGCACAGCCTGGCCCAGGTCCGCATCGCCGGGCGCGACACGGCGGCCGACGCGATGATCGGGCTGGCGGGCGGCCGCAATGCGCTGGGCGATGCCACCGGCTACAAGCCGCTGTCGCCCGAGGCGGCGATCGCCGCCGCCCCCGAGGTGATCCTCTGCACCGAACAGGGGCTGCAGGCGGCCGGCGGCATCGACGGGCTGCTGCAGGCCCCCGGCCTGGCTGCGACGCCGGCCGGGCGCGCGCGTCGCGTGGTGGCGATGGACGCGCTGCTGCTGCTCGGCTTCGGGCCGCGGCTGCCGCAGGCGGTCGCCACGCTGGCGGACCGGCTGGTGGGCTCCTGAGCGGGTGCGCCATGGACAGCGTCACCCTCGGGTCTGCCCCGGCCGCGCACCGTGCGCCTGCGCGCCAGGGGCCCCGCCCCGGCACCCGGGGCGGTGGCCGAATCGGCCTGGCGCTCGGGCTGCTGCTCCTGCTGGCCCTGCTCGCCGCTGCCTCCCTCGGGGCGGTGCGGGTGTCGTGGGTGGACTGGGGCCAGGCCTTCGCCGCCGAACGCAGCGGCAGCGCCCAGGTGCTGTGGCAGCTGCGCGTGCCGCGCGCGCTGCTCGCGGCCGCGGTGGGGGCCGCCCTCGGCCTGTCCGGGGCGCTCTCGCAGGGCCTGTTCCGCAACCCCCTGGCCGATCCGGGCCTGCTGGGCGTGACCAGCGGCGCCGTCTGCGCGGTCGCGCTCGTGCTCACCGTGTTCGCGGCCGCGGCGAGCGGCCTGCCGCCGCCCTGGCGGCCCTGGGTGCTGCCGCTCGCGGCCTTCGGCGGCGCGCTCGGCGTCGTCGTGCTGCTGCACCTGGTGGCGCGCTGGCTCACGCCGGGGTCGGTCGCCGGGCTGCTGCTGACCGGGCTGGCGCTGAACGCGCTGGCGATGGCCGTCGTCGGGCTGTGCACCTTCATCGCCAGCGACGAGCAGCTGCGCAGCCTCAGCTTCTGGACGCTCGGCTCGCTGGCCGGCGCCACCTGGACCGTCGCCGGCGTCCTGCTGGCGGCCGTCGGGCTGGCGCTCTGGCACGGCCGCCGACTGGCCGCGGCGCTCAATGCGCTGGCGCTCGGCGAAGCGTCCGCGGCCCACGTCGGTGTGGACGTGCCGCGCCTGCGACGAGGTCTCGTGTTCGCCGTGGCGCTGCTGTCGGCCCTGGCCGTGGCCTGGTGCGGCCTGATCGGCTTCATCGGACTGATGGCGCCGCACCTGGTGCGCGCGGCGGCCGGCGCGGACCAGCGCCGGGTGCTGCCGCTGGCGGCGCTGGCCGGCGCGCTGCTGCTGGTCGTGGCCGACACGCTTGCGCGGCTCGTGGCCCTGCCGGCCGAGGTGCCGGTCGGCATCCTGACCGCGCTGATCGGCGCGCCGGCCTTCCTGCTGCTGCTGCGCGGCGTGGCGCGACGCCAGGGAGGGCAGCCATGAGCTCGCCTGGACCGAGCCTCTGCCGACCCGGCGTCGGGAGCGCAGGCGGCCCGAGCCGGCACGACCGCCCGCCGGGTGATTGCTCCGGGGGCGGACCGCCAGGGACCGCGAGGAAGCGCCCGCTGCTCCAGGTGGGCGGCGCCACCCTGCGGCTGGGTGCGCTGGCGCTCGGCCCCTTCGACCTGGCGCTGGAGGCCGGCGAGCGGGTGGCGCTCGTGGGCCCCAGCGGCGCCGGCAAGAGCAGCCTGCTGCGCCTGATGGCAGGCGAGCGGGCGCCGTCCGTTGGCGAGGTCCGGCTCGACGGCGTGCCGCTGGGTCGCTGGCGCCCGGCCGCGCTCGCGCGTCGCCGGGCCGTGCTGCCGCAGCAGCAGGCGGTGGCGTTTGCGATGCCGGTCGACCTGGTGGTCCAGCTCGGCCGCCACGCCGTCGAGCCGGACCCGGCCGGCGCGCGCATCGTCAACGAGGCCCTGGCGGCTGCGCAGGCCTCGCACCTGGCGGGCCGGCGCGTCGACACCCTCTCCGGCGGCGAGCAGGCGCGCGTCCACCTGGCCCGGACCCTCGCGCAGCTGTGGGACGTGGAGGGCGGGCTCCTGCTGGTCGACGAGCCCCTGGCCGCCCTGGACCCTGGTCTGCAGCTGGACCTGCTCGACGCGCTGCAGCGCTTCGCGGCCGCGCGCGGCCATGCCCTGGTCGCCATCGTGCACGACCTCAACCAGGCCCTCGACGGCTTCGATCGTCTCTGGCTGCTCGACGGCGGCCAGCTGACGGATGACCTTCCTGCCGACCGCGACGCGCTGCCGGCGCTCGAACGGCTCTTCGGCGTCGTGCTGCAGGCGGTGCCGTGCGCGGGGCGCTGCGGCGTGCTGGTGCGGCGGCGGATGGAGCTTCTCGCATGAGCCCGCCGGGCCGCCCCCGATGCGAATGCCCGATTGCGCAGCGCGGCGCGGCGGCGCCTGCGCTGCGGGCGCAGGCCGCTGCCCCGCGCGGCGCCGGTGCGGCCGTGGCCCTGTCCCTGCACGGGATCCTGCTGGCGCTGGCCTGGACCGCAGCGACGCCCCAGCCCGCGGCCTCCAACGACAGCCGGCGGGTCGCGCTGCAGCTGCGTGCCGTGGGGGCCGAGGCCCGGGGCCGGGCCGAGCGCGTCCCGGGGGCGCCGGCGCCGGGCCGACCCTTGCGGCTGGCACCGACTCCCCCTCCACCGCTGGTGCTCGAGCCGCCGCGCATCGATACGGAGCCCTCGCCGAGGCGTGCCCTGCCCGAAGCACTCGTCGCCGACACCGGCATACAGCCGGCCGTGGCGACGCCGGGTCCGACGCCGGCCCTGGCGCCTGAACCGACCGCCGCACCGGTCCCGGCCGCAAGCCCGGCGCGCATCGATCCGCCGGCGCCGTCACCCGCCCCGCCCGAGCCGCCGCGGCGCCTCGCCGCCGACCACGGCGCCTGCACGCATGCTCCGTATCCCGCGGCCTTGCGCGAGCGCGGCATCGAAGGACGGGTCCAGCTGCGCGTGCAGGTCGGCGCCGACGGACGCGCCCGGGAGGTGCAGCTGCAAGGCAGCAGCGGCTGGCGCCTGTTCGACGAGGCCGCGCTGGCCCAGGCCCGCGGCTGCCGCTTCCGCCCGGCGCTCGACGGTGGCACGGCGGTGACGTCCTGGGTGGAGTTTCCGATCCGATTCGCGCTGGCGGAGTGAGCGCTCGGGTGGGGGGAGGGCAGGCGGCTTCCCGGCCACTCCTTGCTCCTGGGCCAGCGCCACATCCAGGCCGCGGTCGATCTGTGGCGCAAGGACGGCCTGAAGCCGTCCACCATCCAGACCCACCTCAGCTTCCTGCGCGGCCTGGCCGGCTGGCTCGGCAAACCGGGCTTCATCCGCCCGCCGGCGTACTACGGGCTGGAACTGGCCGAGTACCAGCGAAGCGGCATCAACGGGCGCGACAAGAGCTGGTCGGCGCAGGGCGTGGATGTCGATGGCCTGATCGACCAGGTGGCCGCCTTCGACCCGTATGTGGGCGGCATGCTGCGGCTGATCCGCGCCCTCTGATCGAGGAGTACATCGCGATCACTGGCCAGGAGCCGACGCTGCGCGGCGGTGGGGAAGGGCTGACGCGCGAGCAGGAGACGCGGCGCGATTGGCCGTGAGCCGTCTGGCTGGCCGCAACAGAGGGAGGGCCTCGGCAGCCTATCTGGGCGCCGTGCTGCACAAGAAGAAGGGCGGGGCGAAGGGCGGTGGCAGCGTGACGGGAGGCGACGCTGCAGCTTGATGCGGCACGGCGACCGGTGACCGGGCCGACCGCTGGCCTTCAGCTCGCCTTGGGTTCCTTTGCGTACAGCGGCGTCACGGTTCGGCACCGCTGCTCGACCTGGTGCGCGATGCGCTGAACGTCCTGCGCTGTCAGCGCTTGTGCCCCTCGCGACTTCAGCAGGCCGGCCAGCTCCTTGCCGCTGAAGACGCGAACCCGGCCGCGCCCGGTGCGCTCAACGAACCAGCCGGGCAATGCGATCACGGGCAGCACCGAGACCGGCGATCCGACTGCACTCGACAGCCACTTGGCCAGCCAGGCGGCCTGGCGCTCGGCCTGTTCCAGCGGCTCCTTGGTTGTCCAGCTGGGGAACCTGAGCGTCTCGCCGTCGTAGACCACGGTGGCGTCGGCCCTGCCGCGGCCCTGGTTCGGCTTCGTGAAGCCCTTGGTCTCGACGGCGAAGACGCCCTCGGCGGCGACAACGACATGGTCGATGTTGAACTGCTCGGCCGGCAGGTCGTGGAACGTGGCGGCGCCCTCGCGCATCAGTTGGTCGAGCTCCTGGCCGACGGCCACTTCGGCGTCGTAGCCCGCCTTCAGGTGGTCGAGCCGGGTGCCGGCTTTCAGCAGCTTGCGCAGCATGTAGGCGATGAAGGCGATCGCCGCCAGGGCGTAGACCGGTGCCAGGTGCGCCGTCTGGGGCAGGCCGCGCAGATGGCTTTGGGCCAGAAAGGTCGCCAGCGCGAGCAGCGGCACCACCATCAACAGCACGAGGTCCCAGGTCAGATCGTTGTGGGCCTCGTCGAGCTGTTCACGCAGCGAGTGGCCTGGGCCACGCAGCAGCGCGATGCCAATGGGAGAGCGGCGGTTCTGTCGCGCCTTCGCCTTCCTGCGGATCAGGACGAAGAGGGCCGCGGCAGGCCCGGCGAAGCAGGCGACGAGCACGCCAAGGACGATTGCGATTTGGTTGGTGATCTCTCCCATTGAGCTGTCTATCCTGCGGCTGCCGTCACGCGGTCAGGCGCGCTGCCAGCTTCTTGGTGGTGGACAACACGAAGCGCTCGAGCCGCTCGGCCAGCGTGCGAGCCGATGGCGTCAACTCGGGGGCGATCTCGCGCGCGGCTTGGTCGACGGCTGTTGGCATGCGGTCAGCCATGTCCCGCGCCTGCTGGGACAGGAAGCGCGGCTGCATGCCCAGTTGCCTTGCCATCAGCGCAAGGTGATCTGCGCCCATCTCGCCCGGCCTGACCTCGCCGCCGATCGCGAAGGCGAACTCGGGCGACAGGCCCGGGTACAGCCGCGTGCACATCAGGTCGTAGAACGGCGTCAGCGTCACCCCCTGGCCGGGCACGCTGTAGATCGACAGGTTCTTGGCGTGGCTGTCGTTGTTGCCGACGTACAGGTTGAAGAACACCCAGCGCACCAGGTGGCGCAGGTCGACGGCGGGCTGCGCGCTGTAGCGACGGATCAGTTCGGCGCATGTCGCGAGGCCTGGACCGCCTTCCTTCTCGTACTTGCGATCCGAAACGGTACCGGCCAGCTGGCAGAGGTCGTACTGCACCAGCCGGGCCAGCGTGCCGTCGGGGCGCAGCTGGCGGTCGAAGCGGCGCACGACGCAGGCTTCGGTGCGCGGTTCGTAGAAGACCTCGGCCGTCGGCAGGTCAGCCAGTGCGGCGGCGCGCATCACGATGGACTCATTGGCGGCCGAGTGCCAGACCTTGGCCAGGCGGCGGATGCTGGGCTTGAGGATGTGCGTGGACGGCGAGGTGCCCTTGGGCAGTCTGGGGATGCCGTCATCGAAGATCGCCAGGCTGGTCTTGTCCTGCGCGCCAGCCAGAGAGATGCGGGCGCCTTGCTCATGGATGTCGATCGTGGAAGCCGACCGCTTGGCCAGGACCGCGGCGATGGCCTCCCAGCTTGTGGCTTCGTAGCGGGGCGGCTCCGGTGTCTGCCCGGGCGCCACCAGCACGAAGGCCCCTGCGGTGTCGCCGGCCACCTCCAGCAACAGCGAGAAGAGCGTGGACGCCTTGCGCTGGGCGGCCAGGTAGTCGCGCAGTTCGCCTTCGGGCAGCAGGTTCTCGAAGAAGGCCTGCACCTCGGGCGTGGCCTGCCGGCCGGGCTGCAGAGGAATGGCGGCCAGCGACATGCGCTGGGCGCCATCCAGCCAGGTCGAGGCGTACTCAAAGGCCAATGGCGCGCTGTCGTGCACGGCACCGGCCAGCTCGCTGCCGTAGTAGACATCCAGCCGGTCGGGCCGTGGCTGCATCACCTGTGCCTCACAGCGAGGAGGTCGAACGAGAGGCCTTGGTGCGTACCACCACCTCCAGGCCCAGCAGGTCCATCAGGTCCAGCACCTTCTGCAACTGCACCGTCGGCTTGCCGTTCTCCACGTCCACGATGAAGCGGTTGCCGGTGTTGCCCAGGCCCGCCACGTCTAGCTGCTTCAGCGCCAGCCGCTTGCGCTGCTCACGGATGACGGCGCCCAACTCCACGGAGGAGCGGATCGGCGTCTCTGAGTCATTGGAGTGACCGAGCGGTAAGTCTTGGGCCGGCGGCGGCATGGCACGCGCTTGAAGTTACCTTTCGGTCATTTTCGGTGCCGACCCGCTGGAGGTCAAGCGGAAAGTGACTGATCGGTAATCGGTCAGGCCGGCTGCACGACCGCGTCAATCGTCCGGATTGAAGAGGCCTGAACCTTGCGGGATCACTCGATACCCCATGGCTTGATACCCGCGCTGGCGCCGTTCCCACATGCGAAGCAGGGCGGGATGCCCCTCGTCCACGAAGTCGACGATTCGAGCCCTGCCCTTGCTGGCGTGCTCCCGGTGCAGGCGGCCGGCGTACTGCGCGAGCGTGCCCTTCCAGGAGATGGGCATCGCCAGCACCAGGGTATCGAGTGGCGCATGGTCGAAGCCTTCGCCGACCAGCTTGCCCGTAGAGAGCAGCACCCGCGGTGCATCGGCAGGCAGCGACTCCAGTTCTTGAAGCAGCGCAGTCCGCTGCTTTGTCGACATCCGGCCGTGCAGCACCAGCAGCGGTGACACCCGCGTGCCCAGTGCTTGGCGCAGGGCGTCCAGGTGTTCCGTCCGCTCGGTCAGGACCAAGACCTTGCCGCCTGCGGCGAATGCAGCTGTCACCTCGTCGGCAACCTGGGCTGTGCGGGCGGCATCCGAGGCGATGACCTGGAACACCTGCTGGATCGGCGCATCGTCGGCAGCCCCAACCCGGGGTGTCAGGTATCGCGGGACGATCTCCAAGGTCTGCGGCGCCCCCGAAGGCTTCTCCGCGGTGTGTCGCGTTGGGCCGCACTGCATGAAGATGATGGGCTGCCGGCCGTCGCGGCGGATCGGCGTGGCGGTCAACCCGAGGACGTACTTCGCCTTGGCCCGCTTCAGGATTGCTTCGAAGGAAAACGCCGACAGGTGGTGACACTCGTCCGCCACGATGTGTCCGTAGTCCTCGACGAGCGCATTGACTTCGCCCTGGCGGCAGAGCGACTGCATCAAGGCGATGTCGATGCGTCCGGTAGGCTTCGAATTGCCGCCGCCGATCGCGCCGATGCTGGGTCGGTCCTGACCTTCGTCGCGGGCCTCGGCCAGGAAGGTTTGCAGCCTCTCGCGCCACTGACGCAACAGCTCGGCCCGATGGACCAGGATCAAGGTGTTCACACCCCGTGTGGCAATCAGCGCGGCTGCGGTCACCGTCTTTCCGAAGGCGGTCGGCGCGCACAAGACACCAGTGTCGTGGGCCAGCATGGCGTCGACCGCTTGCTGCTGGTCCGGCCGAAGCGCGCCGCGAAACTGCACTTGCAGCCCCGTCCCGGCCGATCGCTCGTCGTGCAGGTCTGGCCGGATGCCGTTCTCGCGCAGCAAGGTGAGCGCCGCGTCCAGGCACCCGCGCGGCAGGGCGATGTGTTGGGGGAAGTTCTCTGCGCAGCCGATGACCCGGGGCTCATCCCACACCGGAAGGCGCATGGCCTGTGCCTTGTAGAACTCAGGGTTCTGGAAGGCGGCCAGGCGGATCAGCCGGTTGGCCAGAGGTTGTGGCAAAGCGGCCGTCTCGAAGTACACCAGGTTGGCCAGCGTGATCTTCAGTGAGGCCGGCATCGGGCCAGGCAATCGGCTGGACGCCGGCTCCTGCCGACGCCACGGCGTGGCCTGGTCCTCGCTGTCGAAGAAGGTCACGGCGAGCGGATGGCGGCCACCGGTGGCGCGCAGGATCGTGGGTTCGATATCCGCAGGCGACATCCTTGACAGGCCGGCCAGGAAGGCCCACTGGTCGTCGTGGGGTTGCAGGTCACGGTCGACGAAGACGCTGCCGCCGCTTTCACGGGGTGCTTTCTGCAGTGGCAAGGCGATCAGGTTGCCGAACCCTCCCTTCGGGATCGTGTCTTGGTTCGGAAACAGGCGGTCGTAGGAGCTGAGCTTCAGCTGGCGGGTGCGCGCGCAGGTGTGGCTGATGAGGGCGGTACCCAGCCGACGGGCATCGCGTGCCGACACCCGGGCGGAGAAGAAGATCCACGCGTGTGCCCCATTGCCTGAGCGGGACACTTCAAGCGCGACTGGCACGCCCAGCGCATCGCACGAGCCGGCGAAGGCGCGCGCATCCTCGCGCCACTCGGCATCGTCGAAGTCCACCGCCAGAAAGTGGCAGGTGTCATCCGAGAGCAGCGGATACACCCCTACGGTGTGCCGCCCGGCGAGGTGGTCGAAGACCGTCTGGCCCGTGACCGGGATCAAGGCGCGGTGGGCGCAGTCGCCGCACTTGACCCGCGGCTTCTCGCAGATGCCGGCGCGCCATTCGTTCGCGCACGCTGGCGAGTAGCCCGACTTGCCGGCCTTGCTCTCCCAGCGGACCGGGTAGACGTCTTCCCTGCCGCGGAACAGGCTGGCGAAGAGCTTCACTTTCTCGTCGGTGCCGAGGCGCGGGCTTCGATCCGTAGTCCGCATGGTGTCGGGCAGTTGCCAGGCGTGCCGTGCTCGGTCAGCAACTCTCGCAGTCGGCGGTTCTCGGCCAGCAGCCGGGTCACTTCCTCACGCGCGTCGCCGGTCATCGGGCACCTCGCATCGGCCGCAGAGTCGGGCGGCCAGGGAGCGGATCCTCAGCCTGCATCTTGGAGGAGCGCGAGGATGTCTTGTCGGTCACCCACAAGGCGAACGACATCGAGATGATCGGGTGCCTCGAAGTAGAGCCATTGCATCGGGAATCCAGCGACTCGCCAGGATCGCAGGCCCGGGATGTCGCACAGCTGTCCCAGCCGCGGAGAACCCATGGAGGGCCTGCGTTCGATCGGTTCGAGCGCTGCGATCGCGGCGTCGAACAACCGCTCGCCTAGAGCCAAGCCCCCTTCTTGCGCGTAGTACCTTGCCGCTTCGATCAGGTCTGCTTCGGCGCGGGGCCGAAGATGGGCGGGCTTCAACGCAGGTCGCCCAGGGCCTGCTTCTTCAACCGTGCCGTCCGTTTGGGTGTCAGGACACGGCCAGGGCCTGAACTCAGCCCTTCTTCGATCAGCTCGCGCAGACGCTTCTTGGCCTGTTCTTCCTGGTCCCGGCGGATCAGCTCACGCAGGTACTCGCTGGTGTTGCCGTATTGGCCGGACCGTACCCGCTGGTCGACGTACTCGCGCAGGGCCTCCGGCAGGGCAAAGCTCATGGTGTTGCTGCTCATGGCACGCATGATCCCGCTGGCTATCAATAGTTGTCAAGTCTCCTGAGGCAGCGTTGCCTGCTGGTTCGCTGGGGCCGGTTTCTTCGGATGCGGCCCTTGGCGTTTCAGCTTCAGCAGCAATTGCCCCCACGCTTCGGGCGCCCGCCGCCGCTCCTCGAAGTGGTCGTGCCGGTTGTAGACGCCTTCCACGCCCTTGAGCTTGTGGTTCAGGCAACGCTCGGCCACGTGCGGCTCCACGCCCAGTGCGGCCAGGTGGGTTCGTGCGGTGCGGCGGAAGTCATGTACCGTGAAGTGGGGCAGGCCGCGCTTCACCTTGCCCATCGCCACGCCCAGGGTCGACTCGCACACGTGCGGCACCATGCGGCTCTGCAGCTTGCGCGCCGGCAGCACGTGCTCGGCATTGCAGGCCAGCTCGTTCAGCTTCTGCAGCCACTCCACCGCCATGGTCGGCAGCGGGATGTCCGGCGGCTGGCCGGTCCTGGTGCGGATGCCGGGCAGGTGCCACACCGGGCGGGTCGGCCTCCAGCTCGAACTCGTCCCAACGTGCGGCCTTTCCGGCTGCTTGGGGGTGCCAAGAGACCCCGTGAGACCTCACTCGATGTTCTGCACCTGCTCCCGCATCTGCTCGATCGCCACCTTCATCTCCACCGACAGGTTGGTGAGTTCCAGCGACGCGGCCTTGGACGCGAGGGTGTTGGCCTCGCGCAGCAGTTCCTGGACCAGGAAGTCCAGGCGCTTGCCGAGCTCGCCGCCGGCCTTGAGCAGGCGGGCGATCTCGTCGAGGTGGGCGCGCAGGCGGGCGAGCTCCTCGGCCACGTCGATGCGGATCGCGAAGGCGGCGGCTTCGTTGAGGGCGCGGTCGTGCAGGGCCTCGCGGGGCACGCTGGCGGCGGCGCCGGTGGCGGCGAGGGCCTCGTTCCAGCGGTCGACGAAGCGCTGCTGCTGCCGCGCGACGACCTCGGGGACGAGCGGTTCGGCCTGGTCGGCGAGCTCGCGCAGGCGACCGACGCGTTCCAGCAGCACGGCGGCGAGTTTCTGGCCTTCGCGCGCGCGGGCCTTCTTCAGGCCGTCGACGGCCTGCTTCGCGGCCTCGAGCACCCACTCGTCGAGCCGCGCCGGCGGCGTGGCGTGGCGGCACCAGTGCAGCACCTCGTTCACGCTGAGCGGCGCGGCCTGCGGCAGCCAGCCGCGCACCAGGTCCTGCAACTGCGCCAGGCGGCCGAGCTGCAGGGCCTGCGGCTGGGGCCAGGCGGTGTCGGCGTCGGCGCGCGAGGCGACGCGCAGCTCGATCTTGCCGCGCTTGAACTGCGCGCCGACGAGTTCGCGCAGGGCGGGCTCGAGGCTGCGCAGCTCGTCGGGCAGCCGCAGCACCAGGTCGAGGAAGCGGCTGTTGACGGAGCGCAGCTCGACGTGCACGGCGGGCGCGGCGGCGGCGCCGGAGCCAGCGTCGGAAGGGGTGTCGGATGCGTTGCCGCGCGGGGCGTCGGGGCCTCCCGCGCCGGCGTTCGCATAACCGGTCATGCTGTAGACTGGCATGAAGATTCGCGCGGACAAAACGTCGATTATGTCAAAGGCCAAACCAGCCTCGCTGCCGGCCGGAACGGTGGTCGGCGGCTACCGCATCGTCAAGCGGATCGCCGCGGGCGGCTTCGGCGTGGTCTACCTGGCCGAGGACGCCGAGAAGCGCCTGGTGGCGCTGAAGGAGTACATCCCGGCCTCGCTGGCGGAGCGCGCGCCGGGTGAGCTGGTGCCGCGCGTGCCGCCGGAGAAGCAGCCGCTGTACCGGCTCGGCCTGAAGAGCTTCTTCGAGGAAGGCCGTTCGCTGGCGCAGATCAGCCACCCGAGCGTGGTCTCGGTGCTGAACTTCTTCCGCGAGAACGAGACCGTCTACATGGTGATGAACTACCTGCAGGGCGACACGCTGCAGGACTTCATCATCACCGCGCGGGACCTGAAGCGCGACAAGGTCTTCCGCGAGTCCACCATCCGCAGCCTGTTCGACGAGATCCTGCGCGGCCTGCGCATCGTGCACCAGCACAAGATGCTGCACCTGGACATCAAGCCGGCCAACGTCTTCATCACCAACGACAACAAGGCGGTGCTGCTGGACTTCGGCGCCGCGCGCGAGGTGCTGAGCAAGCAGGGCGACTTCATCCGCCCGATGTACACGCCGGGCTTCGCGGCCCCCGAGATGTACCGGCGCGACGGCTCGCTCGGCCCCTGGACCGACATCTATGCGATCGGCGCCTGCCTGTACGCCTGCATGCAGGGCTACCCGCCGAACGATGCGCCGCAGCGCATCGAGAAGGACCGGCTGAGCCTGAGCCTCTCGCGCCTGCGCAACGTCTATTCCGACAACCTGCTCGAGGTCACGGAGTGGTGCATGTCGCTCGACCCGCTGGCGCGCCCGCAGAGCGTGTTCGCGCTGCAGAAGGAGCTCGCGCGCGAGACCGAGCGGCGCTACACCAAGCTCAGCTTCAGCGAGCGGCTCAAGCTCGGCGTCGAGAACCTGACCACCGGCGCGAAAGGCTGAGCGGCCCGCCCGATGCGTTTCAACGTCTACCAGCTCAGCCGCAAGGGCGGCCGCGAGAAGAACGAGGACCGCATGGGCTACACCTACACCCGGCGCGCCGGGCTGTTCGCGGTGGCCGACGGCATGGGCGGGCACCCCGAGGGCGAGGTCGCGGCGCAGCTGGCGTTGCAGACGCTGGCCGGGCGCTTCCAGCGCGAGTGCCGGCCGCGGCTGGACGATCCGCTGGCCTTCCTGCAGGAGGCGATCGTCGGCGGCCACCACCAGCTGCAGCGCTACGGCGAGCGTCGCGCGATGAGCGACACCCCGCGCACCACGATCGTCGCCTGCCTGCTGCAGGGCTCGCAGGCCTGGTGGGCGCACTGCGGCGATTCGCGCCTCTACCACGTGCGCGACGGGGCGCTGCGGGTGCGCACGCGCGACCACTCCTATGCGGAGCTGCAGCTGTCGAGCGCCGGCGGCCTGCGTCCGGAGCGTTACAACCGCAACGTGCTGTTCACCTGCCTGGGCAGCCCCGGCATGCCGGTCATCGACGCGAGCGGGCCCCAGCGGCTCGAGCCGGGGGACCGTCTGCTGCTGTGCAGCGACGGCCTCTGGGGCAACCTGAGCGATGCGCAGATCGTCACCGGGCTCGGCGCCGGGCCGCTGGACGAGGCGGTGCCGGCGCTGGTCGACCAGGCGCTTCGCCAGGGAGGGCCGCGCAGCGACAACGTCACCGTGCTCGCGGTCGAGTGGGAAGGCGACGAGCCGGCCGATCCGGCCGACGACGAGGACGGGGCCGAGCAGGCCGCCGCCACGCCGTCGTCCGATGCCGGCTTCGCGACCACGATCCGCCCCGCCTTCCACGGCGAGGATTCGCAGCCGCTGCCGGCGGCCGAGGTCGACATCGACCGCTCGATCGACGAGATCAACGATGCCATCCGGCGCCGCGCGGCGCCGCCCCCCCGTTCCTGAAAGGTTCCCGATGAGTTTCGAGCGCACGCAAGGCCGTGCCGCGGACGCGCTGCGTCCGGTGCAACTGCAGCGACGCTACACCCGCCATGCCGAGGGCTCGGTGCTGGTGTCCTTCGGCCACACCCGCGTGCTGTGCACCGCGTCGGTCGAGGAGCGCGTGCCGCCGCACAAGCGCGGCAGCGGGGAGGGCTGGGTCACCGCCGAGTACGGCATGCTGCCGCGCGCCACCCACACCCGTGGCGACCGCGAGGCCGCGCGCGGCAAGCAGAGCGGCCGGACGCAGGAGATCCAGCGGCTGATCGGCCGCTCGCTGCGCTGCGTGGTCGACCTGGCCGCGCTCGGTGAGCGCACGATCACGCTCGACTGCGACGTGCTGCAGGCCGACGGCGGCACCCGCACCGCGGCCATCACCGGCGCCTGGGTGGCGCTGCACGACGCGGTCACCGGGCTGCTCGCGAGCGGCCGCGTGGCGCGTTCGCCGCTGCGCGATGCGGTGGCCGCGGTGTCGGTCGGCATCGTCGACGGCACCCCGCTGCTCGACCTCGAGTACGTCGAGGATGCCGCCTGCGACACCGACATGAACGTCGTGATGACCGGTGCGGGCGGCTTCGTCGAGGTGCAGGGCACGGCCGAGGGCGCCGCCTTCTCGCGCGCCGAGATGGACCGGCTGCTCGCGCTGGCCGACGCCGGCATCCGCCGCCTCGTCGAGGCCCAGCGCGCGGCGCTGGCGCAGCCGCTGCCCGATGCCTGAGCCGATGGCCGGGGAGGCCGTGCTGCAGGTGCCGGCCGGGCGGCTGGTGCTGGCCTCGAACAACGCGAAGAAGCTGGCCGAGCTGCGGCCGCTGTTCGAGCCGCTCGGCCTGGTGCTCGTGTCCCAGGGGGCGCTCGGCGTGGCCGAGGCCGACGAGCCCTTCCACAGCTTCCTCGAGAACGCACTGGCCAAGGCGCGCCATGCCGCCGCCGCGACCGGGCTGCCGGCGATCGCGGACGACTCGGGCCTGTGCGTCGATGCGCTCGGGGGGGCGCCGGGGGTCGACTCCGCCCACTACGCGGCGGTGGCGCTGCCCGAGGGCGACCGCGAGGCGCGGCGCCGCGTGCAGGACGACGCGAACAACCGCCGCCTGCTGCAGGCCATGGAGGGCATCGCCGACCGGCGGGCCCGCTTCGTCTGCACGCTGGTGGCCGTGCGCAGCGCGGCGGATCCGGAGCCGCTGGTGGCCACCGGCCGCTGGCAGGGCCGGCTGCGCGACGAGGCCCGCGGCGCCGGCGGCTTCGGCTACGACCCGCTGCTGGCGGTGCCGCCCGACGGCCGCAGCGTCGCCGAGCTCGGGCCCGACGAGAAGAATGCACGCAGCCACCGCGCGCTGGCCGCGCGGCAGATGGTCGGGCTGATGCGCGAGGCCTGGCACCTTGGCTGAGCCGCCGCAGGAAGGGGCGCCGCCGACCGGCAGCGTCGCGCAGCGCCTGGCCCACTGGCAGCGCCCGGGCACGCTGAGCCTGGCCGCGCCCCCGCCGCTGTCGCTCTACGTGCACCTGCCGTGGTGCCTGCGCAAGTGCCCGTACTGCGACTTCAACTCCCACGCGCCGGCCGACGGCGAGGAGATTCCGCAGCAGCGCTACCTCGACGCGCTGCGCGCCGACCTCGAGGACGCGCTGCCCCTGGTCTGGGGCCGGCGCGTCGTCAGCGTCTTCCTCGGCGGCGGCACGCCCAGCCTGTTCGCGCCGGCCGCGATCGGCCGGCTGCTGGACGACGTGCGGGCCCGGCTGCCGCTCGCGCCGGGCTGCGAGATCACGCTCGAGGCCAACCCCGGAACCTTCGAGCGCGACCGCTTCCGCGCCTTCCGCGACGCCGGCGTGACCCGGCTGTCGATCGGCGTGCAGAGCTTCGACGACGGTGCACTCGCGGCGCTCGGGCGCGTGCACGACGCCGCGCAGGCGCATGCCGCGGCCGAGGAGGCTGCGCGCTGCTTCGACACCTTCAACCTCGACCTGATGTACGCGCTGCCGGGCCAGGACCTGGCCGCGCTCGACCGCGACCTGGACGCCGCGCTGGCCCATGCGCCGCCCCACCTGTCCGTCTACCACCTGACGCTCGAGCCCAACACCCGGTTCGCGCGCCGCCCGCCGCCCGGCCTGCCCGACGAGGACACGGCGGCCGCGATGCTGGACCGCCTGGTCGAGCGCACCGCGGCGGGCGGCCTGGCGCGCTACGAGGTCTCGGCCTTCGCGCGCGACGGCCACCGCTGCACCCACAACCTGAACTACTGGCGCTTCGGCGACTACCTCGGCATCGGCGCAGGCGCGCACGGCAAGCTGAGCTTCGCGCACCGGGTGGTGCGGCAGGTGCGCTGGCGCGACCCGCAGACCTACATGGCGCAGGCGCTGGCCGGGCGCGCGGTCTCGAACGAACACGCGGTGGCGCGCGCGGCGCTGCCCTTCGAGTTCATGCTGAACGCGCTGCGGCTGCGCGAGGGCGTGAGCCTGGCCTCCTTCGTCGAGCGCACCGGCCTGCCGGCCTCGGCGATCGCGGCGGCGCGCGCGCAGGGCGAGCGCCGCGGCCTGCTGCTGCCGGACCCGGACCGCCTGGCGACCACGCCGCGCGGCTTCGACTTCCTGAACGACGTGCTCGACCTCTTCCTGCCCGAGGCCGGCCGGGGGGCGGAGCCGGCCGCGGCATCCGGCCGCGACGGGGCGTGAGCGGCCCGGTCGGTCGTGGCCGCGGCGCAGCCGGGGTGGCGCGGAGGCGGCCAGCGCGGCCGCGCGGTTCCGCAGGCCGTGCTCAGACGCGGTTGCCGAGCCCGCCGGATGCGCGCAGCCGCTCGATCAGCCGCGGGGCGATCTGCGCGAGTGGCAGCACCTCGCTGGCGGCGCCGGCGGCGATCGCCTCGCGCGGCATGCCGAACACCACGCAGCTCGCCTCGTCCTGTACCAGGTTGTAGCTGCCGGCGTCCAGCATCTCGCGCATCGCCCGCGCGCCGTCGGCGCCCATGCCGGTGAGCATGACGCCGAGCGCATTCGGGCCGACCGTGCGGGCGGCGGACTTGAACAGCACCTCGACCGAGGGCTTGTGGCGGTTCACCGGGTCGCCGTCCTGCACGCGGGCGATGTAGTTCGCGCCGCTGCGCTCCACGCTCAGGTGCAGGCCGCCGGGCGCGATGTAGGCGTGGCCGGGCAGGATGCGCTCGCCGTCGCGCGCCTCGGCGACGCGGATGCGGCACAGCGTGTCCAGGCGTGCCGCGTAGCTGCGGGTGAAGCCCGGTGGCATGTGCTGGGTGATGACGACGGCCGGCGCATCCGGCGGCAGGTTCACCAGCACCTCGCGGGTCGCCTCGGTGCCACCGGTGGAGGCGCCGATGAAGACGATCTTCTCGGTCGACAGCCGACCGATCGACGCGGGCGGCCGGGCCGGGGCGGCGCCGGCCGGGCCGCCGGCGGGCGCTGCGGCGGGGGCGGGCGGCAGCCGGCGCAGCTGGGCGCGCGCCGCGATGCGGATCTTCTCGGTGATGTCGTCGGCCAGGCGCTTCAGCCCGTCGACGATGCCGATGCGCGGCTTGGCGACGAAGTCCACCGCGCCCAGCTCGAGCGCGCGCAGCGTCACGTCGGCGCCGCGCTCGGTCAGCGTGGAGACCATCACCACCGGCATCGGCCGCAGGCGCATCAGCTTGCCGAGGAAGTCGATGCCGTCCATGCGCGGCATCTCGACGTCCAGCGTGATCACGTCGGGGTTCAGGTTGCGGATCATCTCGCGCGCCACCAGCGGGTCGCTGGCGGCGCCGATGCACTCCATGTCGGGCTGGCGGTTGATGATTTCGCCGAGCAGGCTGCGCACCAGCGCCGAGTCGTCGACCACCACCACCCGCGTCTTGTTCGCCATCGTCGGAACTCCGGTTCAGAACAGGTCCACCGAGCCGCCGGCGCTGGCCGCCGGCTGCACCCGCTGGGCGGCCGCCCGCTCCTGGGCGACCACGGCATCGGCCGCACCGGGCACCAGGCGCTTGATCAGCGCCTTGCCGCTGGCCGGCAGGAAGCAGACCTTGCGCGCCACCACGTCGAGCACGTCCTTGGAGACCACCGGGATGCGCTCGGCCTTCAGGTAGTCCATCACGAAGCGGGTGTTGCGTTCGCCGACGTTCATCGTGGACATGCCGCTCACCACCTGGCCGCCGCCGAAGACCTTGGCCTCGAGCGTCGAGCGCGTGGCGCCTCGCTTCAGCAGCTCGTTGATCAGCAGTTCCATCGCGTAGGAGCCATAGCGGCCGCTCGCCGGGTCGCCGGGCGCGCCATCGGGCAGCATGAAGTGGTTCATGCCGCCGACGTGGGCCTGGCGGTCCCAGAGGCAGGCGGCGATGCAGGAGCCGAGCGTCGTCATCAGCAGCAGGTCCTCCGACGCGACGAAGTACTCGCCCGGCAGGATCTTCACCGCGACGTTGCGGAAGTGCGCGTCGTAGTAGAAGAACGAGGCCTCGCCCGGCCGGCGTTCACGGTTCTTGAGGGCGGCCAGGCGCCCGCTGTCGGAGGGGGCCATGGCCTTAGACGCGCTCGTAGATGGTCTTGCCGCGCAGGCGGAACAGGTCGCGCGAGTCGGTGAAGTTCTCGGAATGGCCGACGTAGAGCCAACTGCCCGGCTTCATCACCGCGTGGATGCGCTCCAGCACCTTGCGTTGCGTCGGCGCATCGAAATAGATCATCACGTTGCGGCAGAACACCAGATCGAAGGGCTCCCCCAGCGACCAGTGCGCCTGCATCAGGTTGTGGAACCGGAACTCCACCATGCGCGCCAGCTCCGGCTTGATGCGGATCAGGCCCGCATTCGGGCCCTTGCCGCGCAGGAAGTGCGTGCGCAGGCGCTCCGGCGACAGGCCGCGGGCGTCGGCCGGGTAGATGCCGGCGGCGGCGGTGGCGAGCACCTTGGTGTCGATGTCGCTGGCGAGGATGCGGGCGGAGACGCCGCTGCCCAGCGCCTCTGCCACCGTCATCGCCAGCGAGTAGGGCTCCTCGCCGGTCGATGCAGCGTTGCACCAGATGCGCAGGCCCGCGGGCCGGCGGGCGCGCAGGTCGGCCGCCAGCGCGGTGAAATGGTGGTCCTCGCGGAAGAAGGCCGTCAGGTTGGTCGTCAGGCAGTTGACGAACTCCTGCCACTCTGCGTCGGCATTCGCGCCGCCGCCGGTCTCCAGCGCCTGCAGGTAGGCCGCGAACGAGCGGTGGCCGGTCTCGCGCAGCCGGCGCGACAGCCGGCTGTACACCATCGCCTGCTTGCCGTCGTGCAGGCTGATGCCGGCGCGCTGGTAGATCAGCTCGCGCACGCGCTGGAAGGCCTGGGCGTCGAAGGCGAACTCCTGCGAGCCGCCCTCCGCCGGCGGGCCGGACGCGAGCAGGGTCGCGCTCATCGGGTGGGGCGGCGGGAGGGTGTCATCCTGCGCTTATCGACCCGCGACGGGTGGGACTTGAGGCCTCGGCGACCCGGGCGGTGGGTTCCGCCGTCACGCACCGGCCATGAAACAGGGGGGGTACAGGGGGCCTGTTCCGGCGTCGGCCCGGGGAGAGGGGCTGCTAGACTGGCCGTGACGCCATCGTCGGGCCAGGCCCGCAGGGCGCCGCCGAAAGGACCGTCGCCCAGCCGTATGACCGCCACCCTGCCCCTGCCTGCCGCCGTCGCGCGTGTCGCGTTCGCGGCGGGTACCGCGCCATCGCCCGGGGGGCTGGACCTGCAGGCGGCCTTGCAGCTGCTCGCGCAGTCCGGCTACGTGCTGCCGCCGGACGAGGCCGGCGACGGGGCCGCCTGGCTGCAGGCGGTCATCGACGGCCTGTGCGAGCTGTCCAGCCGGGATGCGCTGACCGAGCTGTCGAACCGCCGCCAGTTCGAGCTGGCGCTGGAGCGCGAGGTGGACCGCGTGGCCCGGATCGGCGAGCCGGCCCTGCTGCTGCTGGCCGACATCGACCACTTCAAGCGCGTCAACGACGAGCATGGCCACAACGCCGGGGACCTGGTCATCAAGGCCGTCGCCCAGGTGTTGCTCGACAGCGTGCGGCCGATGGACACGGTGGCCCGGCTGGGTGGCGAGGAGTTCGCGGTCATCCTGCCGAACTGCGCGCCGGCCTTCGGCCACGCCGTGGCCGAGCGCATCCGCGCGAAGGTCCAGGCGGCGACGGTCTCGGTGGCGCCCGGCACCGACGTGCACGTCACGATCAGCCTGGGGGGCGCGTTCGCGCCGCAGTGGGTCCGTTCGTCGGCGCTGCTGTGGATCGAGCGGGCCGACCAGCAGCTCTACCGCGCGAAGACCGAAGGCCGCAACCGCACCTGCCTGGAGCACGTGACCGTGCTGCAGGTCAGTCCCGAAGAGAAGGGCCTGCTGTTCGGCACCTCCCAGTTCCAGGACCTCGAATGAGCCCCGTATCCGAACACCGTGCCGCCGGTCGCGGCGTGCCCGGCACCCGCCGGGCCCGCATCCTTGCCGTGACGAGCGGCAAGGGCGGCGTCGGCAAGACGTTCATGTCGGCCAACCTCGCGGCCGCGCTGGTGCGCCGCGGCGAGCGCGTGCTCGTGCTCGACGCCGACCTGGGGCTGGCCAACCTCGACGTGGTGCTGAACCTGTTCCCGAAGACGACGCTGCACGACGTCTTCACCGGCAAGGCCACGCTGGATTCGGCGCTGATGCCGGCACCCGGCGGCTTCGACGTGCTGCTGGCCGGCTCCGGCCTGGTGGAGTACTCGCGCCTGACGCCCGAGGTGCGCGACCAGCTGCTGGACGTGATCGAGCAGGTCGCCCCGCGCTACGACCGGATCGTGCTCGACACGGGTGCCGGCATCTCCGACGTGGTGCTCTACACCGTCTCGCTGGCCGACGACGTGCTGATCGTCGCCACGCCGGAGCCGACCTCGCTGACCGATGCCTACGCCACCATCAAGGTGCTGGCCAGCCAGCAGGAGCGCCGCCTGATCCGCATGGTGGCGAACCAGGTCAGCCGTCCCGGCGAGGGGCGGGTGATCCGCGGCCAGCTCCAGCAGGTGATCGACCGCTACGTCTCGCCGCTGCTGACGCGCGAGGTCGACGGCAGTGCCGAGGTGGTGAAGCTCTCGCTGCTGGGCGAGGTGCCGATCGACCCCGCGGTGCGCGAGGCGATCCAGAAGCGCCAGCTGCTGATGCAGATGCAGCCGGGCTGCCCCAGCGCCCGCGCCGTGCAGGCGGTGGCCGAGAAGCTCACCAGCGGGACCTGAACCCGAGGAAGGTTCCGATGAGCCGGAAGAGCGCGAAGGGCTGCCGCGAGTGCGGATGCGGGAGGGCGACGTGACCGCTCCCGGCACCGCAGCGCCGGCGACACCCTACGAGTGGATCGGCGGCGAGGCCGCCGTGCGTGCCCTCGTCGACCGTTTCTACGACCTGATGGACCTGGAGCCGGCCTACCGCGGCCTGCGCGCGCTGCATCCCACCGCGCTGGACGGCTCGCGCGACAAGCTGTTCTGGTACCTGTGCGGCTGGCTCGGCGGACCGGCCTACTTCGAGGAGCGCTTCGGACACCCCCGGCTGCGCGCACGCCACCTGCCCTACGGCATCGGGATCGCCGAGCGCGACCAGTGGCTGGCGTGCATGCGCCAGGCCATCGCCGACGAAGTGCGGGACCCGGCGCTCGCCGCTCGCCTGCTCGACGCGTTCGCGAAGACGGCCGACTGGATGCGCAACCGGGCCGACGGGGTGCAGAAAGTCTCGCCCTAGCGGGAGCGCTCGGCCGGGCGGTGCCCGGCTTCCTCCCCGCGCGCGGCGAGCCGATGCGCCGGGGCCGGCGCCGTCTCGGCGGCGGCGGCACGCGGCAGGCTGCGTGGCGGCTCGCCGCCCTGCGGGCGCAGCAGCACGATCACCGCGCCATGGCCCCCGTCGGCGGCCCGCGCGTGCGCGAAGGCAATCACCTCCTCGCGCTGCACCAGCCACTGCCGGACCTTGCCCTTCAGCACGGGCTGGCGCCCCGGCGAGCCCAGCCCCTTGCCGTGCACCACGCGGATGCAGCGCAGGCCGCGCCGTTCCGCGGCGCGCAGGAAGCCGCCCAGCGCCTCGCGCGCCTCGTCGCGGCGCAGGCCGTGCAGGTCGATGTCGGCCTGGATCGCCCAGACGCCGCGCCGCAGCCGGCGCACCACGTCCGGGCCGATGTCGGCGCGCCGCCACGACAGCGATTCATCGGTCTCCAGCAGGGATTCGGCGTCGAACTCGTCGGACAGCGCCTCGCGCAGCACCGCCTGCTCGTCGCGTTCGCGCTGCCGCGGTTCGGCCGGCGGGAGCGGTCGCGCGGGCGGCGCGGCCGGCGCACCGCGCCGCAGTGCCAGCACCGGCCCGACGCTGCGCGCGAACAGCGTGCGCTCCTGCTCCTCGCGGGCGCGTCGCGCCGCCTCGGCGGCCTCGCGTGCTGCCTGCGCGCGGCGAGCGTCGGCGAGCGCCTGCCGCAGCGGCGCCAGCTCGGCCAGGCTGGCGGCCCGCAGCGGGGGCGCCGCCGCGGCCCCGGGCCGAGCTGCCCGCGCCGGGCCAGCGGCGGCCGGGACGGCTGGGACGGACGAGACGGACGAGACGGCCGTAGCGGCCGTAGCGGCCGTAGCGGCCGAGACGGCTGAAGCGGACGAGTTGGCCGAGATGGCCGAGATGGCCGCGCCCCGCTTGCCGGCCGCGCCGCGCGCGGCAGCAACGGCGGCGTGCGGGCGCGGCGGCTTGGGCATGCGGCGATTGTTGCGGCTTTCGTGCCCGGGTGCCCGCGTGGGGCTGGCCGGCGTCCGCGCAGGCGTGGGGGAATGCCTCTCACACGCTCAGATCAGGCCGCGCTCGGCGAAGGACACCACCTCGGACGAGCCGACGACGAGGTGGTCGATCACCCGCACGTCGACCAGCGCGAGGGCCGCGGAGATCGCCCGCGTCAGGTGCCCATCGGCGATCGAGGGCTCGGCCACCCCCGATGGGTGGTTGTGCAGCAGCACCACCGCCGAGGCGCCGAGGGCCAGCGAGCGGCGCACCAGTTCGCGGGGATAGACGGCCGTCTGGGCCAGCGTCCCGCGGAACACCTCTTCCCAGCGCACCAGGCGGTGCTGGGCGTCGAGGAACATCACCGCGAAGACCTCGTGGCCCAGGCCGCACAGCTGCAGCCGGGCGTAGTCCTTCACGTCCTTGGGCGTCTGGAACACGGGTCGGACGGTCATCGGCTCGGCCAGCGCCCGGCGAGCCAGCTCGCGCACGGCCGCCAGTTCGGCGCGCTTCGCGGGGCCGAGGCCCTTGATGCCGGCCAGCGTGTCCTGGCCGGCGTGCAGCAGCCCCGCGACGCCGCCGGTGGCACGCAGCAGGTCCTGCGCGAGGCCGAGGACCGGACGGCCCGCGTGGCCGGTGCGCAGCAGCAGCGCGACCAGTTCGGCGTCGGCCAGTGCGGAGGGGCCCCGCATCAGCAGCTTCTCCCGTGGGCGGGCGTCGGTCGGCAGGTCGAGCGGGTTCATCGGGTTCGGGCGGGGGCAGTCGGTCGGCACAGCTTAGGGCCGCCGCGCTTCACCGAGGCGGAGACAGCCCCCCGCCGAAGGGGGCCCCCCGAAACGTAAAATCGCGCGTCTCCCGCTCTCGCCCGCCTGCTCAGTGAACCTCGTCCAGCCCGGCTCTTTCCTGACGCTGCACTACCGCCTGTGCGGCCCGGACGGCAGCGCCGTGGTCGACACCTTCGGCGAGTCGCCGGCCACGCTGTCCGTCGGCGCCGGTGAACTGTCGCCGGCCGTCGAGGGACGGCTGATCGGCCTGGCCGAGGGTGCGCACGAGCGCTTCGAGCTGGCGGCGGGGGAGGCCTTCGGACCGCGCAATCCCGAGCTGGTGCAGCGTGTCGCGCGGCGGCTGCTGGCGGAACTCGGGGACCCGGACGAGCGCTACGCCGTCGGTGACGTGGTGCGCTTTCCGACGCCGGACGGGCAGGGCGCCTACGCCGGCGTCGTGCGCGAGCTCGGCGGGGACTGGGTGCTGTTCGACTTCAACCACCCGCTCGCCGGCCAGCCGGTGAGTTTCGAGGTGCAGCTGATCGGGGTGCTGTGATGACGGCGAGTGTCGAATCGGTCATGCTGGCCGAACCGCGCGGCTTCTGTGCCGGCGTGGACCGGGCGATCGAGATCGTCGAGCGCGCGCTGGCCAAGTTCGGTGCGCCGGTGTACGTGCGCCACGAGATCGTCCACAACACCTATGTCGTGAACGACCTGAAGGCCAAGGGTGCGGTCTTCATCGAGGACCTGGCCGACGTGCCGCCCGGCGCCACGCTGGTGTTCAGCGCCCACGGCGTCAGCCAGGCGGTGCGGCAGGAGGCGCAGGCGCGCGGCTTCTCGATCTTCGATGCCACCTGCCCGCTCGTCACCAAGGTGCACGTCGAGGTCGGCAAGCTGCACCGCCAGGGCTACGAGTTCCTGATGATCGGCCACAAGGGCCACCCCGAGGTCGAGGGCACCATGGGCCAGCTCAGCGAGGGCATCCACCTCGTCGAGGATGTGGCCGACGTCGCGCGGGTCCAGCCCCGGCAGACCGAGCGCTTGGCCGTGGTGACCCAGACCACGCTGTCGGTGGACGATGCCGCCGAGATCCTCACCGCCATCAAGGCGCGCTTTCCGCAGGTGCGCGAGCAGAAGCAGCAGGACATCTGCTACGCGACGCAGAACCGCCAGGACGCCGTGAAGGTGCTGGCACCGCAGGTCGACGTGCTGGTCGTCGTCGGCAGCCCGACGAGCTCGAACAGCAACCGCCTGCGCGAACTGGCCGAGCGCCTCGGCACGCAGGCGCACATGGTCGATTCGCCGGACGATCTGCAATCGGCCTGGTTCGACGGCAAGCAGCGCGTCGGCCTCACGGCCGGGGCCTCGGCGCCGGACATCCTGGTCCAGCAGGTGATCGAGCGCCTGAAGGCGCTCGGTGCCGTGTCCGTGCAGCGCATGCCGGGTGTGGTGGAAACCACACGATTCCCCCTGCCCAAGGGTCTGAAATAGCGCGGGGCCGCCGCGGACGCGGCACCGGCCGCGGGGTGGCGGCCCGGCGCTGAAATGCCAATCGCTCGCGTTGCCCGGGCCTCGGTTGCCGCGCCCTCCGAGGGGCCTGCACGGCCGGCGCGGGTACTGTTCATCGGACCTTGCGCCAGGCGGGGCTCACCGAGCGCACCCGCCGCGTCGAAAAGCACCTGCCGTCGCAGGGGGCAGGGCTTTGCAAATGCGAACGGTTTTCAGTTAGAGTCCGTTCCAGCGTGATCCAGCGCACGGGCGACAGGCAGGCGGCCAGCACCGCCGGGCCGGGTCCCGGGCGGTTGACAATCGGGCCCTCACCGGGCGGTCGGAGCCTTCCCTCCCGCCGTCCGCCGCCCGAACCAGCCCCCAGGAGCCGACCATGAAAGGTGATCCCCAGGTCATCGACCACCTGAACGCCCAGCTGAAGAACGAACTGACGGCGATCAACCAGTACTTCCTGCACTACCGACTGCTGAAGCACTGGGGGTTCGACAAGCTGGCGAAGAAGGAGTACGAAGAGTCCATCGGAGAGATGAAGCACGCCGACAAGCTCACGTCGCGCATCCTGATGCTCGACGGGCTGCCCAACCTGCAGGACCTGGGCAAGCTGCTGATCGGCGAGGACGTCCCCGAGGCCCTGAAATGCGACCTGCAGATGGAGACGGCGGCGCAGGCCACGATCAAGGCCGGCATCGCCCACTGCGAGGCGGTGCGTGACTACGTCTCGCGCGACCTGCTGCAGGACATCCTCGACGACACCGAAGAGCACATCGATTTCCTGGAAACCCAGATCGACCTGATCGACAAGGTCGGCCCGCAGAACTACCTGCAGTCCCAGATGGGCGAGGTGAGCTGAGGCGCCGGCGGCGATCGGGCCGGTCATCGACCACGGGCCGCCGGCCCGAGACTTGAGACCCGATGATCGTCTGCGTTTGCGCCCGAGTGTCCGACCGGCAGATCCGCCAGGCCGCGGCCGCCGGTGCCCACAGCCTGGAGTGCCTGCAGTTCGAGCTGGGCGTGGCCACGCGCTGCGGCAACTGCGCCGAGTGCGCGACGCGCGTGCTCGGCGAGGCCTGCGCCGACCTCGGCGCCAAGCCACCCGGCACGCGCCAGGTGATGCTGGTGCCGCAGCTGCACGGCGCCTGACCGCGGCCGGCATCGGCCGGCGGCCGGCAGGCCCTCCCTACAATGGCCGGCTGTCCTTCACGACCGGCCGCGCCGCGCGGCCGCCTGCCATGCTCGACATCAACCTGCTGCGCAAGGACCTCGACGGCGTGGTCGCCACGCTCGAGCGGCGCAAGTCTCCCCAGCCCTTCCTCGACGTCGCGCGCTTCCAGTCGCTGGAGTCGGAGCGCAAGCGCCTGCAGACCAGCACCGAGGAACTGCAGGCCCGCCGCAACAGCCTGTCGAAGCAGATCGGCCAGCGCAAGGGCCGGGGCGAGGACGCTGCGGACCTGATGGCCGAGGTCGGCGGCATCGGCGACGGCCTCAAGGCCTCCGCGGACCGGCTCGAGACGATCCAGGCCGAGCTCACGCAGATGCTGATGGGCGTGCCGAACCTGCCGCACGCCAGCGTCCCGACCGGTGCCGACGAGCACGGCAACCTCGAGCAGCGCCGCTGGGGCGAGCCGCGCGCCTTCGACTTCACGGTGCGTGACCACGTCGACATCGGCGAGCCGCTCGGCCTGGACTTCGACACCGGCACCCGCCTGTCCGGCTCGCGCTTCGTCTTCCTGCGCGGCCCGGTGGCGCGGCTGCACCGGGCGCTCGCGCAGTTCATGCTCGACGTGCACACCACGCGGCACGGCTACACCGAGTGCTACACGCCCTACATCGTCAACCGCGAGGTGCTCGAAGGCACCGGGCAGCTGCCGAAGTTCAAGGAGGACATGTTCTGGGTCTCGCGCGGCGGTGACGAGGACCAGCGCGAGCAGTACCTGATCTCCACCAGCGAGATCTCGCTGACCAATTCCGTGCGCGAGCAGGTGCTCGCCGAGTCCCAGCTGCCGATCCGCCTGACCGCGCACAGCCCCTGCTTCCGCTCCGAGGCCGGCAGCGCCGGCCGGGACACCCGCGGCATGATCCGCCAGCACCAGTTCGACAAGGTCGAGATGGTGCAGATCGTCCACCCGGACCGCTCCTACGACGCGCTCGAGGAGATGACCGGCCACGCCGAGGCCGTGCTGCAGGCGCTGGAACTGCCCTACCGCGTGATGCTGCTGTGCACCGGCGACATGGGCTTCGGCGCCAGCAAGACCTACGACCTCGAGGTCTGGCTGCCCGCGCAAGGCACCTACCGCGAGATCAGCTCCTGCTCCAACTGCGAGGCCTTCCAGGCGCGCCGCATGCCTGCCCGCTTCAAGAACGCGCAGGGCCGCAATGAACTCGTCCACACGCTGAACGGCTCGGGCCTCGCGGTCGGCCGCACGCTGGTGGCGGTGCTGGAGAACCACCAGAACGCCGACGGCAGCGTCACGGTGCCGGAGGTGCTGCGGCCCTACCTCGGGGGCCAGGCGGTGCTTGCGCCATGAGCCCGCGCGCATCTCGCCGTGCGCGTCTGAAATCCGGCTAGAATGCAGGGCTTCGGCGACACGACCCGCCGGCACCGGATCAGGAGAGGTGGCAGAGTGGTCGAATGTACCTGACTCGAAATCAGGCGTGCGGTATCCCCGCACCGTGGGTTCGAATCCCACCCTCTCCGCCAAGGTCTGCACCCGACGGCCACGACGGCCGGGTTCGCCAGACCCCGTGAAGCCCCGCCCCGCGGGGCTTTTTCGATTCAGGGCCCGCCGACCTGCTTCGAGCGGCTCTGCGCCCGCATCGTTCTTCAGCGGAATGGCAGATGCCCAGCGCGGCGGACCGTGCTAGCGTCCGGGGGCCCCCCCGACGCCGAGGCCCGCGATGACCACCCTGTCCCCCCCCTGCCTGCTCACGACCCGGGCGAGCGCCTGGGTCTCGCCCCATGCGATGCGGGCGCTGCCGGCCTGGGCGCTGGCGGTCTCGCTGGCCGGCTGCGGCGGGTCGGACGAGGCGGCCGTGGAGTTCGTGCCGGCGTTCTCGATCACGGGGGCCACGGCCCAGGCCGAGGTCGGCGCGCCGCTCGCACTGGGCAGCGGCCTGTCGTCCGGGCTCGCGGGGCTGAGCTACCGCTGGGACTTCGGCGACGGGACGACGAGCCTGTCGGCCTCGCCGCAGAAGGCCTACGCGTCGCCGGGCCGCTACACGGTGAGTCTCACGATCCGCAGCGCTTCGGGCGACACGAAGACGGCGACTGCGGAGGTCGTGGCGGGCCGTTTCGCGCTGGTGCAGGGGCAGCGCTGCCTGGGCGACCTGCCCGGTGCGGGCTGGTGCCGCCCAGCGCGGTTGCCGGACGTTCAGGGCGAGCCATTCTTCGTGGACGCCAGCTATGGCTGGGCGATCGGTTCGCGCGGCCAGCGGGACGACCGCGGCCAGATCTACCGCAGCGCCGACGGCGGCCGGACCTGGACGGCGCATCCGATCGCGACCACCACGACGCGGGCGCTGGTGTTCGCGGATGCCACCGTCGGCGCCGCGCTCGCCGACGGTGAACGCGCCGGGGACACCGAGCTCTGGGCCACGCGGGACGGGGGCCGGACGTGGTCGCGGGCCGGCCTGCTGCCGCCGCGGACCGACGCTGACGAGACCCCGCCGACGCCCGTGTCGATCTCTCCCGACGGCATGCGGATCGTGCTGCAGCGGGCCAGGAACCCCGCCGGTTTTCCTCCGGAGCCGCGCAAGCCGGAAGGCCTCTATCTGTCGCGCGACGGCGGTGCGAGCTGGTCCACGATCGGCACGGCGTCCGCGGTGACGCCGGACGGCACGCTCTTCGAGCTAGCGGGCCGCCGCGTGCTGCGCGGCGGTGGCCCGGCCGCATCGCCGACATCCAGCGAATTGTCGGAGGCGCAGTCGCTGCGCCTGGTCGCGTTCGCCGACGATCGCCGCGGCTTCGTCTTCGGCAGCACCGTCGGATCGGGCGTCGCCGTCTGGCAGACCATGGACGGGGGCGCGCAGTGGCGGCGCGTCGACCTCCTGCAGGCGGCCGACCGTCCCACGTCGATGGCCTTCAGCCTGCTGGCCTTCGCAGACGAGGCGCTGTGGATCCGCGACACCGATGCGAACGGGGCCGATGTGCTCTACCGCAGCGGCGACGGCGGCGCGAGCTGGCGTCGCGTCGCCGCACCGTCCCGCGCGCCGGATGCCTTCGTGCAGTCCCCCACGCCGGTCACCGGCCGGCTGGCCCATGCGGCCGTCATCCCGGGCGGCCCCGGCGGGCTGGCCGCCATCCCGGTGACCTGGGACGGGGGCGACTCGTGGCTGAGCCTGTCCAGCCTGCCTGCCTTGCCGGTGCGCCGATGGAGCTCGAGCGAGCTGCGCCTCGCCTTCCCCGGCGGTTCGTCGTCGACGCCCTGGCTGAGTTATCGCAACACCTGGTATGCCGCCCTGGACGGCGGGGCGCGCTGGATGCCCGTCCTCGGCTTCGGCGACCAGCTCCCGGGGTCCACCACCGGCCTGGTCGTCGACGGCTTCGACCGGCTCGTCACCGGCGCCGAGGGCAGCGTGGATGGCGGCCGGACCTGGACGGACCGCAGCGCCCGCGCGCCGTTCAACTACGCGCGGCGCCATGTCCAGTTCGGCGGCGGCGGGGTGGGGTGGGCCGTCAGCGACGACGCGGGCCCCCGCTTGCCCTCCTTTCATCGCACGACGGACCATGGGCAGACCTGGCAGGAGGACCTGCTGCCGCCTGCCGGGAGTTCGGCGGTTGCGGTGCAGACGCGCGGGCTGGTGTCCTTCATCGGCCCCGCCGAAGGCTGGGCCTACCGCTCGGGAGGCGGCTTCTCCGCGCTGTGGAAGACCGAGGACGGCGGCCTCAGCTGGCGCCACCTGGGCAGCGGCCCGGCAGCGTCGGGGGCTGCGGCGGTGTCGATGGCGTTCGCGACGCCGCGGGTCGGCGCGATGACGCTCGACGACGGCAGCGCCTGGCGGACCCAGGATGGCGGCGTGACCTGGCAGGCCTCGGCGGCGGCGACTCCCGGCAGCGGTTCGGATGTCCTCCTCGTCGATGAACGGCTCGGCTTCCTGGTCGGGCGAGCGCTGCGCCGAACGGAGGACGGCGGCGCGACGTGGACGACCGTGCTGAGCAGCGCGCCGGCAGTGGATCCGAGCTTCGTCGACATCGCCTTCGCCGACGCGCGCACCGGTTGGATCGCGCAGCGCGACGGCTCGGTGCTGGCCACCCGCGACGGCGGCCGCAGCTGGACGCGCCAGGAGACCGGCAACCTCCTGCCGCCGGCCCGGATCCTGGCCCTCGACACCCGCACCGTGCGGCTCGTGAACTTCGCCGGGGAGGTCTTCACGACCGTGACGGGCGGCGACTGACGCGGCCTCACGTCGCCGCGGCTCGCCGCAGCGCGGCGTCGCCGAGCCGCTTCACGCCGACGCCTCACTCCACCGCTTCACTGCGCCGCGCCAGGCGTCGCGTCAGGCCGCCGGGCCGTAGCAAGCCACCTCGACCAGGTTCCGGTCCGGGTCGCGGAAGTAGACCGAGCGCATCGGCCCGCGGGCGCCGGTGCGCTCGACCGGGCCGAGTTCGAGGGCCACGCCGCGCGCCTGCAGGGTCTGCACGACGTCCTCGATGCGGCCGTCGGCGATCAGGCAGAGGTCGCCGGTGCCCGGGGCGGGGATGTCCGCGTGCGGGTGGTATTCCGCGCGGAAGGGATGCAGGTTGATCTTCTGCTGGCCGAAGTGCAGCGCGTCGTAGCGGCCTTCGAAACGCTCGTGGCGCAGGCCGAGCACATGCTGGTAGAAGTCGACCGTGCGCGCGATGTCGCGCACGGTCAGCACGAGGTGGTCGAGGGCGAGGATCTGCATGGGTCGGGGGATCAGGGTTCCTGCAGCGCCGCGTTGACCTGGGCGAGGATCGCGTCGAGCTGCTTTTCCGAGTAGCCCTTGAGGACCTTGCGCACGCGGCCGTCGCGGCCGACGACGACGAGGTGCGGGATCGAGGTGACGCCGTAGGCGCGCTGGATCGCCTTGTTGTAGTCGTGGGTCACGGTCAGCTGCAGCTCGGACAGCGCACGTGCCGCGCGCTTGAATTCGGGCCGTCCCTCGATGTTGATCGCCACCACCCGCATCCGGTCGCCGGCGGCGCGCTGCAGCGCCTCGAGCTGCGGCAGCTCGAGGCGGCAGGGCGCGCACCAGGCCGCCCAGAAGCTCAGCACCACCACCTGGCCGCGGTGCCGGGAGACCTGGACCTCGGTGCCGTCGAGGGTGGCGCCGAGCACGTCCGGCGCGATCTCGCCGAGGCCCTGGGCACGGGCGGGCGCGCTGCCGGCGGCCGTGACCGCGAGGGCCGCGGCCAGCACGGCGCGTCGTCGTGCGGACAGGTGAAGCGTCGCGCTTCCCTGCGGACCAGGCGCTGGGCGTGGCACGGCGCCGAGCGGCGGCGCAGCTGCAGGGCCCGCGCGGAGCCGGCCCATCACTGCGGCACCGGAAGCCCGGCCTCGCGCAGCGCCTCGTGCATGGCCGCCTGCACCCGCGGCATCGCGGTCTGCATCAGGCGCTGGGTCGCGAGCATCGACTGCTGGATCACGACCGGCATCTTGTCGATGGTGGCGCGCCCGGCCGGGGTCGCATAGAAGGCGAGCATGCCGTCGATCTCGGCCTGGTCGAAGGAGTCGCGGTAGATCTGCGCATAGACCGGCTGCAGCCGCGCCCAGGTGAACTCCTCGCGGAAGGCCAGCGCGAGGCGGGCCGGTGCGATCTCCAGGAACTTGCGCTGGTCGGCGGTGAGCGGCTTGTCGCGGGCCGCGGTCTCCATGCCCAGGCGGATCGTCTGCTCCAGCTGCGTGCCGAGGCTGCCCACGAGCGCTTCCATCTTCGTGACGGTCATCAGGGCCGTGATCGACGCATCGCTGGG
The DNA here is from genome assembly GCF_001293525.1 of Pseudideonella sakaiensis. Lineage (GTDB taxonomy): Bacteria > Pseudomonadota > Gammaproteobacteria > Burkholderiales > Burkholderiaceae_C > Ideonella_A > Ideonella_A sakaiensis. The sequence goes on along the minus strand of NZ_BBYR01000065.1, from coordinate 58,273 downwards.
CGGCTCGGCCCGTGCCGACAGGGCGGTGAGGAGGAACAGCGCGGCCAGCCAGTGCTTCATCGGGGTCTCCGGGCGTACGGGCGGGCCGGACATCGGCGCGCCAACGGATGCCCCCATTCTGGGGCGCCGCGGCGGGCGCGCCGTCCGCGCGGCGAGGCCCGTGTGGACGAATCGGTGACGTGCCGCGCAGGTTGGTCGACGGCCTGGGAAGCTCTGCCTCGCCGCGCGGCGCCCGAAGGGCCGCGCCCGGCGCCCGGCCGTCGCCCCGCGTCGGCGAGCGTCAGAGATGCGCCACCTGCGCCGGCGGCGCGAAGCGGTCGTTCAGCCCGTCGACATACGTGATCGGGATGCGCGCCAGGTCATCGTCGCTCAGCGCCTCGAGGCAACCGAGGTTGACGCCGACCATGCGGCCGATCGGCGTGTCGTTGCCGATGCCGTGCGTGCGCACGCCGCAGACGCGGCAGAAGCAGTGCTCGTTGCGGCAGGGGCCGAAACGGTAGCGCGTCAACGCCTCCTCGCCCGCCAGCAGGCGGAAGCCGCTGTCGCGTGCCACCGCCGGCCAGAAGCGGGTGCGGCGGCAGATCGAGCAGTTGCAGCGGAACGAGGGCTGGCTCAGGTCGAGTTCGGCCTCGAAGCGCACGGCGCCGCAGTGGCAGCTTCCGCGGTAGAGCGTTGTCATGGGCGGGGCAGGGCGGACGGTCGGGAGGGGCGCGGCCAGTATGTCACGCCGGACCGCTTGCTGGGGTTTTCCCCGAGGTCGCGACCGTTCCTTCCTGGGCGAAGCCGCTGCCCGTCCTTGCAAGGATGTGGGATTTGAGTAGATACCTGTGCATCTGTCCCATGGCCCGCGGGCGGCGGTCTCCCTAGGATGCCGCCAGTCCGGACACCGTCCGGGCCCAAGACCACAGGAGACTGGGATGAAGCTCTGGCATCGGACGGCCGCTGCGGTGGCCATGGCGGCGGGCGCGGGCACGGCCGCGGCGCAGGCGGGCGGGAAACTGTCGGACGAGGTGCTGCGCATCGGCGTGCTGACCGACATCTCCGGCGTCTACGCCGACATCTCCGGCAAGGGGGCCGTGGAGGCGGTCCGCATGGCCGTCGAGGACTTCGGCGGGCGCATGTTCGGCCGCCCGATCGAGGTCGTCTCGGCCGACCACCAGAACAAGGCCGACGTCGGCGCCGCGAAGGCGCGCGAATGGTTCGACACCGGCAAGGTCGACATGATCAACGACCTCGCCAACTCCGGCGTGGCGCTCGCGGTGGCCGGCGTGGCCAAGGAGAAGAAGCGCCACGTCATCGTCAACAACGCGTCCAACGTCGGCGTGACGAACGCCCAGTGCTCGCCCTATGCGGTGCACTACACCTACGACGCCTACTCGCTGGCCCACGGCACCGGCCGCACGATCGCGGAGGCCGGCGGCGACACCTGGTTCTTCCTGACGGTGGACTTCGCCTTCGGCATCGGCCTGGAGCAGCAGGTCGGCGACGTCGTGCGCGCCGCCAAGGGTCGGGTGGTCGGTGCCGCGCGGCATCCGCTGGGCACCACCGACTTCTCCTCCTACGTGCTGCAGGCCCAGGCCTCCAAGGCGAAGATCGTCGGCCTGGCCTCGACCGGCAACGACACGATCAATGCGATCAAGGCCGCCCACGAGTTCGGCCTGACGAAGAACCAGAAGCTGGCCGCGCTGCTGCTGTGGATCAACGACGTGCATGCGCTGGGCCTGCCCACGGCCCAGGGCCTGCAGCTCACCAATGCCTGGTACTGGGACATGAACGACGAGACGCGCGCCTTCGCGAAGCGCTACCAGCAGCGCGTCGGCGGGCAGATGCCGAACATGGCGCACGCGGGCGACTACTCGTCGACGCTGCATTACCTGAAGGCGGTGCAGGCGGCCGGCACCGACGACCCGGACGCCGTCTCCGCCAAGATGCGCGAGCTGCCGATCAGCGACATGTTCACGAAGAACGGGCGCATCCGGGCCGATGGCCGCATGGTGCACGACATGTACCTGTGGGAGGTGAAGTCGCCGGCGGAATCGAAGTACCCCTGGGACTACCTGAAGCCGGTGAAGACGATCCCGGCGGACCAGGCCTTCATGCCCCTCGCGCAGAGCAGCTGCTACCTGGTCAAGCGCTGAGCCGCGCGCTGCCTCGCCGTCCGCCCGATGTCCGCCATCCTCCAGGCCCAGGGCCTGAGCCGCAGCTTCGCCGGCTTCCATGCCGTGCAGGCGGTGGACCTCGCGGTCGAGGAGCACTCGATCCACGCGCTGATCGGCCCGAACGGCGCCGGCAAGACCACCTGCTTCAACCTGCTGACGCGCTTCCTGGACCCGACCGCGGGCCGCATCGTCTATGCCGGCCGCGACATCACCCGCGACCCGGCGGCCAGCGTGGCGCGGCGCGGCCTGGTGCGTTCGTTCCAGATCTCGGCCGTCTTCCCCGCGCTCGGGGTGCTGGAGAATGTCCGGCTCGCGCTGCAGCGCGGGCGTGGCCTCTCGATGGACTGGTGGCGCAGCGACCGGGTGCTGCGGCGCTACGACGACGCGGCCCGTGCGCTGCTCGACGAGGTGGGGCTGGGCGGCTGGGCCGACGAGCCGGCGCAGTCGCTGCCCTACGGCCGCAAGCGTGCCCTGGAGCTCGCCACCACGCTGGCGCTGCAGCCGCGCGTGATCCTGCTGGACGAGCCGATGGCGGGCATGGGCGCCGAGGACATCGGCCAGGCCGCGGCGCTGATCCGCCGCGCCGCGCAGGGGCGCACCGTGCTGATGGTGGAGCACAACCTGTCGGTGGTGGCCGACCTGTGCGACCGCATCACCGTGCTGGCGCGCGGCCAGGTGCTGGCCGAGGGGGGCTATGCGGAGGTGTCCGCCGACCCGCGCGTCGTCGAGGCCTACCTGGGACGCGGGACACATGCCTGAGCCGCTGTTGAGCCTCGAGGGCGTGCGGGGCTGGTACGGCCCGAGCCAGGCCCTGCACGGGGTCTCGCTGACGGTCCGCGACGGCGAGGTGCTGGCCCTGCTGGGGCGCAACGGCGCCGGCAAGACCAGCCTGCTGCGCGCGGTGATGGGCCTGCTGCCGCGCGTGGACGGCTCGATCCGCCTGCGCGGCGTCGAACTGCGCGGCCGCCCGCCGCACGAGGTGGCGCGCCAGGGCATCGGCTACTGCCCCGACGACCGCGGCATCTACGCCACGCTGTCGGTCCAGGAGAACCTGCGCCTGCCGCCGCGGGTGGCCGAGGGCGGCTTCGACGAGGCCGAGCTGCTGGCGCTGTTCCCCAACCTGGCCGAGCGCGCCGCCAGCGCCGGCAGCCACCTCTCGGGCGGCGAGCAGCAGATGCTCGCGATCGCCCGCATCCTGCGCAGCGGGGCCCGCCTGCTGCTGCTGGACGAGCCCACCGAGGGGCTTGCGCCGGTCATCGTCGAGCGCATCGGCGCGCTGCTGCGCCGCGTGCGTGAGCGCGGCTACACGGTGCTGCTGGTCGAGCAGAACCTGGGCTTCGCTGCGGCGCTGGCCGACCGCCACGTGCTGCTGGAATCCGGCCGTGTCGTGGCAGCCTACGACGGCGAGGCGCTGCGCCGGGATTTCAGCGCGGTGGCTGCGCGCATCGGGGTCTGATCAATGGCCATCCTCCTCGCCATCGTGCCGCGTGCCCCGGGGGCGCAACCGGTACTCCGACGGTCTGAAGCCCGTCACCCGCTTGAAGGTGTTCGAGAACGCGAAGGGATTGACGTAGCCGACCAGCCGCGCGATCACCTCCACCTTCAGGTCGCCGGTGGCGAGCAGGTGGGCCGCATGCGCCATCCGGATCGTCGCGAGCTGGCGGCCCGGGCTGCGCCCGAGGCGCTGCTGGCACAGCCGGCGCAGGTGCTCCTCGCTGGTGGTGGCGATGGCCGCCATCTCGGCGACGTTCCAGTCGCGGGCAAGGTCGGCGCGCACCGCGTTCCACAGCGTCACCAGCCGCGGCTCGCGCTGCAGCGGCGCCAGGATGCGCGCCACGTAGCGCTCGATCACGTCGACCCAGACCGCGCAGGTGCCCGGGTCGGCCGCCGCGGCCATCTCCGCCGCCAGGCCCAGGATCGCGTGCTCCAGCACCCGGCCGTCGAAGGGCGTGATCGTCGGGGCCATCGCGCCATCGACCGAGTGGGGCGAGCTCGGCATGAAGCGCACCCAGGCCAGCCGCCAGCGCGTGCCCGGCACGCAGTGGAAGGCATGGCGCACGTGCGCCGGCGAGAAGCTCACCCGGCCGGGGCGGTGCACGGACCAGCGCCCGTCCAGCAGCGTGCAGCCCTCGCCGGCGAGGCAGACCTGCATGAAGGCCCCGCTCAGGTGGGTGCGCACCATGGTGTACGGCACGGCGGCATCGACCACCGCGACATGCGCGATGTGGTGCGCCGCCAGCGCGTCGCACTGCTCGGCACGCACCAGGGTCTGCGCCGAGTCGTCGCCGAGCCGATGGGTCTCGACGGAGATGTCGGGGTGGGTCGCCATGGCCCGCGGATGATAGGCAGGGGCGGCCGCCATGGGTGAGATCTTCGGCCTGCCGGTGGGCGTGATCCTCGGCCAGGTGATGCTGGGCCTGGTCAATGGCTGCTTCTACGCGGTGCTCAGCCTGGGCCTGGCCCTGATCTTCGGCCTGCTGCGCATCGTCAACTTCGCGCACGGCGCCTTCTTCACGCTCGGGGCCTTCGGGGCCTGGATGCTGCACCGCTACCTCGGGCTGGGCTACTGGGTGGCGCTGCTGGTGGCGCCGTTGGTCGTGGGCGCGCTCGGCGCCGGCTTCGAGCGCACGCTGCTGCGGCGGCTGCACGGGCTGGACCCGGTCTACGGACTGCTGCTGACCTTCGGCCTGGTGCTGTTCATCGAGGGGGCGCTGCGCGTGGCCTACGGCACCTCCGGCCAGCCCTATCCGGTGCCGCCGCAACTGCGCGGCGTGTTCGACCTCGGCGTGATGGTGCTGCCGATCTACCGTGCATGGGTGATCCTGGCCGCGCTGCTGGCCTGCGCGGGCACCTGGTGGCTGATCGAGCGCACGCCGCTGGGCGCACGGCTGCGGGCCGCCACCGAGCGGCCGGCGCTGACCCAGGCCTTCGGCGTCGACGTGCCGCGGCTGCTGACGCTGTGCTACGGCGTGGGCATCGGCCTGGCGGCCTTCACGGGGGTGCTCGCGGCGCCGATCCTTCACGTCAACTCGGGCATGGGGTCCCACCTCGTGATCATCGTGTTCGCGATCGTCGTGATCGGCGGCATGGGTTCGATCTCGGGCTCGATCGTCACCGCGCTCGGCATCGGCGTGGTGGAAGGGCTGACCAAGGTGTTCTATTCCGAGGCCTCGACGACCGTGATCTTCGTCGTGATGGCGCTGGTGCTGGTGCTGCGCCCGCGCGGCCTGTTCGGCCGGGAGGGTGCGGCATGAACGCGCCGGGCCGCCCTCAGCGCGACGAAGGTCGTCCAGTGACCCGCCTGTCCGCGCGTCGGCTGCGCCAGGCCGGTTGGCTGGCCCTGGCGGGGCTTGCCGTCGCACTGCTCGCGGTGCCCTGGGTGCCGGCGCTGGTCTACCCGGTGTTCGTGATGAAGCTGCTGTGCATGGCGTTGTTCGCCTGCGCCTACGGCCTGCTGCTGGGCTTCGGCGGCATCATGTCCTTCGGGCATGCGGCCTTCTTCGGCGGTGCGGCCTACGTCACCGGCCTGGCCGCCAAGCTCGGCGGCTGGCCGCCGGAGGGGGCGCTGCTCGCCGGCACGGCCGGCGCGGCGCTGCTGGGTGCGGTGTTCGGCGCGATCGCGATCCACCGCCAGGGCATCTACCTCGCGATGATCACGCTCGCGCTGGCGCAGATGGTGTACTTCGCCTGCCTGCAGCTGCCCTTCACCGGCGCCGAGGATGGCCTGCAGCAGATTCCGCGCGGCCGCCTGTTCGGCGTGATCGACCTGCGCTCGGACATGGCGATGTACTACCTCGTGCTGCTGCTGTCGGTGGGCGGCATGCTGCTGATCCGCCGGATCGTGAACTCGCCCTTCGGCCACGTGGTGCTGGCGATCCGCGAGCACGAGCCGCGCGCACGCTCGCTGGGCTACCCGGTGGAGCGCTACAAGCTGGTGCTGTTCACGCTGTCCGCCGCGCTGTCCGGGCTGGCGGGGTCGATGAAGGCCCTGGTGTTCCAGCTCGCCGCGCTGTCCGACGTGCACTGGCACCTGTCCGGCGACGTGGTGCTGATGGCGCTGCTCGGCGGCCTGCACACCGTGTTCGGCCCGGCGATCGGCGCCGCGCTCGTGGTGGCGCTGCAGTACTACCTGGATGCCTTCGGCGGCTGGGTCACGCTGGTGACCGGGCTGGTCTTCATGGTCTGCGTGCTCTCCTTCCGCGCCGGCATCGCCGGGACGGTGCAGGCCTGGCTGGCCCGCCGCCCCGATTGAGCCGAACCGCCGCCGGGCCGGTATCGACCGTTCGCCGCCCTGCCTCGCACCCCGTCGTCCCCTCCACCATTCCTGCCCCTTCCGGAGACTTCCATGCCGCGCTATGCCCGCAGCGACCTGATGACACGCTTCCAGGCCATGGTCCGCGCGCGCCAGCCGATCTTCGGCGCCGGCGCCGGCACCGGCATCTCGGCGAAGTGCGAGGAGGCGGCCGGCATCGACCTGATCGTGGTCTACAACTCGGGCCGCTACCGGATGGCGGGCCGCGCGTCCTCGGCCGGGCTGCTGGCCTACGGCAACGCGAACCAGATCGTCGTCGAGATGGCCGGCGAGGTGCTGCCGGTGACCCGATCGACGCCGGTGATCGCCGGCGTGAACGGCACCGACCCCTTCATCGTGATGCCGGTGTTCCTGCGCCAGCTGCGCGACCTGGGCTTCTCCGGGGTGCAGAACTTTCCGACCGTCGGCATCATCGACGGCAGCTTCCGCACCAGCCTCGAGGAGACCGGCATCAACTACGCGACCGAGGTGGAGATGATCGGCGAGGCGCATGCGATGGACCTGCTGACCACGCCCTACGTGTTCTCCGCCGAGGAGGCGGTCGCGATGACCGAGGCAGGGGCCGACTTCATCGTCGCGCACATGGGCGTGACCACCGGCGGGACCATCGGCGCGACCACCGCCAAGTCGCTCGACCACTGCGTGGCGCTGATCGACGAGTGGGCCGAGGCGGCGCGACGGGTGCGGCCGGACGTGATCGTCATCGCCCATGGCGGCCCGATCTCGAGTCCCGAGGACGTGGCCCACGTGCTGAAGGCCAGCCGACACTGCAACGGCTTCTACGGCGCCAGCAGCATGGAGCGCCTGCCCACCGAGGTGGCGATCAAGGCGCACGTCGAGCGCTTCCGGCGGATCACCTACTGAGCACCCGCGGGCAAGGCTGGGCCCGGGTGGCGAGCGGTGCTCCCGCGACCAATCCCCAGCGACAGGAGACGAGCATGGCAAGGGTCTACGTGAGTGCGGTGATGGATGCGACGCTGGAGCAGGCCTGGGGCTTCCTGCGGGACTTCGGCCGCCTGGGCGAGTACCACCCCTTTTTCCGTGACGCCTACATCGAGGACGGCCGGGCGGCCGACCAGGTGGGCTGCGTGCGGCACTTCACCGTCCGCGATGGCGGCGGCTTCCTGCGCGAGCAGCTGCTGGCCCTGTCGGACGACACCCACCGCTGCCGCTACCGCATCCTGCACATCGACGCCCCCTGGACCCACTACGTCGCCGAGATGCACCTGCTGCCGGTGACCGAGGGCGACCGCTGCTTCGGCGAGTGGTGGGCCGAGTTCGAGGTCCCGGCGGCCGAGGAGGCCGCGGCGGTGGCGCGGGTCGCCGACACCTTCCGCACCTTCTTCGCCTGCGTGGACGCCGAGTTCGGCCGCGCGCGATGAGCCCGCCGCGCCGTCCCGGGGCGTCACGCCGCCCTGCGCGGCCGGAGGCCCGTCGATGAGCCGGCGCGATCCGGCCGCGCCCATCTGGGTCGTCGGCACCTTCGACACCAAGGCCGCCGAGCTGGGTTTCCTCGCCGGCCTGCTGCGCGCGCGCGGCGTTGCCGTTCGCACGGTCGACATCGGCACCCGCAGCAGCCCGGGCCTGGCGGACATCGCCGCGGAGCAGGTGGCCGACGCCCACCCGTCGGGCCGCTCGGCCGTGCTCCAGCGCAGCGACCGCGGCGAGTCCGTGATCGCGATGGCCGAGGCGCTCGCGCGATGCGTCGACCGCGCCTGGGCTGCCGGCGAGATCGGCGGCATGCTGGGCATCGGCGGCTCAGGCGGCAGCTCGATGATCGCGCCCGCGATGCGGCGGCTGCCCATCGGCACGCCCAAGCTGCTGGTCTCCACCATGGCTGCCGGCAACGTCGCGCCCTATGTCGACGTGATGGACCTGATGCTGATGTACCCGGTGACCGACCTGGCCGGCCTGAACCGCTTGTCGCGCACCGTGCTGGCCAACGCCGCGCATGCGATGGCCGGCATGGCCTGCTGGCCCGCGCCGCCGCCGGAGGGCACCGAGCGCCCGGCGGTCGGCCTGAGCATGTTCGGCGTCACCACGCCGTGCGTGCAGGCGGTGCGCCTCGCCCTGGGCGAGCGCTGCGACGCGCAGGTCTTCCATGCCAACGGGCCGGGCGGCCGTGCCCTCGAGGCGCTGGCCGCAGCCGGTCTGCTGCAGGCCCTGGTCGATGTCACCACCACCGAGGTCGGGCAGCACCTGCACGGCGGTGTCTGCGACGCCGGACCGGGCCGGCTCGACGCGGCCGCACGCCACGGCCTGCCCTGGGTCGGCTCGGTCGGCGCGCTGGACATGGTCAACTTCGGCCCGCTGGCGACGGTGCCAGCGGAGCGCAGGGGGCGGCGACTGCACGTCCACAACGCCGACGTGACCCTGATGCGCACCAACGCCGACGAACTGCAGGCGAGCGGCCGGCGCCTGGCCGAGCAGCTCAACCGCGCCGCGGGCCCGGTGAGGCTGCTGCTGCCGCTGCGCGGCCTGTCGATGCTCGATGCCCCGGGCGAGGTCTTCCACGACCCCGCGGCCGATGCCGCGCTCTTCGACACCCTGCGCCGCGAGCTGCGGGTGGACGAGCGGCGCCGGCTGGTCGAGGTCGACGCCCACATCAACGACGCCGCCTTCGCCACGGCGCTCGTGCGGGCCCTGGGCGAGGTCCTGCCGGCCGCCACCGCGCGCTGAAGGCCCGGATCGGGCCTGCGAACGCGCGTCGGCGAGTCGACGCGCGGTGGCGCCGCCTGCGCCAGACGCTGCCCGCCGATCGGCCTCGGACGGGTGGTATTCCGCTGCTCCGCCATCGTTGGCCTCGACCGTTTCCCGGCATCACGGCCCGGGAGGCGGCGGGATGTCGCTGGATCATGGATCTTCCTGCCATCCATTGGGATGGCTGACCTGTGTCGATGGTGAGCCAGATAGGCTTCTTCCTTGTTGATGTCCTATAAATTGAGATAGTAATCCTAAACCCTAATTGCATCCGGGGGCGATGAGGTCCACACTCCGAGCCAGTCGAAAGTTCGCCGCCGGTGCGTCGGGCCGCCTCGTGCGGCGACGCAGTCCGGCGCCTGCCCATCGCTTCCAGGAGACCCCATGTCCCGCGACCTGCCCCGTCGTCCCCGCCGCCTGGCCGTCCAGGCCCTCGTCGCCGCCGGTGCCATCGCCTGGGCGGCCGGCGCCGCCGCCGCCGATGCCTGGCCGAGCAAGACCATCACGATCGTCGTGCCCTTCGCGCCCGGCGGGAACACCGACACGCTGGCCCGCCTCGTGTCCGAGCGCCTGGGCACGGCGCTGAAGCAGACGGTGATCGTCGAGAACAAGCCGGGCGCCGGCAGCATGCTGGGCTCGGCCCAGGTGGCGCGCGCCACGCCGGACGGCTACACGCTGCTGCTCGGCAGCATCTCGAACGCGCTGAACCAGCACTTCTACAAGAAGCCGAGCTACGACATCACGAAGGACCTGGTGCCGGTGGCGCAGCTGGTCGCGGTGCCGAACTACCTCGCGCTCGGTCCGAAGGAGAAGTTCGCCAACGTGGCCGAGCTGATCGGCTACGCCAAGGCCAACCCGGGCAAGCTGAGCTGCGCGACGACCGGCGTGGGCACCAGCCCCTTCCTGTCCTGCGAGCTGTTCAAGTCGATGGCCGGCGTCGACATCGTCAACGTGCCCTACAAGGGCGGCGCGCCGGCGATGCAGGACACCATGGGCGGCCAGGCGAACATGGTGTTCGCGAACGAGGCCTTGCCGTTCATCGCGGACAAGCGGCTGCAGGGCCTCGCCGTCACCACGACCAAGCGCAGCCCGCTCGCGCCGACCATCCCGGCGATGTCGGAGACGCTGCCGGGCTACGACGTGACGGCCTGGTACGGCCTGTTCGCGCCCACCGGCACGCCGCCGGCCGTGGTCGACCGCCTCGCGGCCGAGGTGGCCCAGGTGATGAAGGACGAGGCCGTGCTGGCGCGGCTGAAGACCCTGGGCGCGACGCCCGTGCCCACCGGCTCGAAGGAGTTCACCGCGTACGTGAACGCCGAGGTCAAGCGCTGGGGCGAGGTGATCCGCCCGATGAACATCTCGCTCGACTGAGGAGCCGCCGATGGCTGCCGTGCCGCAGGACTTTCCGCCGGTGCCCCCGGCCGCGCCGCGCTTCGCCGCCTTCGTGCAGGGGCTGGCCCGGCTGCACGACGAACCGCCGCCCGGGGGCGAGGCGGGGCTGCTGGCGGCGGCCCGCCCGCTGCTGGCGGACCTGGTGGGCCACGACGACTGGCTGCCCGAGTCCTGCGCCCAGCCGCACCCGGTGCACTACCAGCAGTACCTGCTGCACGCCGATCCGCACGACCGCTTCTCGGTGGTCAGCTTCGTCTGGGGGCCCGGCCAGCGCACGCCGGTGCACAACCACACGGTGTGGGGGCTGATCGGCATGCTGCGCGGCGCCGAGCGCGGCGAGCGCTATGCGCCGCCGCAGCCCGGCCAGCCGCTGGTCCCCCTCGGCGAGGACCTGCTGACGGCGGGCGACGTGGACGCCGTGTCGCCGACGCTGGGCGACGTGCACCGCGTCAGCAATGCGGTGCCGGACCGCTGCTCGATCAGCATCCACGTCTACGGCGGCAACATCGGCCGCATCACGCGCCAGGTGTTCGATCCCGCCACCGGCCAGCCCAAGGCCTTCGTGTCCGGCTACACGCCGCCCGTCGCGCTGCCGCCGTCCGCTTCCCTTCCTTCTCCCTGAGCCTGCCCCCCGTGAGCACCCGTCCCCTGCTGAAGGTCACCGGCGTCGAGACCCTGGTCTGTGATGCCGGCTGGCGCAACTACTTCTTCCTCAAGCTCAGCACCGACGACCCGGCCGTCACCGGCTGGAGCGAGTACGACGAGGGCTTCGGCTCGCCCGGCGTCGGCGCGGTGATCGAGCAGCTGGCGCGCCGCCTGGTCGGCTACGACGTCTTCCAGCACGAGCGCTTCTTCACCGAGGCCAGCTGCCTGACCCGCCCGGCGCCCGGCAGCGTGATCGGCCAGGCCCTCGGCGCGCTCGAGAACGCGATGCTCGACGCCAAGGCGAAGGCGCTCGGCGTGCCCTGCTACGAGCTGCTGGGCGGCAAGCTGCGCGGCACGGTGCCGGTGTACTGGTCGCACTGCCCGACCTGGCGCATCAACCACCCGACCCACTACGGCAAGCGCGTGACCGACCTGGCCGGCGTCACGCGCGCCGCCGCAGAGGCCACGGAACGCGGCTTCAAGGCGCTGAAGACCAACCTCTTCCTGCACGACGAGGGCGATGCCTACGCGTGGCGGCCCGGCTTCGCGGTGCCCTTCGAGCCGGGGCTGAACGTCACGCCGCGGCTGCTGCGCAACATCCGCGCCCACCTGGAGGCGCTGCGCGAAGGGGCCGGCCCGGACACCGAGATCCTGATCGACCTCAACTTCAACGCCAAGCCCGAGGGCATGCTGCGCATCCTGCGCGAGATCGCCGACCTGCCGCTGTTCTGGGTCGAGATCGACAGCACGCAACCGCAGGCGCTGGCCCACGTGCGCCAGCACAGCGCCCACCCGATCGCGTCCTGCGAGACGGTGTTCGGCGTGCGCGGCTTCCTGCCCTACCTGCAGCACCAGGCGATCGACGTCGGCATCGTCGACACGGTGTGGAACGGCGTCTGGCAGTCGATGAAGATCGCGGCCGCCTGCGACGCCTACGACGTCAACGTGGCGCCGCACAACTTCTACGGCGACCTGTGCACGCTGATGAACCTGCACTTCGCCGCGGCGGTGCCCAACCTGCGCGTGATGGAGGTCGACGTCGACCGCCTGCCCTGGGAGCACGAGCTCTACACCCACGGCCCGGAAATCCGCAACGGCGAGCTGATCGTGCCCGACCGGCCGGGCTGGGGCACCGACCCGATCGAGGCCGCGATCCGCGCCCGTCCGCCCAAGGGCAGCGGCGGCCTGCTGCAATACAAGCGCAGCTGAGCCGGGCATCGCACCGCGGCCGCCCGGGTGCCACGCACCGGCGCGCGCCCCTGTTCTTCTTCTCCCACCCTCCGAAAGCTCCCGATGCTGAACAACTGGATCGCCCAACTCACCAACACCAAGCGCGCCGCCGGCGACCTGGGCAAGGTCAGCCCGAAGCTGATCGCCGGCTACCAGGGCCTGGCCGCGGCGCAGAACGGCGCCGGCGCGCTGGACGCCAAGACGCGCGAGCTGATCGCGCTGGCCGTCGCCGTGACCACCCGCTGCGACGGCTGCATCGCCTCGCATGCCAATGCCGCCCGCCAGGCCGGCGTCACCGAAGCCGAGCTGGCCGATGCGCTGGGCACCGCGATCGCGCTGAACGCCGGCGCCGCCTACGTGTACTCGGTGCGCGCGATGGAGGCCTTCGGCCAGTTCGATCCGGCCCGCCAGCCCGCCGCCTGAGCCGCGTGCGGATCCTGGTCACCGAGCCGATGCAGGCGGCCGCGCGCGAGCGGCTGGCCGCCGAGCACGAGGTCGACTACCGGCCCGGCCTGTTCGAGTCGCCCGACGCGCTGCTGGCCGCGGCGCCGTCCGCGGACGCGCTGGTGGTCGCCAACCGCACCCCGGTGCGCGGCGCGCTGCTGGAGGCGCTGCAGCGCTGCCGCGCCGTCGGGCGGCTCGGGGTCGGACTCGACAACATCGACGTGCCGGGCTGCGAGGCGCGCGGCATCGCCGTGCTGCCGGCGACCGGCGCGAACGCCCGCTCGGTGGCCGAGTACGTGATCACCTGCCTGCTGCTGCTGCGCCGGCCTGGCAGCTTCACCGCCACCGCCGGCGTCGCCGCCGGGGCCTGGCCCCGACCGCCGGCACGCCTGGGCGACGAGGCGGCCGGCGCCACGCTCGGCGTGGTGGGCTTCGGCGCCATCGGCCAGCTGACGGCCCGGCTCGCGCGCGGCCTGGGCCTGCAGGTGCTGGCGCATGCCCGGCGCACCCCGCCCGACCTCGATCCGGCGCTGTGCGACGTGCCCCTCCTGCCGCTGGCCGAGCTGCTGACCCGCTGCGACGTGCTGAGCCTGCACCTGCCGCTCACCGACGCGACCCGCGGCCTGATCGGCGCGGCCGAGATCGCCCGGATGAAGCCCGGCGCCGTGCTCATCAACACCGCGCGCGGCGCCATCGTGGACGGTGCGGCGGTGGTGGAGGCGCTGCGGCGCGGCCACCTGCGCGGCGCCGCACTGGACGTCTTCGACACCGAGCCCTTGCCGGCCGACTCGGTGTTCGCCGATCCGCCGCCCGGGCTGCTGCTGAGCCCCCACGTGGGCAGCAGCACGGTCCAGTCGGAAGCCCGCGTCAGCGAGCGGGTCGCCGACCGTCTGCTGCACCATCTGGCCGGCGGCCCGGCCTCGAGAGGCTGACAGGCTCTCGTCGACGACAGCCTCTCAGCCTCCGAGCTGCGGCCGCTCCTCCCGCCACTTCCGAGTTCCGACCATGTTCAAGGCCCTGCTGCTGAATGCCCCCGCCGACGGTGCCCGCGCACCGCAGGTGACGCTCACCGACCTCACCGACGACCAGCTGCCCGAGGGCGAGGTCACGGTGGACATCGCCTACTCCACGCTCAACTACAAGGACGGGTTGGCCATCACCGGCCGTGCGCCGGTCGTGCGCCGTTACCCGATGGTGCCCGGCATCGATTTCGCCGGTACCGTCGCGGCCAGCAGCCACCCCGACTACCGCCCCGGCGACGCGGTGCTGCTCAATGGCTGGGGCGTCGGCGAGAACCACTGGGGCGGTCTCGCGCAGCGGGCGCGCGTGCCCGCGGCCTGGCTGCTGCCGCTGCCGGCGGGGCTGGATGCCCGCCAGGCGATGGCGATCGGCACCGCCGGCTACACCGCGATGCTCTGCGTGCAGGCGCTGGAGGAGCAGGGCGTGCGCGCTGGTGCGGGCGAGGTGCTGGTGACCGGGGCCAACGGCGGCGTCGGCAGCTTCGCGGTCGCGCTGCTGGCGCGGCGGGGCTTCGAGGTCGTCGCGTCGACCGGCCGGCCGGAGTCCGAGGCGCGGCTGCGGGAGCTGGGCGCGCGGGGTGTCGTGTCGCGGGAGAGCCTGTCGCAGCCCGGCAAGCCGCTGGCGCGCGAGCGCTGGGCCGCCGTGGTCGACAGCGTGGGCAGCCACACGCTGGCCAATGCCTGCGCCGCGACGCGCTACGGCGGCACGGTGGCCGCCTGCGGCATGGCCCAGGGGCTGGACCTGCCGGGCAGCGTCGCGCCCTTCATCCTGCGCGGCGTGCGGCTGATCGGCGTCGACAGTGTGATGGCGCCGGTCGAGCGCCGCCGCCAGGCCTGGCAGGCGCTGGCGCTCGAGGCACCGCCGGTGATCGAGCGCATCGTCACCGAGATCGGCCTGGGCGAGGCGGCGGCCGCCGCGGAGCGCCTGCTGCAGGGCCAGGTCCAGGGCCGGGTGGTGGTCGATGTCTCGGCCACCTGAGATGGACGCGGCACCACGGCGCCTGTCCGAGCCCGCGCGCGGCTGGGCCGCGCGCTGCCCTGACGCGCCGGCCGTCAGCGCCGAGGGCCGGCACTGGACGTATCGCCGGCTGGCCGAGGCCATCGATGCCGCCGCGGCCGAACTGCAGGCGCGCGGCGTCGGCCCCGGCGACCGCGTGATGCTGATCGGCGAGAACGGGCTGGGCCTGGCGGCCTTCATCCTCGCCTGCGGCGAGCGCGACGCCTGCGCGGTGCTCGAGAACGCGCGGCGCGCGCCGCTGGAGGTCGATGCGATCCGCCGCCATTGCGATCCGCGCTGCGTGATCCACCTGACCGAGGGCTCGCCCGACGCCGCTGCGCACGCGCAGCGGCACGGCGCGCAGGCCGTCCCGCACGCGCTGCTGGGCGACTTCGCCTGGGCCGCCGGTGCGCCGGCGGGCGAGCCCGACCCGGTGCGCGGCGATGCCGACGACACGGCCGTGCTGATCTACACCACCGGCACCACCGGCACGCCCAAGGGCGTGATGCTCTCGCACGCCAACCTGCTGTACCTGTCGGCGCAGATGGTGGCGCTGCGCCGGGTCACGCCGGCCGACCGCGTCTACGGCGTGCTGCCGATCACCCACGTGATGGGCCTGGCCGGTGCCTTCGGCGGCACGCTGCGCGCCGGGGCCCACCTGCGACTGGTCCCACGCTTCTCGGCGGCCGCCTGCGCCACGGCGCTGCGCGAGGACGGCATCACGATGTTGCAGGGCGCGCCGGCGATGTTCGCCAAGCTGGTCGACCATGCCGGTGGCGCGCCGCTGCCGGCGCCTGCGCTGCGCTTCATCGCGGCCGGCGGCGCACCGATCGACGCCACCGTGAAGGCCGACACCGAGGCCCTGTTCGGCCTGCCGCTTCACAACGGCTACGGGCTGACCGAGGGCTCCGGCCTGTGCTGGACCCGGCTGGACGAGCCGCGTGCCGACTGCTCCGTCGGCCGCGCGCTGCCCGGCGTCGAGCTGGCGCTGAGCGATGCCGACGGCCGGCCGGTCGCCGACGGCGGCGTCGGCGAGCTCTGGGCGCGCGGGCCGAACGTCATGCAGGGCTATTACCGCGATCCGTCACTGACCGCCCGCGTCACGCGCCCCGGCGGCTGGTTCAACACCGAGGACCTGGCCCGCATCGACGCCGACGGGCACGTGCACATCGTCGGCCGCACCAAGGACCTGATCATCGCCGGCGGCTTCAACGTCTACCCGTTGGAAGTCGAGAACGCGCTGAACGCCCACCCCGCGATCGTGCACTCGGCCGTCGTCGCCGGCCAGGCCGACGGCAGCGAGACCGTGGTCGCCTTCGTCGAGCTCGCCGCCGGTGAGCAGCTCCGCCTGGCGGCTCTGAAGGCCTTCCTCGCGGCGCGCATCGCGCCCTACAAGCATCCGCGGGCCGTCTACGTGCTGCCCCAACTGCCCACCTCGCCGAACGGCAAGGTGCTCAAGCAGCCGCTGCGTCGCGTCGCGGCCGAGGGCGGCAGCGGCGACGCCCGGCCGCTGGACTGAACGGCCCGCCGGATCGACCTTTCTCCAAGGACAGCCCATGAACCCGATGCAGGAACACGCCGAGGTGCTGCGCTACACGTCGCAGGACGGCGTCGCGACGATCACCATCCACCGGCCCGAGCGCCTCAATGCCATCGATGCCGCCGTCGAACGGGCGCTGGCCGCGGCCTGGCGCCACTTCAATGCCCGCGACGAGGACCGCGTGGCGGTGCTCACCGGTGCCGGCGACCGCGCCTTCTCGGCCGGCCGCGACAAGGCGGCCACGGA
This sequence comes from Pseudideonella sakaiensis, assembly GCF_001293525.1. Classification (GTDB taxonomy): domain Bacteria; phylum Pseudomonadota; class Gammaproteobacteria; order Burkholderiales; family Burkholderiaceae_C; genus Ideonella_A; species Ideonella_A sakaiensis. The sequence goes on along the minus strand of NZ_BBYR01000065.1, from coordinate 41,589 downwards.
GCCGCCGGACTACCGCCGCTTCACGCCCGGCGTGGTGATCGAGGTCGACAAGCCGGTGATCGCCGCGGTCGCCGGCTGGTGCGTCGGCGGGGCGCTGGTGCTGGTGCAGATGTGCGACCTCTGCGTTGCCGCCGAGAACGCGCGCTTCGTCTACCCGGAGGCCAAGATGGGCTTCGCCGGCGGCCTGATCGGCTCGCTGCCGGGCCGCATCCCGCACAAGATCGCGATGGAGCTGATGCTGCTCGGTGAGGAGGTCAGCGCGCAGCGCGCCTACGAGGTCGGCTTCGTCAACCGCCTCGTGCCCGTCGGCCGCCAGGTCGAGGAGGCGCAGGCGATGGCGCGCCGCATGGCCGCGCACGCGCCGCTGGTGATGACGATGCTCAAGCGCTTCGCCAACGACGTGCTGCCCAAGGGCCCGGTCGAACGCAGCGCGCTCGCGCTGCGCGAGACGGAGGCGGTGTTCGGCAGCGCCGACTTCGCCGAGGGCCTGGCCAGCCTGCGCGAGCAGCGCACGCCGCGCTTCGAGGGGCGCTGAGGACACGCGGGCGCCGCGCGCGCCGCGGCCCCGCTCGGCCTCAGAACCCCATCGCGGCCCGGTGGGCGCCGAAGCCCGCCATCGCGCCGTCGGCCACGGCCAGCGCGATATTGCCCGCCGGGCGTGCGGCATCGCCGCAGGCGAAGACATTCGGGACGCCCGTCGCCTGGCCCTCGCGGACCTCGACGTAGGGCCCCATCGGCCCCTGCGCCATCGCGCAGCCGAGCTGCTCGGCCAGCGGGCTGGCCGGAAGCACCCGGGGCTGCGTGAAGAGCCCCGTCATCGGCAGCCGTCGGCCGTCGGCCAGCAGCACGTCGGCCACGCCGTCGATGCGCTGGATCGGCACCGGCTCGATGCGCGCGCCGCGGCGTGCGAGCGCCGCGGCCTGTTGCGGGTCGGGCGGCTCGACGCCGTTTAGGAACAGCGTCGTCGGCGCCCAGTCCGGCAGCATCAGCGCCTGGTGCACGGCGAGTGCCGAGGCCGCGACGATGCCGATGCGCTCCCCGGCCTCGTGGCCGTGGCAGTACGGGCAGTGGAACACGCTGCGTCCCCAGCGCTCGGCCAGGCCCGGCACCTCGGGCAGGACGTCGCGCACCCCGGTGGCGAGGATGAGCCGGGCGGCGCGGACGGGCTGGCCGTCGACGCGCAGGTGGAGCCCGCCGTCGCGGCCGAGCCCGGCGTCGTCCGCGTGGCCGTCGATCCACCGCACCCCCGCGTAGCGCAGAAGCTGCGCGCGGGCATCCGCCGCGATGGCGGCCGGTGCCCGTCCGTCCTGGCCGAGGAAGCCGTGGGCGGCGGCGCCCGCGTCATCGACGAAGCGGTTGCGCCGCTGCCCGGCATCGATCACCAGCACCTGGCGGCGGGCGCGGGCGAGCTGCAGCGCGGCCGACAGGCCGGCGTAGCTGCCGCCGACGACGGCGAACTCAGTGGCGAGGAACATGGCGTGCGCTTTCGTTCAGGCAGGGCGTGGCCGGGGCGCGGCCGGCAGGTCGGCGGTGGGCGAAGTCGTGCGCCAGCGCCGCCAGCGTGATGTGACCGAGGCGCTCGAGCAGCACGTCCTCGGCCTGCTGCACGGCCGCGCCCAGCGCCTCGTTGACGGCCTGCGCGACGAGGCAGCTGGGCCGGTCGTCGCGGAAGCCGAGCTGCACCAGCGCGGGCGCGCCGAGGGCCTCGTGGATGTCGCGCAGCGTGATGCGCTCGAGCGGGCAGCTGATCACCCAGCCGCCGCCATGGCCCTTCTCCGAGCCCACGAAGCCGGCGGCGCGCAGGCCCGACAGCAGGCGCCGCAGCGCCACGGGATGCGTGCCCATCGCGCCGGCGAGGGTCTCGGAGGTGAGCGGGGCATCGGCCTGCGCCATGTGCAGCAGCACGTGCAGCACGTCCGACAGCTGGCTGTTTCGATTCATGCAACAAGTATAGTTGCATGAAATTCCCCTTCCTCGAGGAAGGGCGGCAGGGGGCTCAGACCGGCCGCAGGGGGCGATGCTGCGGCGGCTGGTCCTCGAGCCTGACCGGGTCGCCCGGCGACACGATGCCCGTGGTCAGCACCACGCCCATCACGCCGGCGCGCCGGACGAGCGTGCCGTCCGGCGCGCGGTCCAGCACCGCCGCCAGCAGCCCCGGCATGAAGGCCTCGATCTGCGCGCAGGGATTGCGCAGCCCCGTCACCCACACCCGGGCCGTGTCGCCCAGGCGCAGCACGCTGCCCTCGGACAACGCCAGCAGATCGAGGCCCGCGGTGGTCAGGTTTTCGCCCAGCTGGCCCGGCCGCACAGGCAGGCCGCGGCCGGCCAGTTCGTCCAGCAGTTCCTGCGCCAGCAGGTGGACCTGCCGCAGGTTCGGCTGGGTCGGGTCGCGGGCCACGCGCGAGCGGTGCTGCACGGTGACGCCGCGGTGCGCATCGCCGGCCACGCCTTCGCCTGCCACGAGCGTGATCGACGGCCGCGGATCCTTGGAGAAGGCATGGGCGGCACGGGCATGCACGGCGACGACCCGTGCGCCCGCGTCGCAGCCCCGGGCACCGGTCGACGCGAGGGCCGCCACGGCCTCAGGCCTCGTACTTGTTGCCGGCCGACACGCGGATCGGGTGGGTGTCGTAGATCAGGTCGAGGTGCAGCACCTGCTCGCCCTGCGGCGCGAAGGTGAACAGGTCCATCACCTTGAAGCTGATCAGCGTGCCGTCGCGCACCGTCCAGTCGTACTGGAAGTAGGCGGTGGCGTGGGGCCGGCCCGACTGGCCGAGGAAGATGTCGATCGGCGTGATCAGGTTGCGCGACGAGGCCCCGGCCAGGCGGTCGAAGAAGGGGCCGGCGGGCATCTCGCCGAGGAAGGGTGACTTCACGCGGCCGGTGGGCGCGAACAGCCCCTTGACCGTGGCGTAGTCGCTCGCGCCGAGGGCGGCCATGTAGGTCTGGAGTACGCGGACGTAGGGGTGCATCGGAGGCTTTCGCGACGGTGGACGGCATTCTGCCGCGCCGGCCGGCGTGGCGCTCCCGTGCAGCCCTCGGCATGGCCGCGCGCTCCGGCGGCTACTTGCCCACCACCTTCTCGGTGACCACCCGGCCGGTCTCCCTGTCCTCGATCCACACCGACGAGCCGGCCTTCTTCAGCTCGCCCTTGACGATGTAGTGCCGGCCGCCCTCGGGCTGGAAGTCCACCACCCCTTCGACCGAGAAGAAGGTGCCCGCCGCGCGACTCGCGATCTCGTGGATCGGGGCGGCTGTCTGGTGGGTGCCGAGCAGCTTGATCCGCATCGCGCGCGCCGGCACCCGGCGTGTCGTCAGGACCACCGACATCGCGTAGCCCTGGCCCCAACTCGCCGAGTGCGAGTCGCTGCTGGCGTTGGCGATCGGCCTGCCGTCGATGCCGGTGGCTGCGAAGAGCTGCACCTTCCCGCCGCTTTCCCGGATGCCTGAGTCGTCCAGTCGGGCGGTGGGCCCGGCGTAGATCGGGGGAGGGGGCGGTTCGACCGTGGTGCAGCCGGCCAGGAGGAGCGCGGCGAGGGCGGAGGCAAAGGCGAAGGACTTCATCGGGACCAGGCGGGGGGCGAGGCCGCCAGTCTGGGCCTTCTCGCCGTCCGCTTCCAGGCCGTGCCTCCCTCATCGATAGGATGCGACGGCCTTGGACGGTCGCGCCATCCGACGCGCGCCTTCCGTGAACGCGGCAGGCTTCGCCGAGGCCGCCGGTGTCTGCGCGGCCGAGGTCGTGCTCAACGCGCGTTCATCCGCTCCGCGTGCGCCCGTGCCGCCGCCAGGCTGCGGGCGCCGGTGGCAATGCGCTCCTCGTCGCCGACCACGGCCTCGTTCACCGGGTAGAGCACCCAGCGGCCGTCGCGTTTCACGAACTGCGTCGCGTACCACTGCGGCTGGCCCAGGCGCATCATCAGCCGGTCCCAGGAGGCGGCCGCGAGCCAGCGCGCTGCCCGGCTCTCGGGGTTGATGTGGCGGGCGGTCTGGGCGAGCGCATGGGCCAGCCGGAGGTCGTCGGCCGTCTCGCCGTGCTGGAACACCAGCGCCGCGTTGAGGTGGTCCGCCTCGCTGCGCACCTGGCCCTCGCGCAGCAGCTCGAGCACGCGCGCGCGCCGTGCGGCATCGCGCGGCGCCACCCGTGCCCAGTCGATGCCGTCCGGCCCCGGCTGACGATCCGCCTGGTCCTCGTCGGCCAGCGCTGCGAGCGTCGGATGCGCCGGCGCTGCCGCCGCGTCGGCGGCAGCACAGGCCGGGGCGCCGACGAGCGCCAGCGTGGCGACCGTGCCTGTCCAGGCGAGGCGGCCGATCAGGTGCAGGAGATTGCATGGCTGCCTCCGGCGCCGGCCCGCGTCGGACGCCGCGCGTTGGGGTTCGGAGCTGTCGGGTCGGCGGGACGCGGCCGCACCGGGCCCGCCTGGCGCCTCCGGCCGGATCCTCATGCCCCTTCCTCCTCGGGCAAGCCGAGCCCCCAGGCGAACAGCTGCTCCCGGACCTCGGTGCCCCACTGGCTGCCGAGCTGGCTGCGCACCAGCCGGAAGCCGTGCTTCTCGTACAGGTGCCGGGCCGCGTCCAGCCCCTCGAAGGTCCAGAGCGAGACGCGCCGATGCCCCTGGCTGCGGCAGAACTCCAGCGCGCCGTCCAGCAGGCGCGAGCCGAGGCCGCGTCCCTGGGCCGCCTCGGCCAGGATGAACCAGCGCAGGTGGGCGTCGCCGGGCGCGGCGTGACCGCCATCGATCGCGATCGATCCGAGGACCTCGTCGCGGTCCAGGGCCAGCCAGAGCCCGTCCCGGTCCGGCTGCGCCGCGCGGCAGAAGCCGGCCAGCTCGGCGGCCACCTTGGCCTCGAAGGCGAGGCCGAAGCCGGCCTTCGCGGCGTAGTAGCGCGCATGCAGTTCGACGATGCGGCCGATGCAGCCGGCGACGTAGCCGGGGTGGATGTCCATGGAGTCGCCTCCGGCCCGCGGGGCCGATGCAGGGCGCGCCGCGGGGGCGCGGCGCAGGCCGGGCGCCTCGGGCAGGCCGCCTGCGCCGCAGCGTACGCCATCGGCAGGGCTTGCGCCTGTGCGTCAGCCGTCGCCCGGAGGCCCCGACCCCGACGCTCGGCGCCCCGCCAGCCCGCCAGCCCGCCAGCCCGCCAGCCCGAAGGCACGGCGCACGCACCGCGCCGCGCCGCGCGCCTGCCGTACAGTCGGGCCGCGCACCGTCCGGAGGGCCCGGCTGGCCCGGGCCCCGGACGCTCCGCGCCGATCCCCCGAGCCTCCGAGCCTCCGAGCCCCCATGCTCCTCGTCGCCCTCGTCTGCTGCCTGCTGGTGCTGGCGTCCACGGTGCTGCACTACGAGGTGCTGCGCGGGCTCAACGCCGCGCTGCCTCGCGTGCGCATCCCGGCCCGGCTGAAGCTGGTGGTGGTGATCCTCGCGGCCTTCATCGCGCACGCGGCGGAGATCGGCCTCTACGGTTCGGCGATGTACGCGCTGGTCGCGCTCGGCCAGGTGGGCAGCCTGGTCGGCAGTGCCGGCTTTTCCTTCTCCTCCTGCATCTATTTCTCCGCCGAGACCTACACCTCGCTGGGCTTCGGGGACCTGACGCCGACCGGGCCGCTGCGGCTGCTGGCCGGCGTCGAGGCGCTGAACGGGCTGCTGCTGATCGGCTGGTCGGCCTCGTTCACCTACATCGCGATGGAGGCGTTCTGGCGCACGCCGGCGGGCGGCTCCCCGCCGCGCCGCTGACGCCGGTCGGGCCGGCTCCGGCACGTCATCGGCAGGCCTGCTCGGCGGCGGCGGGGATGTCGGCGAGCGGGCGGTAGCCGCGGGCGCGCGCCAGCGGCGCGGTCTCGGCGGCGGTGCGGATGATCCAGAGCTCGCCGGCGTCGAGCCCGCAGGCGGCCGGGCGCGGCTGCCCGTCGGATCCGCAGCGCGCGCGCACCACCGGCACCCCGGCGGCCGCGAGGTCGGTGATTTCCCGCTCGAGCCGGGTGGTCTCGAGCAGGCTCGGGCCGCAGCTCAGCGCGCCGGTCGACCGGGCCAGGTCCTCGGTGACGACCTCGGGGCCGCTGCTGCCGCCGCCGCCGCAGGCGGCCAGCGCCAGCGCGAGCGAAACCGGCAGCGAGCGGGAAGGGCAGTGTCTCGGCATGGGGTGGCGGGGCGAGGGCGTCGGCTTCGCCCAGGGCGGCCAGCTTACCTTTCTTTACCCCCACCTCATGGCCGCTTCACCGCCTGCGCCGAGGATCCTTTCCCACAGTCGACGCGAACCCCTCCCGAGACTGCACCGACGACCCGTCACCTGGAGACCCCGCCATGTCCCTTCCCCTGACCCTCGCCGCCCGCCCCGGCCGTCCCGGCCTGCGCCGCGTGGCCGCCACCGCGCTGCTCGCCGCGGCCTCGGCCGCGCTGCTGCCCGGGCTGGCCGGCGCGCAGCCGGCCCCGCCGCCCCCGCCGCCGCACGGCATGGCCCATGGGGGTCCCGGCGGCCACGGCGGCCCGGGCTTCTTCGGCGGCTCGCCGCGCCACCTCGAGCGCATGCTCGACCGCATCGGCGCGACCGAGCAGCAGCGCAGCCAGATCAAGCAGATCCTGGCGGCGGCCGAGCCCGGCATGCAGGCCGACCGCGAGGCCGGCCGCGCGCTGCGCGAGAAGGCGCGCGCGGTCTTCACCGCGCCGACGCTGGACGCCAACGCGGCCGAGCAGCTGCGCCTGCAGATGGTGGCCCAGCACGACCAGGCCAGCCGCAAGCACCTGCAGGTGATGCTGGACGTGGCCCAGGTGCTGACGCCGGAGCAGCGGGCGAAGATCGGCGAACGCATGGCCCAGGCCGGCGAACGCTGGCGCCACCGCGGCGAGCGCCCGCCGCAGCCCAAGCCCTGAGCGTTGCGGCGGCCCGGTGGCCCCGGGCGCGGGCCCGCGGGGCTGCCGGGCGCGCCGGTCGCCGGCTATGCTCCCGCAGGCCGGCGGCGCCGCGTCCCGGCCCGGCGCGGCGATCGCCCGCCACCGTCCCCTGCGCCCCGACACAGGAGTCCCCGACCGATGGTCCAGACCGCCCGCCTGCTGCTGATCGACGACGACGTCCGCCTGTCCACGATGGTGGGCGACTACCTGCGCCATGCCGGCTTCGAGGTCGAGTCGGCCGGCTCGCTCGCGCACGGGCGCGAGAAGCTGGGCAGCGGCGCGCCCTTCGACGCGCTGGTGCTCGACCTGATGCTGCCCGACGGTGACGGCCTGGACCTGTGCCGCGAGCTGCGCGCCCAGCCGCGCACCCGCCAGCTGCCGCTGCTGATGCTCACCGCACGCGGCGAGCCGCTGGACCGCATCGTCGGCCTCGAGCTGGGCGCCGACGACTACCTGCCCAAGCCCTTCGAGCCGCGCGAGCTGCTGGCCCGCATCAAGGCGCTGCTGCGCCGCGCGGCGCCGCAGCCGCTGGACGACGAGGTGCTGCGCTTCGGCCGGCTCGAGATCGACCTCGGCGCGCGCATCGCCCGCCTCGACGGCAAGCCCTGCGAGCTGACCGGGCACCAGTTCGACCTGCTCGTCGTGCTGGCGCGCAGCCCCGGCCGGGTGCTGTCGCGCGACCAGATCATGGACGCGCTGAAGGGCCACCCGCTGGAGGCCTTCGACCGCTCGATCGACGTGCACATCTCCCGCATCCGCGCCCTCATCGAGGACGATCCGAAGAACCCGCGCCGCGTGCTGACCGTGCGCGGCGCCGGCTACGTGTTCGCGAAGAAGCAGGACGCCGACGACGCCGGGCCATGAAGACGCTCACGCTGCGCATCTACCTGACGGTCGTGGCGGTGCTGCTGCTGTTCGCCGGCGTGTCCGGCTGGCTGTTCCAGCGCCACATCGACGGCGAGCGCAGCCGCACCGAGACCCTGCTGTCCGACCGGATGGCGGCCTGGGCCGAGCTGATCCAGCGCTCGCTGCCCGGGGTGCAGGCGCCGGTCGCGGAGCAGGCGGCCGCGCTGAAGGACTGGTCCGAGCGGCTGCGGCTGCCGCTGGCGCTGGACGACACCGGCGGCCGGCGCGTCGCCGCGTCCGAGTCCTACGAGCGGCGCGAGCGCGAGCCGATGGCGCGCACCTTCGCGGTGGCGCTGGAGGATGGCCGCACGCTGTGGGTGATGCGGCCGTGGCGGCCGCGCGGGCCCGGCGGCGGCGCGCCGCCCTGGCTCGGCGGGCCCGGGGGCGCACGCGGCCCGGCGGCTTTCGGCCCCGGGCCCGACGGCGGCGGGCCCGACGCGGGGCCGGGTGGCGACCGCCCGCCGCGGCGTCCGCCCGACGGCTTCGGCTTCTGGCCCTGGTCCTCCGGCCTCGGCTGGGTGGTGCTGCTGGTGCTGCTGTTCGTCGCGGTGGCCGGCGCCGCCTGGCCGGTGGTGCGCGCGCTGACGCGCCGCCTCGCGGCGCTGAAGCTCGGCGTCGAGCGCTTCGGCGCCGGGCAGCTCAGCCACCGCGTGGAGGTGCAGGGCCAGGACGAGGTGGCCGCGGTGGCGGCCAGCTTCAACCAGGCGGCGGCGCGCATCGAGGCGCTGGTGCGCTCGCACCAGAGCCTGCTGGCGAACGCCAGCCACGAGCTGCGCTCGCCGCTGGCGCGGATGAAGATGGCGATCTCGATGCTCGACGACGTCGGCCCGGCGCAGCGCGGCGCGCTGCAGCGCGAGATCCACACCAACATCGCGGAGCTGGATGCGCTGGTCGAGGAGGTGCTGCTGGCGAGCCGGCTCGACGCCGCGTCCGAGGGTCCGCAGCGCGACCCGGTGGACCTGCTGGCGCTGGCGGCCGAGGAGGCGGCGCGGCTGCAGGCCGAGGTCGACGGGGAGTCGCTGCAGGTGCTGGGCGAGGAGCGGCTGCTGCGCCGCGCGCTGCGCAACCTGCTGGAGAACGCGCGCCGCTACGGCGGCACCGACGTGCGGGTGGAGATCCACCGCCGTGGCACGGGCGCGGAGCTGCGCGTCTGCGACCGCGGCCCCGGCGTGCCCGAGGACCTGCGCGAGCGCATCTTCGAGCCCTTCTACCGGCTGCCCGGCCATGCCGAGCAGGCCGGCGGCGTCGGCCTCGGCCTGAGCCTCGTGCGGCAGATCGCCGAGCGCCACGGCGGCAGCGTGCGCTGCGAGGCCCGCGAGGGCGGCGGCAGCTGCTTCGTGATCGCGCTGCCGGCCGGCGCCTGAGCGCTGCCGGCAAGGATCCGCGCGGGCGCGCCGGCCGCCGGCCCGGCGGGCCGCGCACCGCGTCTCAGCCGCCGGGGGTGACGCGCCCGCCGCGCCCGCGCCGCACCGTGTGCGCCAGCAGCGCCGTCAGGCCGAGCGCCGCCAGCACCAGGCCGGCGGTGGATGCCGCCCAGTAGCCGGGCGCGCCGCTCAGGCCCGGCGGCACCACGCCCGTTGGATCGAAGGCCAGCCAGTAGCCGCCGCCGAGGCCGACGCCCCAGAGCGCCATCACGAAGATCACCACCGGCACCGTGGCCACGTGCCAGGCGCGCAGCACGAAGGCCGCGATGCCCTGCACCGCGTCGGCGAAATGGAACAGCGCCATCCACGCGAGCAGCGGCAAGGCGGCCGCGATCACCGCCGCGTCGCCGGTGTACAGGCGCACCACGCCGCCCCGCGCCGCGAACACCGCCAGGCCCATCGCCAACGCGATGCCGCTGCCCAGCCACAGCCCGTGCCAGCCGATGCGGCGCGCCCGCTCGCCGGCCTGCGCGCCGATCGCCTGCGCGACCAGGGTGCCGGTGGCATTGCCCAGCGCCAGCGGCATCATGAACATCAGCGCCACCAGGTTGGCGGCGATCTGGTGCCCGGCCACCGCGGTGGTGCCCAGCCGTGCGATGAAGATCGCCATGAAGGCGAAGCCGGTGACCTCCACCAGGATGGTCAGGCCCATCGGCACGCCCAGGCGCAGCTGGGCGCGGATGGCCGCGCCGTCCGGCGCGCGCAGCGGCGGGCGGCCCGGGGCGAGCGGCAGCGCGAAGGGCGCGTAGAACGGGTCGCGGCGCAGCAGCCAGGCACCGGCCAGCAGCTGGGCCCACATCGCCGCCGCGGTGGCCAGCCCGCAGCCGAGCACGCCCAGCGCGGGCAGGCCCGCGGCCGGCCAGCCGAAGACGAGCAGCGCGGTCAGCGGCAGCTTCACCGCCAGCAGCCCGCCCAGCTGCAGCACCATCACCGCCTTCGGCCGCGAGACGGCCGTGTTGAAGCCGCGGAAGGCCGCGAACAGCAGCGAGGCCGGCAGCGACAGCGACAGCGCCAGCAGGTAGCCGCGCACCTTGGCCGCGACCTCCGGCGGGGCCTTCGACAGCGCGAGGAACGGCGCGGGAAAGACGAGCAGCGTGCTGCCGAGCAGCGCCAGCGCGAGCGCGATCCACACCGCCTGGTGCAGCTGGCCGCCGGCCTCGGCGAGCCGGCCCGCGCCGAACAGGCGGCCGGCGATCGGCGACACCGCCAGCACCACGCCCATCAGCCCGATGAAGACGGTGACGTAGGCGGCGGCGCCGACCGACAGCGCGGCCAGGTCGGCCGCCGCGTGGCGTGCGACGAACAGCGTGTCGACCGTGCCGAAGGCGACCACCGAGACCTGGCCGACGAACACCGGCCAGGCCAGCGGCGCGATGCGGCGCAGGCTGTCGCGGAAGCCCGGCACGGGCGGCGCGCCCGGCGGGATCACGCGCGCGGCCGGCCGGCGCCGCCGCCGAAGCGGGCCGGATCCGGGTGGTCCTCGCCGCTGGCCGTGCGGGCCCGCTCGGCATAGCGGTTGAAGCGCCAGGCCGTGCCCTCCATCGTGATGCGGCGCCAGGTGGCGCGCTTCTCGCCGGGGCTCATCGAGGGCCAGTGCTGCACCTCCTCGAAGCGCCGGCCGCACCCCTTGCAGACCGCGTCGCCCTGGCTGGTCGAGCAGATCGCGATGCAGGGCGCATCCGGGGTGCTGGCGTACCAGGCGAGCCAGGCCTCGCGGGCGCGCCGCGGCATCGTCACCTCGTCGCACTCGGCCTCGCGGTAGTACACCATCAGCGCGTACACCTCGGCCAGCGCGCGCACCGCCGGGCAGGCGGTGATGCCGTCGGGCGAGGGCTCGCGGTCGCGCCACCAGTTGATGGCGGCCTCGATGTCGGTGATGTGGATGCCGGCCATGGGAAGGCAGCGTGGGGCAAGGCGGGCGCCTGCGGCGCGGCCGGGGGGCGTGGCCGCGCGCCCGGTCAGCCGGCCGCCAGCGCGTCCAGCGCCGCGGCCGCGGCGCCCGGGGTCGTCTCCAGCAGGCGCACCGGTGCGGCGGCCAGCGCGCCGGCGCCCTCGGTCTTCAGCCGCTTGACCCATCCGCCGGCCTCGCGGGCATCGGCGAAGCCCTCGCTCTCCAGCAGCGTCGTGCCGTCGGCGGCCACCAGCTTGAAATGGAAGCGGCCGTCGGCCTCGCGGTACTGCTTGAAGCTCGCGGCCGGCCGCGCCTCGCCGGTCGGCGCCACCGGCGCGGCCGCCGGCGCGAGGCTGGCGATCATCGGCCGCAGCCCCACCGCGCGGCGCAGGCTCTCGAGGAAGGGCCGCGCGACGGCGCGCGCCTTGCCGGCGCCCGCCTGCAGCGCATCCTCGATCCGCTCGGGGTGGGCCACCAGGCCCTCGTAGGTCTCGCGCATCGGGCCGATGCGGGCCTCGATGGTCTCGACCAGGCGTTGCTTGGCCGCGCCCCAGCCGAGGCCGGCGCGCAGCTCGGCGCGGAAGTCGGCGCGCGCCGGCGCGTCGGCGAAGGCGTCGAAGATCGCGACCAGCGGGCTGCCGTCGGGCTCCTTCGGCTCGCCGGGCAGGCGCGAGTCGGTCACGATGCGCGCGATCGCGTCCTTCAGGCCGCGCGCGCCGCCGTCGAACAGCGGGATCACGTTGTCGTAGCTCTTCGACATCTTGCGGCCGTCCAGGCCCGGCAGCAGCTCCTGGTTCTCCTCGATGTCCGCCTGCGGCAGCACGAACAGGTCGTGGCCCTGGCCGAACAGGTGGTTGAAGCGCTGCGCGATGTCGCGCGCCATCTCGATGTGCTGCGCCTGGTCGCGGCCGACCGGCACGCGGTGGGCGTTGAACAGCAGGATGTCGGCGGCCATCAGGATCGGGTAGCTGTACAGGCCCATCGTGACGCCGGCATCCGGGTCCTCGCCGGCGGCCAGGTTGGCGTCCAGCGCGGCCTTGTAGGCATGGGCGCGGTTCATCTGGCCCTTCGCGGTGACGCAGGTCAGCAGCCAGGTCAGCTCGGGCGTCTCGGGGATGTCGCTCTGGCGGTAGAAGGCCACGCGCTGCGTGTCCAGCCCGGCGGCCAGCCAGGTGGCCGCGATCTCCAGCCGCGAGCGCTCGATGCGCGCCGGGTCGTCGCACTTGATCAGCGCGTGGTAGTCGGCCAGGAAGAAGAAGCTCTGCACGTCCGGCTCGCGGCTGGCCGCAATCGCCGGGCGGATGGCGCCGACGTAGTTGCCGAGGTGGGGCGTGCCGGTGGTGGTGATGCCGGTCAGGACGCGGGTTTTCATGGGAGGCGGGCGCAGGGTGGGCCGGCGTCTCGTGCCGGGCCGCGGATTCTACGGAGAGCGCCGGACGCGCGCCCGCTCGCGCCTACACTCGCGGCCGATGCAACGACTGGTGATCCTCGTCTCGGGCCGCGGCTCCAACCTCGGCGCGATCGCGCGTGCCTGCCGCGACGAGGCCTGGCCGGCCACGATCGCCGCGGTGATCTCGAACCGGCCGGATGCCGCCGGCCTGGCACTGGCGCGCGAGCTGGGCCTGCCGGCGGTGGCGCTGGACCACCGCGCCCACCCCGACCGCGCCGCCTTCGACACGGCGCTGGCCGACGCGATCGATGCGGCGGGGGCCGACTGGGTGGTGCTCGCGGGCTTCATGCGCATCCTCGGCGAGCCCTTCGTGCAGCGCTACGCGGGCCGCATGCTGAACATCCACCCCTCGCTGCTGCCGGCCTTTCCCGGCCTGCACACCCACCGCCGCGCGCTCGACGCCGGCTGCACGCTGGCCGGCGCGACGGTGCACTTCGTGACGCCGACGCTGGACCATGGGCCGATCGTCGCGCAGGTGGCGGTGCCCGTCCGGCCCGGCGACGACGAGGCGAGCCTGGCCGCGCGCGTGCTGGTGGCCGAGCACCGCCTCTACCCGCAGGCGCTGCGCTGGTGCCTCGAGGGGCGGGTGCGGCTGCGCGACGGCGGCATCGTCGCCGAGCCCGGCCTCGAGCGCGGACGCTTCGTCGACCCGGCGGCCGGCTGAGGCCGCCCCGCCCGCCGCGGCGGCGCGTGCGCGGCAGACCCGGCGCGCGCCGGGCCTGGATCCCGTCCTCCGGACTGTCAGCCGACCGCGCGCTGGTACAGGTTCTGCGTGTGGTTGCCTTCGGCGAAGAAGGCCCAGCGCTCGGCCAGCAGGCCGGCGTACTGCAGCAGGAAGAGCAGCGCCAGCGCGCCGGCACCGACCTGCGCGCCGCCGAGGGCCAGCACGGCGGCCGGCAGCGCGAAGCCGAGCAGGCCGGCGGCCCATTGCATGCGGCGCAGGAACTGCGGCGTGCGCCCGTGGAAGAACTCGCGGCGATTGAAGTTCGGCGCCATCGCGCCCTGCGAGATCTGGCGCACCTTCGGGTGACGCACGCCCAGCGCCGACTGGATCGTCGTCTTGGGCTTCAGCGTGTGGTTGCGCCACCAGGCCGCGGCGCGGCCGGCGGCCGCCAGCAGCGTGGCGCCGCAGGCCACCGGTGCGAGCGACGGCACCAGCCCGGGCGCGAGCAGCGCGCACAGCGCGCCGGCGAGCAGCGCGCCGGACGCGAAGCCGATCAGGCCGAAGTTCACCGGCGTCAGCGGCGTCGCCCACTCGCGGATCGCCTTCACCGCGCCGTAGATCATCCCGGTGCACAGGTACAGCAGCAGCGCCAGCAGCGCCGCGGCGACGCCGGCAAGCGGCAGCGGCCGCCCGAGCGCGTGGCCCGCGCCCCACAGCGTGACCACCGCCAGGAAGGCCGGCAGCACGATGACCTCGCGCGACAGCCACGAGGTGCGCCACATCGCCACCGCGCGCCAGGCCCGGAAGGGGTGGCCGAGGTGAAACGCGGCGGCGACCAGCCCGGCCAGGCCGAGCACCACCACCGTGCCCGCGCCGCCGACGAACAGCGCCGGCGTGGTGCCGGTGGCGCCGCCGAGGTCGAGCGCGACCAGCACCAGCAGCAGGCCCTGGGCCGCGCCGGCCAGCGTGGTGAACAGGATCATGGACCAGGGGGCGTGCATCTCAGTGCTCCCAGTCGGCGGCCAGCGGCGCGCCCAGCGCCGGCTCCCGGCCCTCGACGCGCAGCGGGTTGGCTTCGCGCACCACCTGCACCGGGTCGGTCTGCGCCTCGGTGCGGCGGCGCGGCAGGTAGTGGTTGGCCGGCAGCGTGCCCTGCTCCGGCATCAGCGGGAAGCCGCCGCGGTCGCGGATCGCCACCGACACCTCGGACTCGGGGTCGTGCACGTCGCCGAACAGCCGCGCGTTGGTCGGACAGGCCATCACGCAGGCCGGCTTGCGCTCGGCCTCCGGCAGCGTCTTGTCGGTGATGCGGTCCACGCACAGCGTGCACTTGGTCATCACCTGCCGCTGCTCGTCGAGCTCGCGCACGCCGTAGGGGCAGGCCCAGGCGCAGTACTTGCACCCGATGCACTTGTCGTAGTCGACCAGGACGATGCCGTCCTCCTCGCGCTTGTAGCTGGCGCCGGTGGGGCAGACCGGCACGCAGGGCGGGTCCTCGCAGTGCAGGCAGCTCTTCGGGAAGTGCACCGTCTGCGTGGCCGGGTACTCGCCCACCTCGAAGCTCATCACCCGGTTGAAGAAGGTGCCGTTCGGGTCGGCCGTGTAGGCGGCCCAGTCCACCAGCGGGCCGGCGCTGCCGGAGGTGTTCCACTGCTTGCAGCTGGTCACGCAGGCGTGGCAGCCGACGCACACGTTCAGGTCGATCACCAGGGCGAGCTGGGTCATCGCGGGTCTCCTTGGGGCTCGGTGGCGCGGCCGGCGAACCAGGCGCGCCAGGTGCGCCGCTGCGTGCCCGGCAGCGGCGGCTTGCTGTCGAACTGCGGCCAGGACTGCTTCGGCTCGTCGTCGGCCGCGCGGCGGATGCGCACCCGCACGTCGTACCAGCCGGCCTGGCCGGTGATCGGGTCGGCGTTGGACACGGTGTGGCCGTCGGCGGTCGGCAGCTCTTCCTTGATCAGGTGGTTCAGCAGGAAGCCGCGCTCGGACTCGTTGGCCTGGTCGCTCAAGGCCCAGGCGCCCTTGGCCTTGCCGATCGCGTTCCAGGTCCAGACCGTGCCCGGCTCGACCGCGTCGCTGTGGCGGCACTGGCAGCGCACGCGGCCCCAGGCGCTTTCCACCCAGATCCAGTCCTCGTCGGCGATGCCCTCGGCGCGCGCCGTCACCGGGTTCACGAACAGCACGTTGTGCGCATGGATCTGGCGCAGCCAGGCGTTCTGCGAGTCCCAGGAGTGGTACATCGCCATCGGCCGCTGCGTCACCGCGGCCAGCGGGTAGGCGGCGGTGTCGCTGGCCTGCACCTCGAGCGGCGCATACCAGAAGGGCAGCGGGTCGAAGTAGGTCGCGACGCGCTCGCGCAGGCGCTGCGGCGGCTGGCGCCCCGTGCCCTTGCCCTCGGCGGCGAGCCGGAAGCGCTGCATGAACTCGGAGTACAGGTGGATCGTGATCGGGTCGCAGTCGCGCCGCAGGCCCACCTTCTGCGCCCATTCGAGGTAGCCGCGGTTCCAGTTGCGCATGTAGCGGTGCTCGGGCGGCATCACGTGGTGGTGCACGCAGTTGTTCGCCGCGTACATCTCCCACTGGCGCGGGTTCGGCGCGCCGCGCAGCGACTGCGAGCCGTCCTCGCCGCGCCAGCCGGTCAGGAAGCCGATGCCCGAGCCCGGCGCGGTCTCGTAGCGCACGATGAAGTCCGGGTAGTCGCGGTACTTGCGGCTGCCGTCGGCGTTCGTGAAGGCCGGCAGCTTCAGCCGCGAGCCCAGCTCCACCAGCACCTCCTGGAACGGCCGGCACTCGCCCTTGGGCGGCAGCACCGGCACACGCACCGAGTCGCAGGGGCCGTCGAACTCGCTGATCGGCCGGTCCAGCATCGACATCGCGTCGTGCCGCTCCAGGTAGGTGGTGTCCGGCAGGATCAGGTCGGCGAAGGCGGTGGTCTCGCTCTGGAAGGCGTCGCAGACCACGATGAAGGGGATGCGGTACTGCCCGTCGGCGCGCTTGTCGACCAGCATGTTGCGGACCTCGGCGGTGTTCATCGTCGAGTTCCAGGCCATGTTGGCCATGAACAGCAGCAGCGTGTCGATCGGGTAGGGGTCGCCGCGCCAGGCATTGGTGATGACGTTGTGCATCAGGCCGTGGGCGCTGAACGGGTACTCCCAGCTGAAGCCCTTGTCGATGCGCACCGGCTCGCCGGCATCGTCCACGCACAAGTCGGCCGGCGTCTCCACCCAGCCCAGCGGCGGCGCGTCCAGCGGGGTGTTCGGCTTGATGCTCGCCGGCCCCTTCGGCGGCCGCGCGTTCGGCGGCACCGCGCGCGGGTAGGGCGCCTTGTGGCGGAAGCCGCCGGGCCGGTCGATGGTGCCCAGCAGGCTCATCAGGATCGACAGCGCGCGGATGGTCTGGAAGCCGTTGCTGTGCGCGGCCAGGCCGCGCATCGCATGGAAGGCGACCGGGTTGCCCTTCACGCTCTTGTGCTCCTTGCCCCACCAGTCGGTCCACGCGATCGGCAGCTCGAGGGTCTGGTCGCGCGCGGTCACGCCCATCTCGTGCGCGAGGCGGCGGATGGTGGCGGCCGGGATGCCGGTCAGGCCCTCGGCCCATTCCGGCGTGCAGTCGCGCACCCGCTCCTCGAGCAGCTGGAAGGCGGGCTTGGCCGGCGTGCCGTCGGGCATCGTGAACTCGCCGAACAGCGCCGGGTCGGCACCCTCGGCATGGTCGGCGACGGGGCGCTGGGTGTGGCGGTCCCACCACCAGAAGTTGTGGTGGCGCAGCGGGTTGACGACGTCGCCGTCGGGGTTGCGCAGCATCATCCCGAAGTCGTCGCTGGCCTCGTCGCGGTTCACCAGCTGACCGGCATTCGTGTAGCGGGCGACGAAGTCGCGGTCGTACAGGCCGAGCACGATCAGCTCGCGGATCAGCGCCATGAAGAGCGCGCCGTCGGTGCCCGGGCGGATCGGGATCCACTCGTCGGCGATCGCCGCGTAGCCGGTGCGGATCGGGTTGATCGCGATGAATCGGCCGCCCTGGCGCTTGAAGGCCGACAGCGCCGCCTTCATCGGGTTGCTGTGGTGGTCCTCGGCGGTGCCGATCATCACGAACAGCTTCGCGCGCTCCAGGTCCGGGCCGCCGAACTCCCAGAAGCTGCCGCCGATGGTGTAGATCATCCCCGCGGCCATGTTGACCGAGCAGAAGCCGCCGTGCGCGGCGTAGTTCGGCGTGCCGTACTGGCGGGCGAACAGGCCGGTCAGCGCCTGCATCTGGTCACGCCCGGTGAACAGCGCGAACTGCTTCGGGTCGGTCTCGCGCAGCCGGGCCAGCCGCTCGGTCAGGATCGCGAAGGTCTCGTCCCACGAGATCGGCTCGTACTCGCCGGCCCCGCGCTCGGTGCCCGGCTTGCGCCGCAGCGGCTGCGTCAGCCGGGCCGGCGAGTACTGCTTCATGATCCCCGACGAGCCCTTGGCGCAGAGGATGCCCTTGTTCAGCGGGTGCTCGGGGTTGCCCTCGATGTAGCGCACCTGCGGGCCCTGGCCGTCACCGCCGTCGCGCAGGTGCACCTTGATGCCGCAGCGGCAGGCGCACATGTAGCAGGTGGTGGTCTTGACCTCGGTGCGGGCGCCGGGCAGCGGGTCCTGCGCGGGGTCGTGCACCGGGTGGCGCGATGAGAGGGACTTCAGCACGCGGCGTCTCCTGTCTGTGTCGTCGCCGCCCGGGGGCCCGGGGGCGCTCACGCGGGATGCTAGGCTTCGGCTGAGTGTCCCGGTGTCGGAATTCAGTTCATGTCGAATGGAAAAACCGATCAGTCGGCCGGCAGCCGGCTGCGCCTGAGCCTGCGCCAGCTGGAGGTCTTCGTCGCCACCGCGCGCGCCGGCTCGACGCGCGCGGCGGCCGAGCGCGTCTCGCGCTCGCAGTCGGCCGCCAGCGCCACGCTGGCCGAGCTGGAGGCGGTGCTCGGCGTGCAGCTGTTCGACCGCGTCGGCCGCCGCCTGCTGCTCAACGAGAACGGGCATGCGCTGCTCGGCCGCGCCGCGGCGCTGCTCGACGAGGCGGGCGACCTGCAGGCCCTCTTCAGCGGCGAGCACGCCGCGCCGCTGCGCCTGGCGGCGAGCTTCACGATCGGCGAGTACCTGCTGCCCGACCTGGTCGCCGCGTGGACGCGCCGCCACCCGGCCAGCCCGGTGCGGCTGCAGATCGCCAACAGCGCCGAGGTGGTCGATGCGGTCGCGCGCTTCGAGGTCGACCTCGGCTTCATCGAGGGCGCGCTGACCCACCCCGAGCTGCGCCTGCGCGGCTGGCGCAGCGACGAGCTCGTCATCGTCGCCGCGCCCGACCACCCACTGGCCGGCGCCCCGGCCGGCCTGCGCCAGCTGCGCCAGGCCGAGTGGGTGCTGCGCGAGCGCGGCTCCGGCACGCGCGACGCGGCCGACCGCTGGCTGCTCGAGCACCTGGGCGAGATCCGCGTCGCCTTCGAGCTCGGCAGCTCGGAGGCCATCAAGCGCCTGGTCGCGCGCGGCGTCGGCCTGGGATGCCTGTCGCGCCATGCAGTGGCCGGGGCGCTGGCCCAGGGCGAGCTGGTCGAGCTGCGCACCCGCCTGCCGGCCGCCGAGCGGCGGCTGGCCATCGTCACCCACCGCGACAAGCACCTCGGCCGGGCGGCTCGAGCCTTCCTGGCGCACTGCACCGAGGACACCGGCCCGGCCTGAGCGGGGCCGCGCGGCAGCGCGCGGCGCCTGGCACGGCCGGGCCAGGCGGCGGAGTACCCGGCGGCGGCGGCCACGCGCCGGCGGCTCAGCGCCCCGGCCGTCGCTCGCCGGCCGGTCCGCTGGTCCCGCGCGGCGACGCTGCCCCGCCGCCGGCCCCGCGGGCAAACCGGCCCGGGGACTGGCCGACGTGGCGCTGGAAGGCGACGCTGAAGCTGCTGGCCGAGCCATAGCCCACCCGGCCGGCCAGCTCGGCGACGGCGGCGCCCTCGTGCCGCAGCGCGTCCTTCGCCAAAGCCATGCGCCAGGCGAGCAGGTAGGCCATCGGCGCCACCCCGACGACGCGCCGGAAACGCTCGAAGAAGGCGGAGCGCGACAGCGCGGCTGCGTCGGCCAGCGCCTGCAGCGTCCAGGGGTGGGCCACCTGCGCGTGCATCGCGTGCAGGGCCCGGGCGATGCGCTCGTCGCCGAGGCCGCGCAGCAGTCCGGGCGGTGCGGCGGCGCTGCTGACCGAACGCATCGCCTCGACGAGCATCAGGTCCACCAGCCAGGCCAGCACGACGTCGCGGCCCGGCTGCTCGGCCCGGACCTCCTCGCCGAGCATCCGGACCAGCTGCCGCAGGCGCCTCGAACCACGCACGTGCACGACGTCGGGGAGCAGCGCGACCAGCAGCCCGTGGTCCGCCCCGTCGAAGTGGAAGGCCCCGCCGATCGCGCGCATGTCGGGCCGGCCGCCGGGCTCGCCGTAGCGGAGTTCGCCCGCGGCGCCGGCCGCCCGGTGCGGATCCATCGGCTGTTCGGGGACGGGGCGGCCACCCGACAAGGTGAAGGGCGGCGTCTTCGGCAGCAGCACGAAGTCGCCGGCCTGCACCAGGACGGGCGCCTGCCCGTCCACGGCCAAGCGGCAGCCGCCGTCGAGCAGGATGCAGAAGCTGGGCTCGCCGTAGGCCGCGTAGCGCACGGCCCAGTCGCCGCGGCCGGCGATGCGGTTCGCGAAGACGGCCTGGGGCTGGAGCAGTCGCACCACGTCGGTCAGCGGGTCGGCCATGGCGGGATCAGGACGATGGCTAAAGAAAACAGTACGGATGATGATGGAAAGTCCGGCCCATGGCGCCTATCGTTTCCCCGTCGTCAAACCACCTCAGCGGAGAACGCACCATGCCCACGATCCTGATCACCGGTTGTTCCTCGGGCTACGGCCTCGAGACGGCCCGCCTGTTCCACGCCCGCGGCTGGAGCGTCGTCGCCACGATGCGCCGGCCGGACCCCGCCCTCCTGCCGGCGTCCGATCGCCTGCGCCTCGTCGCGCTGGACGTCGGCGAGCCCGCCAGCATCGCCGCCGCGGTGGCCGAGGCCGGGCCGATCGACGTGCTGGTGAACAACGCGGGCATCGGTCTGTTCGGCGCGGCCGAGGCCACGCCGATGGCCACCGTGCGCGAGGTCTTCGAGACCAACACCTTCGGCGTGATCGCGATGTGCCGGGCCGTGATCCCGGCGATGCGGGCGCGCGGTGCGGGCCGGATCGTCAACGTCACGTCCAGTGCCACGCTCGCGCCGATGCCGCTGGTGTCGGTCTACACCGCGAGCAAGGCGGCCGTCGAGGGCTACACCGCGTCGGTCGAGCACGAGCTGCGCGCGGTGGGCCTGAGGGTCAAGCTCGTCGAGCCGGGCTACGGCCCGGGCACCCGCTTCACGGCCAATGGACAGCAGCGCATGGCGGGGCTCGTGCCGCCGGCCTATGCGGCCTTCGCACAGACGATGCTCGGGTCGCTCGCGAAGGTGACCGCGTTCACGCAGCCGCAGGACGTGGCCGAGGCCGTGTGGGAGGCGGTGCACGACGACTCGGCGCGCCTGCGCCACGCGGCCGGCGCCGACGCGGTGGCCCTGGCCGGCGGCCCGGCCTGCGGCCACTGAGGGCGCGCCGCCCCGCCCGTCAGGGCAGCTTCTGCCGGCCCGCGCGCGCGGCCTGCTGCAGCGCGGCCAGCAGCGCGGCCGCGAGTCGGCGCTTGGGGCCGCCCGGCCGCTGCGCCAGGCCGATCGCGCGGGCCATCGGCGGGCGGCCGAAGGGCAGGGCGCGCAGCCGGTGGAAGCGCAGGAAGCCGGCGTGGCTGACCGGGACGATGGACACGCCCAGCCCGTGCCGCACCATCAGCGCGATCGCCTCCAGCGAGTCCAGCTCCATGCTCTCGCGCAGCACGATGCGCCGGTTCGCCAGCGCCTCCTCGATGCGCCGGCTGACCCAGAAGTGCCGGTTGAAGCGGATGTAGGGGTAGTCGCGCAGCAGGGCCTCGTCGCTGTCGCCGCGCGCGTCCTGCGGCGCGATCACCAGCACGGGCTCGTCCGCGAAGGCGTCCCAGACGAGGTCGGGCGCCGGCTCGCGCGGCTCGCTGGTGATGGCCGCATCGACGTCGCCCTGGCGCAGCATCTCGACGAAGGAGGGCGAGAGCCCGTGGTGGATGCGCACCTGCAGCCGCGGGTGCGCGCTGCGCAGCGCGAGCAGCGCCTTCGGGATCACGCTGGTCAGCGCGGTCGGGATCGAGCCCAGCACGAAGCTGCCCGTCAGCTCCGCCGGCTCGGAGATCGACTCGGCCAGCCGGTCGTAAAGGTCGATCACCTCGCGTGCGCGGGCCAGCACCGCCTGGCCGGACTGGGTCAGCCGGGCCGGCTTGCGCGTGCGGTCGAACAGCTCCGCGCCCAGCGCCTGCTCGAGCTTGGCCAGCTGGGCGCTGATCGCCGGCGTGCTCAGGAACAGCGCGTCGCCGGCCGCGGCCAGCGTGCCGCGCTCGGCCACCGCCACCAGCGCGCGCAGCTCACGGATGCCCATGCGCACCCCGATGCTCAGGATTCGTGATGTTCATGTTCCGAAAATACACGATTCCTGCAGTCGCTCGCGGCCTACAGTGAAGCGCATCGAGTCAAGGAGAACTGCGGTGCGACTGAAAGACAAGGTGGCGATCGTCACGGGAGCGGGCAGCGGCATGGGCCGGGCGATCGCGCTGGCCTTCGTGCGCGAGGGGGCGGCGGTCGCGGTGGCGGACATCCGCGCCGAGGCAGCGGCGGAGACCGCGGCGCTGCTCGAGGCGCAGGGCGGGCGCGGGCTGGCGGTGACGGTCGACGTCACCCGCCGCGCGCAGGCCCAGGCCATGGCCGAGGCGGTGATCGCGCGCTTCGGCCGTATCGACGTGCTGGTCAACAACGCCGGCTCGCGCTGCATCAAGGGCTTCCTCGAGCACACCGAGGAGGACTGGCACCGCATGCTGGACATCAACCTCGGCGGGCACTTCTTCTGCGCCCAGGCCGTGGTGCCCGACATGCAGACGCGCCGCAAGGGGCGCATCGTCAACATCGCGTCGATCGCCGCGCACACCGGCCGGCCCGATCGCGTGGCGTACTGCGCGGCCAAGGCGGGCGTGATGGGGCTGACGCGTGCGCTCGCGATGGACCTGCGGGGCAGCGGCATCAACGTCACCGCGATCTCGCCGGGCTCGATCGCCACGCCGATGAACGAGGCGGCCGCCAGCAGCGACGAGGTCGACTGGGGACGCGAGACGGTGGTCGGCCGCTGGGGCCGGGCCGAGGACATCGCGCACGCGGCGGTCTTCCTCGCGTCGGACGAGTCGGACTACATCACCGGTTCGGAGATCGCGGTCGAAGGCGGCTGGCTGATCGGGCGCGCCCGTGACGGCGAGATCTGAGCCGGCACCGCCGGGCCCGGCGATCGCGGCGGTCACGCTGCACCGGCTGCGGCTGCCGCTGCACCGGCCCTACCGCCTGGCCTTCGGCGACCTGCCGGCCTTCGACACGCTGCTGGTCGAGCTGCGCGATGCCGAGGGACGCAGCGGCTTCGGCGAAGCGACCTTCCTGCCCGGCTATGGCGAGGAGTCGCTCGACGAGGCCTGGCCGCTGGCCTGCCTCGTGGCCGATGCCGCCATCGGCCGCTCGGCCTCGGCGCTCGTCGACGCGGTGGCGCGGCGCTTCGCGGGCCGCCCCTTCGCGGCCACGGCCTGGCGCACCGCGCTCGACATGCTCGCCGGCCACCCGGCGCTGGCCGGCCACGCCGAGGGCTTGCGCGTGCCGCTGCTCGCGCTGCTCAACGCCGACGACCCGGCGCGCGCAGCCGACGAGTTCGAGGCCCTGCTGGCGCAGGGCTTCCGCACCGTCAAGGTGAAGGTCGGGCTGGCCGGGGGCGGCGACCTGGCCCGGCTGCGCTGGATCCAGCGCCTGGTCGACGGCCGCGCGCTGATCCGCATCGACGCGAACCAGGCCTTTGCGCCCGACGCGGCGGCCGCGCTGCTCGCAGCGCTCGATCCGCAGGGCATCGAGCTGTTCGAGCAGCCCTGCGCCGCCGCCGACTGGGCCGGTCACGCCCGGGCCGCGGCCGCGTCGCGCGTGCCGCTGATGCTGGACGAATCGATCTACGGCCTGGACGACATCGACCGCGCCGCGCGCGAGCGGCTCGCGGCCTGGCTGAAGGTCAAGCTGGTCAAGTTCGCCGGGCTGGACGCCCTCGGCACGGCGATGGACCGCATCCGGTCGCACGGCCTGCGGGCGGTGCTCGGCAACGGCGTGGCCGCCGACGTGGGCTGCTGGATGGAGGCCTGCGTGGCCGCCGGCCGGCTCGACAACGCCGGCGAGATGAACGGCTGGCTGAAGCTGCGTCGGCCGCTGCTCGCCGATCCGCCGCGCCTGGAGGGCGGGGCCCTGGTGCTACCCCCCGGCTGGCGGCCCGCCCTCGACCCGGACGCCGTGCAGCAGCAGGCCCTGCAGCGGCACGAGGCCCCGCGGCGCCGCGGACCGGCGCACTGAACCCGCCGGGGCACCCGCCCCCGGACCCCGACCCCCGAGGAGACTCCGATGACCCGCCAGCGCAACCACGCCCCTTCCTCCCTGCAACGCCGCCTCGTCGCGCGCGCCGGCCTGGCGCTCGGGCTGGCCGCTGGCCTCTGCCCGCTGGCCGGGGCGCAGGAACGCTACCCGTCCCGCCCGATCGAGATGATCGTGCCCTGGGGCCCCGGCGGCGGCGCCGACGTGCTCGGCCGCATCGTCGGGCGCTGGCTGGAGACCGACCTGAAGACCCCGGTGCCGGTCAGCAACCTGGCGGGCGCCTCCGGCATGATCGGCCTCGGGCGGCTGGCCCAGCTGCCCGCCGACGGCCATGCACTGGCCGTGCTGACCGGCGACAGCCTGATGATGGCCGCGTCGCCGGCGCCGACCTTCCGGATCGCCGAGACGACGGCGCTGGCGGTGCTGGTGCGCCAGCCCTCGGGCCTGTTCCTGCCGCCCGGCGGCCGCTACAAGTCCTGGGACGACGTGGTGAAGGCGCTGCAGGCCAAGCCCGGCTCGGTCACGGTGGCGATCACCGGCCCGAACACCGCCGACGACCTGACGGTGCGCTACCTCGCCAGCCGCGGGCTGAGCCTGGTCGGCGTGCCCTACACCAAGCCCGGCGAGCGTTATGCGGCGGTCGTCGGCGGCCACGTCGACCTGCTGTACGAACAGGCCGGCGACCTGCGCGGCTTCCTGGATGCCGGCCAGCTCAAGCCGATCCTGTTCTTCGCCGAGCAGCGCCTGGCCGCGCCGTTCGCGGACGTGCCGGTCTCGCGTGAACTGGGCTACGAGATCCTGCTGCCGCAGGTGCGGGCGCTGCTGGTGCGCAGCGGCACCGATACGCAGCGCCTGCAGGCGCTGTCGCGCTCGATCGAGCGCTTCGTCGCCAGCCCCGAGTACCGCCAGTTCATCGAGCAGCAGCTCGCGCTGCCCGACAGCTTCCTGCCGCTGGCCCGCGCGCAACCCTTCCTGCAGTCGGAACTGGAGGTCTCGCGCAAGCTGCTCGCGACCTATGGCGTGAAGTGAGGGCCCCCAGGGCTGCGAGCGTGACCTGAGAGAGGCCACGGATCGCGGCCGGTCAGAACGGCATCCAGGCCCCGCCGGTGACCCGTTCGACGAACCAGGCGGCGCCGATCAGGATCGCCACCGCCGAGCCGCCCAGGACCACCACGGGCACGTAGGCCCGTCGGGTCCGCGCAGCGTACAGCAGCCCGATCGCGATCGCCACGATGGCCAGCTGGCCCAGCTCCAGGCCGAGGTTGAACTGCAGCAGGGCCCAGGCGAAGTGCGCCGCCGGCAGGTCGAGCTCGGCCAGCACGCCGGCGAAGCCGAAGCCGTGGATCAAGCCGAACAGGAAGGTGACCAGGGCGCGTCGGCCACGGAACAGCGGCACGACGTTGTCCAGGGCCGCGACGACGATCGTGGCCGCGATGGCCGGCTCGATGAAGCCCGGTGGCAGCGAGGCCAGCTTCAGGGCCGCCAGCGCGAGCGTGATGCTGTGCGCCAGCGTGAAGGCGGTCACGATGGCGACGACCGGCCACAGCGCCTGCCCGAAGCGCTCGACTGGCCGCCAGCCCTGGGGCGTGCGGCGCAGCACGGCCGGCAGCAGCAGGCACATCAGGAACAGCACGTGGTCGTAGCCGGTGACGATGTGGTGCACCCCCTCGCGCACGAAGCCCGCGGAGGCGGTGGTCGGCCCGGCCTCGGCCGGTGTGGCACCGAATGCAGGCGGCGCCGCGCTGTCGGGGCGCTGCGGATCCAGCGGCCGCACGGCGGTCGCCGCGCCGCTGGCGTCGCGCACCGAGAGCAGGCCGCGGTGGGTCGGGTCGAGACCGTCGAACAAGGTGTAGCGCACGGGCGCGGACGCCGACCACCGGCAGGCGGCGCGGTAGTCGAGCACGGCGTAGACGCCGTCCGCGCGTCGTTCCAGCGCGGGTTCCGGCGGCTCGAAACGGCAGCCGTCGATCTGCACGTGACCCCGGACGTAGCCGTCGATCGCCGGCCAGGCCGTTCGCACCTCACCCCAGGTCAGGCGGCCGTCGGCGTCGGCATCGAGGTCGACCGCCGCATCCAGGTCGCGCAGCGCCACGTCGACGCGCAAGCGCGTGCCGCCGTCGGCCGCGGGTGCGAGCTGCAGGTAGGCATCGCTCGCCTTGTGGGCCTGCGCCGCGGTCGCCGACAGGCCGAACAGCAGCGCGGCCAGGCCTGCTCGAAGGAGCCGGTTCATGGTGCCAGCACGGCGTCGAGCCGGGCATCGTGCAGGCCGGTGTCGTCGCGCAGGCGGCGCGCCAGCGCGAGCGCGTCGGCATCGCCGGCCGCGCGCGCGGCGCGCGCCAGCAGCAGCAGGTCGATCGGCTCGCGCTGCAGCGCGACGTTCGCGCGGGCCGCGGCCAGCGCGCCCTGCGGATCGCGCTGCACCTCGCCGAGGTACAGCGCCTGTTCGCGCGCATGGGTGGTCCGTGCGTCCGGGCGCAGCGCGGCCTGGGCCATGCGGGCGCGCAGTTCGGCGATGTCCGGCTGCTCGCCGGAGGCGCCGCCGCGTGCCGCCGCGATCGCCAGGCGCAGCAGCACCGCCTCGCTGCGCGGCAGCGATCGCAGCAGCGGCGCGACCTCGGCCGGGCGCCGCTGGTCGAGCAGGAAGTCGGCATAGGCGATGCGCGTGTACTCGTCCGGCAGCCCGGCCAGCGCCTCGCGGAACGCCCGTTCCGCCTCGCTTGGCCGGCCGGCGCGCAGCTCGGCCTCGGCTTGTGTCGTCAGCAGCCAGGTCCGGGTGCCCGGCGGCAGATCGTTCGGGGACAGCAGGCGCTGCAGCTGGCTGCGCGCCGGGGCATGCTGGCCGCGCAGGCTCAGGTTCTCGGCTTCGCAGGCGCGTGCGTGGAAGGCGGCACCGGCGCCGGCCAGCGAGCGGCAGGCCGCGTCCGAGGCCGCGTAGCGGCCCTGCACGCGGCGGATCGTCGCCAGCGTCAGCCAGGCCTGGGCCTGCCTCGGATCCCGCTGCAGCAGCCGTTCGAGGCGGACGGCGGCGCCGTCGAAGTCGTGCAGGTACTGTTCGACGGTCGCCAGCATCAGCACGATGTCCGCCGGCGCATCCTCCGCATCGCGCCAGGGCTGCAGCGCAGCCATCGCGCGGCCGGCGAAGCGCGGCTCGCCCTGATCGCGGGCCTGGTCGAGGTCGCGCCGGGCCAGCGCCAGCGCGAGCCGCGGGTCGCCGGGCGCGTTCGCCCACTGGCGGCGCAGGGCGCGCTCCTCGGCGCGGCCCTTGCCACCGCCAGGCAGGCGTTCCACGACCTCCTGGTCGGAGGCCGGGCGCACCGGCTGTGCGCAGGCTGCCGCCGCCGCGAACAGCGCGACGGCGACGGCCCACCGCCGGTGCGGGCCGGGGCGGCCCGCGGTGCTCACGGCAGGGCCGCCGGTTCGGCCGTCTCGCTGAGTGGCGGCGTCACGGCCGACACGTCCAGCGCTTCGCCGGTCTCGTTGGCCATCGGCACCAGGGCCAGCAGGTAGCCGACGAACTGGGCGACCGAGCCGCCAATGCTCTCGGGGACCATGCCGGTGGCCGGGGGAGGCGGCGCGCTGGTCGGCGGCGCGGGCGCCGGCTCGCCGCCGTCGCCGCCGCCACAGGCGCTCAGCAGGACCACGCTGGCAAACACGAGGGGGAGGCTTCGCTTCATGGCCTGCTCCTCACCGGCTGCCCGGCAGCGGCGTGTTCAGGTAGGGGAAGCCCGGCAGCAGCGGCACCACCGCCTGGTCCACGGCGTCGTGCAGGCCGAACACGGCGTTGCCCAGCGGCACCGCCGAGGGCCGGCACTCGGCGCCGAAGCCCAGCGCGTTGTTGTCGCCGTTGGCCACGCACAGGCCGCCGGCCACCGCCACCAGCGCGATGTCGACCACGTCGTCCTTCGGACGCCGTCCGTTCGGGAAGCCGGCGTTATCGCTGCCCTTGGCCAGCAGGTTACCCACGATGCCCAGCCGGTTCTGCTGGGCGAAGGCCACCGCGGGGATCGCGGTGTTCAGCCGCAGCATCTCCGACGCCACCACGTTGGCCGGCTTGTTCACCCCGGCGATGCCGGTCAGGAAGGTGGTCACCAGGTCGTTGCGCCCGGCGTTCTTCGGCGCCAGGCCGCCTTCGGGCAAGCCGAGCGCGATCTCGAGCAGGCGCGGCAGCGTCGGGTTGGTGACGTAGTCGGCGAAGTTCGCACCGTCGTTGACCGGCTTGGACGCATTGAACCTGTCCTTGTCCGGCAGGCCGATGACGACCTCGTTGACCAGCGGCATGCCCAGGCGCGACACCTGGGTCCAGGCGCCGCCGGAGCGTGCCGCCGTCTGGTGGCCCTTCCGCGGCGACGGGTCGAGCAGCGAGCCCTGGCGCAGGCTGGCCGTGGTCCAGCCGCCGATCACCGTCTCGCTGCCGGCGGTCAGGCAGCTCTGGTGCACTTCCAGGGCCAGCGTCGTGACGTTCTTGTTGTCGATCGTGTTCGGCGCCGCGTTGATCAGCGACGGATCGGTGATCACCGACACCGGCGCGTTCACCAGGTCGAAGATGGTGCCCAGGTTGACCGCGAACGGGTCCTTGCGCTGGCCCACGAAGACCTTGCCGGGCTGGGCGCAGCCCGGGATCGCGACGTTGTAGACGTGCCTGGCCGCGTAGCCGGCATAGTCCGGGATGGTCTTCACCCCGATGTTGTCGACCGGCTTGTCGAAGGTCGCCGAGCCGCCCGTGGCGTTGGTGATCGCGGCGCTGGTGCCGGCACGGCGGTCGCCCCGCACGATGCTGACGCTGAACTGCTCGTTCACGTTCAGCACCGCCGAGTTCGCGACGGCGTTCGCACCGGCCACCTGGCCGGCCTGCACCAGCGGGATGGCCACGTTCTTGCCGCCGATCGGCAGCGTGATGCCCTTGAAGTTGTTCTTGAACCGGAACTGGAAGGTGATGTCTTCCTTCGCGTCGCCGTTGTTGTCGATGTGAATCTCGTACAGCGCGTTCGGATCCAGCGCGAAATAGTTCGGCCCGCCGTACGGGTCCTGCAGCGGCAGGTAGTTCGCGATCATCGTGACGTAGCCGTCGCGGCCCGCCTCGTAGCTCTTGAACAGATAGAAGTCGGTCGCGTCGACCTTCGGCGTCGTCGTGATCGAGGGGGCCTCGCGGTGGCTGGAGGCGAGGGCGCTGCCGCAGGCGGCAGCGATCGCCAGGCACGCGGACGAAAGGAGCAGACGGCGGCCTGCGTCGGTGGGACTCATGGGGGCTCTCCTGGGTGTCGTGGCTCGTTGGCTCGGCTGATCGCGGTGAAGGCCGATCAGGGACGCTCCCCCGGCAACGGGACAGGGCCAGGAGGCGTCTGGGGTGCCTTACGCGGGATGCCGCGAACCGGATGTGCCCGCAGGGGCCTCGGAGATCAGGGTTTGCCCTGGGGTCGGGTTCGGGCGAGGGTGATCCGCCCGCGTCGCACCCGCCCGCAGCGCGCACCGGCCGGTCGGACGCCGGGCCCGGGACGGCCTCGCACCGCCGCGGGTCAGCCCGCGCCGCCCGTCGACGTCAGCACCGCCAGCGCCGCCGAGGCCAGCCGCGCCTGCGCCGAGTCGGCGCGCGAGGTCAGCACGATCGGCACCCGCGCGCCCAGCACCAGGCCGGCGCAGTCGCCGCCGGCGACGTAGACGAAGCTCTTGTAGAGCATGTTGCCGGCATTCAGGTCCGGCATCAGCAGCAGGTCGGCGTCGCCGGCCACGCGCGACGACAGCCCCTTGATGCGCGCCGCCTCGGCGCTGTAGGCGTTGTCGAAGCCGAACGGGCCCTCGACGATCGCGGCGCCGAATTCGCCCGCGTCGGCCAGCGCCACCAGCTCGCGCGCATCGAGCGTCGCCGGGATGGCCGGGTTCACCGTCTCCACCGCCGTCACGATGCCGACCTTCGGCGCCGCCGTGCCCAGCGCCCGCAGCAGGTCCAGCGCGTTCGCGAGGATGTGCTGCTTGGTCTTCAGGTCCGGCGCGATGTTGACCACGCAGTCGGCCAGCGCGAGCAGCTTCGGGTAGCGCGGCAGGTCGAACAGGAAGACGTGGCTGATGCGCCGTGCGCCGCGCAGGCCGGTGTCGCGCGCGACCACGGCCGACATCAGCTCGTCGGTGTGCAGCGAGCCCTTCATCAGCGCGGCCACGCGGCCCTCGCGCGCCGCGAGCACCGCGGCCCGCGCCGCGGCGGCCGGCTCGTCCGGCGTGTCCACGTGCTCGAAGCGCCCGGCCAGCGCGCCCAGCCGCGCCGCCGGCCCGAACAGCACCGGCCGCGCGATCCCGGCGTCGGCGATCGCCTGCGCCGCCTCGGCCGCCAGCGCGTCGCAGGGCCACACCAGCGCCAGCCGCGGCGGCGCGTCCCCCGCCGCCACCCGCGCCCGCGCCACCAGCTCATCCAGCCGCGGATGCCCCATGCGTCCTCCTCGTCGTCAACTCATGCAATCCAGCAGCCGTCCGTCGCTCCGGGGGGGGACCCAGCAGCCGCCATGGATCCGGCTCCGCCGGTCCATCGGCGGCGCCCCCTGGGGGGTGCGCCGTCAGGCGCTCCGGGGGGGACCAAGCAGCCGCCATGGATCCGGCTCCGCCGGTCCATAGGCGGCGCCCCCCTGGGGGGGAGCGCCGTCAGGCGCTCCGGGGGGGGTCAAACAAAGTCTTTGTACTTGTCGAGATGACGCACGGGCTTGGCCAGCGCATCGCGGCGGAAGGGGTCGCCCAGCTCGCGGGTGCACATGATCTCGATCACGCAGGTCTTGCGCTGGTTCATCTGCAGGTCCACCGCCTTCTTCAGCGCGGCACCCACCTGCTCGATGTCGTCGACGACGATGCCTTCGGCGCCCATGCTCTTCGCGATGTCCGCGAAGCTCGGGCTCTCCAGCTCGCCGGCCACGAAGCGGCGGTTGTAGAAGTCGACCTGGTTCTTCTTCTCGGCGCCCCACTGGCGGTTGTGGAACACCACCGCGGTCACCGGGATGTCGTGCCGCACGGCCGTCATGATCTCCACCATGCTCATGGCCCAGGCGCCGTCGCCCGCGTAGGCGATGGCCGGCCGCTCGGGGCAGGCCAGCTTGGCGCCGATCATCGTCGGCAGCGAGTAGCCGCAGTTGCCGAAGCTCATCGGCGCGAAGAAGCTGCGCGGCTCCTCGAAGCGCAGGTAGCTGTTCGACACCGCGTTGATGTTGCCGATGTCGGTCGAGACCATCGCGCGCGGCGGCATGGCCTTCTCGAGCTCGCGCAGCACCTGGCGCGGGTGCAGGTAGCGGCCGCCGTTGAAGGTCTTCTCGCCCTTGGCCTCCTCGATCATGTCGAGGCTGTAGGGGTCACGCTCGTGGGTCCAGGCCGACAGCTCCTCTTCCCACGCGGCCTTCTCGGCGGCGATCTTCTGCGCGCGCTCGGCCTGCGTGGCGTCGCAGGCCAGCGTGCGGCCGGCCAGCGCCGCGACCAGCGCCTTGGCCACCGCCTTCGCGTCGCCGTGGATGCCGACGTGGATCTTCTTCACCAGCCCGAGGTTGGTGTGGTCGGCCTCGACCTGGATGATCTTCGCCTCCTTCGGCCAGTAGTCCATGCCGTGCTGGGGCAGGGTGCCGAAGGGGCCCATGCGCGAGCCGAGCGCGATCACCACGTCGGCCTGGCTGATCAGCTTCATCGCCGCCTTCGAGCCCTGGTAGCCGAGCGGGCCGGCCCACAGCGGGTGGCTGGCCGGGAAGCTGTCGTTGCGCAGGTAGCCGTTGCACACCGGCGCACCCAGGCGCTCGGCCAGCGCCTTGCACTCCTCGACCGCATCGCCCATCACCACGCCGCCGCCGGACAGGATGACCGGGAACTTCGCGCCGGCCAGCAGCTCGACCGCGGCCTTCAGGCTGTTCTCGCCGCCGCTGCCGCGCTCGACGCGCATCGGCTTCGGGATCTCGCAGGTGATCTCGCCGTAGAAGTAGTCGCGCGGGATGTTGAGCTGGGTCGGGCCCATCTCGCTCATCGCGCGGTCGAAGCAGCGCGCGGTGAACTCGGCCATGCGCTTCGGGTTGACCACGTGGCCCTGGTACTTGGTGAACTCCTGGAACATCGGCAGCTGGTTGGCTTCCTGGAAGCCGCCCAGGCCCATGCCCATGGTGCCGGTCTCGGGCGTGATCATCACCACCGGGCTGTGCGCCCAGTAGGCGGCCGCGATCGCGGTCACGCAGTTGCTGATGCCGGGGCCGTTCTGGCCGATCACGACGCCGTGGCGGCCGCTGGCGCGGGCGTAGCCGTCGGCCATGTGGGCGGCGCCCTGCTCGTGCACCACCGGGATCAGCGTGATGCCGGCCGGCGCGAAGATGTCCATCGCATCCATGAAGGCCGAGCCCATGATGCCGAAGATGTGCTTCACGTCGTTGGCGACCATCGTCTCGACGAAGGCCTCGGACGGGGTCATCTTCTGCACGCCGCTGACGACGCTGCGCTCGGGGGTGGGGCTCATGGCTGGTCTCCGGAGGGGTTGAACGGGACGCTGCGTTCCGAAAAACGCGTTGCGGAGCGAAATCTAGCGTCCCCGGCGCGGCAGGTCAACAGCAAATCTCTTCTTTCGATACGGATTGTCTCGATTCATGGATTTCGGCTAGGATGGCCGCCATGAGCACGCTGCACCCCCTGCCCGGCGCCGGCGACACGGCCGACGCACCGGGCGAGACCCCGGCCCTGCGCCTGTTTGCGCTGCTGGAGGTGATCGCGCAGTACCAGCGCCCCTTCGCGCTGCAGGACCTGGTCGAGCAGACCGGCTGGCCCAAGCCGAGCGTGCACCGCATGCTGCAGCAGCTCGAGGCCTCGGGCCTGCTGCAGCGCGAGGGCGATGGCCGCCACTACGGCACCGGCGTGCGGCTGCGCCGGCTCGCGGAGCACCTGCTGCTGCACGGCACCCGCCACGGCGCGCGGCATGCCGTGCTGCGCCACCTGGTGGAGGAGGTGGGCGAGAGCTGCAACCTGACGGCGCTGGCCGGCAGCGAGGTCGTCTACCTCGACCGCGTGGAGACCGTTGCCCCGCTGCGCTTCTACCTGCAGCCGGGCTCGCGCGTGCCCGTGCACTGCTCGGCCAGCGGCAAGATCCTGCTCAGCCAGTTCACGCCGGCACAGCGCCAGCGCCTGCTCGCGCACGCGCCGCTGACCGCCTACACCGGCAAGACCATCACGTCCTTCGAGCGGCTCGAGGACGAGGTGCGGCGCGTCAAGCGCGACGGCTACGCGATCGACGACGAGGAGTTCCTGCCCGGCCTGGTCTGCGTCGCGGTGCTGGTGCCGTCCGCCGAGGGGCGCAGCAACCTCTGCGTCGCCGCGCAGGCGCCGGTGATGCGGCTGACGCCCGACAAGGCGCTGCGGCTGCTGCCGGCGCTGCAGCGTGCCGCCGAGGCGCTCGGCCGCATCGAGACCGAGGCCGACCTGCCCGACGCCGGCACTGCCGCCCGCGCCTGAGCGTGCCCCGCGGGCCGGCGCCCGCAGGCCCCCGATCCCGCGCCGCCGGCGCTTCCCGAACCCGCCGCGCCGCCGCGCGCCCCGTCTTCCCGAAAGGCCTCCCGTGACCGACAACGCCGCCCGCCTGCCCGACCGCCTCGTCCGCGTGCGGGAGGTCTTCGGCATCGACCTGGACCTGCAGGTGCCCGCCTTCTCCGAGCGCGACGAGCACGTGCCCGAGGTCGACACCGCCTACCGCTTCAACCCCGACGTCACGCTCGCGCTGCTGGCCGGCTTTCTGCACAACCGGCGGGTGCTGGTGCAGGGCCTGCACGGCACCGGCAAGAGCACGCACGTGGAGCAGGTGGCCGCGCGGCTGAACTGGCCGTGCGTCCGCGTCAACCTCGACGGGCACGTGAGCCGCCTCGACCTGATCGGGCGCGACGCGGTGGTGGTGCGCGACGGCCAGCAGGTCACCGCCTTCCAGGAGGGCATCGTGCCCTGGGCGATCCAGCGCCCGGTGGCGCTGATCTTCGACGAGTACGACGCCGGCCGCCCGGACGTGATGTTCGTGATCCAGCGCATCCTCGAGCGCGACGGCCGCCTCACGCTGCTGGACCAGAACCGCGTGCTCGCGCCGCACCCCGCGTTCCGCCTGTTCGCCACCGCCAACACCGTCGGCCAGGGCAACCTGAGCGGCCTGTACCACGGCGCGCAGCGGCTCAACCACGCGCAGATCGACCGCTGGAACATCGTGGCGACGCTGAACTTCCTGCCGCGCGACGAGGAGGTGGCGATCGTGCAGGCGCGCGTGCCGGCGCTGGCCGCGGACGGGCAGCGCGCGCTGGTCGAGCGCATGGTCGCGGTGGCCGAGTTGACGCGCCGCGGCTTCGAGGCCGGCGACCTGTCGACGCTGATGTCGCCGCGCACCGTGATCACCTGGGGCGAGAACCTGGAGCTGTTCCGCGACCCGGGCCTGGCCTTCCGGCTGTCCTTCGCGAACAAGTGCGAGGACGCGGAGCGGCCGATCGTCGCGGAGTACTTCCAGCGCTGCTTCGACCGCGAGCCCTGAGGTCGACGGCCCCGCCATGACCGACGCCGCCGTCGCCGAGGCCCGCCTGCAGCAGCAGGTGGAGGAGCTGTGCGTGGCCGCGATCCGCGCGCTCGCCGGCGAGCCGGACCTGCATTTCCGCGGCCGCCGCCTGCACCGCGGCGGCCAGCGCCTGCCGCACTTCGCCCCGCACCTGCACCCGACGCTGGCGGCCGACGACTTCGGCTCCTTCCGCGGCGCCGCCGACGGCCTGGCGCTGCGCCTGCGCCACAGCGACGCGGCGCTGCATGCGGCGCAGCAGCCGGCCGATGCCGCCGAGCGCCTCGTCTTCGACCTGCTGGAGCAGTTCCGCTGCGAGTCGCTGGCCGACCCGGCGCACGACGGCGTGCGCCACAACCTGCGGCACCGCCACGAGGCCTGGAGCGCCGCCTTCCATGCCTCCGGCCTGACCGAGACGGCGCGCGGCGTGCTGCTGTACGCGCTGGCCCAGATCACGCGCGCGCGCATCACCGCGGAGCCGGTGGTCGAGGCCACCGAGGACTTCATCGAGTCCACCCGCTTCATGCTGGCGCCGCGCATCGGCGTGCCGCTGGCGGCGCTGCGGCGCCACCGCGCCGACCAGGCCGCGTTCGCCGCGCCCGCGCTGGCCATCGCGCGCGAGGTGGGCGAGCTGCTGCGCGCGGCCGGTGAGGCCGATGCCGCGGCCGCCCGGCCGCGCGGCGAGGGCGAGCCGGACCCGCGCGCCGCCTTCCAGCTGCTGCTCGACCCCGATGCCGACACCGCCGACGGCATCGCCGCGGTGCAGGCGGGGGACAGCCGCGTGCTGGCCGAGTCTCCCGGCGGCTACCGCGTCTACACCCGGGCCTACGACCGCGAGGCCGAGGCGGCCACGCTGCTGCGCGCGCCGGTGCTGGCCGCGCACCGCGAGCGCCTGGACCGCCGCGTCGCGGCCCAGGGCGCCAACCTGGCGCGGCTGTCGCGCGCGCTGCAGGCGCTGCTGGCCCGTCCGGCGGACGACGGCTGGGACGGCGCCCAGGAGCAGGGGCGCATCGACGGGCGCCGCCTCGGCCAGCTGATCGCGTCGCCGACCGAGCGGCGCCTGTTCCGCGAGGAGCGCCTGGCCCCGCAGGCGGACGCCGCGCTGACGCTGCTGGTCGACTGCTCCGGCTCGATGAAGGCGCATGCCGAGAGCGTCGCGATGCTGGCCGAGATCCTGCTGCGCGCGGCCGAGGCGGTCGGCGTGCAGACCGAGCTGCTGGGCTTCAGCACCGGTGCGTGGAACGGCGGCCGCGCCGGGCGCGACTGGCAGCGCGCCGGCCGCCCGCGGCACCCGGGGCGGCTCAACGAGGCGCTGCACCTGGTCTTCAAGGCGGCCGACCGGCCCTGGCGCCATGCGCGCCGCGGCATCGCCGCGCTGCTGGAGCCGACGCTGTTCCGCGAAGGCGTCGACGGCGAGGCGGTCGCCTGGGCCTGTGCCCGGCTGCGCGCGCGCGAGGCCCGCCGGCGCCTGCTGGTGGTGGTGTCCGACGGCTGCCCGATGGACACCGCGACCCAGCTCGCCAACGACGCCCACTACCTCGACCAGGCGCTGCGCGAGACCG
Source organism: Pseudideonella sakaiensis (assembly GCF_001293525.1). Taxonomy (GTDB): domain Bacteria; phylum Pseudomonadota; class Gammaproteobacteria; order Burkholderiales; family Burkholderiaceae_C; genus Ideonella_A; species Ideonella_A sakaiensis. Next base: position 5,781 of record NZ_BBYR01000065.1, on the reverse strand, counting down.
TGGCGCGCGAGGAGGCGCGCGGCGACGTGGCGATCCACGGCCTCGGCGTGGGCCTGGACCTGAGCCCCTACTACGGCCGCTGCCGCGCGATCGACCTGGCGGCGCCGCCGGGCAACGCGCTGTTCGGCGAGCTGCTCGAGCTGCTGGCGGACCGTCGACGGCGCTGAGCGCGCCGTCGCGACCCTTCAGGCGCCGTCGGGCCGCAGCGTGCGCCCGATCGCGTCCGCCGCCTCGCGCAGCCGCGGCACGTGGGCCAGCAGCTCGTCCATCGTCATCCGCGCCTCGGGCGCCTGCAGCGCCACCGCGGCGCAGGCGCGCTGGCGGTCGATCATCACCGGCACGGCCACGCCGAACAGCCCGCGCAGGTGTTCCGCGTGGTTCAGGCCGATGCGGCGGCGCCGCGTCTCGGCCAGCTCGCGCTCGAGCGCGGCCCGCTCCAGGATGGTGTTCTCGGTGTAGCTGCGCAGCGTCAGCTGGGCGAGCAGGCGCTCGCGCTGCGGCCGCGGCAGCAGGCTGACCAGCAGCTTGCCGCTGGAGGTGGCATGCAGCGGCACGTGCGAGCCGGGCGCCAGCAGCATGCGCAGCGGCCACTGGGTCTCGACCCGGTCCAGGTAGACGATGTCGGTGCCGGCCAGCGCGGTGAGGTTGCAGGTCTCGCCGGTGCTGTCCACCACCGCCTGCAGGATGGCGCGGCGCTCGCGCCGGCCGGGGCCGTTCATCAGCACGTCGGTGGCGAGGTGTTCGAGACGGTGCGACAGTTGCAGCCGCCGCGTGCCCGGCTCGCGCAGCAGCAGGCCGGCCAGCGCCAGCTGCTCGACGAGGCGGTGCACCGTCTGCTTCGGCAGCTCGACCGCCTCCACCAGCGCGGCCAGGGTGCAGCCGTCGGCATGCCGCGCCACCTCCTCCAGCACGCGGAAGGCGCGCACCGCCGCGGCATTGCCCTGGTTGCTCTCCATGCTTTCCCCGATGTCCTGCAATCGATTATGCGGAAAACGGGACACACGGGTACCGAACTTCGTCTTATCTTTGGCGCCAGACCGCCGTGCAACGACGCGGCGCACCTGGCCCATCCGCCTTCCATGGAGACCTGCATGACGCAACGCCCCCCCTTCCTGACCAGCCCGGGCCGCCGGGCGCTGCTCGGCGCCGGCGCCGCGATCGCGCTGGCGCCGCTGGCGGCGCGCGCGCAGGGGCCCTACCCGGACAAGCCGGTGCGCTTCGTGGTGCCCTATCCGCCGGGCGGGGGCACCGACGTGATCGCGCGCATCGTGCAGCCCAAGTTCCAGCAGGTGCTCGGCCAGCCGATCGTGATCGACAACCGCGGCGGCGGCGGCGGCTCGCTGGGCACCGACATCGCGGCCAAGTCGGCGGCCGACGGCTACACGGTGCTGTTCACGCTCAGCTCGCACACCATCAACCCGGCAATCTTCCCGAAGCTGCCCTTCGACACCGCGAAGGACTTCGAGCCGGTCGGCACCGTCGCGTCGCTGCCGCAGATCCTGGTGGCCAAGCCCGACTTCGAGGCGAACACCGTGGCCGATGTCATCAAGCTCGCGAAGGCGAAGCGGCTGCAGTTCGCGTCGGTGGGCAACGGCTCGCCCAGCCACCTGGCCGGCGAGCTGTTCAACCTGCGCACCGGCACCCAGATCCAGCACATCCCCTACCGCGGCGGCGGCCCGGCCGTCACCGACGTGATCGGTGGCCAGGTGCCGCTGCTGTGGGTGTCCATCCCGGCGGCGGCCGGCTTCGTGAAGAACGGCCAGCTGAAGGCGATCGCGGTGTCCACCGTCAAGCGCAGCGCGGCCTTCCCGAACGTGCCGACGGTGCAGGAAGGCGGCGTGGCCGACTTCGAGGTCGATTCCTGGTACGCGATGTTCGTGCCGGCGAAGACGCCGAAGCCGGTGATCGAGCGCCTGAACAAGGCGCTCAACACCGTGGTCGCCGATCCCGAGGTCAAGGAGAAGCTGCTGCAGCAGGGCAGCGAGGCCGTGGGCGGCACGCCCGAGGCGCTCGGCAACGTCGTCCGCGCGGAGCTGGCCAAGTGGGCCAAGCTCGCGAAGGACGCCAACATCAAGATGGAGTGAGCATGAACGACCGAGACGGCGCCGTGGGCGCGATGGTCGCGGCCCTGGTGGCGCGCGCCCGTGCGGCCCAGGCCGTGGCGGAGGGCTACGACCAGGCCCGCACCGATGAACTCGTGGCCGCCGCCGGCTGGGCGATCATCGAGCCGGGGCGCAACCGGGCGCTGGCCGAGCTGGCCGTGGCCGACAGCGGCATCGGCAACGTCGACGACAAGGTCCGCAAGAACCACCGCAAGACCCTGGGGCTGCTGCGCGACCTGCGCGACGCCAAGACCGTCGGCGTGATCGCCGAGCACCCCGCGCTCGGCCTGGTGGAGATCGGCCGCCCGGTCGGCGTGGTGTGCGCGATCACGCCGTCGACCAACCCCGCGGCCACGCCGGCGAACAAGATCATCAATGCGCTGAAGTGCCGCAACGCGGTGATCGTCGCGCCGAGCCCGAAGGGCTGGCGCACCGCCGAGGCGCTGATCGGCCACATCCATGCGCAGTTCGACCGCATCGGCGCGCCGCGCGACCTGGTGCAGCTGCTGCCGGCGCCGGTCAGCAAGGCCTCCACGGCCGAGCTGATGCGCCAGTGCGACCTGGTGGTGGCCACCGGCTCGCAGGCCAACGTGCGCGCGGCCTACACCTGCGGCACGCCGGCCTTCGGCGTCGGCGCCGGCAACGTCGCGAGCATCGTCGACGAGACCGCCGATGCCGACCGCGCGATCGCGCTGCTGATGCAATCGAAGACCTTCGACAACGCCACCAGCTGCTCCTCCGAGAACAGCCTGGTGGTGGTGGCGGCCGCGCGCGACGCGGTGCTGCAGGCGCTCGGCCGGCATGGCGCGGTGCTGCTGGACACCGCCGAGAAGGCCCAGCTGCAGCGCCTGATGTGGGACAACGGCCACCTGTCGCCGGCGGTGATCGGCCAGTCGGCGCGCACGATCGCCGAGCGCGCCGGCCTGGCCCGGCAGGCGGGCCAGGCCACGCTGCGCGCGCTGGTCGTCGAGGAGGACGGCTACGGCGAGGACCACCCCTTCTCCGGCGAGAAGCTCAGCCCCGTGCTGACGCTCTACACCGTGCCGGACTTCGCGGCCGCGGTCGAGACGGTGCGGCGCATCTATGCCTACCAGGGCGCCGGGCACTCGGTCAGCCTGCACTCGCAGCGCGACGAGCGCGCGCTGGCGCTGGGCCAGACGCTGCCGGTCTCGCGGGTGATCGTCAACCAGGCGCACGCCATCGCCACCGGCGGCAGCTTCGACAACGGCCTGCCGTTCTCGCTGTCGATGGGCTGCGGCACCTGGGGCCGCAACAACTTCTCCGAGAACATGAACCACCGGCACTACATGAACGTCACGCGCATCGCGCGGACGATCCCCGAGGTCGTGCCGACCGAGGACGAGATCTTCGGCCGCTACTTCGCGGCCCACGGGCGGCACTGATGGCCACGGTGCGCGAGCTGATCGGGCGGCAGGCCGCGGCGCAGCCGCAGGCGCCCTACGCGCTGTCGACCGAGGACGGTGCGCGGCTCGACCACGGCGACCTGGCCTCGGCGGTGCGGCGTGTGGGCGCCTGGCTGGACGCCCAGGGCGTGCCGCCGGGCGCGACCGTCTCGCTGGTGATGCCGAACGGCCTGGGCACGCTGCGCCTGCTGCTCGGCGCGATGGGCGCGGGCCGCTGCGTGAACCCGGTGAACCTGCTGTCGCAGCCGGACGTGATGCGCTACGTGATCGAGCACTCCGACTGCCGGCTGGTCGTGGCCTCGCCGGACTGGGTCGAGCGGGTGCGCGCGCTGGCCGAGGGCCTGCCCTGCCGGGTGGTCGAGGCCGACCCGGAGGCGCTGCGGCTGCCCGGCGAGCCCGACGACGCGACCGAGCCACCGCTGCCGCGCGACGAGGACCTCGCGCTGCTGATGTACACCTCCGGCACCACCGGCCGCCCGAAGGGCGTGATGCTGACGCAGGCCAACCTGGCGGCCAACGCGGCGGCGATCGCCGCCGAGCATGCGCTGGGCCCCGGCGACCGCGTGCTGGGCGTGCTGCCGCTCTACCACATCAATGCCTTCGCCGTGACCATGCTGGCGCCGCTGGCCAGCGGCGGCAGCGTCGCGATGGCGCCGCGCTTCTCGGCCGCGCGCTTCTGGGCGCAGGCGCTGGACAGCGGCTGCACCTGGATCAACGTGGTGCCGACCATCGTGTCCTACCTGCTCGAGGGCGAGCGGCCGGCCGCCGACCTGTCGCGCCTGCGCTTCGCCCGCTCGGCCAGCGCGGCGCTGCCGCCCGAGCACCTGCGCGGCTTCGAGCAGAAGTTCGGCCTGGGCGTGATCGAGACCATGGGCCTGACCGAGACCGTGGCGCCGAGCTTCTCGAACCCGCTGGACCCGGCGCGCCGCAAGCTCGGCGCGGTGGGTCGCGCCTCCGGCTGCGAGGCCGGCATCGTCGACGGTGAGCTGCGCTTCCTGCCCGACGGCAGCACCGGCGAGCTGGTGATCCGCGGCCCGAACGTGATGCGCGGCTACTACAAGAATCCCGGGGCCACCGCCGCCGCGTTCACGCCCGACGGCTGGCTGCGCACCGGCGACCTCGGCCACCGCGACGCCGACGGCTTCTTCTTCGTCACCGGCCGGATCAAGGAACTCATCATCAAGGGCGGCGAGAACATCGCGCCGCGCGAGATCGACGAGGCGCTGCTGAAGCACCCGGCCGTGCTGGACGCGGCCGCGGTGGGCGTGCCCGACCGCCACTACGGGCAGGAGATCCTCGCCTGCGTGATGCTGCGCGAGGGCCAGGCCGCCAGCCCCGACGAACTGCGCGCGCACTGCGAGGCCACGCTCGGCCGCTACAAGACGCCGCGCTACCTGCGCCTCGTCGACGAACTGCCGCGCGGTCCGTCGGGGAAGGTGCAGCGGCTGAAGCTGGCCGAGGGCTTCGTCGCCGGGTGAGGGGTGGGGCGGCCCCGCGCGGGCGCGCCGGGGATCCCTAGAAGCGAGGAAGGACGGGCGCGCGCGACCGGCGGGTGCGGCCTACACTGCGTCCGTCGTGCCCAGGAGGTCCGCATGCCGACACCCCTCGCCGAATCGCGCGCCAACGCCAACCGCATCCAGTCGGGGCAAGGCACCTGGCCGCCGCCGGGCCCCTACCTGACGGGGCGCCTCACCCGCTTGCCGATCTACCCGCTCAAGTACGGGCCGCTGTGCCTCGTGGTGCAGGGCCTGAAGGCGATCGTCGACGGGCTCGGCCAGCCCAACGAGGCGCAGCGCACCGACCACAACGACGACCTCGGCAACCTGCCCTATGCACCGCACGGCAGCAAGCACCCGGTGCAGGAGTTCCACCTCAAGTCGAACGGGCTGCCGCACCCCAACCACCCGCGGCTGCTGTGGGACACCTACCGGCGGATGGTCTTCATCACGCCCTGCCACTATGACCCGTGGTCGGACGCGTCGGGCACCGAGCGCAACCCCTTCTACCTGATCGTCGGCACGCCGGTGCCGCCGATCCACTACTGACCGACCCCAGGGCCGGGCGGGGCCGGGCCCGCCCGCGGGGCCTCACTGCCCCATCACCTTCGGCAGCCAGGTCGCCAGCTGCGGGAAGGCCAGCAGGATGCCGACGCCGATGATCTGCAGCACCATGAACTGCATCATCCCGGCGTAGATCTGCTTCAGCTCCCACTGCGGCACCACGCCCTTCAGGATGACCGAGAAGGTCTGCAGCAC
>NZ_BBYR01000064.1 GCF_001293525.1 Pseudideonella sakaiensis | reverse complement strand
CCGCCACATCTTCCAGGGCCGCGCCGGCGAAACCTATTTCTCCACCAGCGACATCGGCTGGGTGGTGGGCCACAGCTACATCGTCTACGGCCCGCTGATCGCCGGCATGGCGACCATCCTCTACGAGGGCCTGCCGATCCGGCCCGATGCCGGCATCTGGTGGCAGCTGGTCGAGAAGTACAAGGTCACCGCGATGTTCAGCGCGCCCACCGCGGTGCGCGTGCTGAAGAAGCAGGACCCGGCCTTCCTGACGAAGTACGACCTGAGCTCGCTGCGCGCGCTCTTCCTGGCCGGCGAGCCGCTGGACGAGCCCACCGCGCGCTGGATCGCCGACGCGCTGGGCAAGCCCATCGTCGACAACTACTGGCAGACCGAGACCGGCTGGCCGGTGCTGACGATCGCCAATGGCGTCGAGGCGGCACCCAGCAAGTTCGGCAGCCCCGGCGTGCCGATGTACGGCTACCGGATCAAACTCTTCGACGAGCACACCGGCGAGGAGCTGACGGCGCCGAACCAGAAGGGCGTGCTGGCGATCGAGGGCCCGCTGCCGCCGGGCTTCATGCAGACCGTCTGGCGCGACGACCAGCGCTTCGTCGACACCTACTGGCGCAGCGTGCCGGGCCGGCAGGTCTACAGCACCTTCGACTGGGGCGTGCGCGACGAGGACGGCTACTACTTCATCCTCGGCCGCACCGACGACGTGATCAACGTGGCGGGCCACCGCCTGGGCACGCGCGAGATCGAGGAGAGCATCGCCAGCCACCCGAACGTCGCCGAGGTGGCGGTGGTCGGCGTGGCCGATGCGCTGAAGGGCCAGGTCGCGGTCGCCTTCGCGGTGGCCAAGGATGCCAGCGGTCTCGAGGATCCGGCTGCCCGGCTGCGCCTCGAGGGCGAGGTGATGAAGACGGTGGATGCGCAGCTCGGCGCGGTGGCCCGGCCGTCGCGCGTCTTCTTCGTGTCGCTGCTGCCGAAGACGCGTTCGGGCAAGCTGCTGCGCCGGGCGATGCAGGCCGTCTGCGAGGGCCGCGACCCGGGCGACCTGACCACGCTGGACGATCCGGGCGCGCTGCAGCAGGTGCGCGAGCGGGTCGCCGCGGGCACGGGCGGCGGCAGCTGAGGTCCCCCGCGGCGACGGGCCTGCCGGGCGGCGCGGTCCGCGCGCCGCGGCCGCTCAGCCCCCGCGGCCGGCCGGCCCGAGCTGCTGCCAGAGGTAGGCGTACTCGAGCGACTGCAGGTAGGCGCGCTGCTCGTTGTCGGCCGCGCCGCCGTGGCCGCCCTCGATGTTCTCGTAGTACAGCACCTCGTGGCCCTGCGCCAGCATGCGCGCGGCCATCTTGCGCGCATGGCCGGGGTGCACCCGGTCGTCGCGCGTCGAGGTGGTGAACAGCACCTTGGGGTACTTCACGCCCGGCTTGACGTTCTGGTACGGGCTGTAGCCCGAGATCCAGGCCCACTCGGCCGGCAGGTCGGGGTTGCCGTACTCGGCCATCCAGCTCGCGCCGGCCAGCAGCACGTTGTAGCGCCGCATGTCGAGCAGCGGCACCTGGCAGACCACCGCGTTGAACAGGTCCGGACGCTGCACCATGGTGGCGCCCACCAGCAGGCCGCCATTGCTGCCGCCCATGATCCCGAGGTGGCGTGGCGAGGTCACCTTCGCGGCCACGAGGTCCTCCGCCACCGCGATGAAGTCGTCGTAGCTGCGCTGCTTGTTCGCCTTCACCGCCGCCTGGTGCCAGGCCGGGCCGAACTCGCCGCCGCCGCGGATGTTCGCGATCACCAGCGCGCCGCCGCGCGACAGCCAGGCCCGCCCGAAGCCGCCCGAGTACCAGGGCTTGAGCGAGATCTTGAAGCCGCCGTAGCCGTAGAGCAGCGTCGGCGTGCGGCCGTCGGCCTGGGCGCCCTTCGGCCAGACCACGAAGTAGGGCACGCGGGTGCCGTCCTTCGAGCGCGCGAAGCGCTGCTCCGCGCGCATGCCGGTGGCGTCGAACAGCGGTTGGCGCTGCTTCAGGCGCTCGCGCGGCGCCTGCGGCGCGGCCGTCGTGTCGCCGAGGTAGAGCGTGTCCGGCGTCAGGAAGTCGGTGTAGGTCAGCAGGTAGTGGTTGGCCAGCGGGTCCTTCGGCACCCGCGGGTCGTGCAGGCTGGCCAGCCCGAGGCTGCCGGGCGTGGGCGCCTCGATCGGCACCGACACGAAGCCCTGCGGCGTCTTGTGCCACATCGCCAGCGTGCTGGCGACGTTGTCGATCAGGTTCAGCACCAGGTGGTCGCGCGTCTGGATGCGGCCCGACAGCGAGCGCGTCGGCGTCGGCGTGAACAGCACCTGGAAGCGGCGCTCGCCCTTCAGGTAGGCCGCGGCGTCGGCTGCCAGCAGGCTGCCGGCCGGGTGGCGGGTGCCGCCGACCGTCCAGTCGCTGCGCAGCTCGAGCAGCAGGGTGTCGCGCATGAAGCCCACCACCGCGTCGTCCGGCACGTCCAGCGGCTGCATCGCCTTCGGCTCGGCGCCGTGCGGCAGCAGGAAGGTCTTGCGGTTGTAGAAGTCCGTTGCACGGTAGAACTGGGTGCGTTCGTGGCCGGGGGTGTCGTCGATGCCGACGCTGACCGAGACGTCGCTGGCCTGGCCTTCGAACACGGTCTGCGCGTCCGACAGCGGCGTGCCGCGCTTCCAGCGCTTGATCACGCGGGGGTAGCCGGAGTCGGTCAGCGAGCCGGCACCGAAGTCGGTCGCGACGTAGACGGTGTCCGCATCGATCCAGTCGACCTCGCTCTTGGCCTCGGGCAGCGTGAAGCCGCCGTCGACGAAGCGCTTGGTCACGGTGTCGAACTCGCGCACCACGGTGGCGTCGGCGCCGCCGCGCGAGAGCGCGACCAGGCAGCGCCGGTACTCCGGCGCCAGCGCGACCGCGCCGCCCCAGACCCAGTTCTCCTTCTCGGCCGCGCCGAGGGCGTCCAGGTCCAGCACCGTCTCCCAGGCCGGCTGCGGCTTGCGGTACTCGGCCAGCGTGGTGCGGCGCCACAGGCCGCGCTTGTGCTGTTCGTCCTGCCAGAGGTTGTAGAGCCAGGCACCGCGGCGGGTGACGGCCGGGATGCGGTCCTTCGCGTTCAGCACCTCCAGCAGTTCGCGGCGGATCGGCTCGAACTCCGGCCGCGTGCCCAGCACCGCCTGGCTGGCGGCATTGCGCTCGCGCACCCAGGCCAGGGACTTGTCCCCCTGGACGTCTTCCAGCCAGCGGAAGGGGTCGTCCGGCACGGGCGCGGCCGGCGGCGGGGTGGCGGGGGCGGAGGCGGCTTGGGACATGGCGGTGCGGGGCAGCGGGCCGAGCAGGCTGGCCAGCCCGGCGGCGGCCAGGGCCCGGCGCCGGGGCGAGGGCAGGGAATCGGACATCGGAGGCGGGAGCGGCCCGTCGGCCGGCTCCGGGTGATGGCGCACGTCGGTGCGGGGCCGGAAATCTACCGCAGCGCCCCGTCCGCACCGCCGAGCAGGGCTTGCGGCTGCAGTTCCACCGAGCGCTCGCCGTCGCCGACCCAGACCGTGCCGTCCTGCACCGTGACCTGCAGCTGCATCGTGCGCTGCGCCAGCGTCGCGAGTTCCGCGCAGGCGGCGGCGGGCCAGCGCCACACCGCGAGCGAACGCGCCCGCACCAGCTTGCCCGCGACGCCCTGCCACCAGATGCCGGCGCCGGCGGCATAGGCCACCACCGTCACCCGCTCCGCCCGGCCACAGGCCTTCAGGATGCGCTTGTCGTCGGGCTGGCCGACGTCGATCCAGTGCAGGATGCGGCCGGTCAGGTCCTTCTGCCACAGGTCGGGCTCGTCGGTGTCCGAGACGCTGCCGGCCATTTCGAGCATGCCCTGGTGATCGTCGGCCGGACGCCACAGCGCCAGCGCCACCAGCCGCACCATCATCCGCTCGTCGGTTTCGGAGGGGTGGCGCGCCAGCGTCACCGCATGGTCGACGTAGAGGCCGCGGTCCATGTCGGCGATTTGCAGCTTGGCCTTGTAGATGGTGGCTTTCAGCGCCATGGCGGATCCGTTCGGGCAGGGGCGGGGATTAGACCAGAGGCGCGGGCGCGACAATCGCGGCATGACGCTGAAGAAGTACGACCTGGCCAAGAACCTCGGCCTTTCGATCGAGAACCGCCGCAAGGCCGCCGGCGCGCCGGCCCGCTTCGGTGCCGCCGCGGCGCCGGATCGGCGCGAGCAGCGCCGGCGCGATGCGGCCGCCGGCCTCGTGCCCTTCGCCTGCAAGCTGCCGGCCGAGCTCGCGGCCGCGCTGCGCGCGCGGGCCGACGCCCATCCGGCGGGCCTGAACGGGCTGGTGGCCGAGCTGCTGCAGCGCGGGCTCGACGCCTCGGCCTGATGAGCGTCAGTGCAGCTTCACCAGCGGCGTGGCCCGCTTCACGAGGAAGCGTGCGAGCGCCAGCACCGCGGTGCGCAGGGTGCCGAGCACCGCACGGTGATGCATCAGGTGCAGGCTGGCGTACATCCAGCGCGCCAGCAGGCCGTCGACGAACCAGCGTGAGGAGCCGAACAGCGAGCCCATCAGGCTGCCCACCGAGCTGCGCCGGCCCAGCGAGACCAGCGAGCCATGGTCGCGGTAGCGGTAGGGCGCGTCGTCGGGCGGCTGGCCGCGGGCCGCGCGCAGCGCGGCGGCGGCCAGGTAGCTGGCCTGCTGGTGCGCGGACTGGGCGCGAGGCGGCACCAGGCGCCCGTCGGGCTGCGGGCAGGCCGCGCAGTCGCCCAGCGCATAGACGCCGGCCCACCCCGGCACCCGCAACTGCGCGTCGACCTGCACCTGGCCCTGCCGCGTGACGGGCAGGCCGAGCGCGGCCAGCAGCGGCGGCGCCTGGATGCCGGCGGCCCAGACGCAGAGGTCCGCCGGGTATCGGCGGCCTTCCGCATCCGCCACCTCGCGGGCGTCGATGCGGGCGACGCGGCAGCCGGTGACCACGCGCACCTGGCGCTCGGCCAGCAGCCGGGCCGCGGCCGCCGAGACCTCCTCCGGCAGCGGCGCGAGGATGCGCGGCGCGCCCTCCAGCAGCGTCAGGCGCACGTCGCGCGCCGCATCGATGCGGCGGAAGCCGTAGTGCGCGTGCACGGCGCTGGCCTGGCGCAGCTCGGCCGCCAGCTCCACGCCGGTGGCACCGCCGCCGATGATCACGATGTCGAGCCCGGCGGCGGGATCGCTCGCCTTGCGCAGCTCCGTCATCGCCAGCAGGCGCAGCATGCGCAGCCGGAAGTGCTCGGCATCTGCCGGGCCGTCGAGCGAGATCGAGTGCTCGGCGGCGCCGGGCACGCCGAAGTGGTTCGCCACGCTGCCGATCGCGAGCACCAGGCTGCCGTAGCCGAGCGTGCGGGTCGGCAGCAGTTCCTCGCCATGCTCGTCGAGGATCGGCGCGACCTCGATTCGCCGGGCGCCCGGATCGAGCGCCGCGAAGCGGCCATAGACGAAGCCGAAGCCGTTGTCGTGCGCCAGCATCTGGTAGGACAGGCCCTCCTGGTGGATGTCCAGCGTGCCGGCCGCGACCTCGTGCAGCGAGGGCTTCCAGATGTGGGTCAGCCCCGCATCGACGAGCGTGACGCGCTCCGGGCCGAGGCGACGGCCGAGCGTGCTGGCCAGTTCGAGGCCGCCGGCGCCGCCGCCGACGATGACGATCGAGGAGGTGTCCATGGACGGAGCCTACGCGAAGGGCGTGCCGGCCCCCGAACGACGACGACCCGCAGCGGGAAGGCCCGTGCGGGTCGGTCGCCGGACGGACACTGGCCGTCCGGAATCGTCATCCTTCGGTGTGGTTCGTGTTCTGGGCCCTGGGGATGCGGGATGCCGTCGCCGTAGGCGGCGGCCGTTGCCAAGGGGCGGTCCCGGCGCGGGCGGCCGGGAGCCGGGAGGGTCAGCCGCGGTCGGCTTGCGGCGGCAGTTCCGTCGCGGTCGACGCGGGCGCGCTGGAATCGCTGCCCATCGGGGTGCTCGTCGACGTCGCGGGGTCCCGCTGCTCGTTCTGCGTGCTCGCGTTGGTGCTGTTCTCGACGCGGCCGGACGGCGTGTCGGCCCCGGAACCGCTGCCCACGCCTTCGGTGGTGGACGTCTGGGCGGTGGCGATGCCGATCCCGCCGGCGACGAGCAGGGCGGCCAGGGCGGTCGACAGGGTCTTGGTGGGCGTCATGGGAACTCCTTGCGGTAGGTTGCGGGGCGGGTGCCTGTGCAGCGACCCGATGGCTGGACTGTGCCGCGGTGCCCGGCGGCCGGGCGTCGGCCGCAGGCGAGCCTCGCTGTAGGAGGGCGCCGGATCGCGCCGCCGTCTATGCTCGCAGTGCGCCGGCACTTCCGCCGCTGCGCTGCCGCCGGCCCGCCCCGCCGTTCCGACCCCGACCGCCGATGACCCGCTCCCGCGCCGCCGCCCGCCCGCCCTCGTCCGCTTCGTCCGCGTCCTCCGTCTCGTCCGTCCCGTCCGTTCGCGCGCTGCCGGCCGCTGCCGGGACGGAGGAGACCATCCTGGTGCTGCAGGGCGGCGGCGCGCTCGGCGCCTACCAGGCCGGTGTCTTCGAATCGCTGGGCGCCGCCGGGATCGAACCCGCGTGGGTCGCGGGCATCTCGATCGGCGCGATCAATGCCGCGCTGATCGCGGGCAACCCGCCGGACCGGCGCCTGGCCCGGCTGCGCGAGTTCTGGACCCTGGTGAGCGGCCGCCCGGGCCCGCCGGCCGGGCCGTGGGTCGACGCGCTGCCGCATCCGCAGCGCGAGGCGTTGAACGAGGCCAGTGCCTGGCAGGTCATGCTGCTCGGGGTCCCCGGCTTCTTCACGCCGCGCGTGCCGCCGCCGGCCTGGCAGCCGAGCGGCACGCCGGCGGCGATCAGCGTCTACGACACCGCGCCGCTGCGCGCGACGCTGGAGCGGCTGGTCGATTTCGATCGGCTGAACGACGGCCCGATGCGCCTGTCTGTCGGCGCGGTGAACGTGCGCAGCGGCAACTTCGCCTACTTCGACACCGCCCGGCAGCGCCTGGACGCCCGCCACGTGATGGCCAGCGGCGCGCTGCCGCCGGGCTTCGCGCCGGTGGAGATCGACGGCGAGCACTGGTGGGACGGCGGGCTGGTCTCCAACACGCCGCTGCAGCACGTGCTCGACCAGCCCGGCCAGCGGCCCCGCGCGGTGTTCCAGGTGGACCTGTTCCCGGCCGTCGGCGCGCTGCCGCGCACGCTGCCCGAGGTCAGCGCGCGCGAGAAGGACATCCGCTTCTCGAGCCGCACCCGGCTGAACACCCGCCACGAGTTGCAGCGCCAGGCGATCGCCCAGGCCGCGCAGCGCCTGTGGCACAAGCTGCCGCCGGCGCTGCGCGACGACCCCGATGCCCAGGCCCTGGCCGGCCTGCGCTGCGACGCCGCGGTGGACGTGGTGCACCTGATCTACCGCAGCCAGCCCTACGAGACGCAGTCCAAGGACTACGAGTTCTCGCGCCTGTCGATGCAGGAGCACTGGGACGCGGGTCGCCGCGACATGGCCGGCACGCTGCAGGATCCGCGCTGGCTGCAGCGCAGCCGCCGCGACGGCGGCGTGCGGGTGTTCGACCTGAGCGCCGGCTCGACGGCACCGGCCGTCAGCGAGGTGCACCCCGCGCGCGGCGACGCCGGCTGACGGGCGGCGCGGCATACTCGGGGCTCCTCCCCATTCGCCGCCGCGCCGGCGGCCCCCGGCCGCCGGCGGGCCCGCTCCATGTCCGACCTGATCGTCCACGGCGGCAAGCCGCTCACCGGCCGCCTCGTTCCCTCCGCCAACAAGAACGCGGTGCTGCCGATCCTGTGCGCCACGCTGCTGACGCGCGAGCCGGTGCGCCTGCGCGGCGTGCCCGAGATCACCGACGTGCGCAAGATCCTCGAGATCTTCCGCAGCCTCGGCAGCCGTGTCGACGTGGACTTCCGCGCCGGCACCCTCGAGGTGCAGCACGACGCGACCCGCTTCGACGAGCGCGAGCACCGGCTGCCCGAGGAGATGCGCTCGTCGATCCTGCTGGTGCCGCCGCTGCTGGCGCGCTTCGGCGTGGCCCGGATCGAGGACGACGTCAAGGGCTGCAGCCTCGGCATGCGCGAGATCGATCCGCACGTCGAGGTGATGCAGCACTTCGGCGCCAGCGTCGAGCGCACCGACGACGGCCTGGTGCTGCGCAGCCCTCGGCCGCTCGGCGCGTCGCAGCACTGGCTCGACTACGCCTCGGTCACGACGACCGAGAACTTCGTGCTCTGCGCCGCGCTCGCGAGCGGCCGCTCGGTGCTGATGAACGCCGCGTCGGAGCCGCACGTGCAGGAGTTCTGCCGCTTCATGCAGCAGCTCGGCGCGCGCATCGAAGGCATCGGCACCTCGCGCCTGGAGGTGACGGGCGTCGAGCGCCTGGGCGGCACCGACTTCACGTTCGCCGAGGACTTCCATGAGATCGTGACCTTCCTCGCGCTGGGCGCGATCACGGGGGGCAGCGTCAGCGTGCGCAATTCGGCGCCGCAGCAGTTCCCGCTGATCGACCGCACCTTCGCGAAATTCGGCGTGCAGGTGCGGCACGAGGACGGCTGGTCGAGCGCCGAGACCGCCGGCCGGCTCAAGGTGCGCGAGCCCTTCACGCGCAACATCCTGCAGAAGGTCGAGGCCGCGCCCTGGCCCTACCTGCCGGTGGACCTGCTGCCGATCTTCGTCGCGCTCGGCGTGCAGGCCGAGGGCAGCGTGATGTTCTGGAACAAGGTCTACGACGGTGCGATGGGCTGGACCGCCGAGCTGTCGAAGTTCGGCGCGCATGCCTTCCTGAGCGATCCGCACCGCGTCATCACCTTCGGCGGCAAGCCGCTCGTGCCGGCCAGCGTCGAGAGCCCCTACATCATCCGGGTGGCGATCGCGCTGCTGATGCTGGCCGCGAGCATCCCCGGCCATTCGGTGATCCGCAATGCCGCGCCGATCCGCCGGGCCCACCCGCGCTTCGTCGAGAACCTCGTCGGGCTGGGCGCCGAGATCGAGTGGCGCGAGGGAGACTGACCATGCATGGAACGCTCGACACGGCGGCCCCGGCGCCGTCCGCCGCGCCCGGGCCCGTGCCGGCCCGCCGCGAGTCGGTCTACCAGCCGCTGCAGGAAGGGCTGGTGTTCCCGACCCAGCCGCGCTTCGACGACCCCGCGCAGGAGCGCCGCCACCGGCGGGAGCGGCTGGCCGCCGCCTGCCGGGCCTTCGCGCTGGAGGGCTTCGACTATGGCTTCGCAGGCCACCTGACCGTGCGCGACCCGGAGCACCCCGAGCTCTACTGGACCAACCCGATGTGCGTGCACTTCGCCAACGTGCGGGTGAGCAACCTCATCCTGGTCGACCACGACGGGCGGGTGCGCGAGGGCCGGCATGCGGTCAACCGGGCGGGCTTCGTGCTGCATGCGGCCGTGCATGCCGCCCACCCCGAGATCGTCGCGATGTGCCATGCGCACACCGTCTACGGCACCGCCTACGCGGCGCTGGGCCGCGAGCTGCCGCCGATCACCCAGGACGCCGCGGCCTTCTTCGAGGACCACCGCGTGATCCGCAGCGAGGCCGGGCAGGTGGCGGTGGAGGAAAGCGCCGGCCGCAGCGTCGCCGCCCAGTTCAAGGGCGTGAAGGCCGTGATCCACCAGAACCACGGGCTGTTCACGGCGAGCACGCACGGCATCGAGTCGGCGGCGTTCTGGTTCATCGCGCTCGAGCGCTGCTGCCGCCAGCAGCTGCTGGTGGACGCGAGCGGACACGCGCCGGTGCCGGTGGACGAGCGGCGGGCCCGCTTCAGCCGCGAGCACGTCGGCAGCGACTACATCGGCTGGCTGCACTTCCAGACGATCTTCGACGGCCTGCAGCGCAGCCAGCCGGACCTGTTCGACTGACGCGTGGCCGCGCCGACGACGGGCGACCGCCTCGCCCGGCGTGCGCTGATTGACGCTGCGGAGCTGCGATACGAACGCCCCGAGGGTGAACCCGTAGCGCAAGCCAAAGCGGTTTGGATATGATCCGAAGCGTTTTGGATCGCGCGAGGTGCAGCATGGACATCGCAGCCGGGCGGAGGCCCGCATGAGCGTCACGACCGTCGGACCGGGCCCCGGCCCGGTGCTCGTCGTCGGCGAGGCCCTGGTCGACGACTACGGCGACCACGCCGTGGTGGGCGGTGCCCCGTTCAACGTGGCGCGCTCGCTGGCGGCCCTCGGCGTGCCGGTGCGCATGCTGACCCGCATCGGCGACGACGCCGCCGGTGCCCGCGTGCGGGCGGACTTCGCGCGCTTCGGCCTCGGCACCGAGGGCCTGCAGGTCGATCGCGCGCGCCCGACCGGCCGCGTGCTGGTCGAGCGGCGCGGCACGGACCACGTCTTCCGCATCCTCGACGACCAGGCCTGGGACCACCTCGACGCCGCCGCGGCCTGCGCCGCCGTCGACGGGCTGCAGCCGAGCGCGCTCTACCTCGGCACGCTGGCGCAGCGCGGGCCGGTCTCGCGGGCGGCGATCACCGCGCTGCGCGCCGCGCTGCCGGCGCCGGTGGTCGTCGACCTGAACCTGCGCGATGACCAGGTGGTGCCGCCCACGGTCGCCACGACCCTGCAGGGCGCGCAGGCGGTCAAGGTCAACGAGGAGGAACTGCGCCGCCTCGTCGCCTGGTTCGTGCATCCGGCGCAGGCCGTCACGCCCTGGGGCGAGGCCGGGCTCGGCGCCGCGGCGGAGCAGCTGTTGGCGCAGTTCCGCGTCGGCGAGCTGTTCGTGACCCGGGGGGCGGCGGGCTCGGCCTGGCTGGGGCCGGGCGGCGAGCTCGTCGAGCAGGGCCCCGGCCGCCCGCCGCCGCGCTGGGGCGACAGCGTCGGCGCCGGCGATGCCTTTGCGGCGGTGGTGCTGGCCGGACGCTGGCATGGCTGGAACCGGCCGACCCTGCTCGCGCGCGCGAACGACTTCGCCGCCGCCGTCTGCGGCCTGGACGGTGCGGTGCCGCACGACCTGGGCTTCTACGCCGACTGGCGCCGGAACTGGGGCCTCGGGTGACCCGGCCGGCCGGCGCGGCGGCCGCGGGCGATGCCGCGACCCCGCCGGCCTCCGCGACGGCGGGGGCGGCCGCGCCGGACCGTGCCCGCCTGTCGCAGGCGCGGCGCGCCAACCGCCTGCACTTCGCGCTGCTCGGCCTGCAGGGCGGGGCCTGGGGCGTGCACATCCCGTCGCTGAAGGCGCAGTACGGGCTGGACGCGGCGGGGCTGTCGACGGTCCTGTTCGCGATCGCCAGCGGCGCCGTGCTGTCGCTGTGGGTCGCCGGCCGCGTCGTCGCGCGCTGGGGCGTGCGGCGGGCGCTGGCCGGCTCGCTGCTGGCGATGGCAGCGATGCTCGCGCTGGCGCTGCACTGGCCCTCGCTGGGCTGGCTGCTGCCCGCGATGCTGCTGCATGGCGCGGCGATGAGCCTGTACGACGTCGCGATCAATGCCGAGGGCACCGCGCTGGAGTCGCTCAGCCGGCGCGCCGTGATGGGCGGGCTGCACGGCATGTTCAGCGCGGGCGGCATGCTGGGCGCGGCGCTCGCGGCGCTGCTGCTGCGCGCCGGCGTCGATGCCGCGTGGCAGCTCGCGGTGGTCGGCGGCCTGTTGGCGGGCCTGGGCCTCGCGGCGTGGCCGCACATGCTCGAGCAGCACCCGGCGGCGCCGGGCGAACGGCCGCCGCAGGCCTTCGCGTGGCCGCGTGGACGGCTGCTGCTGATCGGTGCGCTGGCCTTCGCCGGGCTCACGGCCGAGGGCGTGCTCTACAACTGGAGCGTGCTCTACATGAAGCAGGAGCTCGGGCAGCCGCAGGCGGTGGCCGGGCTGGCCTTCGCGGTCTTCTCGGGCGCGATGGCCGGAGCCCGCTTCGCTGGCGACGCGCTGCGGGCGCGCGTCCCCGATGCCCGCCTGCTGGCCTTCGGCGCGCTGCTGTCAGCGCTGTCGATGGCCGTGGTGCTGCCGCTCGCGCATCCCGTGGTGGCGCTGGTCGGCTTTGCCGGTGTGGGCATCGGCCTTGCGCTGGTGGCGCCCATCCTGTACGGCGCGGCCACCCGGGTGCCGGGCGTCAGCCGCGCCGCCGGCATCGCCGCGGTCACCTCGGTCGGCTATGCCGGCTTCCTGGTCGGCCCGCCGCTGGTCGGCGCGCTCGCGCAGGCCGTGTCGCTCGGCGCGGCGATGGGCCTGGTGGTGCTCGCGAGCCTGCTGCTCGCGCTCGGCGCCCGCCGCATCGGCTGAAGCGCCCGGCCCAGCCGCGCCCTCAGTGCAATCCCCGATGCCGCAATCCAAACCGCTTTGGATAATAGCCAAAGCGATTTGGAGACACAGCATGCCGAAGGCCCCCGCCCGCGATCCAGGCGCCCTGGATGCCCCCGCCGAACCCGTCGACGACCCCGCCGCGCTGCTCGACCGCGCGGCGCGGCGGGCGGCGGGGCACCCCGACGGCGCCGCCTTCCTCGCCCGCTTGCGGCGGCACCTGCCGCGGCTGCGGACCGAGCTGGCACGGCTGTACGGGCAGCGCAGCGACTTCGCCGCCTTCCTCGACGACCTGCTCGCGCGTGCCTGGGCCTCCTGGCTCGAGCGGGCGCCGGCGCTGAAGGCGCTGGATGCCCGGCGCGAGGCCACGCCGGACTGGTTCGCGGCTCCCGACGTGGTCGGCGGCGTCTGCTATGCCGACCGCCATGCCGGCGACCTCGCCGGGATCGCGGCGGCGATCCCCCACTTCCGCGAGCTCGGCCTGCGCTACCTGCACCTGATGCCGCCCTGGCGCTGCCCCGAGCCGCACAACGACGGCGGCTATGCGGTCAGCAGCTACCGTGCGCTGCAGCCCGCGCTGGGCACGATCGAGGACCTGCGCCGCCTCGCGCAGGCGCTGCGGGAGGCCGGCATCTCGCTGGTGCTGGACTTCGTCTTCAACCACACCTCGGACGAGCACGACTGGGCGCGTGCCGCCGCCGCCGGCGACCCGGTGCATGCCGCCTACTACCACATCCACCCCGACCGCCGCGAGCCGGACCGCTACGAGCGCACGCTGCGCGAGATCTTCCCCGACGAGCACCCGGGGGCCTTCTCCCAACTGCCCGACGGGCGCTGGGTCTGGACCACCTTCCACCGCTACCAGTGGGACCTGAACTACGCCAACCCCGCGGTGTTCGCCGCGATGGCCGGCGAGATGCTCTTCATCGCCAACCTCGGCGTGGAGGTGCTGCGCATGGACGCGGTCGCCTTCATCTGGAAGCAGCTCGGCACCGCCTGCGAGAACCTGCCCGAGGCGCACACCCTGCTGCGCGCCTACAACGCGCTCGCCCGCATCGCGGCGCCGGCACTGGTCTTCAAGAGCGAGGCCATCGTGCACCCCGACGAGGTCGTGAAGTACATCGACCCGGCGGAGTGCGCGCTCTCGTACAACCCGCTGCAGATGGCGCTGCTGTGGAACACGCTGGCCACGCGCGAGGTGAACCTGCTGCAGCAGGCGCTGGAGGAGCGCCAGGCGCTGCCGCCCGGCACCGCGTGGGTCAACTACGTGCGCAGCCACGACGACATCGGCTGGACCTTCGCCGACGAGGACGCGGCCCGCCTGGGCATCCATGGCGGCGACCACCGGCAGTTCCTGAACCGCTTCTACGTGGCCCGCTTCCCCGGCTCCTTCGCGCGCGGCGTGCCCTTCCAGGACAACCCGGCGACCGGCGACTGCCGCATCAGCGGCACCTGCGCGTCGCTGTGCGGGCTGGAGCAGGGCGATCCGCTCGCCGTCGAGCGCATCCTGCTGCTGCACGGCGTCATGCTGGCCACCGGCGGCATCCCGCTGCTCTACCTCGGCGACGAGATCGGCATGCCCAACGACGCGGGCTACCGCGACGAGCCGGGCCGCGCCGACGACAGCCGCTGGGCGCACCGGCCGCGGCGCGACCCGGTGCGCCATGCGCAGCGGCTCGATCCGTCGACCGTGCCCGGCCGGCTCTACGGCGCGCTGCGGGCCCTGATCGCCACCCGTGCCGCGACGCCGGCCTTCGGCGGCAACCGCCTGGTCGGCTTCCGCAGCCACAACCCGCACGTGCTCGGCTTCACGCGGCCCGGTGCCGATGGGCGGGGCGACGTGCTGGTGCTGGCCAACTTCAGCGAGCAGCCGCAGTCGGTGGCGGCCGAGGTCTTCTCGGCGCTGCCGCCCGACGCGACGGACCTCGTGAGCGGGCGCACCGAGCGGCTGCGCCAAGGCCTGCAGCTCGCGGGCTACCGGCTGGCCTGGCTGCAGCTGCCCGGCCCGAGCGGCTGAGCGGCGGACCCGCGGCGCCACTGCGGACGCAGCACGCGCCCGGCCGGGCGCCCGCCACCGGCCCGATCCCGAGTTTCCCCGTGGTCCGCGCTGCGCGACGTGGACCGCCATTCCGCGCGCGGCTGTCGCCGTCGGCCCGCCCGCGCCCTGTTTTCAAAGCGCTTTGGACAAACCACTCCGGAGGACACGATGATGAAGACGAACCCGCTCGCCCTGGCCCCCGTGGCCCCCCTGGCCCTCGCCGCCGCGCTGCTGGCCGCGGCACCCGCCCGCGCGCTCCCGGTCGATTTCGGCGGCTACTTCCGCAGCGGCATGGGCACCAGCAGCCAGGGCGGCAAGGAAGTCTGCTTCCGGCTGCCCGGCTCGGTGCTCTGGTTCCGCCTCGGCAACGAGTGCGACACCTACGCCGACCTGGTGTTCCGCAGCACCCTCGGCCAGGTCGACGGCACGACCTTCAAGTCCACCTTCCGCTTCTCCTACGGCACCCAGGGCATCGCCAACTGGGAGCAGACCTCGCCCTCGTGGCGCGAGGTCTTCGTCGAGGCCCAGGACATCGGCAGCGGGCTCGGCGTGCAGGCGCTGCAGGGCGCGTCGCTGTGGGCCGGCAAGCGCTTCTACGGCAACCGCGACATCCACATGCTGGACTACGGCTTCTGGGAGCCGAACCAGGGCGTCGGCGCCGGCCTCGAGAACGTGAAGACGCCGCTCGGGCGCTTCTCCTACGCGATGCTGCGCATGGGCGACTTCACCGGCTATGGCGTGAACCCCGCGCTCGGCGGCTTCAACCCGGACCTGATCGGCGGCGGTTCGCGCAGCGTGACGGTGCACGACCTGCGCCTGGAGGACATCGCGGTGAACCCCGGCGGCAAGCTGGCGCTGGGCCTGGACCTCGCGCTGAAGAACAACCGCGACGGCCGCAGCAGCTACACCGTCGAGACGACCCAGCTTGCGGACCTGGACGGCAACCCGGCGACGCCGCCGGTGCCGGTGGTGATCCGCGAGACGCGTTCCTTCGACAACAAGCCCGGGCGCAACGGCCTGGGCCTGCACGTCCAGCACACCCAGGCCGACCCCTTCGGCCTCGGCGGCTTCAACGAGGTGGTGCTGAAGTTCGCGCACGACGCGATGACGCTGCGCGGCGTGGGCATCGCGGGCAGCACCGAGCGCCGCCGCGAGTGGCTGCTGTTCGACCACTGGGTGATGGAGCCCAAGGGCTCGGCGATCACCGCGTCGATGACGGCCGGCCTGCGGCTGGCCAAGGTCGACGGCGTGACGAACAAGGAATTCTGGATCGGCGCGCGGCCGCAGTACCACATCAACAACATCTGGAGCCTGGTGTCGGAGGTCGGCCTGCAGCAGGCGGAATCCGACGGCGACCGGCTGGGCGCGCGGCGCCTGGCCAAGGTGACGCTGGGCACGCAGTTCTCGATGGGACGCAGCATCTGGTCGCGCCCGGCGATTCGCTTCTTCACCACCTACGCGAAGTGGAACGATGCCGCGGCCGCCGCCGGCCCCGTCACCTGCACCGGCCGCGACTGCGCCACCCCGGTGGACGCCTACCAGAACAAGCGCAGCGGCCTGAGCTACGGCGTGCAGATCGAAGGATGGTTCTGATCCTGGCCAGCGCGTCCCCAGGGCCGGGCGGGCCGCATGAACTCCTTATCATGCCGGGTCCTCACCCGAGCGGCCCATGCCCGTCAACCTGAAGGATCTCTCCGCCCACCTCGGCCTGTCGCCGACGACCGTCAGCCGCGCCCTCAGCGGCTACAGCGACGTCAGCCCGGCGACGCGCGAACGCGTGCGCCAGGCGGCGCAGGAGCTGGGCTACCAGCCGAACCGCGCGGCGCGGCAGGTCGCGCTCGGCCGGGCCGATGCGGTGGGGATCGTCTATTCGCCGGCCACCGAGTTCCTCGGCAACCCGTCCTTCCTGCAGATGCTCGAAGGGCTGGCGCGCACCCTCGACGAGGCCGGCTGCGATCTGCTCCTCGCCGCGGCGCCGACCGAGGACGAGCTGCCGATCTACGACCGCATGGTGCGCGGCCGGCGCGTCGATGCGCTGGTGGTCGCGCACACGCTGCGCGAGGACCCGCGCATCCGCTACCTGCAGGACAGCGGCTTCCCCTTCGTTGCCTACGGGCGCACCGCGCGCGCCGATGGCTTCCCCTGGTTCGACTTCGACAACGAGGCCTGCTCGCGCCTGGCCGTGCAGGCGCTGGTCGCCGCAGGTCACCGGATGATCGCCTACGTGCACGCGCCGCTGCACTACAACTTCGCCTTCCAGCGCCACGCCGGCTTCCTGGCCGCGATGCGCAAGGCCCGGCTGCCGGTGGACCCGGCGTGCGTGCTGGCGGGCAGCCTCGAGCGCCGCGCCGGCTACGCGGCGGCACGCCAGCTGCTCGCGATGCCGGCGGCGCAGCGGCCGACCGCGGTCGTGGTGGACAACAACATCGGCGGCATCGGCATGATCCGGGCGCTGCTGGATGCCGGCCTGCGGCTCGGGCACGACATGTCCCTCGTCGTCAACGAGGGTATCCCGGAGGACACGCTGTTCGGCGGCATCGAGGTCGCCGCGGTCACGCAGCCGACGGCCTTCGAGTCCGGGCGCAGCATCGGCCGCATGGTGCGGGCGCTGGTCGAGCGGCAGCCGCTCGACGAGCCGCACCAGTTGCGCCAGCCGGCCTACGTGCCGGGCAATTCGGTCGGGCCGCCGGCACCGCGCTGAGCGCCGGGCGCCGGCCGCGCGATCCCGCGGTCCGCCGCGCCCCAGGGAAAATCCCAGTGCGCATCCAAATCGCTTTGGATCATCATCCAAACCGCTTTGAGTGCGATGCCATCGCACAGTTTCACCGGAGACACCCCATGAATGCCCTGCTGCGCCGCGGCGCTGCCCTGGCCACCCTGGTGGCCGCCCTGCCTGGCGCCGCGATGGCTGCCACGCTGACCCTGGCCTGCGGCTCGAACGCCGCCGACATCGAGAACTGCCTCGCGCACGCGCAGGACTGGGGCCGGCGCAACGGGCACACGATCAAGCTGTACTCGGCCCCGACCAGCTCCACCGACCAGCTCGCGCTGCTGCGCCAGCAGTTCGCCGCCAAGTCCTCCGACGTCGACGTGATCATGGTCGACGTGGTCTGGCCCGGCGTGATCAAGGACCACCTGCTCGACCTCAAGCCCTACAGCAAGGGTGCGGAGGCGAAGCACTTCCCGGCCATCGTCGCCAACAACACGGTGGACGGCAAGCTGCTCGGCATGCCGTGGTTCACCGACGCGGGCCTGCTGTTCTACCGCAAGGACCTGCTGGACAAGTACAAGCTCGGCGTGCCCGGCAGCTGGGACGAGCTGTCGGCGGCGGCGAAGAAGGTGATGGACGGCGAGCGCGCGGCCGGCAATGCCGACTTCCAGGGTTTCGTGTTCCAGGCCAAGGCCTACGAGGGCCTGAGCTGCAACGCGCTGGAGTGGGTGGCGAGCTTCGGCGGCGGCAGCGTGGTCGACGCCCAGGGCAACATCACGATCAACAACGCCAACGCGGCGCGCGCGCTGGACACCGCGGCCGCGTGGATCGGCAGCATCGCGCCGGCCGGCGTGCTGAACTACGCCGAGGAGGATGCGCGCGGCGTGTTCCAGAACGGCAAGGCGCTGTTCATGCGCAACTGGCCCTACGCCTGGTCGCTGGCGCAGGCGCCGGACAGCCCGGTCAAGGGCAAGGTCGGCGTCGCGCCGCTGCCGGCCGGCGCGGGCGGCCGCGCGGCCACGCTGGGCGGCTGGCAGCTCGCGGTGAACCGCTACTCGAAGAACGCCGACGCGGCCGCGGCGCTGGTGATGTACATGACCAGCCCCGAGGTGCAGAAGAAGCGCGCGATCGTCGGCTCCTACAACCCGACGCTGCCGGAGCTGTACAAGGACGCCGACGTGCAGAAGGCCAATCCCTTCATGGGCCAGCTGCTGGACGTCTTCACCGGCGCGGTGGCGCGCCCGGCCACCGCCACCGGGCTCAAGTACCCGGAGGTCAGCCGCGCCTTCTGGGACGCCACCCACGAGGTGCTGTCGAAGAAGGCCAGCGGCGCCGACGCGGTGCGCCGGCTCGAGGGCAAGCTCAAGCAGACGCGGCGCAACGCCTGGTAAGCCCGGCCGGTGCCGGGCGCGCCCGGCACCCCGCCCCTGGACGCTCCGACGGAGACCTCCCATGCAAGACCGCCGCCGCACCGCGTGGCTGTTCCTCGCGCCGATGCTGATCCTGATGGCGCTGGTGGCCGGCTGGCCGCTCGCCCGCTCGGTATGGTTCAGCTTCACCGAGACCAACATCAACGACATCTCGGCCAGCCACTTCGTCGGCCTGGCCAACTACGTCGGCGAGTTCGGCCTGTTCGGCAACCCGAACGAGGCCGACGGCTTCTGGTCCGGCGACTGGGGCGTGTCGATTGCCAACACCTTCCAGTTCGCGGTGGTCTCGGTGGCGCTGGAGACGCTGTTCGGCCTGGGCGTGGCGATGCTGCTGAACCAGGAGTTCCGCGGCCGCATGCTGGTGCGCACCGCGGTGCTGGTGCCCTGGGCGATCCCGACCATCGTCTCGGCCAAGATGTGGGGCTGGATGCTGCACGACCAGTTCGGGCTGATCAACCAGCTGCTGGTCGACGGGGGCCTGATCGCCGCGAAGATCGCGTGGACGGCCGACCCGCGCTATGCGATGTGGACGGTGGTGGCGGTGGACGTCTGGAAGACCACGCCCTTCATGGCGCTGCTGATCCTCGCCGCGCTGCAGACGCTGCCGCGCGACTGCTACGAGGCGGCGCGCGTGGACGGCGTGCACCCGCTGCGCGTCTTCCTGAAGGTGACGCTGCCGCTGATCAAGGGGCCGCTGATGGTGGCGGTGATCTTCCGCCTGCTCGACGCGCTGCGCGTGTTCGACCTGATCTTCGTGCTCACCAGCAACAGCGGCTCGACGATCTCGATGTCCGGCTTCGTGCGCCGCGAGATGGTCGACAACGGCAACCTGGGCTTCGGCTCGGCCGCCTCGACCTCGCTGACCCTGATCATCTTCGTGACCGCGGTGCTGTTCCTGCGCGCCGCCCGCGTCAAGCTCTCGGAGGACGCCCAGTGAACGCCCCGCGACCGCTGCTCGGCACCGTGGTGCTCTACCTGCTGGCGGCGCTGGTCGTCGTCGTCTCGGTCTACCCCTTCCTGTACACGATCGCGACCTCGCTGAAGACGGGCACCGCGCTGTTCAGTACCTCCCTGCTGCCCGCCGAGCCCACGCTGCGCAACTACGTGCAGCTGTTCGAGGGGCAGCAGCCCTTCGGCCGCCACCTGCTGAACTCGATCCTGGTCTCGACCGTGACGGTGGCGCTGTCGCTGCTGCTGGCGATCACCGCCTCCTATGCGCTCGGCCGCATCGCCTTCAAGGGCAAGGGCCTGCTGCTGCTTGCGATCCTCGCGGTGTCGATGTTCCCGCAGGTGGCGGTGCTGTCGGGCATGTTCGAGCTGATGCAGTGGCTGGGCCTGTACAACCGGGCGATCGGCCTGGTGCTGCCGTACACCATCTTCACGCTGCCCTTCACCGTCTGGGTGCTCACCACCTTCATGCGCGGGCTGCCGAAGGAGCTGGAGGAGGCCGCGATCATGGACGGCTGCGGGCCGCTGCGCATCATCTTCCAGGTCTTCATGCCGCTGCTGTGGCCGGCGCTGGTGTCCACCGGCCTGCTGGCCTTCATCGGGGCCTGGAACGAGTTCCTGTTCGCGCTGACCTTCGTCAACGAGGACAGCGAGCGCACCGTGCCGGTCAGCATCTCGCTGATCACCGGCGCCACCGCCTACGAGATCCCCTGGGGCTCGATCATGGCCGCCTCGGTCATCGTGACGGTGCCGCTGGTGCTGCTGGTGCTGGTGTTCCAGCGCAAGATCGTCTCGGGCCTGACCGCGGGTGCGGTCAAGGGCTGAGCCGTGGACGTCGACGAAAGGATGGACGTGGTCCCGACCCTGGCCCCGAACGACGGATGGTGGCGCGGCGCCGTCATCTACCAGATCTACCCGCGCAGCTTCGCCGACGGCAATGGCGACGGCATCGGCGACCTGGCCGGCATCACCGCACGGCTGGACCATGCGGCCCGCCTCGGTGTCGACGCGGTGTGGCTGTCGCCCTTCTTCAGGAGCCCGATGAAGGACTTCGGCTACGACGTCAGCGACTACCGCGACGTCGACCCGATGTTCGGCACGCTGGACGACTTCCGCGCGCTGCTGGCCCGGGCGCACCAGCTCGGCCTGAAGGTGATCATCGACCAGGTGCTGTCGCACTCGTCCGACCGCCACCCCTGGTTCCTCGAGAGCCGCCGCAGCCGCGACAACCCGCGCGCGGACTGGTACGTCTGGGCCGACGCGAAGCCCGACGGCACGCCGCCGAACAACTGGCTGTCGGTGTTCGGCGGCAGCGCCTGGCAATGGGACACCGGCCGCTGCCAGTACTACCTGCACAACTTCCTGGCCAGCCAGCCCGATCTCAACTTCCACCATGCGCCGGTGCGCGAGGCGCTGCTGGACATGATGCGCTTCTGGCTCGACCTGGGCGTGGACGGCTTCCGGCTGGATGCGATCAACTTCTGCTACCACGACGCCTCGCTGCGGGACAACCCGGGCCGCGGCCGGCCGGCGGCCGGTGACCCGACGGCGCCGGCCAGCAACCCCTACGCGTGGCAGCTGCATCGCCACGACAAGAGCCAGCCCGAGGCGCTGGACTTCGTGCGCGAGGTGCGCCGGCTGATGGACGGCTACCCGCACACCACCACGGTCGGCGAGATCGGCGACGAGGCGGGCGTCGCGATGGTGGCCCAGTACACCGACGGCGGCGACCGGCTGCACATGGCCTACTGCTTCGACCTGCTGTCGCCCGACGCGACCGCGCGCTACGTGCATGGCGTGATCGAGCGCTTCGAGGCGGTCGCCGGCCAGGGCTGGGCCTGCTGGGCCCTGTCCAACCACGACTGCATGCGGCTGGCCTCGCGCTGGGGCGGGGCCGAGCCGCCGCCGGCGCTGCTGCGCCTGGCGCCGGCGCTGCAGCTCAGCCTGCGCGGCAGCTCCTGCATCTACCAGGGCGACGAGCTCGGCCTGCCGGAGGCCGAGGTGCCCTTCGAGCTGCTGCAGGACCCGTACGGCATCGCGATGTGGCCGGAGTTCAAGGGCCGCGACGGCTGCCGCACGCCGATGCCCTGGGAGGCCGACGGCCCGCACCTCGGCTTCGGCAGCGGCGAGCGCGCGCCCTGGCTGCCGGCCGACCCGCTGCACCGGCTGCACGCGGTCGACCGGCAGGAGGCCGATCCGGGCTCGCTGCTGCACCACTACCGGCACCTGCTGCGCTGGCGGCGTCGCCACCCCGCGCTCGTGCAGGGCACGCTGCGGCTGTGGCCGGTGCACGAGCAGCTGCTGGCCTTCGAGCGGGCGGACGGCGACGAGCGCCTGCTGTGCGCTTTCAACCTGAGCCCGCGCGCGGCCACGCTGCCGCTGCCGGACGCGCTGGCCGGGCCGGGGGCGCTGCAGCCGCTGGACGAGGGCGTCTGCCAGGGCGCCGGCCGCGATGGCGCCGCGCTGCGCTTCGAGCCCTGGGGCGTGCTGTTCGCACGCCTCGCCTGACCCACCCCTCCACCGACGAGCACGCCATGTCCCGCATCGAGTTCAAGAACGTCTGCAAGCGCTATGCGCCGGGCCTGCCGTGGACGGTGAAGGACGCCGACCTCACGATCCAGCGCGGCGAGTTCTGCGTCTTCGTCGGGCCCTCGGGCTGCGGCAAGTCCACGCTGCTGCGCATGGTGGCGGGGCTGGAGAGCATCACCGCCGGCGACCTGTCGATCGGCGAGCGCCGCGTCAACGACCTGCCGCCGGCGAAGCGCGGCGTGGCGATGGTGTTCCAGAGCTACGCGCTCTACCCGCACATGACGGTGGCCGAGAACATGGCCTTCGGCCTGCGGGTGCTCGGCTCGGACAAGGGCGAGATCGACCGCAAGGTGCGCAAGGCCGCCGACATCCTGCAGCTCGGTGCACTGCTGGACCGGCTGCCGAAGGCCCTGTCCGGTGGCCAGCGCCAGCGCGTGGCGATCGGCCGGGCGATCGTCAAGGAGCCCGACGTCTTCCTGTTCGACGAGCCGCTGTCCAACCTCGATGCCGCGCTGCGCGTGCAGACCCGGCTGGAGATCGCCAAGCTGCACCACGACATCGGCCGCGCGTCGATGATCTACGTCACCCACGACCAGGTGGAGGCGATGACGCTGGCGGACAAGATCGTGCTGCTGCGCGCAGGGCAGGGCGTGCAGGAGCACGGCAGCGTGGCCCAGTTCGGCACGCCGATGGACCTCTACCACCGGCCGCGCAACCTCTTCGTGGCCGAGTTCATCGGCAGCCCGAAGATGAACGTGCTGCCCGGCCGGCTGGTGCGCGCCGAGGCCGACCATGCGGTGGTGGCGGTGCACGGCGGCGAGGTGGTGGCCGCGGTGGACGCCCGCGGCGCGGCGCCGGGCGCCGCCGTCTCGCTCGGCATCCGGCCCGAGCACCTGCAATGGGGCGACACGGGGGAGGGCGCGCGGCTGCAGGCCACGCTGCGCCAGATCGAGCGGCTGGGCGATGCCTCGCTGCTCTACCTCGACCTCGGCCCGGGCGTGCCGATGGCGACGCTGCGCATCGACGGGCATGCCCCGCAGTCCCACGGCGACACGCTGACGCTGCGCGTCGCGCCGCAGCAGTGCCATCTGTTCGACGCGGGCGGGCAGGCCTACCCGCGCACCGTGTCGCTGCCGGCCTGAGGGGGTCGCGATGGATGCCCGCGCGCGCCGCTGGTGGAAGGAGGCGGTGGTCTACCAGGTCTATCCGCGCAGCTTCTGCGACGGCAATGGCGACGGCATCGGCGACCTGGCCGGCCTGCGTTCCCGGCTCGAGCACCTGCAGGCGCTGGGCGTGGACGTGGTCTGGCTGTCGCCGGTCTACCCCTCGCCGAACGACGACAACGGCTACGACGTCAGCGACTACCGCGACATCCACCCGGACTTCGGCACCCTGGCCGATTTCGACGCGCTGCTCGCGGACCTGCACGCGCGCGGGCTGCGGCTGATGATGGACCTGGTGGTCAACCACACCTCCGACGAGCACGACTGGTTCCGCCGCGCGCGGCGCAGCCGCGACGACCCCTTCCACGACTTCTACGTCTGGGCCGCGCCCGGCCCGGACGGCGGGCCGCCGAACAACTGGGCCTCGGCCTTCTCGGGCCCGGCCTGGACCTGGAACGAGGCCACCGGCGAGTACTACCTGCACCTCTTCTCGCGCCGCCAGCCGGACCTGAACTGGGAGAACCCACGCGTGCGCGCCGAGGTGCATGCGCTGATGCGCTTCTGGCTCGACCGTGGCGTGGACGGCTTCCGGATGGACGTCATCAACATGGTCTCCAAGCCGTGGGGGCCGGACGGGCGGCTGCCGGACGCGCCGCGGCTGCGCCCCGGCGGCCCGCAGCCGGCCTTCGGCATGGTGACCGCCGGGCCCCGGCTGCTCGAGTTCCTGCGCGAGCTGCGGCGCGAGGTGCTCGACGGGCGCGACCCGATCACCGTCGGCGAGGCGCCGCTGGCCACCCCGGCGCAGGGACTGGCGCTGACCGACGAGCGCGACGGTGCGCTGCAGATGCTGTTCCAGTTCGAGCACATGGACCTGGACAGCCGGCCGGGCGACCCGCGCGGCAAGTGGGCCGCGGTGCCGCTGGACGTGCGCGCGTGGAAGGCCTCGATGTTCCGCTGGCAGGCCGCGCTGCAGGGCCGCGGCTGGAACAGCCTCTACCACTCGAACCACGACCAGCCGCGCCCGGTCTCGCGCTGGGGCGACGACAGCAGCGAGGCGGCGCGCGTGGCCTCCGCCAAGCTGCTGGCCACGCTGCTGCACGGCCTGCAGGGCACGCCCTTCGTCTACCAGGGCGAGGAGCTGGGCCTGACCAACGTGCCCTTCGCCGGTCCCGCGGACCTGCGCGACATCGAGTCGCTGAACTACCTCCGCGAGGCAGTCGAGCTGCACGGCGACACGCCGGACCAGGCGATGGCGGCGATCCGCCGCAAGGGCCGGGACCATGCCCGCGTGCCGATGCCCTGGGACGACGGGCCGCAAGCCGGCTTCGGCAGCGCTCCGCCGTGGATCGGCGTGCACCCGGACCATGCGCGCCTGAACGCCGCGGCGGCGCGGGCCGACCCGGATTCCGTCTTCCACCACTACCGCCGGCTGATCGCGCTGCGGCGCCGCCACCCGGCCCTGGTCTACGGCCGCTGCGAACCGCTGCAGCCCGAGCACCCCCGGCTGTGCGCCTGGCTGCGGCACGGCGCGGACGAGACCCTGCTCGTGCTCGGCAACTTCGGCGGCGAGCCGCTCGACTACGCGCTCGGCGATGCGCTGCCGCGCGGGGAGGGCGAGCGCCTGCTGGGCACGCATCCTGCCAGCACCGGCGACAGCCCGGCGCACGGGCGGCTGCGGCCCTGGGAGGCGCGGATCCACCGCTGGGCCGCCCCGGGGGCGGCGCCGTCCGTCACGCGGCCGGGTTAAGGTCCGGCCCGTGCGCCGCTCCCGTTCGCCGATGCTGTCGAGCCATCCCACCGCCCCTTGCGAGGACCGTCCCGCCCATGCTGCCCCCTGACGCCGTCGACGCCCTCGTGCGCGGCACCCATGGCGACCCCTTCACCGTGCTCGGCCTGCACGCCGACGCGAAGGGCTCGCTGTGGCTGCGCTGCTTCCTGCCCGGCGCGGTGGCGGTGCAGGTGGTCGAGGCGGCCAGCGGTCGCCCGCTCGGCGCGCTCGCGCAGCGCCACCCCGACGGCTTCTTCGAGGGGCGGCTGCGCATCCGCAAGCCGCGCGCCTACCAGCTCGAGCGCACCGACGCCGACGGGCGGGTGAGCCGCGTCGACGACCCCTACCGCTTCGGCCTCGTGCTCGGCGAGATGGATGCCTGGCTGCTCGCCGAGGGCACGCACCTGCGCCCGGACGAGGTGCTGGGCGCGAACCCGCGCACGATGGACGGCGTCGACGGCTGCAGCTTCGCGGTCTGGGCGCCGAACGCCGCGCGCGTCAGCGTGGTCGGCGACTTCAACGGCTGGGACGGCCGGCGCCACCCGATGCGCCGGCGCGTCGAATGCGGCGTCTGGGAGATCTTCGTGCCCGGCGTCGCGCCCGGTGCGCGCTACAAGTACGAGCTGCTGGACCGCGGTGGCCACCTGCTGCCGCTGAAGGCCGACCCCTGCGCCCGCCGCGCCGAGCTGCGCCCGGCGACGGCCAGCATCGTCGCGCCGATGCCGCCGCGGCAGCCGCCCGACCCGGCGCGCCAGGCGGCCAATGCGCTGGACGCGCCAGTCAGCATCTACGAGGTGCACCTGGCGAGCTGGCGCCGGCGGCCGGAGGAGGGCGACCGCTGGCTGGACTGGGACGAACTGGCCGACCAGCTGCTGCCCTATGCGGCCGACATGGGCTTCACCCACGTCGAGCTGCTGCCGATCACCGAGCACCCCTACGACGGCTCCTGGGGCTACCAGACGCTCGGGCAGTTCGCGCCGACCGCGCGCCATGGCGCGCCCGAGGGCTTCGCGCGCTTCGTCGCGCGGGCCCATGCCGCCGGCCTGGGCGTGCTGCTCGACTGGGTGCCGGCGCATTTCCCGTCGGACGCGCACGGCCTGGCCCGCTTCGACGGCACGCCGCTCTACGAGTACGCCGACCCGCGCGAGGGCTTCCACCATGACTGGAACACGCTGATCTACGACTTCGGCCGCACCGAGGTCCGCAACTTCCTGGTCGGCAGCGCGCTGCACTGGCTGGAGCGCTACGGCGTGGACGGCCTGCGGGTGGATGCCGTGGCCTCGATGCTCTACCGCGATTACAGCCGCAAGCCCGGCGAGTGGATCCCGAACGTGCACGGCGGGCGCGAGAACCTGGAGGCGATCGCCTTTCTGCGCCGGCTCAACGAGGTGGTCGGCGTGGAGCGGCCGCAGGCCGTGACGCTGGCGGAGGAATCGACCGCCTTCCCGGCAGTCAGCCGCCCGGTCTACGCCGGCGGCCTGGGCTTCCACTACAAGTGGAACATGGGCTGGATGCACGACACGCTGGCCTACATGGCGCGCGACCCGATCCACCGCCCCTACCACCACGGCGAGCTGACCTTCGGCATGGTCTACGCCTGCAACGAGAACTTCGTGCTGCCGCTCAGCCACGACGAGGTGGTGCACGGCAAGGGCTCGTTGCTGGCGAGGATGCCGGGCGACCCCTGGCAGCGCTTCGCGAACCTGCGCGCCTACTATGGCTTCATGTGGGCGCACCCCGGCAAGAAGCTGCTGTTCATGGGCGGCGAGTTCGCGCAGCAGCGCGAGTGGAACCACGCCGCCAGCCTCGACTGGCACCTGCTGGACGAACCGCGGCACGCCGGCGTGCAGCGCCTCGTGCGCGACCTGAACCACGCCTACCGGCGCGAGCCGGCGCTGTGGCAGCGCGACTTCACGCCCGACGGCTTCCGCTGGATCGACCACGACGACGCGCGGCGCAGCCTGCTGTCCTTCCTGCGCTGCAGTGCCGACGGGCAGCGGCTGCTGCTGGTGGTCTGCAATTTCGCGCCGGTGGTGCACGCCGGCCTGCGCCTCGGGGTGCCCGCGCCCGGCGCGTGGCGCGAGGTGCTGAACACCGATTCCGAGCACTATGGCGGCAGCAACGTCGGCACGCCTTTCGGCGTGGCGCACAGCCAGCCGGTCGGCGCGCACGGCCAGCCGCAGTCGGTCGAGCTGACGGTGCCGCCGCTGGCCACCGTCTGGCTCGAGTGGGCGCGCTGACCCCTTCCCGAAGCAACCGGAGACGACCCATGGCCTCGAAACTGCGCAGTTCCGTGCTGGCCCGCGACGCGATGGCCTTCGTGCTGGCCGGCGGCCGCGGCAGCCGGCTGCTGGAGCTGACCGACCGGCGCGTCAAGCCGGCCGTCTTCTTCGGCGGCAAGAGCCGCATCATCGACTTCGCACTCAGCAATGCGCTGAACTCCGGCATCCGGCGCATCGGCGTGGCCACGCAGTACAAGGCGCACAGCCTGATCCGCCACCTGACCCACGGCTGGACCTTCCTGCGCGCCGAGCGCAACGAGAGCTTCGACATCCTGCCGGCCAGCCAGCGCATCTCGGAGGACGCCTGGTACCGCGGCACCGCCGACGCGGTGTTCCAGAACATCGACATCGTCGAGTCCTATGCGCCGCGCTACGTGGTGGTGCTGGCCGGGGACCACGTCTACAAGATGGACTACGAGCAGATGCTGCAGCAGCACGTCGACTCGGGGGCCCAGGTCACGATCGGCTGCCTGGAGGTGCCGCGGATGGAGGCCACCGGCTTCGGCGTGATGCACGTCGATGCCGACGACACCATCGTCAGCTTCGTCGAGAAGCCGGCCGACCCGCCGGCGATCCCCGGCCAGCCGGATCTGGCGCTCGCGTCGATGGGCATCTACGTGTTCGACACCGCGGTGCTGTTCGAGCAGCTGCGCCGCGATGCGGCCGACCCGGCCTCCAGCCATGACTTCGGCAAGGACCTGGTGCCCTGGCTGGTGAAGAACGCCAAGGCGGTGGCGCACCGCTTCTCCGCGTCCTGCGTGCGCTCGAAGGAGGAGTCCGAGGCCTACTGGCGCGACGTGGGCACCGTCGACGCGTACTGGCGCGCCAACATCGACCTGACCGAGGTGGTGCCGCCGCTGGACCTGTACGACCGCAACTGGCCGATCTGGACCTACAGCGAGCTGACGCCGCCGGCCAAGTTCGTGCACGACGAGGACGGCCGCCGCGGCAGTGCCGTGGCCTCGCTGGTGTCGGGCGGCTGCATCGTCTCCGGCGGCACGCTGTGGCGCTCGCTGCTCTTCACCGGCGTGTCCACGCATTCCTTTTCGCAGGTGAAGGAGGCGGTGATCCTGCCCTACGCGAACGTGGGCCGCGGGGCCCGGCTGTCGCGCGTGGTGATCGACCGCGGGGTGCAGATCCCGCCCGGCCTGGTCGTCGGCGAGGACCCGGAGGCCGATGCGCGCCGCTTCCGGCGCACCGAGGGCGGCGTCTGCCTGGTCACCCAGGCGATGATCGACCGGCTGCCGGCATGACGCGCGCGAAGGCGCCTGGGGACGACCGCGCCGTGGCCGGGCGGCGCGGGGCGGCGCGGGCACGGGCCCCGGCCGAAGATGGGCTGCCAGCGGCGTCGTCCGCGTCGGCGAGTTCGGCGAGCTCGGCGAGCTCGGGAAGCGACGCGACTGCCGCAACGCCGCCGGCGCGTCGCCGCGCCACGAGCCGTCCGCCGGCCCCGGCGCCCGCGGTCGCCCCCGCCGGCCTGCCGGTGCTGGGCGTCGCGTCCGAGCTCTTCCCGCTGCTGAAGACCGGTGGGCTGGCCGACGTCAGCGGCGCGCTGCCGCAGGCACTGGCGCCGCATGGCGTCGCGCTGCGCACGCTGCTGCCCGGCCACCCCGCGGTGCTGGCCGCGCTGGCGGACCCGCACGAGGCCGGGCACTGGCCGGACTGCTTCGGCGGCCCGGCCCGGCTGCTGGTGGGCCGCCATGCGGGGTTGGACCTGCTGGTGCTGGACGCGCCCCACCTCTACGACCGCCCCGGCAACCCCTACCTCGGCCCCGACGGCCGCG
This sequence comes from Pseudideonella sakaiensis, assembly GCF_001293525.1. Taxonomy (GTDB): domain Bacteria; phylum Pseudomonadota; class Gammaproteobacteria; order Burkholderiales; family Burkholderiaceae_C; genus Ideonella_A; species Ideonella_A sakaiensis. The sequence goes on along the minus strand of NZ_BBYR01000064.1, from coordinate 28,772 downwards.
ACTGGCCGGACAACGCGGTGCGCTACGCCGCGCTCGGGCTGGCGGCGGCCCGCCTCGGCTGGGGCGATTTCCCCGGCGCCGGGCCGGTGCCCGCGGTGCTGCACCTGCACGACTGGCAGGCGGCGCTGGCGCCCGCCTACCTGCACTACCTCGGCGACGGCCGGCCGCGGCCGGCGACCGTGCTGACGCTGCACAACCTGGCCTTCCAGGGCCGTTTCGGGGCCGACGCCTGGCCGCGCCTCGGGCTGCCACCCGAGGCCTTCGCGATGCAGGGCCTGGAGTACCACGGTGACATCGGCTTCCTGAAGGCCGGCATCCACTTCGCCGACGCGATCACGACGGTCAGCCCGACCTATGCGCAGGAGATCCTGGGCCTGGGCGGCGGCATGGGGCTGGATGCGATGCTGCGCTGGCGCGCCGCGGCTGTCAGCGGCATCGTCAACGGCATCGACACGGCGGTGTGGGACCCGGCCACCGATGGGCAGCTCGCGGCGCGCTACGACGCGTCGACGCTGGCGGCGCGGCGCGCCAACCGGCAGGCGGTGGAGGCCGCGTTCGGCCTGCCCGAGGACCCGGCCCCGCTGGTCTGCATGATCAGCCGGCTGACCGCTCAGAAGGGCATCGACCTCGTGGCCGCCGCGCTGGACGCGATCGTCGCCGAGGGCGCGCGGCTGGTGGTGCTCGGCACCGGCGACCCGGCGCTCGAGGACGCGCTGCGGGCCGGCGCGCAGCGCCACCCCACGCGCGTGGCGGTGCGCATCGGCTACGACGAAGCGCTCTCGCACCGGCTGCAGGGCGGCGCCGACATGATCCTCGTGCCGAGCCGCTTCGAGCCCTGCGGCCTGACCCAGCTCTGCGGCCTGCGCTACGGTTGCGTGCCGATCGTCAGCCGGGTCGGCGGGCTGGCGGACACGGTGATCGATGCCAACGTGGCCGCGCTGCGTGCCCGCGTGGCGACCGGCATCCAGTTCGGCACGCTCGATGCAGAGGGCGTGCTCGGCGCGGTGCGGCGGGCCGTGGCGCTGTTCCGCCAGCCGGCGGCCTGGGCGGCGCTGCAGCGCGCCGGCATGGCGGCCGACGTGGGCTGGGACGACTCGGCCCGCACCTACGCCGCGCTGTACCGGCGCGTGGCCGCCGCGCGCCGCCCGCTGCCCGTCTGAAGGAGCCCCCGCGATGTCCCCGATCCGCGTCCCGACCCGGCCGATCCCCGGCATGAAGCCCGGCACCAGCGGCCTGCGCAAGCGCGTGCAGGACTTCCGCGCGCCGCACTACCTCGAGAACTTCCTGCAGGCGGTGTTCGACGCCGTGCGGCCACCCGAAGGCTTCGGCGCGGCGACGCTGGTGATCGGCGGCGATGGCCGCTACTTCAACCGCGAGGCGATCCAGACCGCGCTGCGCATGGCCGCGGCGAACGGCTTCGCGCGGGCGCTGGTGGGCCGCGACGGCCTGCTGTCGACGCCGGCCGCCAGCGCCGTGATCCGCGCCCACGGCGCCTTCGGCGGGCTGATCCTGTCGGCCAGCCACAACCCGGGCGGACCCGACGGCGACTTCGGCATCAAGTTCAACGGCTCCAATGGCGGGCCGGCGCCCGAGAAGGTGACGGATGCCATCCATGCCGCGTCGCTCGCGCTCGACCATTACCTGACGCTGGACACGCCCGACGTCGACCTCGGCCGCCTCGGCCCCTTCGCGCTCGGTGAGCTGCAGGGCGAGGTGATCGACCCGGTGGCGGACTACCTCGCGCTGATGCGCCGCCTGTTCGACTTCGACGCGCTGCAGCGCCTGTTCGCCGGCGGTTTCCGCCTCGCCTTCGACGCGATGCACGCGGTGACCGGGCCCTATGCCACGGCGATCTTCGAGCAGGCGCTGGGCGCGCCGCCGGGCACGGTGCGCAACGGCCGGCCACTGCCGGACTTCGGCGGCCACCACCCCGATCCCAATCTGGTGCATGCGCGTGCCCTTTACGACGAGATGATGGGGCCGGACGCGCCCGATCTCGGGGCTGCCTCGGACGGCGACGGCGACCGCAACCTGATCATCGGCCGCGGTTGCTTCGTCTCGCCATCGGACTCGCTCGCGATGCTGGCCGCCAACGCCCACCTCGCGCCGGCCTATGCGCGCGGCCTGGCCGGCGTGGCGCGCTCGATGCCCACCAGCGGCGCGGTCGACCGCGTGGCCGCGCGCCTGGGCATCCCCTGCTACGAGACGCCGACCGGCTGGAAGTTCTTCGGCAACCTGCTCGACGCCGGCCGCATCACGCTGTGCGGCGAGGAGAGCGCCGGCACCGGCTCCGACCACGTGCGCGAGAAGGACGGCGTGTGGGCGGTGCTGCTGTGGCTCAGCGTGCTGGCCGCGCGGCGCTGCAGCGTGACCGAGATCGCCCGCAGCCACTGGGCCGCGTACGGCCGCAACCACTACACCCGGCACGACCACGAGGACCTGGATGCGGACGTCGCACGCGCTCTGATGCGCGACCTCGCGGCGCGCCTGGCCACGCTCGCGCCGGGCGACCGGCTGGGTGGCCGCGCGGTGCGGCTGAGCGACGACTTCGCCTACCTCGACCCGGTCGACGGCAGCCGCTCGACCGGCCAGGGCCTGCGGCTGGTGTTCGAGGATGGCGCGCGCATCGTCTGGCGCCTGTCGGGCACCGGCACGGTCGGCGCGACGCTGCGCGTCTACCTCGAGCGCTACACCGCGGACCCGGCCGACATCGCCCAGGACACCCAGGCTGCGCTGGCCGACCTGGTGGCGCTCGCCGACGAGCTGTCCGGCCTCGCCGCCCGCACCGGGCGCAGCGAGCCGAGCGTGATCACCTGAACCCGCCGGCGCGCGCGGCGCGCCGGCCCCTGCACGGATTGCCATGACCGACCCCGACGCCCCCTGCGACGCCACCCCTGCCTGGGCCGCCCTGGCCGCCCACCGCGCCGGCCCTGCGCGCGATTTCGACCTGCGCGAGGCCTTCGTGCGCGACCCGGGCCGCCACGCGGCCCTGTCCTTCGAGGCCCCCGAGGTCTTCGCCGACCTGTCCAAGAACTGGCTCGACGGCCCGACGCTCGCGCTGCTGCTGGCCCTCGCGGACGAGCGCGGCGTCGAGGCGCGGCGCGCCGCGCTGTTCGCCGGCGAGCCGGTCAACGGCAGCGAGGGCCGCGCGGTGCTGCACACCGCGCTGCGCGCGCCGCGCGGCGCGGCCACGCCGCACAACGCCGAGGTGCACGCCGTGCTCGACCCGATGCTCGGCTACGCCGAGCGGGTGCGCGCCGACCCCGGCATCACCGACGTGGTGAACCTGGGCATCGGCGGCAGCGACCTCGGCCCGCGGATGGTCGTGCAGGCGCTGGACGCCTGGACCCACGGCGGCCCGCGGCTGCACTTCGTCAGCAACGTCGACAGCCACGACCTCGCGCCGCTGCTGCGCCGGCTCGACCCGCGGCACACCCTGTTCGTCATCGCCAGCAAGACCTTCACCACCCAGGAGACCCTGGCCAATGCCGAGGCGGCCAAGGCCTGGTTCCTGCACCACGGCGGCGAGGACCTGGCGCGCCACTTCGTCGCGACCACCACGAACGTCACGGCCGCGGCCGCCTTCGGCATCGACACCACCTTCGGCTTCTGGGACTGGGTCGGCGGGCGCTACTCGCTGTGGAGCGCGATCGGCCTGCCGATCGCGCTGGCCATCGGCGCCACCGCCTTCCGCGAGCTGCTGGCCGGTGCCCACGCGATGGACGAGCACGCCGCCCAGGCCCCGGCGGCGCGCAACCTGCCGCTGCTGCTCGGCCTGCTCGACGTCTGGTACCGCAACTTCCACGAGCGTGGCAGCCGCAGCATCGCCCCCTACCACCAGGGCCTCGCCCGCCTGCCGGCCTACCTGCAGCAGCTCGAGATGGAGAGCAACGGCAAGCGCGTGGACCGCCACGGCCGCCCGCTCGGCATCGCCACCAGCCCCGTCGTCTGGGGCGAACCCGGCACCAACGGCCAGCACGCCTACTTCCAGATGCTGCACCAGGGCAGCGAGGTCGTGCCGGTCGAGTTCATCCTGGTGCGCCGCACCAGCCACCGCGACGGCGACCACCCGCCCGCGCTCGCCGCCCACTGGCAGCGCCAGCACGCGATGCTGCTGGCCAACGGCCTGGCCCAGGCCCAGGCCCTGATGCTCGGCAAATCCGCCGAGGCCGCCCTCGGCGACAAGGTGCCCACCGCCGCCGCGGGCATCGACCCGGCCGAGCTCGCGCGCCACCGCACCTTCCCCGGCAACCGGCCCAGCACCACCTTGCTGCTGGACGCGCTCACCCCGCGCAGCCTCGGCGCGCTGATCGCCCTCTACGAGCACCGCGTCTTCACCAGCGGCGCCGTCTGGGGGATCAACAGCTTCGACCAGTGGGGCGTCGAGCTCGGCAAGGCCCTCGCCAACCAGCTGCTGCCGCGCCTGCAGCCCGGGCCGCGCCACGCCGAGGTCGACGGCCTCGACGCGTCCACCGCCGGGCTGCTGCGGCGGCTGGCGCGCTGAGCCGCAGGGCCCGTGCGCGCGGCGCGGCTCCCTCGCCCATGGGATGTCGGCGCGGCCGCCGCGGATCGACACTGCGCTACCCGCCCCGGCCCGCCCGGCCCCTGCGACCGCCGCCACCGAAAGACTGCCATGCGCCCGCCAACCCGCCCGACGACCGTCCCCGCGACCCCCGTCCCCCGCACGCCCGCCACACGGCGGCCGCGCCTGCTCGCCACCTGGGCCTGCGTTGCCGCGCTCGCCGGCGCGGCCGCCCCGCTGCAGGCCGCCGACGAACCCCCGCCGCCCGCCGCCGCCGCGAAAAGCCCGCTCGCCAAGGCCCGCGAACACATCGCCGCGAAGCGCTGGCCCGCCGCCCTCGACGAACTCAAGCGCGTCAATGCCACCGGCGACGCCGACTGGCAGAACCTCATGGGCTACACCCTGCGCAAGCAGGCCACCCCCGACCTCGCCGGCGCCGAGCGCCACTACGACGCCGCCCTCAAGCTCAACCCCAGCCACCGCGGCGCCCTCGAGTACAGCGGCGAGCTCTACCTCATGAAGGGCGACCCCGCCCGCGCCGAAGACCGCCTCGCCACCCTGCGCAAGGCCTGCGGCGACTGCGAGGAAGCCCGCGACCTGAAGCAGGCCCTCGACCGCTACAAGGCAACCGGCCGCTACCAGCCCTCCTGAGCCGCCGTCGCCGCTCGGGCTCACAGGGCAGTTTCTTGCGGCAGGCTCAAAATCTGTACTACAATGCGAGGCTCTGTTCCTCGATAGCTCAGTCGGTAGAGCGCCGGACTGTTAATCCGTAGGTCCCTGGTTCGAGCCCAGGTCGGGGAGCCAAAATTTCCTTGTGAAATCAACGCCTTGCGAGAGATCGCAGGGCGTTGTTCTTTGTGGCTTCCAATACTCTGGGGGCCCCGGCGCCAGCCGAGGCCATTCAGGCCCGGCTGAATGATCCACGCCAGGAAGTTTGCGCGTTCGACGTTCCGGCGGGTGGATGGCGGAGTCGACGACCTCGTCGCAACGGTCGGTATTCATGGCTGCGCCTGGAGGTCGCCTGCGGGCTGATCGCTTGCGAGGCCAGCAAGGTCGCGAGCACTCGATGGACCGCCAAGTCTCGTTGACCAGCGGTTGCTGCCGGTCGATGCATACCGAACTCACGGGGACTGGCACGAGGCAGCCGCTATTCGCAGCAGCCAGATCAGGGGCTGGCGCCAGATCTACAACACCGGGGAGTCGGAATCTACGTGGTCAGCGCATGCAGTCTCCGCAATTGCTCAAGCGCCGCGCTTCTGGCGGCTACGCAGCATTCTGAGCGACGATTGTGGGGAGCGGTTGACCAGGCCTCAAGAGGCATGAGCCGAACCACTTGCGACGGATGTGCGCCACTCCCCTCCGTGCGGCCCAGGCCCACCGCGACCTCTCTGCATCAAAACCGGTACGCCCACCGCTGCAATCGGCATTTCCAGTTGCTCGATCGACTCACCCCTGGGAAGCGGAGGACCCCGTCACTGCATCGGAGATCGGATACGACGCGCCCTTGACCGAGTCCACCTTCACCACGCCCTCGGCGATCAACCGCGCCAGGGCAGCTTCGACCGCCGCCTCCGTCGCATCCTGTCCGAGAAACGACTTCAGCGACCGCCGCAGAGACGCCTTGTTGGTAGGCCGCTTGTCGCCCATCTTGCGCAGGTTGTCCGCGAGCCGCTTGGTCGTGGCGGCCAGGTCGGGCACCGCGACCGAAGCCTTGACCGCTGAAGCAGCCACTGCAGACGGCTCCGCCGGCTTCGCGCCGACAAACGGCCCAGCAGTAGCCTTCGCAGAAACCTTCTTCGCGGGTGCCGCACCCTTCGCCGGCGCAGCCCTCTTCGCAGGCGCCTTCTTGGCAACTGCGAGCACAGCCTTCTTCGCAGCGACCTTCTTGGCCGTGACCCGCTTGGCAGCAGCCGTCTTCGCGGCGGCCTTCTTCGCCGCCACCTTCTTCGCGGGCGTCTTGCCAGCAGCGACCTTATTCGCGGCAGCCTTCTTCGCCGCCGACTTCGCCTTCCCGTGCGCCAGCCGGCGTACCGCGAAACCCATCGCGCGCGCATGCTCGAGCATGGGTTCGTAACCCTTGTCGTTGGCGATGACGACCATCACCGCGCCCGGGTTCTTCGACGCGATGTATCCCATGTAGAACGACAGATGGAAGTCCAGCGCGTTCTTGCCCGTCTTGCCGATCGGCACCGCCGTCGCATCTCCGCCGAACGACGCGAAGCGCTTCGCGACATCGTGCTGGTGCGGCCCATGGAACACCCACAACTGGCCGACATCGGGCACCAGGGTCCTCACCTCGTCCTCGGTTGGCTGCACGTTCTCGTAGTCGAGCAGGACATGCGTGCCAGGCAACGACGCGCGTGCCGGTGACACCCGCGCGATCACCTGCTTCGGCGGGTACTTCGCGGCATTCCGAAGCAGCTTGTCGCGCACCGCATGCGCCAGATCGACCTGGCAGTGGTCCGCCACCTGCAAGAGGTACAACAGCACATCGGCCACCTCGGCGCCGATGCGGCCCCTCGCATCCGCGGTCTCGTGAGCAGACACGGACGCCTCCGGCGTCATCCACTGGAAGATCTCGGCCAGCTCCGCAGCCTCGACCATCAAAGCGGTTGCCAAGTTATTCGGCGTATGGAACGGCTGCCAATCGCGCTCTGCCGCGAAGTGCCGCAGTTCGGCCTGAAGCTCTCCCAGGTTCATCATGACCTCCCCTGTTGTTGGAGTCGATCTTGCCACCAGCCACGAACCGAACGACACCGCAGAATGCCGGCATGGGCGACGCGCAATCGGCACTGCTGCTCTTCGACTTCGCCGACCCGGCCGCCGTCACAGCGTGGTCGCCCATCGACGATCGCGTGATGGGCGGCATCTCGCGAAGCCACCTGCGGCACGACCCGAGAGGCCATGCCGTGTTTGAGGGATCCGTCTCGCTGGATCGGAACGGCGGCTTCGCTTCGGTGCGAAGTGCAGCAGGAGCCCGCGGCAAGACAGGGGCGGTCGATTGTCTGCTCGAGGTCTGTGGCGACGCGAAGCGCTTCAAGCTGAATCTGCTGACCGAGGACGCCTTCGACGGACTGAACTACCAGGCTGGCTTCGCGCCCGAGCCCGGTGACTGGAAGATCATCCGCATTGCCTTGGCGGCCTTTCGCCCGACCTTTCGAGGCCGAGAGGTTCAAGGTGCCCCATCCCTCGACCCCGCGCGCGTTTGCCGAGTCGGCCTGATGATCGCGGATCGACAGGCTGGCCCTTTCGAACTCGCCATCCGGCGCATCAGCCTCGCATGACCCCCCGAGGAAAAGAGCGCCGAGCGGCGCTCCCCTGTCTTCTAGAGCAGGCCGCGCTCTGCAAAGCTGCTGACATCAGCACCCGTCACCACCAGGTGATCTAGCACCCGCACGTCGACCAGCATCAGCGCCGCCTTCAGCGACTGCGTCAGGTTCTCACAGCTGGCGACGGACCCACACACTTCCGTCGTCGTCTTCCTTCACGATGGTGAACCCTGCCGCCAGGTACATCTGGAGCGGGCCGAAGTGATTCTCCGCGGCGGAACGCGGCGAGGTTCTGGGGTTGGCTTCGGCGATGGCGAGGCCCTGGCTCCGAAGTCCATCGCAAGCCGCATCAAGCAACTGCCTTGCAATGCCGCGCCCCCTGAGGCTGGGATCGACCAGAAAGCACAGGATGGTGCCGACGCGTTCCGCGTCAGCGGTGGGCTCGCTGTCCAGCGCGTGCAGAAGACGGCGCGGCGCCGCGTTACACCAACCGACGGGGATGCCGTCGATGTAGGCGAGATAGCCCTCCATGGAACGGCGGCGTATCCGCTCGCAGGCCAGGGCTCGGTTCTCTGTTGCGGTACGGTCTGACCACTTGATCACGGTGTGGTCCTCGTAGAAACACTGGCAGTAGCACGAGGACCATCTCGGATTGTCCGAGAATGCTGTGCCCTCGAAGAAGCGCAGGAAGTCCTGCTCCAGCGAGGGAGACAGGCGTTGGATCGAAACGGCTGGGTCGTTCATCAGTGTCAACGTCAGTGCTTGGCCGGTATCGCCCACTGTGGAGGCATGAGGCCTGCGAGGATAGCGAGCCCGGCATTGGCGCGGGCGCTTGACCGCCGTGTTGGAAAGGCGGGGCTCAGGGAGCGCGACGTGTGTAGTTCGGCCCATCGTGACCGACCGTTCCGGCATCGTGACCGCCCAGGGCGGGGGGGTGTGAAGGGCTGCGTATGACTGATCAGCGGGCCCTGGGCTGCCGGCCTTTTGCCGGAGGCCGACCCGTCGCGAGCAGTGGCGGTCGGCGCCGTCAAGGCGCGACTCGCAGCCGCGCACGCAAGGGCGAACCGGAAGGCGACTTCAAATGCCCGAGCCGAGAACCAGGGCCAGGATGCGACGGAAAAGATGCCTACGCCCGAAGCGCAGACGAGTTGTGGCGACTGCCGCTGGCGTCAGTGGTAGTCGTCCTCGAGCTGGTGGCGCACGGCGAGGATGGTGACGGTCGCCGAGTCCTCGATCTCGAAGAGCGCCACGTACCCGCTGCTTCCACAGGGGATGAGCAGTTCGCGCAAGAAAGGGTCGACGTCGGCCTTGCGGTAGATGAAAGGCGAGACCCCTGCGGGCGGTCCGGCGAGTCCGGCGGGCCTTCAGCCGTTGCGCGCCACCAGGCCTCCGTCGACGGGGATGACGGCGCCAGTGACGTAGGACGCGCCCGGCATGCACAGGCTGAGCACCATGTGCGCGACCTCTTCCGCCGAGCCGTAGCGACCGAGCGCGGTGCGCTGCCGGGCGAACGTCTGCTTGTGCTCGGCCGGGATGCGCGCGGTCATGGCGGTCTCGATCGGGCCGGGGCAGATGCAGTTGACGGTGATCGCCTCGCGGCCGAGTTCCACCGCCAGCGCGCGCGTGAGCCCGATGACGCCGGACTTGGCGGCCGCGTAGGCGCTGTTGTTGCGGGTGCCGCCCAGCGCCTCGGTCGACGCGATGTTGACGATGCGCGGGGCACGCGACGCGCGCAGGTGGGGCAGCACCGCGCGGATCATCCGTTGCTGCGAGGTCAGCAGGACGCCGAGGGCGCGGGTCCAGCGTTCCTCGTACTCGGGCGCGTCGATGGGCGACAGGGTCGTGACGCCGGCATTGTTCACGAGGGCGTCGATGCCGCCGAACCGTGCGGCGACCTGCGCGACGACGTCGATGATCGCGGCGGCGTCGGTCACGTCCAGCGTCCACGCCTCGGCCCGGCCCGGGCCGCCGCCCTGCAGCCGCTGCGCGGCGGCCCGCACCCCCTCGGCATCGAGGTCGGTCAGCGCGACGCACGCCCCCGCCTCGACGAAGGCGCGTGCCGTGGCCGCGCCCATGCCGCTCGCCGCGCCGGTCACCAGCACGATGTGGTCGCGCAGGTCGCGCGGTCCGGTGGAGCGTCCGGTGGTCGTCATGGCCGGGGAGGGATTCGGTAGGCGGGCTCGGACCACCACGGGTAGAAGTCCGGCATGTCGGCGCTCACGCGGTTGCCGAAGCGGGCAGGGCGCTTCTCGAGGAAGGCGGACACGCCCTCGCGCGCGTCCGCCGAGGCCCCGCGGGCGGCGATGCCCTGGCTCTCGACGATGTTCGCCTGCATCGGGTGGTCGGCGCCGAGCATGCGCCACATGGCCTGCCGCGTCAGCGCGACCGAGACCGGCGCGGCCTGGGTCGCGATCTCGTGCGCGATGCCGCGCGCTGTCGGCAGCAGCGCTGCCGGCGGCACCACGCGGCTGACGAGCCCGCCGGCCAGCGCCTCCTCGGCCGGCAGGATGCGGCCGGTGTAGGACCACTCCAGCGCGCGCGAGATGCCGACCACGCGGGGCAGGAACCAGGTCGCGCAGGCGTCGGGCATCACGCCGCGGCGGTTGAACACGAAGCCGAAGCGCGCTTCGGTGGACGCGATCCGGATGTCCATCGGCAGCTGCATCGACACGCCGATGCCCACCGCCGGTCCGTTCACCGCGGCGATCAGCGGCTTGGTGCAGGCGAACAGGCGCAGGGACAGCAGGCCGCCGCCGTCGCGGCCGGGCACCTCGTCGTCGGTCGCATCCGAGCCGGCGCGTCGGCGGACGTCGAAGGCCTCCGGTCCGGCCGCCAGGTCGAAGCCGGCACAGAAGCCGCGGCCCTCGCCGGTGACGACGATCGCCCGGACCGCGTCGTCCGCGTCGGCGGCGTCCAGCGCGGCGCACAGTTCCCGGCGCATCGCGCGCGTGAGCGCGTTCAGGCGGTCGGGCCGGTTCAGTGTCAGCGTCAGGACGTGGTCCGCCACCTCGTAGCGGACGGTGTCGAAGGACGGCGTCGTCACGCCGCGGCCTGGTCCGCGATCATCTGCCCGAGCCTTGCCGCGTGGGCGTCGGCGTCGCCGAAGAGCTGGTCCAGCACGGTCAGGCGCCGCAGCAGGTGGCCCACCGCGTACTCATAGGTCATGCCGATGCCGCCGTGCAGTTGGATGGCCGCGTGGGCCAGCTGGCGGCCGTGGCGCCCGATCAGCATCTTGGCGCGGTGGAGGTCCGCACGCGCGTCCGGCGAGCCCGGATCGTCGACGGCGCAGGCCGCGGCGATGGCCGCGCTGCGCGCGGTCTCCAGGTGCACCAGCATCTCGGCGGCGCGGTGCCGCAGCGCCTGGTTGGCGCCGATCACCCGGCCGAACTGCTGGCGCGTGTTGAGGTAGGCCAGCGTCATGTCGTGGGCCGCCTGCATCGCGCCGACGGCTTCCGCGCAGACTGCCGCGATGCCTGCATCGAGGGTTGCGTCGATCGCGGCGATGGCTGCGCCGCCGTCCTGCGGATCGCCGAGCGGCGTGGCCTCGGCGTCGGCGAGGTCGAGCCGGGCCGCGAGCCTGCCGTCGACGAGGCGGTGTTCGCGCAGCGTGACGCCGGGCGCGCCCGGGTCGACCAGGAACAGCGCGAGCCCGTCGCGCGCGCCCGGCTCGCCGCGGACGCGTGCGGTGACGATCAGGCGCTCGGCGAGCGAGCCGTGCAGGACGTTGGACTTGGTGCCGGAGAGGCCCCAGCCCCGGCCCCGCGCCGTCGCGCGGGTCTCCACCCACAGCGGCGCGTGCCGCGCCGCGGGCTCGTCGTGCGCGAAGGCCAGCAGCGTGCCGCCGTCGGCCAGCTTCGCGAGCCAGTGGTCCTGCGCGGCCGCGTCGCCGCCACGCACGACGGCCGTGGCCGCCAGGACCGACGACGCCAGGAAGGGCTCCAGCAGCATCACGCGGCCGAACTCTTCCAGCACCGGCAGCAGGTCGGCGGCGCCCTGGCCGAAGCCGCCATGCGCCTCCGGCAGCGTCAAGGCCGTGACGCCGAGCTCGCACAGCTGCCGCCACACCGGCGTGCTCCAGCCGGCGTCGCTCGCCGCGATCGCGCGGCGCTGCTCGAAGCCGTAGTGATCGGCCAGCATGCGGCGCACGCTGTCGCGCAGCTGGCTCTGTTCCTCGCTCAGGTCGTAGTTCATGGCCTTCAGCCCAGGATCGTCTTCGCGAGGATGTCCTTCTGGACCTCGCTCGTCCCGCCGTAGATGCTCGCGGCGCGGGAATAGAAGTAGCGCGGGCCGGGCAGGCCCTGCCACGGCGTGGGTGCGGCCGCGTCGAGCGGCAGCTTCTCGAGACCGAGCGGGCCGGCGATGCGCATCAGCAGCGCGGCGACCTCCTGCTGGATCTCGACCCCCTTCAGCTTGAGCACCGACGCGAAGGCGGGGTTGGCGGCCTGTTCGCGCTCGGTCAGCAGCATCCGCCAGTTGGTGATCTCCAGCGCCCGGATCTCTGCGTCGATCCAGGCCAGTTCGGCGCGCAGCTTCGGGTCGTCGATCAGCGGTGTCCCCGCCTGGGTGACGCGCGTCGCCAGCTCGCGGGCGTAGTCCAGGCGCTCGCGGCACAGGCCGACGTTGGCGATCATCGTCCGCTCGTTGCCGAGCAGGAACTTCGCGCACTCCCAGCCGCGCCCTTCCTCGCCGACGAGGTTCTCCAGCGGCGCCTCGACGTCGTCGAAGAACACCTCGTTGAGGTGGTGGCCGCCATCGATCGAGATGATCGGCCGCACGGTGACGCCCTTCTGGCGCAGGTCGACCATCAGGAAGCTGATGCCGTCCTGCTTGCGCGGCGTCTGCTCGGTGCGGACCAGGCAGAAGGCGTAGTCGGCCAGGTGCGCGGTGCTGGTCCAGATCTTCTGGCCGTTCACGAGGTAGCGGTCGCCCTCGCGACGGGCCGTCGTGCGCAGCGAGGCGAGGTCGGAGCCCGCGCCCGGCTCGGAGAAGCCCTGGCAGAACCACAGGTCGACGTTGGCCAGCTTCGGCAGCCATTCGCGCTTCTGCCGCTCGGTGCCGAAGCGCAGCAGCACCGGGCCGAGCATCGTGGTGTTGAAGACCTGGGGGACCGGTGCCGGGCCGCGGTAGATCTCGTCGAGCAGGATCAGGCGCTCCATCGGCCCCAGTTCCGCGCCGCCGTACTCGCGGGGCCAGTGCGGGACGGCCCAGCCCCGCTCGTTGAGGATGCGCTGCCAGGTCACCGTGTCCTGCTTGCGCGCCGGATGGCCCAGGCGCAGGCGATCGCGGATCTCCGCGGGCAGGCGTTCCTTGACGAAGCGGCGGACCTCGTCGCGGAAGGCGGCCTGGTTGTCGGTCAGGGTGAGCTTCATGGGGTAGGCGGAGGACGAGGGGAGCGCGGCGGTCGATTCTACGCATATACTTACTATGGATCAACCATTGGATGTTCGTATGAGTTCCACCCAGACGGCCCAGGTGTCCGCCAGCCGCTCGTTCGGGGCCCTGCTCTCCGAACGCTTCAGCTGCCGCGGCTACCGTCCCGACCCCGTGCCGCGCGCCACGATCGACGAGATCCTCCGCCTGGCGCAGCGCACCGCGTCCTGGTGCAACTCGCAGCCCTGGCAGGTGATCGTCAACAGCGCCGCCGCGACCGACCGGCTGCGCGAGCACCTGCTGTCGCTGCCCCCGGGCCAGCCCTCGGGCTTCGACATCCCGGCGCCCGCGGACTACCGCGGCGTCTACAAGGACCGCCGCCGCGCCTGCGGGCTGCAGCTCTACGAGAGCGTCGGTGTCACCCCGGGCGACCGCGTGGCCTCGGCGAAGCAGGCGCGGGAGAACTTCGCCTTCTTCGGCGCGCCGCACGTCGCCATCGTCACCACCGAGGCCATCCTCGGCACCTACGGGGCGGTCGACTGCGGCGCCTACGTCCACAACTTCATGATCGCCGCGCGCAGCCTCGGCGTGGCGAGCATCGCGCAGGCCGCGCTCGCGGCCCGTGCCGGGGTGCTGCGCGAGTGGTACGACCTGCCGGCCGAGCGGCAGGTCGTCTGCGGCATCTCCTTCGGCTACGCGGATCCGGACCACCCGGCGAACGGCTTCCGCACGGCGCGCGCCGACATCGGCGAAGCCTGCCGCTGGGTGGACTGAGCCACCGGGCCTTCACGGAACCATCCCCTCGCACGAATCGGAACGACCATGCAACGATCGACCTGGATCACCCCCGAGCTCGAAGCCTTTCAAGATGCGGTGCGCAAGTTCTACGAGCGCGAGCTGGTCCCCAACGAGGCCCGCTGGGGCCGGCAGCAGCACGTCGACCGCGAAGTCTGGCTGAAGGCGGGCGCCGCCGGGCTGCTGTGCGTGGGCATCCCGGAGGAGTACGGCGGCGGCGGCGGCACGTTCATGCACGAAGCCCTCCTGTTCTATGAGCAGACCTACGCGATCGCGCCCGGCCTCGGCAACGGCGTGCACACCGGCATCGTGTCCCACTACATCGACAACTTCGGGACGCACGCGCAGAAGATGGCCTGGCTGCCGAGGATGGCCCGGGGCGAGCTGGTGGCGGCGCTCGCGATCAGCGAGCCCGGCGCCGGGTCCGACGTGCAGGGGATCCGCACGCGCGCGGTGCGCGACGGCGACCACTACGTCGTCAACGGGGCCAAGACCTTCATCAGCAACGGCCAGCTGGCCGACCTGGTCGTGGTGGTCGCGAAGACCGACCCGTCCGCGGGCGCGAAGGGCATCTCGCTGATCGTGGTCGAGACCGCCAAGGTGGAGGGTTTCCGCCGCGGTCGCGTGCTGGAGAAGATCGGCATGCACGCGCAGGACACCTCCGAGCTGTTCTTCGACGACATGCGCGTGCCCTGCGAGAACCTGCTGGGCCCGCAGGAAGGCGAGGGCTTCCGCCAGCTGATGAAGGAGCTGCCGCGCGAGCGGGTGATCACCGCGATGAGCGCGCAGGGCTCGATGGACCGGGCCATCGCCGAGACGCTGGCCTACGTCAACCAGCGCAAGCTGTTCGGCGACACGCTGTTCGGGTTCCAGAACACGCGGCTGAAGCTCGCGGAATGCGAGACCAAGGCGACGGTGTCGCGCGCTTTCATCGACCAGTGCGTGCAGCAGCTGGCGGCCGGCGAGCTGACGAGCACGACGGCGGCGATGGCCAAGTGGTGGTGCACCGACGCGCTGGGCCAGATCGTCGACGACTGCCTGCAGCTGCACGGCGGCTACGGCTACATGACGGAGTATCCGATCGCGCGCATCTACCAGAACGCGCGCATCGGCCGCATCCTCGCCGGCAGCAACGAGATCATGAAGGAGCTGGTCGCCCGGGACCTGAAGCAACGGGTGGCCTGAGATGAGACCCCCAAGCTCCCTGCGTTCACTGCACCCCGAGGAGGCGCCCCAAGCCCTGCGGGCGGCCGGGCGGGCCTGAGATGGCGGGGACCGATGGCTTCGACTACCGCCACCTGGACGTCCGCGTCGAGGGGGAGGTGGCCCGCGCCACGCTGAACCGGCCCGGTTCGCTCAACGCGCTCGACACGCTGCTCGTGACCGAGCTGCGGGACTTCTTCTCGCGCCTGGCCTCGCGGCCGGACATCCGGGCCGTCGTGCTGGGTGGTGCCGGCCGCGCCTTCTGTGCCGGCGCGGACCTGAAGGAGCGGCCGCTCGGCGAGGCGGCGCGCAGCGTCGCCGACGTGCTGGCCCAGCAGCGCAGCATCCGCGACGTGATGCTGGCGATGCGGCGCTGCCCGCAGCCGATCGTCGCGATCGTGCAGGGCGCGGCCAGCGGCGGCGGCTTCGCGCTGGCGCTCGCCGCCGACGTGCGGCTGGCGACGCCCGATGCGCGGATGAACGCTGCGTTCATCCGCATCGGCCTGAGCGCCTGCGACGTCGGCGTCAGCTACTTCCTGCCGCGCATGGTCGGCAGCTCGGTGGCGTCGGAGCTGATGCTGACGGGCCGCTTCCTCGACGCGCAGCGGGCGCTCGTGCTCGGGCTGGTCAGCCGGGTCGCGCCGCTGGACGAGCTGCGCGTCGAGGCCGAATCGATGGTGGCCGACATGCTGCTCGCCTCGCCGCTGGGCCTGCGCCTGACGAAGGACGCGCTCGGGCTCTCGCTCGATGCGGGCAGCATGGAGACCGTGATCGCGATGGAAGACCGCAACCAGGTGCTGTGCGCGGTGACCGAGGACTTCCGCGAGGCCAAGGCGGCCTTCGTCGAGAAGCGCGCGCCGCGCTACCGGAACCGTTGACGTGAGGCTGGGCATGTCCAGGTCTCCGGCGCGGACGCTTCCACGTCAGCGGCCAGAACATCGCGGACGACGGCGGCGGCTGAAGGCGGGCGCCGCGGGCGCCGCGCCGAACCGATAACGAGGAGACGTCGACGATGCTCGACCTGCACTACTGGCCGACCCCCAACGGCTGGAAGATCACCATCATGCTGGAGGAGTGCGGGCTGCCCTACCGCGTGGTCCCGGTGAACATCGGGCGCGGCGAGCAGTTCGATCCCGCCTTCCTCGCCATCGGCCCGAACAACCGCATTCCCGCCCTCGTCGACCATGCGCCGGCCGACGGCGGCGAGCCGCTGTCGGTCTTCGAGAGCGGCGCGATCCTCCAGTACCTGGCCGGCAAGGCGGGCCGGCTGCTGCCGGAGGACCCGCGCGCCCGGATGGCGGCTCTGTCCTGGCTGAACTGGCAGATGGGCGGGCTCGGCCCGATGCTGGGCCAGCACGGGCACTTCCTCCTCTATGCCCGCGAGAAGCTGCCGTACGCGATCGAACGCTACGGCAACGAGGCGCGGCGCCTGTACGGCGTCATGGATCGCCGGCTCGGGCAGACGGGTGCTTACCTCGCCGGCGACGCGTACTCGATCGCCGACATCGCGTGTTTCCCCTGGATCATGACGCACAAGGCCCAGCAGCTCACGCTGGACGACTTTCCCCACGTCCGGGCGTGGTTTGCCCGGGTCCGCGCGCGCCCGGCCGTGCAGCGCGGCCTGGCCGTCGGCAAGGAATGGCGCACCGGCGCCTCGCCGGCCACCGACGAGGAGTCGCGCAAGCACCTGTTCGGAACCCGCTCCACCACGGGGGGTGCAGGATGACCGCGCCCGAGATCGAGTTCTTCTTCGACTGTTCCAGCCCCTGGACCTACCTGGCGTTCCACAACGTCCAGCCGCTGGCCGAGCGCTTCGGGGCGAGCCTGCGTTGGCGTCCGTTCATGGTCGGCGGCGTGTTCAACACGGTCAACCCGAGCGTCTACGCGTCGCGGGAGCAGGGCGTGCCGGCGAAGAGCGCGTATGCCCGCAAGAGTCTGCTCGACTGGGCGCGCTTGAGCGGCCTGGACCTGCGGCATCCCAAGCCCGCGGTGTTCCCGGTCAACAGCGTCAAGATCATGCGCGCCTGCCTGGTCCTGGAACCCGAGGGCCGGCTGCCCGCCTTCGCGCGCGCGGCCTTCGAGGCCTACTTCCGCGATGACGTCGACATCTCCCGTGACGAGGGCGTGCGCACCGTCTGCAACTCGGCCGGTGTGCCCGCGGACGAGCTGCTGCAGGCCATCGCCGGCCCGGCGGTGAAGGCGGCGCTGCACGCCAACACCGCCGAGCTGATCGTCCGCGGCGGCTTCGGCTCGCCGACGATGTTCGTCGACCGGGACGACATGTACTTCGGCAATGACAACCTGCCGCTGGTGGAGGCGGCCCTTCGGCGGCGGCAGCGCGCCCACGACGAGGCGGCTGGCCGTGGGCAGTCGTTCACCGACGAGCGGGGCTAGCGTTATCAAGAGGGTTCAACCGGTGAACCTATAGATTTCGCCGAGATGCTGGCGACGCCTCGTCGTTCGCCAGGGGAGGTTCGATGCCAGACGCAGTCGGAAGTCCGCCGTCGAGGCGGGCAGGGGGCGAACGGTCGGTGTCGCCGTCGCAGTTCGTGCCGGTGCGCCAGCGGCGTGCGTTCGAGGAGGTGTGCGACCAGATCCGACGTGCGGTCGCCGAGGGTGTGCTCGCGCCGGGCGACCGCCTGCCGCCGGAGCGCGAGATGTGCGCGCAGTTCGGCGTCAGCCGCACCGCGATCCGCGAGGCGCTGCGCAGCCTGGAGGTCGCCGGCATCATCCACTGCCAGCAGGGCATGGGCGGCGGCTCGTTCATCCGCCGCGGCGACTCGAACGTCGTCGCGCAGGCGGTGCGCGACATGGTGCTGCTCGGCCAGATCTCCAGCGCCAGCATCACCGAGGCCCGCATCCTGCTGTGCGGCGTCGCGATCCGGCTTGCGTGCGAGCGTGCCACCGCGGCGGACCTGGACGCGATCGAGCGCGACATCGACGAGTCCGCGCGCCTGACCACGCTCGGCGATCTCACCCGCCGCAATACCACCATCACCGAGTTCTACCGGCTGCTCGCGCGTGCCACGCACAACGAAGTGATCGTGATGCTGCTGGATTCGCTGTCGGAGATCGTCCGCACCCTGCTCGTGGAGGTGGGCCCGCAGCCGCGCGACAACGTGGTCGCCGTCCGGCGGCGGATCCTGCGCCACCTGCGCGCGCGCGACACCGCGCGGGCCACGGCGGCGATGACATCCCACCTCGCCGCGCTGAACGGCTACCTGGAGACGCAGCAGCGCGCGTTGGCGAAGGGGGCGACGGCCGAGGCGTGATCGACGTCGGGCGGGGGAAAGCCTCCGCTGCGCGGTCGGCCGCCCGTCCCGATCGCGGGTTTCAGCGCGGCAGCCCCAGGCCGCGCTGGGCGATCAGGCTGCGCTGAATCTCGTTGGTGCCGATGCTGATCACCCACATCAACGAGTGGCGCAGGTGCTGCTCGATGCGGCCGCGCAGCAGCGCGCCCGGGCTGCCTTCGCTCAGCGTGGCCTGCATGCCCAGGATGTCGAGCGCGACCTCGCCAAAGCGCTCCATCAGCTCGCCCGAGTAGACCTTGCTCGCCGCGGCGTCGCCGGGCGGCGTCTCGCCGCCGTCCACCTGCGCGGCGCAGTGGACCATCATCTGCCGGCCGGCCTCGATCTCGGCCGCCAGCGTCGCGATGCGCTCGCGCACCAGCGGATCCTCCCGCAGCGGCTTGCCGTCCACCACCGCGCCGCGGATGTGTTCGCACAGCAGCTCGAAGGAGCGCGCGACCTTCAGCACGATGCCGCCGCCGATGAATCCGCGCTCGGTCGCCAGGGCGCCGGTCAGCACCTTCCAGCCGGCGTTGGGCTCGCCGACCATCGCGTCCGCCGGCAGCCGCACGTTGTCGTAGAAGACGTTCGCGAAGCTGCCGCCGTACATCGTGGTGGAGGTCTTGACGGTGATCCCGGGCGTGTCCATCGGGACGATGAACATGCTCAGGCCCGCGTGCGACGGCTTGGCGTCGGGGTCGGTGCGGGTCGCGAGCAGCATGTAGTCGCCCCAGTAGGTCGTCGTCCAGATCTTCTGGCCGTTGACCACCCAGCCGTCGCCGTCGCGCACGGCGCGGGTGCGCATCGACGCGAGGTCCGAGCCGGCGTCGGGCTCGCTGTAGCCCATGCCGTAGATCGCCTCGCCGCGCAGGATCTCGGGCAGGTAGCGCGCCTGCTGCTCCGGTGTGCCGTACACCTGGAGCATCGCCGCCTGCACCGGCGCGCCGGCACGCGGCGCCTCGGCGCGCTCCATCTCCTCGATGAAGGCAAGCTGCTCGAAGGCGCCGCGGCCCTGGCCACCGAAGCGCTCCGGCCAGGCCAGGCCGATCCAGCCGGTGCGGCCGAGCGCGCGCGCGAAGTCGCGGTTGTACTCGCGCTCCTTGAACGTCAGCCGCTCGTGCGCGGCGCGGCGCGCGCCGGACCAGTGCTCGTCCAGCCACGCGCGCACCTCCTTGCGGAAGGCGTTGCCCGCCGGTCCGAGGTCGTACTCGGGCATCGTGCGGGCCGTGCCGTCGTCCGGGCCGTCGAGGTAGTAGGCGGCGAGCTGCGCGCGGGCCGGCCGGGCCCCGCCGTGGCGCAGCACGTCGAGGTGAACCTGCTTGAAGTGGCGCGGTGCCTCGTGTTCCTCGCTGTAGCCGATCGCGCCGAAGGCATGCTGCGTCTCGAGCGACACGCCGCGCAGGGTGGTCGCGGCCAGCACGGTCGCGGCGGCGGCGAAGAGCCGCCAGGCCGGCGCCCGCACGTCGTGCTGCTGCGCCGCGCTGCGTGCGCTCAACTGCGCGCCCTGCAGCGCGATGTAGGCATTGGCGAGCTTGTGCTGGACTGCCTGGAAGCGGCCGATCGGCTGGCCGAACTGGTGGCGCTCCTTGGCGTATCCCACCGCCATCTCGAAGGCGCGGCTCGCCGCGCCGATGGCCCGGCCGGCCAGGCAGAGTCGGGCGATCGTGACCAGGTCGTCGACGCGGCCGGTGTCCACCGTGCGCAGGTCGGCCGCCACGCGGTCGAGCCGCAGCCGCGACAGGCCCGTCGTGCCCATCGCCGGCGTGGACTCGACGACGAGGCCCGGCGAGCCCGCGTCGACGAAGGCGATCGCCGGCCCCGGCACCAGCAGCGCGAAGTGCGTGGCCGCGGCGGCCGCCTCGACGAAGCACGCCTCGCCGGACACGGTGGCGCCGTCGCTCCCGAGCCGGCCTGCGGCAGGATCACCGTCGGCCTGCGCGAAGGCGACGGCGAGGCGTGCACCGCCCCCGCGCATGTCGGCGAGCACCGGCGCTTCGACGCCGGACAGGTTGAGCAGTGCCGCGGCATGCAGCGGCACGGGGCAGGCGGCGCGGCCGAGTTCCTCCATGACGAGCAGGACCTCCCGCAGCCCGCCTTCAGACGGGTCGGTGCACAGCTGCGCCAGGCCGAGCTCGGCCAGCTGCCGCCAGGCCGAGGCCACGCGCGCCGGGTCCGCGGCCGCGTCAACGGCCTCGGCGGCCGGCCAGTGGTGCGCCAGGAAGCCGCGCACGGAGTCGCGCAGCATGGTCCGTTCCTCGTCGCTGGGCAGCGTGGCCGGCGTGGGCAAAGGGGCGCTCATCGGGGCATCTCCTGTGGTCAGATCGGAAATGCTACATCAAAGGTCCAACCATTGCGGTGCTGGCCGGCCTCGGGCGACCCTGGTCTTGCGACGCGGCGTCGCGGTCTTATCATGATCGACCGTTCTCCCGGCCTGTCCTCACGTCGAAAGAGTCGAATGCCCACTGCCAAGGTCCCTGCCGCCACGCTCGTCTCCAGGCCGTCGCAGGACACCCGGGCGACTCCCGCCGCGGCGGCGACGTTCCAGGCGGTCCGGTCGACGCGCGCGTTCGAGGAGATCGCCTCGCAGATCCGCAACGAACTGGCGGAAGGGCGGCTGAAGGTCGGCAGCCGGCTGCCGTCGGAGCGGGCGCTGGCCGAGCAGTTCGGCGTCTCGCGCAACACGCTGCGCGAAGCGCTGCGCTCGCTCGAGCATGCCGGCCTGATCCGGCTGCTGAAGGGCGCCAGCGGCGGCGCCTTCATCAGCGAGCGCAGCGGCGACGCCATCGTCACCGGGCTGTTCGACCTGTACCACGTGGGCACCATCCGGCCGGAGCAGGTGACCGAGGCGCGGATCTGGCTCGAGTCGATCATCGTCCGCGAGGCCTGCACGCGGGCCACGGTGGAGGACCTCGCGGCACTGAACCGCAACATCGACGAGGCCGAGGAGGCGGCCGCGCGCGGCGACTTCCCGCTGCGCGCGTCGAAGCACATCGACTTCCACCGCATCCTGGTGCGTATCACCCACAACCCCATCATGATCATCGTGATGGACGGGGTGCTCGATGTGCTGCACCACTTCGTGCGGACGATCGGCGAATACCAGAACGCCTTCGTGCTGCCGTCGCGGCGGCGCTTCATGAAGCACATGGAGGAAGGCGACGTGGAGGCGGCCGTCGCCGAGATGGAGAGCAGCCTGAAGCGGCTGCAACGCGCCTACCTGTCCAAGGTCGAGGTGAAGCAGGAGCCGGTCCCGCTCCCCGGACCTGCACCCGTGCCGGCCGCCGCGCCGGTCGCCCGACCCGCGCGCAAGACCCGGCCCAAGGCCTGAGTCCGGCGGTGGGCCCGGGCCTGCCGCCACCGTCCGGATCGCTGAAGAGACCCGCCCGTCCGACGCCGCCGCGTGGGGCCTCTGCACGTCTTCAATTATCGGTTCAACCGTTGACAGGGTCAGTTCGTCAACGTACATTGAACAATGGTTGAACCAAATTAAGGTCGGGATCCAGGACACACGATGGAAAACATTGAAGCGCCCGCGTTGGGCGAGACGCTGGCGGTGCTGCTCGCCCGGGACATGGCCGACGGCGAGAAGGTCATCATCGGGACCAACTCGGACATCCAGCTCGCGGCCGTGAACCTGGCGCGCCTGATGCAGGCGCCCCGGCTGTGGTGGATCTCCGGCCCCGGGGGCATGGTGAACGCGACGCGCGACCACCTGCTGTCCACCGCCGACTTCGAGAACATCGAGTCGTCGGAAGCCTGGATGGACCTCCCGAACACGATCGACTTCATCGACTGGAAGATCCACTTCTTCGACTTCGCGATCCTGTCGGCGCTGCAGGTCGACCGGTTCGGGAACATCAACACGGTGGTCGTCGGCGACCAGGCGAAGCCGAAGGTCCGCGGCCCCGGCACGGTCGGCATCAGCGCGCTGTGCGGCCTGGCGAAGCGCTTCTACGTGGCGCTGACGCGGCACGATCGCAGCGCCTTCGTGCCGCGCGTGGACTTCCTGTGTGGCGCCGGCCACATGGAGGGCGGCGATTCCCGCGAGCGGATGGGCATCCCGGCCGGCGGGCCGAAGCTCGTCCTGTCGCCCCTCGGCGTGTTCGACTTCGAGCCGGTGTCCAAGGCGATGCGGGTGCGGTCGGTGAACCCCGGCGTCACGCTGGAGCAGGTCCGGGACGCGACCGGCTTCGACCTCGTCGTGGAAGGCGCGCCGCCGGTCACGCAACTGCCGACGGCTGCAGAACTGCACCTCCTGCGGACTCGCGTCGACATCCGCCGCACGCTCCAGCGCAAGTTCCCCTGATCGCCTGACAAGACCTTCCCATGAGCAAGAGCAAACTGGTCACCCTCGACGAGGCCGTGGCGGACATCGCCGACGGGGCCAAGGTCGGCCTCGGCGGCTGGATCTTCAACGCGCAGCCGATGGCCCTGGTCCGGGCGCTGATCCGCCGTGGCGCCCGCGACCTCGACCTGGTCCCGATGCCAGGATCGATCGCGCCGGACATGCTGATCGGCGCGGGCTGCGTCCGCAGCACGATCTGCGTCTTCATCAGCTTCGAGCAGTTCGGCCTGGCGCCGCACTTCCGTCGACAGGCCGAGGCCGGCACGCTCAAGGTCCACGAGCTCGACGGGCCGGCGCTGGCCGGTGGCATGCGGGCCGCGATCTGCGACCTGCCGTACATGCCGATCCCGAACCTCGGTACCGACCATCCTCGCTATGCGCCCGAGTTCTATCGGCCCCTGCCGACCGGTCCGGGCGAGCGCAAGCTGCTCGCGGCGGCGGCCGTCCGGCCGGACGTCTGCCTGCTGCACGCGCAGCAGGCGGACGAACACGGCAACGTCCAGTACCTCGGCGCGCCGTTCTTCGACGCGATGCTGGCGCAGGCGTCGCGCAAGGTGATCGTCTCCGTCGACCGCATCGTGTCCAGCGAGACGATCCGACGCAGCAACCACCTGACCAAGCTCCCCAGCGCGATGGTCGACCGGGTCGTCGAGGCGCCGTGGGGCGCGCATCCGACGGCGTCGCCGAGCCTGTACCGCGGCGACGACAAGCACCTGAAGGAGTACGTCAAGGCCAGCGCCGGCGACGCGGCCTTCGCGGCCTACCTGGAGAAGTACGTGCGCGAGGCGGGCACGCAGCAGGCCTACCTGGACGCGCTGGGCGGCGCCCGGGTCGGCGGGCTGTCGGCCTCCGAGTCCAACCTGAGCTGAGCGGCGCCGAGGGAGCCATCGCATGACGAACCAGAAGAAGGCGGCGGGTGCCGGCGATGCGCCCGATCCGCGCCCCGGCATCCTCGACGGGGTGCGTGTGCTCGACTTCACGGCCATGATGTCGGGCCCGTACACGACGCGGCTGATGGCCGACATGGGCGCCGAGGTCATCAAGGTGGAGCCGCCCGAGGGCGACCACATCCGCAGCCGGCCGCCGACGCGCGAGGGCCGCAGCACCTACTTCGCGCAACTCAACTGCGGCAAGAAGAGCCTCGCGCTCGACCTGAAGAACCCCGAGGCGGTCGCGCTGGTCAAGCGCCTGGTGGCGCGTTGCGACGTCGTCGTCGAGAACTACCGCCCCGGCGTGATGAAGCGCCTGGGGCTCGACTACGAGACGCTTGCCGCGATCAATCCGCGGCTCGTCTACTGCTCGATCTCGGGCTTCGGCCAGACCGGGTCCTGGGCCGGGCGCAGCGCCTACGCGCCGGTGCTGCACGCGGGCAGCGGCTACGACATCGCGACGCTGGCCTACCAGGACGGCATCGACCGGCCGCTGAAGAACGGCATCTTCGTCGCCGACGTGCTCGGCGGCTCGCTCGCCTTCGGCGCGATCCAGGCCGCGCTGTTCCGCGCGGCGCGGACGGGGCAGGGCGACCAGGTCGACCTTTCGCTGCTGGACGCGATGCTCAGCCTGCTGGTCTACGAGTGCCAGGAAGCGCAGTTCCCGGCCGAGCGCCGGCGCCCGCTGTACCAGCCGACGAAGGCCCGCGACGGCTTCGTGCTGATCGCGCCGGTGAGCCAGAACAATTTCGAGGCGCTGGCGCGGGCGACCGGCCATCCGGAGTGGATCGCCGATCCCCGCTTCGCGACCATCCATGCCCGCGAGCACCACTGGGGCGAGCTGATGGCCCTCCTCGACGACTGGGCCGGGGACCGCAGCGCGGCCGAGTGCGAGGAGGCGATGCACCGCGGCGGCGTGCCGTGCTCGCGCTACCTGAGCGTGGGCCAGGCCATGCAGTTGCCGCCGGTGGTGGAGCGCCGGGTGATGCAGACCATCGACGACGGCTCCGGCCTGTTCGACGTGCCGAACCCGGCCTTCCGCTTCAAGGCGACGGCCGCCCATGCACGCAACGGCGTGGCGGCGCTGGGCGAGGACGGGCCGGCGCTGCTGCGCGGCCTGGGCCTCGGCGACGACGCGATCGACGACCTGGCCGCCCGCGGCGTGCTGCACATCCCGCGTGAAGCCGTCGCGGCGCCCTGACTTCCTGTCCGATCCACGAGAAAACCCGGAGACAAGCATGAGCATCCTGAAGAAGGCGCTGGGCAGCGACATCGTCCGCGCGGGCCTGGTGATCGCCTGCGCCGCCGCGGCGGCCCTGGTGCTGCCGCAGGCGGCACGGGCCCAGGCGTTCCCGAGCAAGCCGATCACCATCGTCGTGCCCTACCCGCCGGGGGGCACGACCGACGCGCTGGCCCGCCTGATGCAGGAGCCGCTGCAGAAGCAACTGGGACAGGTCGTCCTGATCGAGAACCGGCCGGGCGCCTCGGCCGTGCTCGGCACCAAGCTGGTGGCACGCGCCCCGGCCGACGGCTACACGCTGCTCTTCCCGAACAACGGACTCGTGATCTCGCCGCTCGTCTCGAAGGAGGCGAGCTATGCCCCGCTGAAGGACTTCGTGCCGGTGTCGCTGGTGTCGCTGCAGCCGATGGTCCTCGTCATCAACTCGGCGGTGCCGGCGACGACCACGCAGCAGTTCATCGACTACGCCAAGGCCCGGCCCGGCCAGATCGAGTACGCCAGCGCGGGCCCGGCCTCGTTCGGCCAGCTCTCCAGCGAGCTCTTCGCGCGTCGCTCCGGCATCAAGCTCGTCCACATCCCCTACAAAGGCCAGGCGCCGACCACGCAGGCGGTGCTGACCGGCGAGGTGAAGATGCTGCTGTCGACCACCTCGCCGCAGCTGAACGGCTTCGTGAAGGAGGGCAAGCTGCGCATGCTGGGCACGGGGTCGCCCCAGGCGTCGGTGCTGGCGCCGGGCGCCGTGCCTTTGAACCAGACGCTGCCGAACTTCAACCTGGAGGTCTGGTTCGGCCTGCTCGCACCGGCCGGCACGCCGCGCGACGTGGTGACGCGCCTGAACGACGCCATCGTGAAGGTGCTCGCCCAGCCCGAGATCAAGACGTCCTTCGAGCAGGCGGGAGCGCTGGCGGCGAGCAGCACACCGGAGCAGTTCGGTGCGCGCATCGCCGAGGAGTACGCCAACTGGACGACGGTGGTGAAGGAGGCCGGCATCAAGCCGGAGTGATCCGTCGAGCCCGCGGCGAATGACCACCCTGAGCGCAACCCCCACCGCTGCGGCCACGCCCGCCGATGCGGCCGTCCCGACGCCGCGCGCCCGTCACGCCGCGACGCTGATCGTGCTGCGCGACGCGCCGCGCGGCCTGGAGGTGCTGCTGCTGCGGCGCACCGATCGTCCCGGCGACCAGAACAGTGGCGCCGCCGTCTTCCCCGGCGGGCTCATCGCCGCCGCGGACGGTGCGCACCATGGCCTGTGCACTGGCTTCGACGACGTCGGTGCGAGCGCGCGCCTCGGCCTGCCCGACGGCGGTCTCGGCTTCTGGATCGGCGCGATCCGCGAATGCTTCGAGGAGGCCGGCCTGCTGTTCGCCGTCGACGAGCAGGGCGCCGCCGTCGACCTGGCGAGCGTCCCGGCCGACGAACTCTTCGCGCTGCGCCAGCGTCTGCACGACGACGAGATCGGCATGGCCGACGTCTGTGCGCGGCTCGGCGTCCGGCTGGATCCGTCGCGGCTCGCGTACCACAGCCACTGGATCACGCCCCAGGGCATGCCGAAGATCTTCGATACGCGCTTCTTCATCGCGGAAGCGCCGGCCGGCCAGTCGGCGCTGCACGACGGCGGGGAGACCGTCGAGATGCTGTGGCTGACGCCGGCCGAGGCGCTGGAGAACGCACGCAAGCTGAAGCTGCTGCGGGCCACCTCGGTCACGCTGAAGCACATCTCGGCCTACGCCACCGCCGCGGAGGCGGTCGCGGCGGCCCGTGCGCAGGAGACGGTGCCGACCACGCGGCCGCGCCTCGCCGCGGGGCCGGCGGGACGGACGGCGGTCGAGCGCTGGGAGGCGCCCTATGCCGAGGTCGGCCGGTTGGACCCGTCGGGCCGCGGCGACGTCTCGACGCAGTTGCTGCCGGGGCGCCCCGTCTGGCTGTCGCCGCGCGTGCTGCGGGTGACGGCGCCCAACGGCAGCCAGATGACGGGGCCGGGCACGAACAGCTACTTCGTCGGGTCGGCGGGCGGCGAATGGGTGCTGCTCGATCCAGGGCCCGACGACGCGGCGCACCTGCAGGCCTTGCGCGATGCCGCGCCCGGCCCGGTGACCCGCATCCTCGTGACCCACACGCACAAGGACCACTCGCCGGCGGCCCGCGTGCTCGCGGCGGAGTGGGGCGCCCGCACGCTGGGCCAGACGGCGAGGCATCCGCAATGGCAGGACGAGGGCTTCGTGCCCGACGAGACGCTCGATGGCGGTGAACGGCTGGCGCTCGGCGAGGGAACGACGCTGCGCGTCCTCCACACCCCGGGTCACGCGAGCAACCACCTCTGCTACCTGCTCGAGGAGGAGAAGCTCCTCTTTACCGGCGATCACCTGATGCAGGGCTCGTCCGTCGTCATCAACCCGCCGGACGGCGACATGACGGCCTATTTCCGGTCGCTCGAGCAACTGCTGGAAGTGGACCTCGACTGGCTCGCGCCGGGTCACGGCTTCCTGATCGACGAACCGCACGCCGAAGTGCGCAAGGCGATCGGGCATCGCCTCGCGCGCGAGGCGAAGGTGTTGGCGGCGGTGAACTCGCACGGCCCGGCCGATGCCGAGCAGCTGCTGGCGGTGGTCTATGCCGACACGCCGCCGCGGCTGCATGCCGCGGCCCTGCGGTCGCTGCTCGCCCACCTGATCAAGCTGCACCGCGACCAGGTGGTGACAGCCGACGCGCAGGGGCGCTGGGGGCGTGCCGCCTGAGTTCGCGGCACGCCGGCCGACCCGCTACGCCAGCTGGTCGCGTACCTGCTGCAGCGCCGACGGATCGTCCATCGTCGTCAGGTCGCCCGGATCGCGTCGCTCGCAGACGGCCTGGATCGCCCGGCGCAGCAGCTTGCCGGAGCGCGTCTTCGGCAGCAGCGTGACGAAGAACACCCGCGCCGGCCGCGCGACCGCGCCGAGCTGACGGTCGACGGTCTGCATGACCTCGCCCTCGAGCCTCAGCCGCGCCGAGGGGTCCTCCAGGCCGCTCGCATCCCTGGCCACCGCGAAGGCCATCGCCACCTGGCCCTTCAGCGCGTCGGCCACGCCGACCACCGCCACCTCCGCGACGTTCGGATGGCTCGCGATGCTCTCCTCGATCTCGCGCGTGCCCAGCCGGTGGCCGGCGACGTTGATCACGTCGTCGGTGCGGCCGAGAATGAAGCAGTAACCGTCCTCGTCGCGAATGCCCCAGTCGAAGGTGTTGTAGACCTCGCGACCCGGCACGCTGCGCCAGTAGGTGTTCACGAAGCGCTCGTCGTCACGCCACACGGTCTGCATGCAGCCCGGCGGCAGCGGGCCCTCGATCGCCAGCACGCCCTTCCGGCCGGCACCGTCGAGTTCCTCGCCGTTCGACTCGTCGAGCAGCTTCACCCGATAGCCCGGCATCGGCACGCCCGGGCTGCCGAACTTGCTCGGCGCCGGCTCGACGCCGTTGGCGATCGCCAGGATCGGCCAGCCGGTCTCGGTCTGCCAGTAGTTGTCGATGATCGGCTTGCCGATGCCATCCGCGATCCAGCGCGCGGTCGGCTCGTCCAGCGGCTCGCCGGCCAGGTACAGCGCCCGCAGCGAGCTCAGGTCGTACTGCTTCAGGAAGGCCGGATCCTGCTTCTTCAGCACCCGTACAGCCGTGGGCGCGCTGAACATCGCGGTGACCTGGTACTTCTCGACCAGGCGCCACCAGATGCCCGCGTCGGGGCGGATCGGCAGCCCCTCGTAGATGATCGTCGCCATCCCGGCGAGCAGTGGGCCGTAGACGATGTAGCTGTGACCGACCACCCAGCCGATGTCGCTGGT
>NZ_BBYR01000063.1 GCF_001293525.1 Pseudideonella sakaiensis | reverse complement strand
CTCGTCGCCACGCTGGTCGTGCTCCAGGTGCACCCAGGCCCCATGCACGCGGCGACCATCGAACTCCAGATCCGCCTCGATGTAGGCGCACCAAACCGGCAGCCGGTACAGCAGCGCAGTCGGCAGGTCGCCGCTGATCGGCGTCTCGACCAGCGGCCGGTACAGCGCCGGGTCGAATCGCATGATCTGCTGGCCCATGCGCCAGGCCATCAGCGCGCCAAGGATGCCGACGTGATGCGAGCGCAGGATCGGCACCCGGTTGTCGCCGCCGCCGCTCACGACAGCGTAGGCCCCTGCGAGCGGCAGGTAGCACCAGCCGGGCCAGTCGAATCCGGGGCCACGCTGGCTGCGGAAGTGGTCACCCGCGGTCCAGGCGGTAGGGTAGGCGCGGCCGACCGCCTCGAGGATGAGGCGGGCGCGGTGCGTGCGCTTCTGGAACTGGGTCACGGCCGGACCTCGCAGGCGAGATCCAGCTGCTTGCCTCGCGCCGTCCACACCGCCAGCCGGCAGCGGCCGGCGGTCATCGGGCGGTCGACCTGTCTGCGGTCGATCGCGATCGAGAACGGGGCGTCGGTCCCGTCCTCGAACACGACGTCCCACGCGCGGCCGGGCAGCTGGAGCGACGGTTCGATCGTCGCAGTGCGGCCGGTGCGCATCTCCTCCAGCGCTCCCTCCGCCGCCTCCGGCACGAGGAGGCGCCACGTGCCAGCATTGGCCGTGAGATAGCACAGGCCGGCCGAGGCTTGCTTGGTCTCCCAGTAGTTGGTGGCGCGGATCTCGGCGCCGGCGTTGCTGATCGTGATCGTCATCCGCGTCCCGTCGGTTGCATCTGGGCCAGCGACGCGGCGCGCGCGTGCAGCGCCGGGTCGGTGATGCGCCAGGCGATCCCGCCCGGCACGTTGTTCCGCGACCAGTCGTCGCCGTCCGCGCCGTTGCCCTGGACGTACCAGACCGCACCGTCGTCGGCGATGATGATCGTCTCGCCGCCACCGTAGGCGTTGCGGGTGTCGTGGACGACGCGACCCGCCGGCACCACGCTCCCGGCTGGCGCCAGGTTGTCCAGCTGCCGCACGGTGTCCACCACGGCGACCACGGCAGCCCGGCGATCGGCCGCAACCTGAGCGGCCGCCACCGCAGCGGCCTCGCGCTCCTCGAGCGCCGCGATCTCCTCGGCCGTCGCGGCGCGGCAGTAGGCGTAGGCGCCGCGGCTGCCCTCGTGACCGAGCAGGTGCGAGCCGTGCACGCTCGGCGCCCCCTCGTCGATCACGAACGATTTGCCGTGGCCCTCCACGGTCAGCACCTGGCTGGCGCTGCGGAGGACGGCCCCTACCGGCGGTAGAACGCTGAGCGGGTACAGCCGGCGCATCGCGCGCCGCTGCGCCATCTCGACGTCGCGCTGGTGCCGCTCCGCAGCCCACTGCTGCTCACGCTGGGCGCGCTCGGCCTCGCGTGCGGCGTTGGCCGCCGCCCGCGCCACCCTGGCGCGCTCCAGGGCCGACTTCAGGCGCGCGTCGAGATCCGCGTAGTCGCGGATCACCAGCCGGCGGCACTCGTCGAGACCGCGGTCGTAGACGCGGCCCTCTGCGGCGGCCTGCTCGATGTAGCCGAGCCAGCGCTCCAGCTCGGCGCGGCGGGCGCCCGCGGCGCTGTTGGTCTCCGCGCGGCTGGCGTTGCCGAGCACGCGGACCAGGCTGGCGCGCTTGTCGGCGGGGATCACCCACCGGCGGCCGGCGCGGTCCCAGGTGCCGCCGATGCGGCGCAGGCGGGGCTGCAGGTCCTCGTTATAAGGGCCGGTGAGCATGATGCCCGCGGCGGATTCCGTCGCGGACCAGCCGGGCGGGAGCGGCAGGGGCTTGTCCATGGCGATCTCCCTCAGGCGACCTGGAAATCGGTACCGAACTTCTCGGCATGCGCCGCGGCGTAGGCGTCGAGAAACGCCTGGTCGCTGCAGGGCGCCAGTTCGTTGTGCAGCGCCGCCCGCAGTTCGTCGTCCATCAGCGCCACGGCGGCGCTGAAGTCGACTTCCTTGCCGTCCAGGGTGACGCTGGAGCCCAAGGCCTCGACATCAAGGTCGCTGACGCGGACCCGGCTGCCGTCCGGCATCACGTAGGTTGTCGCCCCCGAACCCCAATCCTGGTCGCCCTCGATGCCCGCGGCCATCATGGCATCCATCGCACCGGCCGCGTCGGGGTGCCGCAGCACGAACGCCGCGGCGTCCGACAGCTTCGTCGCCACCAGCTTCACGGGCTTCCCGGTCACGTGCTCGGCCGCCTCGAGGCTGTCGTAGCCGGCGTCCCGCACGCAGGCGAGGACCGCCGCCTCGGCGCTGTCGGCGACGTAGACGCCGAAGCTGTGAGCGCTGGCCGGATTCGTGACTTCGTAGGCGCCTTCGGCGGGCATGTAGATGCCGCACTCGTCGGCCCGCCCGGCGTGCTCGGCCATCGTGGCCAGGCTGTAGCTGTCGAGCATGCGCTGCAGCTCGGACTCGCTGCAGGTGTCGCACTGCTCGTGCACCCACTCCGGGTGCGTGTGGGCCGCGTCGCGGACCAGGTCGATGACCTCGCCGGTGGTCAGGTTGCGGATCTTCAGCATGGCGTTCTCCCTAGAGACTCTTCGGGTACCCACCCCCGGCGGTGCTGCCGAGATCGGTCTCGGCATGACTGCAGAGTAAACGCGCCGGTGTTTACTGTCAAGCGGTCGGCATCATCAAATCGATGAAGATTCCGGCGCCTCGCCCTCGCCCCTGCCGGAGCGCCTGCCGCCCATCCTGCCCGGCATGGGCAAGGCCTCTGAACCTCTGCTGCCGGTCGACTGGCCGGCGATCGAGCCGCACTACCGCGCCGGCATCCTGAGCATCAGCGCACTTTCGAAGCGCTTCGGCGTCAGCCGGCCAGCGATCGAGAAGCACGCGCGCAAGAACGGCTGGGTCCGCTCGCTCGCACCCGCGATCCACGAGCGCGCTGACCGCCTGGTTGATGAGGCCGGCGCGGTTGCAGGGTCAGCGGCAAAAGTGGTTGCAGGCGCGGTTGCACCCATGCAACCAGTGCAACCGGCGGCGGCGTCCCTCTACTCCGACGCCGAGATCGTCGAGGCCGGCGCCCGGCAGCTCAGCATCGTCCGGCTCGAGCACCGCGCCGACATCGCGGCCCTGCGCGCGATCGTCACCGGCCTGATGCGCGAGCTCGGCCAGGTCATCGAGCACCCAGACGCCCTCGCCCTCGTCTACGACGCGCTGTCGACGCCCGACGAGCCGGCGATCGGCGCGCTGCGCGACCTCGCGCACCTGGTCTCCAGCCTGCCGGCGCGCACGAAGGTGGCGAAGGACCTCGCGGAAGCGCTGCACCGCTGCATCGGGATGGAGCGCGAGGCGTTCGGCCTCGACACCGCCGGCGGCACGGACCGGCCGCACGTGATCGTGCGCGACTACACCGGCCGCGCCGCGGCGGCCACCGACAAGCAGGAGTCCTGAGATGCCGCTGGCGTGGGCAGATGTCGTCGAGCGAAACGAGTTCAAGGGCCTGAGCGCCGAGGAGCAGGCCTCGGCGCGCGAGCAGTATTTCCTCGAGGTGGTGGCCCCGCGGGTGCCGCGCGAGGAGCTCGCTGCCGCGCGGCGGCAGTTCGACGCCGAGACCTACATCCGCAAGCGCGAGCTGCCGGCCGGCGTCGCGCCATCGGGCGCTGGAGGCGGGCGCGGCGGCCAGGGCGGTCCCGACCCTGACACGATGCCGCTGGGCGAGCGTGTGGCCCAGGCCACCGCCGCCGCAGTGCGCCAGCCGCTGGTCGAGCCGCGACCGGTGGGCGAGCGCCGCGGCGGCACGCGGCGCGAGATGCAGCCCTACGGCGCCGGCGACGAGCGCGTGGCCGCGCCGCCGCCGATGACGCCCGGCCGCATGCTGGAGCAGCCGGCGCCCGAGGACCAGCGCGCGCCGGGCCTGACGCCGATGGAGCAGCTGGAGGGCTCGGTCGCGCCCTGGCGGCTGCAGCAGGTCCGCGACGAGGCCGCGTACCTCGATCGCAGTCGCGGCCCTCAGGCGACCCCGCTGACGCCGGCGCAGGAGGTGGTGGCCGACATCCGCGACGCCACGGGAAACCCGGTGGCGCGCGGCGCGGTTGCCGGCGTCGCGCAGCTCGCGCAGACCGGGATCGGTGCGCTGCGCGGCGCTGCCGACGCGGTGGGAGCCGACGCGGTGTCGCGCTTTGCGCAGCGGGCCAGCAGCACCGCGACCTCGGTCGGCCAGGACGCGACGATGGGCCTTCGCGGCGCGCAGAAGCTGGCCGCCGACGTCACGAACAGCATCCTCAACTCGGCGCCGGCGCTGGCGATGGGGGTGGCCGGCGGCCCGGCGATGCGCACCTTGTTCGCCCAGACCGCGGCAGCGGACTATGCCGAGACCGGCAATGCAGCGCACGCCGGCATCCAGGCGGCCGCCGAGGTCATCGGCGAGCGCTTCGGCTTCGGCGAGCAGGTCCAGCTGCTGAAGGGCGCGCTGCGCGGCATGCCCAGCGGCGACGTGGCGCGGGTGCTGGGCTCGCTGATCGCGAAGGAGATCCCCGGCGAACAGCTCACGACCGCGCTGCAGTTCCTGGGCGACAAGGTCGGGCCAGGCGCTCGCAACCCGGGCGCGACCTTCGCGGACTACCTGCAGCAGGCCGGCGAGACGCTGGAGCTCACGGTGGCGCAGACCGCGGTGATGGGCGGCGGCCCAGCCGTGCTGCAGACCACGGCCAACGCGCAGCGCGCAGGGGACGCGGCAATCGCGCGCAGCGCGCAGCCGCTGGCCGAGCGTGCGGCCCGCGATGTTGGCTTCCTGGCGCCGGCGCAGCAGCGGCGCGAGACCGTGCGCCGGCTCGACGACTTCGCGGCCCAGCACGGGCTCTCGCCGGCTGCGACGAAGGCGGTCAAGCAGCGCGCGGAGACGTTGCCGCTCGACCAGGTCCCGGGCTACTTCCGCCGCGCGCTGCAGGCGCTGGCGCGCCGCGGCGTCTACCGCGGCCCGGTCGACGACGCCGCGCTGGCTGCGCTGGATGCACCGCCGGCGCAGCCGGCACCCACCGGAGATCGCGATGCTGCTGTGCCTGACGCTGGTGGCGCTGATCTGCGCCGAGCCCCCTCCCCCGGCGCCGCCGACGCAGGCGCCGCGGCAGACGCTGCTGGCGCTGGCGCCGCGGCGGACGACTTCACCGGGCTCGACACGCCTGCGCTTGCTGGGCCGCCACCCGCGCAGGGCGCGCCGGCCGGCGCTGGTGCTGCGGTACCGGAGGCAGCCGGCCAGCCGGCCGCCATCCCGGCCGCGGAGCTGATCGACGACCAAGCCGAGCCTGCCCCGGCTGCACCGGCTGCCCCGGCTGCGCCGGTCGCCGGCCAGCCGCTCAACCGCAACTGGACCGCGTTCGCGCCAGAAAGCGGCACCCTCGGCATCCCGCGCGCCGACATGCCGCAGGTGGCGCCCGAGCACCGCGGCGCGCTGGTGCGCTTCCTGGCCGGCCGCGGCATCGCGCACCAGACCGAGGAGGTCGATCCCGCCAGCCTGCGGCCGACGCAGGCCGAGTTCTCGCCGCGGCGGGTGGCCGGCTCGCGCGAGAGCGGCGGCGACCGCGCGGTGCTGGTCAGCCAGGACGGGCATGTCATCGACGGCACGCACCAGTGGCTGGCCGCGCTCGAGGATGGCCGGCCGGTGAAGGTGATCCGCCTGGATGCGCCGGTGCAGGACCTGCTGCGCCTGGCCCACCAGTTTCCCAGCTCGACCACCAGCGGCGGCGCGACGCGCGCGCCGGCGGAGAAGATCGATGTCCGCCCACAGCCTGACCTACCAGCAGCTCCCGCAGTGGCTCCTGCAGCCGCTGCTGGACGGGCACCTGACGGTGGCGGAGGCCAGCCAGCTCTGGGACGAGGTGCTGACGAGCCGGCGAAGGTGGGTCAGCGTCCCGCCGAACCTGCAGGCGGCGCTGCAGCGGCTGCATCTGCGCGGCCTGGAGACCGACCCGACGCTGCACTGACGGCGCAGGCGGAGCGGTTCCCGCCGGTGTCTCGCTTCACGTCGCTGAGCGCCGGCCCCGGCGGTCGCATCGAGCCTCGGCCGATCGCCGCGGGCGCCGTGCTGTACCGCGAGACCAACGCCGAAGGGCTCGACGATCTGCTGCGCCTCGACGGCCAGGCTGATCTGCGCTCGATTTTCGTGGCCGACCGGCCCGAGCTTGCCATCGGCCAGGGCGACAACCGCGGCGTCCGGATCGAGTTCCGCCCCGATGCCCTCAGCGGCCGGGAGCACCGCAAGCCGGCCCCCGGCGACCTGGCCGGCCGCGAGTACCGCACCGACATCGTCGCGCCGCGCGCGATCCAGCGCATCACCATGCCGGCGGCCGATGCGCGCCGGCTGCGCGGCCTCACGAAGCGGGTGCTGCTGGCGGAGTTCGATCGGACGGCCGGCCCGGATGGCTCGACCGTGTTCGTGCGCAAGGGACTGGCGGCAGCATCGCCGCCGGCAGCGCCGGCGACTGCCCCTGCGGCGCCTGTCACGCCCCGCGTCATCGCCTCGCTGGGCCGCACGCCAGGCGACGCGAAGCCCATCGAGCTGCGCCCCAACGCCGACGGCACGGTGACGCCCTACAGCGAGGGCCAGCCGATGCTCGACTTCGACACCGGCGAGCCGATCACGATGCGCGCCGACATCTCGGCGCTGGGCGCGGTCTCGGCGATCCGCGCCGCCGGGGCCGTGAGCAGCCGGCAGCGCTTCTTCAAGGTCGCGGCTGACGATGCGGCGCCGCCAGAGCAGGCAGACCAGCCTGCGCCGGCACCAGCAGGCGCGCGCCGGGCCGCCGCTGCGCGCCCGCGGCGCCAGGTCGACCCGGAGCGCGACACGTTGCTGCAGGCCCTGGCCAAGATGGGCGGCCTCAAGCGCGAGGTGGCGGCGCGGGAGTGGGGCATGCGGCTCGAGGAGCTCCGCCACGCGGTGACGGCAGGCGGGCTGCGCGCCTACCCCTTCCGTGCGTCCGGCGGCATGGGCCTGGACGGCGCGCTGGAGGCGCTGCGCGAGGCCGGCTACTTCCGCGGCGTGCCCGACGACGAGGTGGCCAACGCCTTCGAGGCCGCGGTCTTCGACGAGATCGGCGGCCGCCCAACGCTGACGGCCGAGGGCCAGGTGCGGCAGGCGCAGGAGCGTGCCGGCGCTGACGAAGAGGCGCAACGCGACGAGGCCTGGCCCGGCCTCGACCCGGAGGCGGCCGCAGAAGCCGCGGCGGAGCGCGAGGCGATCATGGCCGAGGCAGGCCTGTCGCGCCGGGAGGCCGATGCGCTGCTTGACGACGACATCGACTGGGCCGCAACATCGACGGCCTCGACCGAGCGCGCGATGCGCGAGCTTGGCTTCTCCGAACAGGAAATCGCCGATGAAACCGCCCGACAAGCCGCCGACCGGCCTGCGCAAGCAGGCTCTGGTGAAGCTCGCCCGGCTGGCGCCGGCGAAGAGACAGCGCCTGGCGGAGCTGGAGGCGCAGAAGCGCGGGCTCGACCTGCCGGAGCCGACGAAGAAGGGCTGACGCTCGAGGCGCAGACCCCCGAGGCTCTGCGCGACAAGGCGGTCCGCGAGGATGCGGCGCGGCGCGCCGATGCGGAGGAGCAGCAGCGGCTTGAGCGCCGCGCACGCGCTGACGCGATGCGCGACGAGTTCGTGCTCACCGGCTCGGACCGGCCGGCGGACGAGGCGGCGGCGCGTGGCCAGGGCGGGCTGTTCGATGCGGCGCCGCGGGTCGAGGAGCGCGGCAAGACCTACGGCGTGAAGGAGAACGAGCCTTATGACACCGACCTCTTCGGAAACCCCCTACCCTCTGCCGGAGGAAGAGGTTCGCGTCGGCCGCCCCGATCAGCCTCCGCCACTGGGAACGTGGCAGCCGCCTCCGACCTACGGCCCCCAGCCGGGCGCTACGCCACCCGAACCGCCCTCGTCACCAGCCGACAGCAGCAGCTAGGGGCGAAGCGGGTCGTCTCACTGGCGGACGCCGCCAACGCCCTCGCCTACCTGCGCTCGTCTGCCGTCGAGCGCTTCGACGCGATCGTCACCGATGCCGCTGGCCGGCCGCTGTCCGTGATCGGCGGCTTCAAGGGTGCGCTGTCGCAGGCGTCGGTCTACCCTTCCACGCTGCTCGGCGAGGCTCTCAACGTGCCCGGAGCGCGCAAGGTGTGGATGGTGCACAACCACCCCAGCGGCAATCCGATGCTGTCGAGGGCCGACACCATGCTCGCGGAGTCGATGCGCAACGCCTTCGACGGCACCGGCGTCGAGGTGATGGGCATCGTGGCGGTGGGGGCCGATGAGTGGGGCGGAGCCGTCCACGACGGCAGGCGGTTCGAGCCCAACGCTTTCGGCCGCCTGGCGCCGATCGAGAACGGGCCGACCGTGCCCGTGCAGGAACGAGAGATCGTCGAGCGCGGAAAGCTGGGGGGCGAGGTGCTCAGCCCAGCGGCCGCGAAGGATGCAGTGGCCGCGCTCGTCAGCTCGAACATGGGGCGCCCGACCATCGTGCTGATGGACGCCCAGAACCGGCCGGTGGCCGCCGTGCCGTGGTCGCCAGAGGATGCGCTGCCGATGCGCGGCAACGGGAAGATCGACGCGCTGCTGCGGGCGGTCGCCCATGCCAATGCGGCTGCTGCCATCATCGGCGCCGGCGACCCGTCGGCCGGCGGCCGGGTCCTGACGATGCCCCAGGCCATGAACATCGGCGCCGGGCTCGCCAAGATGGACGTCCGGGTGCTCGACATCATCGACCACCAGGGCACCAGCGCAGCGGAGCGCGGGTTGCCGCTGCAGGCCCCGACGATGCTGAGCCGCGGCGGCAGCGGCTCGTCGGAAACGCAACTCGCGGCGCAGAAGAAGCCCCCTGGCGGTACCTCTGGCGCCGCGTCGGCGACGGCGACCGCGCCAACGTTGGACGACCAGCCTGCGCCTGGGGGCGACACGAGCGTAGCACCGGCAGCGGAGAAGCTCGACCGCAGCGCCAGCAGCATGCGCAGCGCCGGCGCCTTCGACGCGCCGATGACCCTGGCTCAGGCCAAGGCCATCGCGGCCGACATGCGCTCGCGCGGCCTGGTGGACGTCTCCGTCGTGCAGTCCGTGGGCGACATGCCGCCCGCGGAGCGCCGCCGCGTGCTGGCGCAGGCGCCGGACGGCCGGGCGCGCGGCGCCTACTTCCGCCAGTCGGACCGGATCTACCTCGTGATGGACGAGATCAGGGACCCGCTGACGTTCAACTTCGTGCTGCTGCACGAGGCCTTTCACCGTGGCCTCGCGCGAACGATCCCCGAGGCGCGGCCGCTGCTGCGCGACATGCACGCCAAGAACCGGGCCCTGCAGCGCGCGACGCGCGTGCAGATGAAGCGCCACGGCATCGGCCTCGACGAGGCGATCGAGGAGGCGCTGGCCGACATGGCCGGTGCCGGCACGGCCGGCGACCTGACAGGCTGGCCGCGGCTGCTGGAACTGATCCGCGGCTGGCTGGCGCGCATGGGCGACGCGCTGGGCATACGCATCGAGTGGACTGACAGGCAGGTGGCGGACTTCGTCGCGGGGGTGCGGCGCGAGGGGCTGATAGGCGCGACGACGGTGCAGCCGGGCGGCCCCGCCGCGGCGCTGCAACGGGTCTGGCACGGCACGC
Organism: Pseudideonella sakaiensis; assembly: GCF_001293525.1. GTDB lineage: Bacteria > Pseudomonadota > Gammaproteobacteria > Burkholderiales > Burkholderiaceae_C > Ideonella_A > Ideonella_A sakaiensis. The sequence goes on along the minus strand of NZ_BBYR01000063.1, from coordinate 6,414 downwards.
CACACCGCGGCATCGAGAGGTTCAGCACCGACAGGATCGGTACTGGCGAGGGCGCGCAGGCCTATGGGTGGGGGCTGTACTTTGCAGCCAAGAAGGAGATCGCTGAGCACTACCGCAAGACCCTATCGCGCGGTGTTCGCCTTGATGGGCTGACCACCGCGCCGGCAACCATGTCGTTCGTCGACGACGCGATGACACGGATGTTCCAGAACCGCAAGGCCGCTGGGCTCGATGACAAGGTGGCGCGCGACCAGACCGCCGAGTGGGCAAAGGCCAACCGCCAGGTGCTGGAGCGCTATACGCCGGAGCAGATCGACTCGTTCGTCAGGCGCTTGAGCACCGACCCGGGCCAGCTCTACCAGGTCGAGATCCCCGAGGACAGCGAACTGCTGCTGTGGGACAAGCCTCTGAAGGACCAGCCGGCCGACGTGCGTGCCGCGCTCGAGCGGATGGCCGCCGCCGAGCCCGACCAGCGCAGCCTGTTCGTGCGCGCAGTGAAGGATGGACGAACGGGCGAAGTGATCTACCGCGGCCTGTCGCAGGAGCTGGCCGGCCCGCGAGCAGATGACCTGAAGGCCGCCGACGGCGCGCCGGCAGGCTGGGGCGCAGTCACGAACACCATCAACGACCAGGTCGTGAACGACCGCGCCGCGTCGCTGGCGCTGCTGGCCGCCGGCGTGCGCGGGCTGAAGTACCTCGACGGCAGCAGCCGCGGCGCGGGCGACGGCAGCCACAACTACGTGGTGTTCGACGGCGCTGACACCGAGGTGACGGGCGTCATGCTCAGCCGCAGCGGCCCGCAGCGCACGCCCGAGGAGGAGAAGGCGCTGCGCCGCGCCGGCATCGGCGGCCCTCCCACCGCGCGCGAGAAGCTGCGCCGGCACTGGCAGCGCGCCGTCGACCTGGTGCGAGACCGCGGCGAGCTCGCCGACGCGCTGCGCCAGGGGGCACTGGACCAGTTCTACGGCATCCAGCGCGCGGTGCGGCGCGAGATCGGCGGCCTGCCGCTCGAGCAGGACCCCTACGTGACCGCGAGGCTGGCCAACGGAGGCACGTCGGGCGTGCTGCGCGGGCTCATGCTGCATGGCCAGGCCCGATGGGCAGAGAACGGCCAGCACCTGGAGAAGGTCCCAGGCACGCAAGGCCTGCTCGACATCCTGCAGCCGCTGGGCGGCGAGCTGAACGACTGGTTCGGCTGGATGATCGGCAACCGCGCCGCGCGGCTGATGCGCGAGGGCCGCGAGAACAACTTCAGCGCGGCCGACATCGCGGCGCTGCAGGGCCTGGCCAAGACGCCCGAGCAGCTGACCCGGTTCCGCAAGGCGGCGATGGAGTACACGGCGTTCAAGCGCTCAGTGCTCGACGTCGCCCAGGCGGCGGGCCTCATCAACCCGGAGAGCCGGGCCGCCTGGGACCACGCCGACTACATCCCCTTCTACCGGGAGATGGACGAGCGCGGCGCGATGTCGCCCACCGGCCGCAAAGGCCTGTCCGGCCAGAGCTCGGGGATCCGCACGCTCAAGGGTGGCGAGAGCGCGCTGAACGACCCGATGGAGAACCTGCTGATGAACTTCAGCCGGCTCATCGACGCCAGCCTCAAGAACAACGCGCTGCGCCGCACCGTCGAGGTCCTGCGGGGCAAGGACATCGTCGAGAAGATCGGATACGACATGCGGTCCGCGCTGATCCCGGCCGACCAGGTGCGCCGCCGGCTGGCCGAGGCCGGCACGCCGCTGGAGATCCTCGACGTGCTGCCGCCGGAGGTCTTCACAGGCATGGCCAAGATGTGGGCGATCCAGCCGCCAGCTGATCCCAATGTCGTGCGCGTGATGGTGGGCGGCCGGCCGCAGTTCTACCGCGTGCACGACCCGCTGCTGCTGCGCGCGCTGACCAGCTTCGTGCCGTTCGACTTCCCGGGCCTGGCCGTGATGCGCGGCGCCAAGCGTCTGCTGACCGCCATGGTCACCAGCACGCCCGAGTTCATGCTGCGGAACTGGATCCGCGATTCGACGGCCGTGCAGGCGATCGCGCGCGGCAGCCTGAACACGGTGTCGACCGCGCGCAGCGACGGCAGCGAGACCAGGATCTACGGGACGCCGTTGACCGGTCTGGCGCGCTCCGTCAGCGGCATCGCCAAGAGCTACCGCGGCACCGGCGGCGCCGAGGCGATGCTGTTCGCCGGCGCCAGCTTCCAGTCCGGCTACGTGAACGCCGCCGACCCGGAGGCCACCGGCGTCGCGCTGCGCCGCGCGCTGCGCCAGCGCGGCTACTCGGCGTCGGCGGCCAGCGCCTTCGCCGCGAAGTTCATCGACACCCCAGCCCGCGCCTGGGAGCTCTACCGGGAGGTCAACGAGGCCGTCGAGAACGCGAACCGCGAGGCCGTCTTCGAGGCGACGATGCGCGACGGCAGCGGCACCACGGCCGCGAGCTACGAGGCCAAGGACCTGATGGATTTCAGCCTGCGCGGCAGCTGGCCCATCTACCAGTTCTTCGCCGACGTGCTGCCCTTCTTCAACGCCCGGGTGCAGGGCCTGTACAGGCTCGGCCGCAGCGACCCGAAGCGGCTGGCGATCGTCGGCGGCATGCTGATGTTCGCCTCGCTGGCGCTGGCGTTCGCCAACGACGGGGAAGACTGGTACGAGGAGCTGCCGGACTGGGACAAGGACACGAACTGGCACTTCCGGCTCGGCGGCCACCACTTCCGCCTGCCGAAGCCGTTCGAGATCGGCGTCGTCTTCGCCACGATCCCCGAGCGCACCGCGCGCTACATCAAGGGTCTCGACACGGGCAAGAAGACCGCGTCCCGCGTCTGGGCCGGCATCCACGACCAGCTCGCCTTCGACCCGGTGCCTCAGGCCTTCCGGCCGGTGCTCAACGTGTGGGCAAACTGGGACACCTTCCGCGATGCGCCCATCGAGAGCCAGGCCGACGAGGGCAAGCCGCCGCACGCCCGCTACAGCCCGCGCACCTCCGACACCACGCGGGTACTCGCCGGCGCGGTGCCGAGCGTCTTCGACGCGACCGGCCTGTCGCCGAAGCGGCTGGAGTACCTGGTGGGCGGGTACTTCGGCACGGCCGGGCTCTACGCGCTGGGCCTGTCCGACCTGCTGGTGCGCCAGCTCGAGGGGAAGCCGCCCGGGCCGGCGCTGCGCGCCGACGACATCCCGGTCGTGCGCGCCTTCTACCGCGTGGACCCCGCGCGCGCCACGGTCTTCGAGTCCGACCTCTACAAGGTGCGCCAGGACGTCGAGCAGGTCTTCCGCGAGATCAACGCCCTGAAGCGCGAAGGCGAGGACGCCAAGGCGGCGGCCAGGGCCACGGAGGAGCGCGAGAAGCTCGCGGCCCGGCCGGCCGTGGTCTCGGCCACGGGCGCGATCGCCGCGCTGAACCGCCAGCGCGACCGGATCTATGCCGACCGCACCATGAGCCGGGAGGAGAAGCGCCGGCGCATCGACGAGCTGCAGGTGAAGAAGAACGCGATCGCGAAGCGCGCGATGCAGGAGCCGGCAGTCAGGGCCCTGCAATGACCTGCCAGAGGCCTTGGCCCGCCACCACGGCGGCGCCGAGACCTCCCAGCAGCAGCACTGCGCCCATCAGGGCGTCGCTTGCGCGCAGGCTGGATCGCTCGTAGACCCACCAGGCCGCCCAGCACAGCGCGAGCCCCAGCGGCAGCAGGCGGGGATTCGCCAGCAGCAGCAGGCCGGGGATGCCGAGGAGCATGGCGAGGGCGAGGCGCACCCGCGCACTGTACCGCCCCACCCCACCCCACTCCGCCTCGCCCGCACCGGACTGCCTCAGCCGCCATCCTGCGGCGCATGCACAGCGCCGACACCACCACCAGGGCCGTCCCGTGAGCACCGAGCCGCAGGACACCGATGAAGCACCGATGCCGCGGCCCGACGCCGACCACTGGCGACAGGCCGTCGAGCAGAGGCTCGACGAAGGGGCTGCGAAGATGGCGCAGCTGGCCGAGCAGGGCGAGCGACACCAGCGCGGCCAGGTCGAGATCCTGCGCCGACAGGACGAGCTGGCCGCGGCGCTCGCCGCCCAGGCAAAGGCCATCGAGGCCAACACCGAGATCACCGAGCAGATCCGCGACATGTGGAAGGCCGGGACCTGGGGGCACAAGGCGATCATCTGGATCGGCGGCCTCGCCGGCGGCCTCGCCGGCATGGTGGGGCTGTGGGCGGCGGTTCGGTCGCTGTTCCGGGATGGTGCCGCATGACGCCGCAGCAACGCATCGCCGCTGCCGTGGCGGCAGCCGCAGCGATCGCGATCCCCGCGGAGGGCCTGCGCCAGTACGCCTACCGCGACCCGCCGGGCATCCTCACGGTCTGCTACGGCAGCACGACCGACGTTCAAGCTGGCCGGCGCTACTCCCTCGACGAGTGCAAGGCGCGGCTGGACGCCGACATGCTGGCGGCCGTGGCTGCGGTCGAGCGCTGCGCGCCCGGCGCGCCGCTCGAGGTGCTGGCGGCCTTCGGGGACGCGGTCTACAACATCGGGCCCAAGATCGCCTGCGACCAGAGCAACAGCACGGCGGCGCGTCACCTGGCGGCGCGGCGCTGGCGCGCGGCGTGCGAGCAGCTGCCGCGGTGGGACAAGGCCCGCGTGGCCGGTGTCCTGGTGGCCCTGCCTGGGCTCACGAAGCGGCGGGCTGCGGAGCGCGAGCTGTGCCTGCGTGGGCTGTCGTGATGTGCCCGCTGTGCGGCGGGCCGCACCGGCTGTCGTCGTGCCCCAGGTGGAGGCGCTGAGGTGAACCCGCTCGCCGGCGCGCTGCTGCTCGGTTTGATCGTCGGCGCCGGCGGCTCGACGCTGTACTGGCACGGGCGGCTGTCGGACCAGCGGGCCCGCGGCGACCAGCTCGAAGCCAGCCTCGGGGCGCAGGCCGAGGGTGTGAAGCTGCTCAAGCAGGCCGCGGCGCGGCGCGAGATGGACGCGCGGCAGGCGCAGGCCGCCGCCGAGCGCGCAGCCCGGCAGCATGACGCGCGCGCGCAGGCCCTGCTGCAGCGCCGGCCGCCGGCCGGCGTGGATGCCTGCACCGCCGCGTCGGCGCTGATCCGCGAGGAACTGGTGCCGTGAGGGCCGCGGGCATGCTGCTGGCGCTGGCGCTGCTGGCCGGCTGCGCCGCGCGGCCGCCGGCGCGCGTCGAGATCCCGATCGCGGTCCCGTGTCGCGTCACGCTGCCGCCGCGCCCGGTCTACGCCACCGAGGCCCTGAGCTCGGACGCCGGCATCTACGACCAGGTGCGCGCGCTGCTGGCAGAGCGCCGGCAGCGGATGGCCTACGAGGCGCAGCTCGAGGCGGCGGCGCGCGCCTGCTCGTGAGTTCGGGTCGTCGAGCTCCAGCCGAGCTCAACAGCCTCATCCGGCTGTAGGCCACGCGCCGCCCGCCTGCAGTTCAACCTGTGGATGCCGGCTCGCAGCGGTAGGCGCATGATGCGGAGGATGAAACTGCGCCACCACGTCCTCATTGCCGCAATGTCGATCGCCTCGCACCAGGCGATGGCCGCCTGCTTCACGGTCTACGGTCCTCGCGACGAAGTGGTGTACCAGTCGATTGAGCCGCCTGTCGATGCGTCGAAATCGCTCTCGGAGGGGACGCGCGCCCGCTTCGGCCCAGGGCACCACCTGATGCTGTCGCCTGATGCCTTCTGCCACGGCCAAGATTCCGCCGGAGACTCGCAAGGAGCTGGCGCTCCAGGACAGGCCGGGACTGGCGGGCGGGCGTTGGCTCTGGCGAGTGCCTATGGCGCCATGCAGCGCCGGTCAACGACCGGAACAACCACGCCGTGGAGCGCGGGCGCGGGCGGCAGCGGCAGGAGCCCCGGCAGGGATGTCTCGGTCAGCGGCTACACGCGCGCCGATGGCACTGCGGTGCGCTCGTACACCCGGTCTGCACCGGGCCGAGGAAGATAGAGCGCAACGGCCACTACAGCGCCGACGAGGTCCACAGCCGCCGCACCGGCTCGGCCGGCTTCCTGGGCTCGCCTGCCTCGTCGAGCAGGAAGAACCGCCCGAGGTCCTGCAGCGCACCCGCGATCTCCGGATGCTCACCCGCGAGCTGCCCGGCCCGCTGGTACAGGTGCACCGGCGAGATGAGGTTGGCATGCCACCACTCGCCGCCATCCGGGGCCAGCAGCGGCTCCCGCACCGGCATGCCCTCGGCATCGACCTCGCCGGTCTCGCGGTAGATCGGGCCGATGGGGTCCCACACCGATCCGTCGTCGGGCGCGCGCGTCAGGACCTGGCCGGCATCGTCGGTGTGCTGCTGCAGCACGCCCAGCGCGACGCCGAGGGCGAGCATCTCGGGCACGTCGGCGATGCGGCAGCGGAGGTAGTAGGTGTACATGGCTCACTCCGAGAGGGACATCGCGGCGCACTCGGCCTGCGAGGCGGCGTAGGGGTACCAGGC
>NZ_BBYR01000062.1 GCF_001293525.1 Pseudideonella sakaiensis | reverse complement strand
GCGCAGCGAGATGCCGACCGCGGGCAAGGCGCAGCGCGCCGCTCGTAGTGATCTACGCGCAAGCGCTGCAACGCCGCAGGACGCCCGGCAAGGCGACTGCCCAAAGGGTTGGGGCGAAATCGGGCCCGCTCAGCGCCGCGTCGCTTGCATGGGCACAAGCCCATGCGGCGCGCCGCAACGCTGATCGCATCCCGATTGCGCCCCAACGCGACCCCTTGGAGACACTGAACAGGCTCTGGGAGGGGTGGTCGCCCATGGGCCCGCCCTGCCCCTGATTTGACCGACCCCGAGCGCGGGCCAGCGCCCACCCCCTATGCTCGCGCCCGCATGACCGCTTCCTCCTCGCCCCTGGCCACCGCACCGCCTCCCCGCACCCACGCGCTGCGCGCCGTGCTCATGATGATCGGCGCCTCGGGCTGCTTCGTGGTCAACGATGCGCTGGCCAAGTACGTGAGCCAGACCCTGCCCTCGGCCCAGCTCATCGTGCTGCGCAGCGCCATCGTGGTGCTGCTCATGCTGCTGCTGGCCTGGCGCCAGGGCGTGCTGCGGCAAGTGCCGCAGGCCGCGCATCCGCGCGTGGTGGTGCGCAGCGTGGCCGATGCCTTCGGCACCGCGATGTACCTGTTCTCGCTGTTCCAGCTGCCGCTGGCCAATGCCACCGCCATCAACCAGGGCGCGCCGCTCTTCATGACGCTGTTCGCGGTGCTCTTCCTGCACGAGAAGGCATCGGCCCTGCGCTGGGCGGCGGTGGCCATCGGCTTCGCCGGCGTGCTGCTGGTGGTGCGCCCGACGGGCGACGGCTTCAACGCCTGGGCCCTGCTGTGCCTGGCGGGCACCTTGCTGCACGCGCTGCGCGACCTGCTCACGCGCCGGCTCGACCCGCGCCTGCCTTCGCTGGTCGTCACGCTGTCCAGTGCCGTGGCACTGGGCCTGCTGGCCGCGCTGCTGCTGCCCTTCCAGGGCTGGGCCCCCGTCGACCTGCCCACGCTGGGGCTCATGGCCCTGGGCGCCGTCTTCCTGTGCAGCGCCTTCCTGCTGCTCATCGGCGGGCTGCGGCTGGGCGAGATCTCGTTGCTCGCCCCGTTTCGCTACAGCGGCTTGCTGTTCGCGGTGCTGCTGGGCTATGCGGTCTGGGGCCATCTGCCCGATGCCTGGGGGGCGCTGGGCCTGGGCCTGCTGCTGGCGGCGGGCCTGATGGCGGCACGCAGCGGCAGCGCCCGTCCGCAGCCCTGACAATCGCAGGCCGGACCGCACCCTCGCGGCTACACTTTGCGACGATTGCAAACTGCCCTCCGATGCACGACGACTCCGCTGCTCCGAACGCTTCGCCCCACGCGCGCGCCGCGTTCACGCCCCTGCCCCGCAGGCGCCGCCACGGCCGGTGGCTGGCTCTGCTTGCGCTGGTCGCGGGCGTGGGCGCCACCGCCGCCTGGCTGCAACAGCGCCCGGTGGAGGCTCAGTTCACCAGTGTGCAGCGGGTGCGGCCTGCACAGCAGTATGCGCAGCTGGCGGCTTCGGGCTATGTGGTGGCCCAGCGCCGCGCGGCCGTGGCGTCCAAGGCCACCGGCCGGCTGGTCGAGCTGCGGGTGAGTGAAGGCAGCCGGGTCAAGGCCGGCGACCTGATCGCGCGCATCGATGCCGCCGACGTGGATGCCAGCCTGGCCGCCAGCCTGGCCGGCCAGACACAGAGCCAGGCCGCCGTGCAGCAGGCCCAGGCGCAGGCCGCGCAGGCCCGTGCGCAGCAGCGCAACGCCGAAGAGGAACTGCGCCGCACCGAAGGGCTGGCCGCGCAGAACTTCATGTCGGCGCAGGCCGTCGACACGGCGCGCACGCGGGTGCAGACCGCGCGCGCCGCCACCGCCGCGGCCGAAGCCGGCATCGCCACCGCGCGCGCGGCCGTGCAGCAGGCCCGGGCCCAGGTGCAGGTGCAGCGCGTGAACCGCGACAGCACCGAGATCCGCGCGCCTTTCGATGGCGTGGTGCTGGTCAAGAACGCCAACGTCGGGGATCTCATCACGCCCTTCTCCAACGCCGCCGGCACGCTGGGCGCGGTGGTCACGATGGCCGACCTCTCCACGCTGGAGGTGGAGGTGGACGTGTCCGAGTCGAGCATCGCCGGTGTCCGCGTGGACCAGCCAGTCGAGATCACGCTCGATGCCCTGCCCGGCGAACACTTCAAAGGCGCGGTCTCGCGCATCGTGCCCACGGTGGACCGGGCCAAGGCCACGGTCGTGACCAAGGTGCGTTTCGCCCAGATTGACCCGCGTGTGCTGCCCGAGATGAGCGCCAAGGTGAACTTCCTGTCGCAGCAGCCGCAGAGCGACCAGACGGCCGATCTGCTGGCCGTCCCGGCTGCCGCGCTGGTGCCGCAGGGCGAGGGCACCGGCGTCTGGCGGGTGGACGCCGAGGGCCGTGCGCATGCGGTTGCCGCGACGGCCGGCCGGCCGATCGGTGAGCTGGTGGAGCTCAAGGCCAGTGGCCTCCAGGCCGGCGACCGCCTGGTCCTGTCCTCTGCCGCGCCGCTCAAGGAAGGCGCCAGGGTGCGGGCCGCCGGCACGCCATGAGCGCCCGGGCGCCTGCGTCGGCCACCGCGTCGTCGCCCCTGATCCGCATCGAAGGCCTGTCCAAGAGCTACCGCCGCGGCTCGCAGGAGATTCCCGTGCTGGCCGACCTCGAGCTGGCGGTGATGCCGGGGGAGTTCGTCGCGCTCATGGGGCCCTCCGGTTCGGGCAAGAGCACGCTGCTCAACCTGATCGCCGGCATCGACACGCCCACGCGCGGGCGCATCGAGATCGGCGGCGTGGACATCGCCAGCCTGAATGACAGCGAGCTGGCCGACTGGCGCGCGCAATCCATCGGCTTCATCTTCCAGTTCTACAACCTGCTGCCCGTGCTGTCGGCGCGCGAGAACGTCGAGCTGCCGCTGCTGCTCACGGCGCTGAGCACCCGCGAGCGCGCGCACCGCGCCGACCAGGCGCTCGCGCTGGTGGGCCTGTCCGACCGGGCCGACCACCGGCCCAGTGAGCTGTCCGGCGGCCAGGCGCAGCGGGTGGCCATCGCACGGGCGCTGGTCACCGATCCGCCGCTGATCGTGGCCGACGAGCCCACGGGCGACCTGGACCGCAGCACCGGCGACGAGGTGCTGGGCCTGATGGAAGGCCTGGTGCGCGACTACGGCAAGACCCTCGTGATGGTCACGCACGACCCGCGCGCCGCCGCGCGCGCACAGCGCGTGGTGCATCTGGAAAAGGGCTTCCTCATCCCGGCCGCCGCCGCGGAGCCCTGAGGTGCTGCTGCCCCGCCTGCTGCTGCGCAATGCCTTCCGGCATCGGCTGCGCACCTCGCTGACCATCGTCGGCCTGGTGGCCGCCATCTGCGCCTTCGGCCTGCTGCGCACGCTGATCGGCGCCTGGTACGCGAGCGCCGATGCCAGCTCCAGCACCCGGCTGGTGACGCGCAACGCGGTGTCGCTGACCTTCTCGTTGCCGCTGTCCTATGCGCCACGCATCCGCGCCGTCGAGGGCGTGAACGAAGTCAGCGCGGCCGCCTGGTTCGGCGGCATCTACCAGAGCGAGCGCAACTTCTTCCCGCAGTTCGCCGTGCAGGCCGACAGCTATCTGCGCCTGTACCCCGAATACGTGCTGCCGGCCGAGCAGAAGGCCGCCTTCCTGAAAGACCGCCAGGGCGTGATCGTGGGCCGTAAGCTGGCCGAGCGCTTCGGCTGGAAGGTGGGCGACAGCATCGCCCTGCGTGGCACCATCTTCCCCGGCACCTGGACCTTCACGCTGCGCGGCATCTGGCATGGCGCGCAGGCCGGCACCGACGAGAGCCAGTTGCTGCTGCATTACGAACTGCTCAACGAGAGCCTGCGGCTGCGCGCACCCGGGCGCGCCGACAACACCGGCATCTTCTACGTCGGCATCGACCGGCCCGACGATGCGGCACTGGTGGCACGGCGCATCGACAGCCTCTTCGCGAACTCGCTGGCGGAAACCAAGACCGAGGCCGAGCAGGCCTTCCAGCTGAGTTTCGTGGCCATGAGTTCGGCCCTGCTGGCGGCCATCCAGGCTGTCAGCGTGATCGTGATCCTGATCGTGATGGCGGTGATGGCCAACACCATGATGATGACCGCGCGCGAGCGCCTGCCCGAATACGCCACGCTGCGAGCCCTGGGCTTCAGGCCGGGTTTCATCGCCACGCTGATCATGGGCGAGAGCCTGCTGGTGGCGGCACTGGGCGCGGGCCTGGGCATGGCGCTGACCTGGCCGGCCGTGGACCTCATTGCCAGCGCTCTGGGCAACTACCTGCCGCACTTCCGCATCGCGCCCGCCACCCAGCTCCAGCAGGCGCTGGCGGCGCTGGTCGTGGGGGCGGTGGCAGCCGCCTGGCCCGCCTGGCAAATGAGCCGCAGCGACATCGTGCAGGGGCTGCGCCATGTGGGTTGAGTCCCGGGGCCGCGCATGAGCCGGCAGATCCCCTGGCACTACGTGCTGCGCAACCTCTGGGTGCGCCGCGTCACCAGTGTGCTCACGGCCGGCGGCATGGCGCTGGTGGTCTTCACCTTCGCCACCGTGCTGATGATGTCCGAAGGCATCCGCAGCACGCTGGTGGCCACCGGCAGCCCGGACAACGTGGTGCTGCTGCGCCAGGGTGCGAACGCCGAAATCAGCAGCGGCATCGAACGCCGCCAGGCCGACATCCTGGGCGCGCTGCCCGGCATCGCGCTGGACGCGCGCGGCCAGGCCCTGCTGAGCAAGGAAGTGGTGGTGCTCAACAGCCTGGCCAAGCGCGCCAGCAGGCAGCCCGCCAACGTGACGATGCGCGGCCTGGGGCCGCAGGGCATGCAACTGCGCGCACATGTGGCCCTGGTGGAAGGCCGCATGTTCAGACCCGGCACGCCCGAAGTGGTGGTGGGCCGCGCGGTGGCCCAGGGCTTCGCGGGTGCGCAGCTGGGCCAGTGGCTGCGCTTCGGAGGACGCGAATGGCAGGTGGTGGGCGTGTTCGATGCCGGCCGCACCGCCCATGACTCCGAGATCTGGGGCGACCACGAGCTGATGATGCAGAGCTTCCGCCGCAACGCCTGGTCCACCGTGCTGTTGCGCCTGGCCGATCCGGCCACGGGGCTGCCCACGCTGCAGGCGGCTCTCGCGGCCGATCCGCGCCTGCAGGTGCAGGCCAAGCGCGAGGATCAGTTCTACGCCGAACAGAGCGAGGCCCTGGCGCAGTTCGTCCGCGTGCTCGGCACGGCCCTGGCCATCGTGTTCTCCATCGGCGCCGTGGTGGGCGCCATGATCACCATGTTCGCCGCCGTGGCGCAGCGCACGCGCGAGATCGGCACACTGCGCGCACTGGGCTTTCGGCGCGGCCGCGTGCTGGGCGCCTTCCTCGCGGAAAGCCTGATGCTCTCGCTGGCGGGCGGCCTGGCCGGCCTGGCCAGCGCCAGCCTGATGCAGTCGGTGAACATCAGCACCACCAACTTCCAGACCTTTGCCGAGCTGGCCTTCCAGTTCCGGCTCACGCCCGCCATCGCGGCGCAGGCACTGGTCTTCGCGCTGGTGATGGGCCTGGTGGGCGGCGTGCTGCCGGCCTGGCGCGCGGCGCGGCTCAACATCGCCCAGTCGCTGCGCGCGGGCAGCTGAGCGCGCCACGCGCCTCCAGCCTCCCTGCACCGCGCAGGATCAGGCCAGGCCCCAGCTGCGCAGTTGCGCCACGGCGCAGGCCACGCCGTCTTCGGTGCGCAGCGATTCGCCCAGCGTCGCGGCGCGCTTTCGCATGGCCGGTGTGCTGGCGCGCGCGATGGCCGCCGCCAATGACAGGCCATCGAGCTTCTTGCGCCGCAGCGGCTCGGGCGCTGCACCCAGACGGCGCAAGCGCTCGGCCCAGAAGGGCTGGTCGCCGAAGAAGGGCACGACCACCGACGGAATGCCGGCCCGCATCGCCGCGGCCGAGGTGCCGGCGCCGCCGTGGTGCACCGCCAGCGCCATGCGCGGGAACAACCACTCGTGCGGCGCGTGGCCGATCACGTGAACCTGGCTGGCATCCAGCCCTGCGGGCAGCGCCATGCCGCCCCAGCCCGTGCTCAGCACGCCGCGCCGGCCGCTGCGTTGCAGGGCCTCCAGGGCGGCGGCGGCCAGCCGCTGCGCGTCCCCCCCCGCCATGCTGCCGAAGCCGATGTACACCGGCGCTTCGCCTGCCGCCAGAAAGTCCTGCAGCGCCTGCGGCGGCTCCCAGCGCTGCTCCGGCAGCACCCAGTAGCCGGTCACGCTGATCTCCGGCCCCCAATCGGCCGAGCGCGGCAGCACCTGCGGGCTGTAGCCGTAGAGCGTGCGGCGCGGCGCCCCACTTTTCAAGGCGTCCGGACCGCCCCAGGGATAGGGCGGCAGACCCAGGGCCGGCCGGACCACTTCGTTGTAGGCCGGCCCCATGGCGCGCCAGCTCAACAGGCGCAGCAGCCGGTACAGGCCGAGGTTCACGGCGCCCGGCAAAGGCCAGCGCGACGGCGGCAGCAACATGGGCGGGATGTCGCGGCAAGGCGTCATGGGCTGCAGCTGGGCCTGCACCACGGGCAGACGCCGGGCTTCTCCAAGCGCATAGGTCAGCAAGGTGGTGTTGCCAGCGCCGATCAACAGATCGGCGCCTTCGCAGGCGCGCAGCCCTTCCTGCGGCCACAGGGCGGCCATCTCCATCAGACGCCGCTTGACCATGGCGTAGACGCGCAACAGATTGAGGCCGCGGTCCAGCGTGTCGCGCTCCCTGCCCATCAGTTGCCGGAAGTCCGCGCTCAAGGGCGCAAACTGCAAGCCGGCGTTTCTGGCCATGGGCGCGAATTCCGTGCTGGTGCACAGCACCACGCGATGACCGGCTTCGACCAGGCCCGCACCGAGGGCTGCCATGGGTCGAATATCGCCCTGCGTACCCGCCGCAAAGATCGTGATGGCACTCATGCAGACGATCCGGCCAGCGCGGCACACAGCACCGGCGCGACTTGCTGCAGGGCTTCATCGCCCAGCATGGCCTCATGTGTGCACGCCACGCCGTGCACCTGCAGGCGGTTCACCAGGGGTGCCCAGGCCCGCTCGTCACCTCGCAAGGCACGGATCTCGTCCAGATCGGTCTGACCCGGCACCCGGTCGGCCCGCAGGAACAGCAGCGGCACGTCCACCGCCTCGGGCCTGTAGTCGCTGGCCATGCGCATGTGCCTGCGCACCGCCAGGCGCAATCGGTCCAAGAGTTCCGGGTGCTTCGCCAGCAACTCCTGCACCATGGGGATTGCGAACACATCGTGCTGTCTGCAGATCAGCTCAGCCAGTTCGTCCAGGCTCGCGGGGGCTCCCTGATCGGGCTCAGCCTGCTGGCCCAGGAAAGCCATCGCGGCCCTCACCTGCGTGGCTTCGTCGCCCACTGGCGCGCGACCGTCCCAGTGGTAGCTGTCCATCATCGCCAACAGGTCCACCGTTTCGCCCTGCGCGCGCAACTGGCGGGCCATGGCATGCGCCAGCAGTCCACCGAAGGACCAGCCCAGCAGACGGTACGGGCCCTGCGGCCGGACCTGTCGCACCTGGCCCAGCATGCGTTCGGCCAGGGCCTCCAGTGTGTCGGGGTAGGCCTGCGGTTCGAGCGCCAGCACCGGTGCCTGCAGGGCATACAAGGGCTGCTGCGCCGGCAAATGCCGCATCAACCCCGCAAAGCCCCAACCCAGGCCCAGCACGGGCGGCAGGCAGAACAGCGGGGGTTCGCTGCCTTGCGTGGACAGCGGCATGCACTCCGCAAAAGGGTCTTGTGTGCACTCGCGGTCGATGTGCTCCGCCAGGCCCGCGATGGTGGGCGCGCTGAACACGGCGCCCAACGGCAGCTCCACCGCAAAGCGCGCGCGCAAGGCGCCGATGATGCGCGCCGCCGCCAGCGAATCGCCGCCCAGCTCGAACAGGCTGTCGTGCACGCCGATGTGCTCGGTGCCCAACACTTCACGCCACAAGTCGACCAGCAGGGCCTCGGTCGGCGTGCGGGGCGCCACGGGCGGCGTCGACGCCGGTGCCCGCTCCCAGCGAGGCTCGGGCAGGGCTTTGCGGTCGAGCTTGCCGTTGGTGGTGAGCGGCAGCGCCTGCAACTCGACGACCGCCGAGGGCACCATGGCTTCCGGAAGGCGCTCGCGCAGCCGCTGGCGCAGTTGCGTCGTGCCCGGCCCCTCTGCAGCGGCCGGCACCACATAGGCCACGAGCCGGGTCTCACCGCGGGGGTCGGGCCATGCCAGCACCGCACAGGCCGCCACACCGCCACAGGCCATCAGCGCACTCTCGACCTCTGCCGCCTCGATGCGGAAGCCCCGGATCTTGATCTGCTCGTCGGTGCGGCCCAGATACTCGAGCTGCCCGTCCTCGCGCCAGCGCACCAGGTCGCCCGTGCGGTACAGACGGCCTGCGCCCTCGGGGTCGGTCACGAAGCGTTGCGAGGTGAGCGCCGGCTGGCCCAGGTAGCCGGCAGCCACCCCCTCGCCCGCGATGCACAGCTCCCCCGGCACGCCGCGCGGCACGAGGCGCTGATGGCCGTCGAGCACGCGGCACTGCGTGTTGCCGATGGGGCGACCGATGGGCGGGCTGTCCAGGTCGGACGGCGTCAGGGCACACCAGGTGGAGCACACGGTCGTCTCGGTCGGCCCATAGAGATTGACCACGGCACGCCCGGCCGCGTGCATGGCTCGCGCCAGGGCCCCCGGCAGCGCTTCGCCGCCGACCAGCAGGCGCACGCCCTCGAAGGCGCCGGGCACCTGCTCCATCAGCAGCTTCCACTGGCTGGGCGTCGACTGCATCAGCGTGACGCCATGCTGGCGCACCCAGCGCGCCAGTGCCGCCGGCTCTCGCACCACCTCCGAGGGCGGGATGACCACACGCCCGCCGATGGCCAGCGGCATGAGCAGCTCCATCGCGGCCACATCGAAGGCGATGCTGGCCACCGCCAGCATCACATCCTGCGATCCCAGCGCCAGATGCGACGGCAAGGCCGCGAGGAAGCTGGCGAGTGCGCCTTCGCGCACCATCACGCCCTTGGGCCTGCCCGTGCTCCCGGAAGTGAAGATCACGCTGGCGATGCGGTTCGGATCGAGCTTCAGCGTCGGCAGCGCGCGTCCAGCGGCATCGGGCTTCAGCAGGTCCTCGCCTTCCCCTCCTGCGGCAGGCACAGGCAGGCACGGAATCTCCGCGACCGTGAAAGCAGCATCGCCCACCAGCATCAAGGCGGGCCGGGCCTGAGCCAGGATGTCGAGCCGGCGCGGCGCGGGCATCTCCAGATCAAGGGGCACATAGGCCGCGCCGCACCGATGAATGGCCAGCAGGGCGGCCGGCAGGAGCCAATCGCGCGGCAGGGCCACCGCCACCCGATCTCCTTCGCGCACGCCTGCGGCGATCATGCGGCGCGCCAGCGTGTCGGCACACCGGTCCAGCGCGCCGTAACTGAGGCTTGCCGAGGCGCCGACCACCGCGACCGCATCCGGCTGCCGCGCGGCATGCTGCGCGAAGCGCTGCCACCACGGTCCGGGGGGCACCGGCAAGGCCGGCCCGCGGCCAGCCTCCAGAAGCCAGGCCTCTTCCTCGGCCGGCAGCAGCGGCAGTTCGGCCAGCGGCAGCTCGGGCTTGTCAATCGCGCCTTCGATCAGCCGCAGCAGCCGGTCGCGGTGCCGCGCAAGCTCCTGCTCGTCGTACAGCGCGGGGTTCGCATCGAAGTCGATGCGCAGCGGTTGGCTGTCGTCGTCACGGTCATAGATGAACACGGCCAGGTCGTCGACCGAGCCATTGCTGACATTGCGTGCGCTGGTCGCCAGCCCGCCAAACTGCAACCGGTAGTCGAAGGGCTCGACATTGATGGCCATCCACGAGATCTGCTGGTCGGCACGCAGCATGTTCAGGTCACGCCGCAGGTCCTCGTAGCGGTACTGCTGGTGGCGCAGCGCGCCCATCAGCGCGCGGCGGGTCTCGTCCACAAGGTCGCTCAGCGTGCTCTGGCCCGTGATGCGCAGGCGCAGCGCGACGGCATTGGCCATCATGCCAGGCACCTGCCGCGCCGCCGCCGAGGTGCGGGCCGTCACGGGCATGCCGAAGATCAGGTCCTGCGCCCCGCTCAGGCGGTGCACATAGGCTGCGACGAGTCCGATCAGCGCCTGCGGCAGCGTGCCCGCCCGCTCGCGCGCGAGTTGGCGCAGTTGCCGGCCCTGCGCGGGCGACAGCTCGGCCGACACGCGCAGCACGCCGCCCGTGGGCGGGACGCGCCTGCGCGCCAGCGACACGGGTTCGGGCAGCGGCGTGAGCCGCTCCATCCAGTAGCGGCGGTCGGTTTCGAAGCGCGGCGAGGCGCGGTAGGCCTGTTCGTAGCGCGCGACCTCGGTCAACGACACGAAAGGGCAGGGTCCGGGATCGCGCCCCGCCAGCAGGGCGGTGTAGAGATCGGCGCAGCGCCGCGCCAGGACGCCGGCACCGAAGCCATCCAGCAGGATGTGGTGGCAGCGGTGGTACCAGAAGCTCGGCCCCGTGCGGGTGTGCAGCAAGGCCACCTCCCACAACGAATCCGTGCTGGCGTCCGCGAACGTTTCGAGGTTGGCGGCGACCCAGGCCTTCATCGCGCCTTCGGGATCGGCCTCGTCCAGCGCCACGCAGGAAAGCTCGCGCGTGAAGCGCGGCGCGATGGCCATCTGCGGGCCCTCTGCACTCTGGACGATTCGTGCGCGCGCGATCTCAGCCTCATCGGCCAACTGGTACATCGCCCGCATGAACACGGGCACGTCCACCGCGCCATGGATCTCCACGCATTCGGCGAGGTTGAACAGCGCGCCCGCCACACCGATCTGCTGACTGACCCACATGCCGCGCTGGGCCACGGTCAGCGGAATGGACCATTCGGTGTCGGCGCCGGCAATCGCTTCCGGCCCGGTCGCCGCCGTCCCCTCCGAGGCTTCGCATGCGCCCCGCGGCAGCGCCAGCAAAGTGTCCGAAGGCGTCATGGAGCCGTCATCCAGTCGGGGCTCTGCCGTCGCCTGCGCCATTCATGCCTCCCACGCGCGCCACACCTGGCGCAGGGGCGTGCCCGACAGGGCGGACACGGCCAGCGCGGCCGACCAGCCGGCAGTCGACGCCAGCGATTGCACCGTCCAGGATTGCCCCCCTCCGTTCCGCGAGGACGGCAGGTCCAGGGGCCAAGCGGGCGCGGTGGCGTCCGCCACCAGCGGCCCCACATCGAAACGGTGTGGCGGCAGCGCCAGACCCCACCCGCTCGCCTTGAGGCAGGCCTCCTTCGCGGTCCAGCAGCGCATCACGGCATCAGGCCGCATGGCCGGCGCCAGTGCCGACACGCGCCGCCGTTCGGCCGCGCAGCCGATCACCGCCATCAGTTCCTGGGGCCGCCAGCCGTTGCGGTGCACTTCGAGGTCGATGCCCACGGGCACCGGGGCCACAGCCAGCAGCGCCCGCGTCCCGCGGCGCGCGAAGCTGAAGTGCAGTGTGGGATCCGTCTGCAGCACAGGTTTGCCGTGGGCGGGCCGCGCGATGCGCAGCATCCGCGGCGGCTGCGCCACGTAGGCACTCAGGATGTGCCGCTGCGCCCACCGGCCGGCGAGGAACAGGGCGCGCGACACCGGGTCCCGAATCAGGTCAGCGGCCCGGCGGTCTTCATCGGTCGAGTCCTCCGAACCGGCGGTCCAGGACGTCCGTGCGTCGAAGCCCCCCAGATCGATGCGCCACAGCTCGACGCTTCCGGCGCCGAGGCGGTGCGCAGGCCGAGCGCCCGCCTTCGGACAAGGAGCCCTTCCATGGGTCGGCATCGCCTGCAAACCCGCGTCATGGCTGGTCTCGCAAGTAGGCAAGCGCTCATCGAACACACGTTGCTGCAACACGAAACTCCTCTCGGCAGATTCTATGCGGGATTGTTTCCTATTGTTTCCCAGACCCATTCCCGCCAGCAGCGCGCCCTTGCGACAGCGTGACTTTGGCAGCCTGCCTAGAATCGCAACGCCGTCGCCGAAGGTGGCGGCAAGCGTTCTCAGGGCGGGGTGGAATTCCCCACCGGCGGTGATGGCCACGGGTGACCGTGGCACAAGCCCGCGAGCGCGCATAGGAATTTCAAACGG
>NZ_BBYR01000061.1 GCF_001293525.1 Pseudideonella sakaiensis | reverse complement strand
GGCGGTGAAGCCCGAGCCCGGACAGGCCCACGGCACCGGTGTCTGGGTGGTCTTGCCGCAGCCCGCGCAGGCGATGCGCGGCACCTCGCAGTGCAGCCAGGCCTCGAACTCCGGAGCCCCGTGGACATGTGGACAGGCCGACCCGCGGCCTGCCCACATGCCCACCGGGCTCCACGACCAGTGAGGATTGTGGGGGGCGTTTCCACACGAAACGACGAGGGGCCGACACGCTGCGGGGCCGCCATTCGGCTGGCAACAGCGGATTCAGGCTGACCCCAATCATTCGGGGACCAAGGTCTGAGCGAAAGGAGTGTTTGCCACCAGACATTCGATGGTCGACGTTCCGATTGACCGCCGCACAACCAGGCCCGGGTACTCAGCTCGATGAGGTTGCAGCCCAATTCCGGAAGGTCGGCTCGGTCGCGAGCGACCTCGCGTTGGTGAGCCGCCCTAGGGTTTCGAGAAGGCTCAAGACTCTGGGAGGAGTCCTTCGTCGGCCGCCATTTGTGAGTCGGCGATGGTTGCAGTCATAGAGTCGAGGACCGAGAAAACCATCGGCAGCTTGTCCTTGTAAGTAGCCCGGAAACTGTGCGAGACGACCTGCCGGTCAAGCTGAAGCAGGTCCCTCCGAAGTGCGTCCCGGTGCTTCAGCCAGAACGCGGCCAATTCTTCCTTGGGCAAGATTTGCGTAAGAGTGGTCTCGATTGACAGGGCTGTAGGTTCTCCGAGAACTAGGATGGCCGACTCCCTGATGCTGCGAACGCAGAAGTCGCCAAAAACGAGCGCATGGTCCGGCCGCACCGTCGGGTTAAAGCAAAATTCCAGCAGGTATCGCGTCATCGCTGTCCGTATGCCACCTTGGTCATCCGCCCCCTCTTCGTCGTATACCCCGCAGCCGACTCCCGATCCAGTGCCGCGCAGGTTGTTTGTGAGCTGATAGATGACGAACGTCTTGATGGCTGCCCGCACTACTGCGGGGGTTTCTGCTGTACCGTCGTCTGATCGGGGTGGCTCCGCAGCACCGTAGATGGCCGCATCGGGAACCTCGTCCACGGCGAGGTAGAAGTTGACGTTGGCCTCGATGTACGTGTTCTTGAACAGCTTGAAAATGGTCTGGGAAAGCCGCCGCAAGGAGTTGAGAGCAAGCAGCGGCACGTCGCCACCGCCAGATGCATTGGGATCCTCGAACTGCAGCAATCCCCGATACACGTTGCTTAGGCTGCCCTCTCGGTCGATGCTGCAGACTAAGCGGAAGCCCAGAAGGTCGTTCCAACCAAGGGCCCCACGCCCAGGAGCTGCAATCCTCTCAATGAGCGATGGCGAGAACTTGCTCGGCTCGCCCAAGATGCGCTCGCCAATCTCGCGCACGTTCGTGTTGTCGCGGATGCGTCCAGACCGCGGAGCGCCATACCCGACGCGATCAAGAAGGGTCGCCAGCGAGAAGATGCTGCGCATGCGCAGGCCGCGCCCACCATCCTCCGTCGACGGATAGGTTGGAAGTGCGTCCACCAGTTGGTCGATAGCCTCGGCCGCCTGAAGTGGCGGGAGTTCGTGAGCACTGCTGACCAACACCCGCCAAAACTCGTCTTGGACACGCAGGCCGTATTTCAGGGAGAACTTATCCGAGGTGAGCACTTCCTTTATGGTCCTCTTTCCGGCAATGACGGCAGTAACGGCCTCCTTGTACAGAGCGAAGGTTTCGACATCCGTGGGCGCGGTGAGGCGCACGATCAGCTTCAGGTAGTTCTCGAGGTTGCGGCTATCGCTGTTGAAGCAAGCGCGCGAGCGCCGTACCGCCTCGTTGGGCTGGTTGAAGTTGCTGAACTCAAGCGCCCTAACGTCAAACAGCTGTGTGACCAGGAACTTCGCTGACTCATCAAGCGTTTTGACGAACTCATCGAAGCCGTCCTCGTTACGAAGGTTTGCGGTGTTGTTGTCGCCGCCGCGCTTCACCGAGAACAGCCCGGACCGACCTTCGGTCTCCTCAGCATAGATTCTGCGGAAAACGCCTGGGTATCGCAGGTGCAGCAGGACTAGGTGCACAAGGTCCCGCGGATCGAAGTCGCTACGTCCCAGATCGAACTTCTCGAGCTGCATCGCGAGCATCGCGTTGACGAAACGCTTCAGCTTGCGCAGGTCGCCGAGCAATGGCGCGTATTGATGCGATTTCTTACCCCCAACCATCTCCGCAACAACATTCATGACGCCTGAGAGCTCAAACATCGTGTCAGCCGGGACTAGCGGGAAGCGCGCCGCGTCTTTCTTCCAGTCGGTCTGCAGGAACTTCTTCAGCGCCTCGCCGTCTACGAAAAGGCTCAGCTTCACGGTGATGAACTTTTCCAAGAAGTCTCGCGCTCGAGTGCCCTCCTCTTTGCCGGCAATCAGCATCTCGGCGTCATAGCAAAGGATGTACACCGCCTGGCTAAGCCTGAAGGTCCGACGAACCGTGAACAGCACGTTGTTGACCAGCTTTGGTTCCAGGCGGTCTAGGTCCTCGATGATGACAATCAGGCGCTTCTTGGACTGCTTGAGGACGACATCAACGTCCTCGAGCAGCTCGTCAATCGTCTCAGCGGATGGCTCCAACGACAGCTTGAAGCCGAGGAACGACACGTCCGTCTTGCCCTTTAGCATGCGCGAGTACCGGTCTGCAGCGGGGGCGAACTCCGGCGCGAAGGCCTGCTGTTTGATCGCGGTGCACAGCTCACGGATGAACCTGTCGGAAAGGTCCGGCTCAGATGCATACCTGAGCGTCTGAAAATTAACGACGACCGTGGCATCCGACCTTCTCCATTCGCGCTGCGCGAGATTCAAGAAGCTGGATTTACCGGTTCCCCAGGGAGCGTCGAGCCCGAAGACGAGGCCCGCCTGGGCTCCGACCGCCATCACGGTTTCAGCGAACTCCTTGGCCTGCTTCGCGACGCCAAGCATGTCCTCTTGCTCGTATTCAATTTCATCGTCAGAGAGGAAGTGCACCTGACATTGCAGCTTCGCCCTCCGCGCGACGAAGTCTCTGACAACCGCAGATAGCAGAGCCATGACAAGCATGCCCAGAAAGAGAGGCGCCCAAGCCATGTCTTGCCTGGCGACGACTTCGTGGACTTTCACGAGCTTGGGCGCCACAAGGAAGTCAGCCCAAACCCCAAGTGCCGCACCGAGCAGAAGGTCTACTCGGCCGCTCAAAGCGATCCTCTGCGCCTGCACGAAGGCTTGCCGCCGCCATGCGTAGACGATAAGCACGGCAACGCAGACCAGAGCCCCAGCATTGATTGCCAGGAGCGTGAGCGCATCGCCCACCCAACGGCCGAACGTAGCACTGCCAAGAAACGCAAGCCGGGCGCTCTCAGCCAGCAAGAAACCATAAAGAGCCGCACGGCCGTAGACCAGTAGCTCCGGCATTCTCATCGGGGCCAGTCTCGCCACTGGAATTTCCTCCTCGAAATAGTCTTTTCGATTGCAAGCGAGGTTAGCGCGCACGCTGCACGGCCACGGGAGAGAAAGTTAGGCTCGCGTGCGGGAGAGAATAGCGCTAGAGCCTCACCTTCGGCCGCCGCCTCGCGTGGCACCTAATGCTGCCAAACCGGCCCTCGACAAGGCCCCATATGTGAGGACAACGGGTTGAGGCTATGTGAGAGCTTGGCAGACAGCCTGTTTCCGGGATCTCAACGCAATCGGCGCCTCAGCGATCATTGATCCCGAACCGATAGGGCGACGTCTAGCCGGTATGCAATGAGGCGGCGTTTGCACCAAGCCTAGCAGGCTGCTGAAAAACCATGCCGAACGGCCGTACCGATGACCGTGTGCACCAGGCCCGATTCGGCGTCCACGCCGATGTGTGCCTTCATGCCGAAGTGCCACTGGTTGCCCTTCTTGGTCTGGTGCATC
>NZ_BBYR01000060.1 GCF_001293525.1 Pseudideonella sakaiensis | reverse complement strand
TAGCGGCCGATCTCCTCGAGCATGAGCTTGAGCACCTGCTGCCGCGCCGTGAACATCTTGAACGTGGGCTCGCCCATCTCGCCGGCGGCCGCGCGGTTCACGTCGCCGCCGCCGCCGAACCAGTGCTCGGGCACGGTGCCGCCGCCGAGAACGTGGTTGCGCAACAGGCGCGCGCTCTCGCTCGTGTCCGCCGCCTGCAGCTCGGGCGAGATCGCGGAGAGCGTGATCGAGTCGCTGTGCACGAACTTCGAGTTCGGCGCGGGCGGCCTGAAGGTCTTGTCGAACTTGTCCACGTCCTCCTGGTTGGCTCCGGCGATGGCGACGTCCCACACGAACGAGCGCAGGTAGCGGATGCGGTCGATTTCGGCGAACAGGAACTCGTCGTAGGCGTCGAGCCAGTCCATCTGCCCCAGCAGATCGGAGCGGCCGCGCGAGCCGCTGGGCAGCTTGTTGACCTGGTAGAGCAGGCAGTCACCGTCCGTGAAGTCCGTGCGGCGGATCTGCGCGGTCCGCCGCGAGAACAGCTCGTCGTCGTTGCCCAGCACCACCACGCGGTACTTGTGGTACTTGCCCTGGGCGTCGCGCTTCGTGACCACGCCGATGGGCTGCTCGGGGTTGTCCGGGTCCATCACCACGGTGCCGATGTGCCGCGGGTCCAGGTAGCCCAGGCGCACGAACCCGCTGCCCTCGTTGACCCGGCAGATGTAGCACTGCTCGCCCATGAGGGACAGCCCGCGCGCGCGGCCCACCAGCTTCAGCGGCCAGTTGTTGATCGGGTCGTTCCAGAAGGCCGTCAGCAGCTTCTGGTGCTGCTCGTCGGGGCACTGCAGGCTCACGCCCTCGGCCAGCAGGTAGGCGAGCATGATCTCGACCAGGCGGTTGGCGAGCAGGTTGCTCTGCCACAGCCACTCGGCCAGGCGCTGCATCCGGTCCTGCGCGAGCGGGGCCAGGTCCTGATCGTTATGCCGCCCCGTGCCCTCGCCCGTGAGGCGCGTCCAGCCCGGCTCGGCCGCCGGGTCCTGCTTGGCCTCCGTCTGGCGGGCGGCCACGGCCGGCGGCGCCGCGGGCGCCTGGGCGGGCGGTGCGGCCTCGGCGTCGGCGGCCTCGGCCAGGCGGGCAGGGGACAGCCCGAGGGCATTGCGCCACCAGCTGCTCATGATGATCGTCCTCCGTTGCGGAACATGCGGGCCGCCTGGCGGCCGTATCGGGTGCGCGCGTCGGCCTGGTCGGAGCTGCTTTCCGCATCGGCCTGCGCGGCCGCTGCTGCCACGCCGGTCACCGCCAGCATCCAGAGCATCTGCACCATGTCCGGGCCGTCGTCGTGGTCCGCCAGCGGGAAGTGGCGGAACTGGTCGACGAGCGTGGTCTGGCTGCTGTGCAACCTGATCAGCCCGTTGTGCATGTGCGGCTGCAGCGACTCGATGCGCAACACCTTGTCCGCGATCGGCAGCAGCGCACGGGCCGGCACCGGCACACCGGCCTGGGCCGAGCGCTTGACCAGCTCGGTGCGCAGGAACTCCTGGAACTGCACGCTCTCGATGCCCCAGACCAGGCAGCAGTACTCGCGCTGCAGCTCGATGATGTCGCTGATGATCCGGTCCGGCGTGCGCCGCCGGATCTTCGCCTCGACCACGTCAAGGATGCCGGTCACACGCTGGTAGCCGCCGATGCCGATCGCGCTCGGGTCGCGGCCCTTGTTGTGCCGGCCGAGCGACGGGTCGCACGCGCCGTAGAAGATCCACTCCGCCAGGCGGTTGACCCAGAAGCGGATGCTGTGGGCGAACGGCGCATCATCGCCGGCACTCGGGTCGTTCTGCTGCTCGCTGTCGAAGGCGCTGTGCCCCTCGCGCGCGCGCCGCAGCATGAGCTGCACCAGCGGCCTCACCGCGGGCCAGCTGACCACCGCGTCCCGATCCATCTCGGCCTGGTGCTCGCGGTACATCGCCATCGCAGCAGCCTCGCCTGCCTGGGCGTTCTCCGCATTGAGCAGCAGGCCCTCGAACTCCTCCCACAGGTCCATGCGGGCGGGCCACTGCAAGATGGCCTTGAAGACCTTGCGGTTCCAGAGCGGATTGCGCAGGAAGCGCGCGAGCACGCTGTCGTAGTGCAGCACCGTGCCGATCAGGATGGCATGCATGCTGTCGTCGGGCGGGCCCAGGTTCAGCACCGAGCTGGTGACGAACTTCTGCAGCTTGTCGCGCTGCGCCGGGGTGTTGACGTTCTCGTCGTTCTCGATGTCGTCGAGGATGGCCAGGCCCGGCCGGTGCGGGCCATGGCGGCGGCCGCGGATCTTCTTCGCGCTGCCGAAAGCCTCCACCTTGCGCCCGTTGGCCGTGACGATCACGCCAGCGCGCCAGACCTTGCCCTGGCCGGCCGCCTCGGGGAAGTCGCTCGCGATGCGGGGGTTGGTGTCCAGCTCGGCCTTGATCGCCTCCAGCATCTCAGCCGCCTGGTCGAAGGCGTCCATCACGATCACGACGTACCACTGCGCGCCCGTGACCAGGCACCAGGTGACGAAGCTCATCGAGACCTTGGTGGACTTGGCCTCGCCGCGCGGGGCGGCGATCGCATCGCGCTGGCCGGTCGACGCGTTGATGAGCTGCGGCAGCCGCGCGTACAGGTACTGGTGCAGGGCGCTGGGCTCGGCCCGGCCGTAGTGCGGGAAGTAGGTCCGGTCCCAGAACTCGAAGCCGGTCACCGGGTCGCACACCTGGCGCCGCCGCTCTGCGATCGCCTCGGGCTCGAGCGACCAGCCATCGAGGTCCGCATCGATCTGACGACGCAGGCTCTCGGCCAGCTCGGCCAGGCCGTCGAGGAACTCCTTGCTGCTGCGGGCCATGCTTCAGCGTTGTCGGCTGGAGGCCGGTGGCACGTACCACTGCCGGAAGCCTGTCCACAAGGCGCCGCTGCTGTAGCCGATCCTCGGTGGAACTCCCTTGCTGATGAACGTCCACCAGATGCGCGTGAACCAGCGGATCGGCTTGCGCTTGCGCTCTGCAGCGCGGGCCTCGGCCAGCATGAAGCGGGTGAAGTCGGCAGCCAGCACGGCCAGCTCGACCAGCTCGCAAGCCCAGGCCGTCAGGGCTGCACCGAGGGCAACCCAGACGCAGAAGCCGGTCCAGATGAGTGCCGTCGTCATCTCGGTCACCAGCTGCTCGGAACGTCGCACGAGTCGGCATCGCTCAGCAGCAGCATCGCCTTCTCGACGTCGCGCGGCCAGGCCTGCACACGCACCGAGTTGCCGGTGTCGAGGTAGATCTCGGTGCCGTGGTTGCCGTTGAAGTCGATGCCGTGCCAGTGCGTGATGCGCTCGGCCACCAGGCGGACCTCACCGCTTCCCACTCCGTACCCTTTGCAGATGAGGATCTTCATCGCGCCGTCTTCGCCAGCTCTTCGCCGAAAGGCTCCAGCAGCTCCAGCAGCAGCGGGACATGCCGCGGGAACTTGGCCTGCGCGAACTGCGCCAGGCGCTGCAGCACGTCGAGCGCGATGGCCTGGCGGTTCAGCTCGGGGCTCATGCGGCGGAAGGCCGCCATGGTCTTGTTGAAGCTGTCGGCCATGCTGGCCAGCGTCTCCGCGCGATCGCGCGCCGTGAGGCCTTCCTGGCTGCGCAGCATGTCGATCGTGCCCTGGTGCTCGACCAGGTAGTCCTCGAGCAGGCGCTTCGACAGCGCCGCGAAGTTCTCGTCGCCCATGGCGACGGCGGCGCGGACGTTGTCCCAGTCGTCACCGGCGGCGGCCGCCTCCTGCTTCCACCGATTGGCCGTGCTGCGCGGCACGCCCGCGGCCTTGCAGGCCGCGTCCATCGGCATGCGCTGATGCACGTAGAGGCCGCGCAGCTTCGTGCGCTTCTCGTTCGCGTGGGCCATGCGCGCTCACGGTCCCGAGCCCGGGCCGCCGCGCCCGAGCCAGTGCTTCATGCCCTCGACGATCAGCGCCACGCCGAGGCTCATCGCGCCGCCGCTGGCCGCGCCGATCACCGCGGCCTTCTGCTCGACCGCGCGCAGCCGCCCGTCGATCTTGTCGAGCCGCTCGTCCTGCGCCTGCAGGTGCTTGCTGATCCCGTCGAGCTTCCCGTCGATCCGACCGAGCAGCAGCAGTTCGTCGCGTTCCATGTCACCGCTCCTCGGCAGTCAGAAATTCGATCAGATGGCGATACCGCTGCCGGTCCTCGGCGCAGGCGCGGGCGTTGGCGGCGTGGTTGTCCCAGGCGTCGGCGATGCCGAGGCCGGAGCCCTCGGCACAAGCGGCATCGGCTCCCGCGGCGGCTGCAGCAGCGCCGCAGGCACCGGCCGGCGCGTCGCGGCCGGTGAGGGCGGCGTTCCACACCCGGACAGCAGCCAGAGTGAGCTGCAGCTCGCCATCAGCATCACGAGCAGCGTCAGGTAGCTCGATGCGCCCCGCCTGGTCGGCCGCGAGATCAGGGGCTCGCTGCACACCACCATCGCACTGCAGCGGCGCCACAGCCACTGCAGTGCGCTGCGGCACGATGAGACGATGGCGCTTGAGCAGCGCACGATGCTCGCGGTCGAGCTGGGCATAGCGGTCCTCCAGGGCACGGTGGTCGGCGAGGTAGCGATCGGTGGCCTGGTCGACGCGGCGCACGTCGGCCTGGTAGGCCTGCAGGGCTGCACGCGCCTGTGCGGCCTCCTGGCGCGGCACGGCTGCGCTGCCGGCCGTCCGGCCCCAGCCATAGGCCAGCGCCGCGATGCCGCCCACGAGCAGGGCTGCCAGCACGGCGATCGAGGCGACGCGGCCGAGGGTCCTCATTGCGCAGCCCCCTCGGCGCCGAGGCAGCGCTGCTGCAGCTGCTGCCGCCGCAGCCAGAGGCCACGGCACGAGCGGCTCACGCTGCAGTCCTGGCCACCGGCATAGCGCCAGTCGAGGATGGCGTTACAGGCGCCCACGTAGTCGCCGGCATTGAGCCGGCGCACCAGGTTGCTGGGCCCGCCGCGCTTCGCCCAGCAGAAGCCATCGGCCACGCCGTCGCGGCCGGGGCCGATGTTGTAGGCCAGATCGACGTACGCGTCGTACTCGGCCTGGTACAGCGGCACCGTCACGCAGGCCTTGATCGCGCCCTCGAACACCCGCACCTCGCGCTCCTTGCGCTGCAGCGCGGACACGGGGTCGGTGGTGTCGCCCATCTTGACCCCGGCGGTCGACCCGAAGCCGATCGTCGGGACCTTCGTGCCGTGCACGGGGTCGGGATAGGCCCTCTCGCTGTACCCCTCGTGGACCGCGATGCCCACCAGGCCGGCGGCCGACAGGCTCAGCCCGGCGATCACGAGGCGTGCTGCGCGGCCGATCTGGCGGGCGCGCGAGGGCAGGCGGCGAAGCGGCGTCATGGGCCCGCATGCTGCGGGCCGGACGGGGCGGGTGTCAGGGCTGACACGCGTCAGCGTCCCGCCGACGATCACCCGCCGCTACCGTAGCACGGGCGGTGCGTGGCGGCAAAGCGCGTCCCCTCGATGAGGGATAAAAGGGTGTTGACGGTAAACCCGTGTGGGTTTACTATGTCACCCATGCCGAGACCGATCTCGGCAGCACCGCCGGGGGTGGGTACCCGGGGAATCTCGATAGGGAGATGACGATGAGCAAGCAGACCGACATCAACGCGATCCTGGCCGCCGCCGACAGCGGTGGCGTGATCCAGGCCAGCACGATGCTCGAGCTCACGCAGCGGGGCGTCCTGCCGAACGACCCGACCCTGCACACGACGATGTCCGTGGAGAGCGCGCTGCGCGCGGCCGGCCTGAGCGCCGACGAAGTGGAGGAGATCCTGGATCGCTGAACTGCTGCGGAAGCAGCTCAGGAAACGCTGCGACGGACCCCTTCACTGCACTACTGCCGAACAGGCAGCGCACACCGCCGGGGGTGAGTCCCCGGAGAAATCTCACCAGGAGATGATCATGCTGAAAGTCACCCGCGACGCCAACACCATCCGCGTCGTCTCCCCGTACCTGCCGGCGTTCGTCGCCGCCGCCAAGCGCCTGGGCGGCCGCTGGCAGGCCCCCGCGTGGGTTTTCGACGCCCGCGACGACGCGCGGGTCCGGGAGGCCTTGCTGCAGCACTACGGCACCGATGGCGCCGAAGCCTCTGGCCCCGTGGTCACGCTGCGGGTGGTCTGGAAGCCCGAACACAGCGCTTAC
Source organism: Pseudideonella sakaiensis (assembly GCF_001293525.1). GTDB lineage: Bacteria > Pseudomonadota > Gammaproteobacteria > Burkholderiales > Burkholderiaceae_C > Ideonella_A > Ideonella_A sakaiensis. The sequence goes on along the minus strand of NZ_BBYR01000060.1, from coordinate 1,849 downwards.
AGCGCGCCGATCCGCCTCGCGGGCCGCGAGATCGCGAAGGCGTTCGGGCGCGACAGCGGCGCCCGGATCTGCGAAGGCGTGGTGCTGCTTGAGGGGAACTTCGGCAGCGGCGGCTCGGTGAAGAACTGGAAGACCTGCGTGGGCTCGAAGGGCGCGACGGTGCTCGTGCGGGACGTGCCCGCCACCTGGGTCCAGCGCCTGGCCGATGAGCCGGCTGATGGGGTCGTGTCGGTCGAGGTCGAGCCAGAGGAGCCGGTGATCGATCGCGAGGCGCTGGCCGCCGAACGCGGCCGCCTGGTGGCGCGCCTGGCCGAGATCGACAAGCTGCTGGGGGCCTGAGATGAGCATCGACACGCTGTTCCGGGCTGTCGCCCGGCATGACGCCTCGAGCTCGGTGCTGGACCGCGAGCTCGTCTCGCGCCGCGAGGCGGAGGCTGCGGCCGAGCTTCTGCGCGACGAGCTGCAGCGCTGGATCGACACGGAGTACTCGCCCGAGGTCCTCGCGTTGCGCCGCGAGCACGCCGCACAGCGCGGCGAGGACCCGGCGGGTGTCGAGCCGCAGGAAGAGCTGGCCACCGTCGAGGTCGAGTGCCTGCGCTACCGCGTCGGGGACGACGACATCGAGCACGACCCGGTCGCGCAGGCGATCGTCGAGGCCGTCATCGACACGCCGCTCGTGCGCTGGCCGGCGTCCAGGGATGGCGCCCGTGCAGACCGTCCGATGCGGCTGCTGTTCGCAGACGTTCCCGTCGCGGGTCAGTGGGCTCCGATGGACCTCGGCGACAGCGAGCAGATGCTCGCGTGGTTCGCTGCGCACGATCTGACGTACCCCGACGCCGCGCGTCGGGCACGCAAGCACGCGCGCTGGCTGGAGGCCGAGCGGGTTCGCGCCGAGCGCGAGCTGCAGTGCGCGCGCGAGTCTGCGGATCTGGGGCCAGCGATCGCCGATGTCGAACGGCTCGAGCGCGAGCTGGCGGCCGCGCGTGAGGCGCTGGCGGCAGCGCAGCGCATCGCCGAGCGTGCCCGCGAACGGCGGGACATCAACATCCGACAGCATGCCGTGGCGATGGCCCGGCGGATTCCGGTCTGAGCATGCCGATCAAGATCCAGAACGACGGCCCCGAGCTGCGCGCCACCAACTACTGGGACAGCGAGCAGGCCGCGGCCGGGCTGTGCTACCTCACAGCCAATGCTGGCACCTGGCGCCTCCTCGTGCCCGAGGCGGCAGAGGGAGCGTTGGAGGAGATGCGGACCGGCCGGTCGGCCATCATCGAGCCGTCGATCCATCTGCCTGGCCGCTGCTGGGACGTGGTGTTCGACGACGGTTCGGACAGCCCATTCTCGATCGCCGTCGACCGCCGACAGGTCGACCGCCCGATGATCGCCGGCCACTGCCGCCTGGCGGTGTGGACGGCGCGGGGCAAGCAGCTGGATCTCGCGTGCGAGGTCGGACCGTGACCCAGTTCCCGAAGCGCACGCACCGGGCCCGCATGATCCTCGATGCGGTCGGCCGCGCCTACCCTACCGCCTGGACCGCGGGCGACCATTTCCGCAGCCAGCGGGGCCCCGGATTTGACTGGCCCGACTGGTGCTACCTGCCGCTGGCCGGCGCGTATGCGGTCGTCAGCGGCGGCGGAGACAATCGCGTGCCGCTGCTGTCCTCGCATCACGTGGGCATCCTGGGCGCGATGATGGCGTGGCGCATGGGCCAGCAGATCATGCGATTCGACCCTGCGCTGTACCGGCCGCTGGCTGAGACACCCATCTCGGGCGACCTGCCGACTGCGCTGCTGTACCGGCTGCCGGTCTGGTGCGTCTACATCGAGGCTGATCTCGAGTTCGAGGGTCG
>NZ_BBYR01000059.1 GCF_001293525.1 Pseudideonella sakaiensis | reverse complement strand
TCGTTCACAGCTTCTTCAGCCCGCAGCCGCGGCGCGGCGCGCCGGGTCCACGTCGACGTACTGCCAGAACTGGTTGCCGAACAGCGGCCGGCGGTAGCCGATCACCCAGGGCTGGGTGAGGTCGTTGACGATGCGGTGCACGTTGTACTTCTGCGGCACGTAGGCAGCGACGATCTTCTGCGCCTCGCGCAGCAGCGCCAGGCGCTCCGGGCCGTCGGGCAGCGCCCGCATGCGGTCGTACAGCGCGTCGTAGCGCGGGTGCCGGAAGCGCGGCAGGTTCTGCCCGCCCGCGGCGGGCCCGTAGAGGATCTCGAGCCCGGGCTGCACGTCCGGCGTCGACGCGGTGTAGCCCAGCTGCCAGATCATCAGCTGGCCGGCGCGCGCCGCCTTGAGCTGCTCGGGCCACTGGCCGGCGCGGATCTGCAGCCGCAGGCCCACCGCGTCCATGTTCTTCTTCCAGATCTCGTCGAAGGAGCGCGAGAGCGCGTCGGGCTGGCTCGCGTACTGCAGCACCAGCGGCGAGCCGTCCGGCTGCTCGCGCCAGCCGTCGCCGTCGCGGTCGACGTAGCCATAGGTGTCGAGCAGGGCCTTCGCGCGCGCCGGGTCGTAGTCGCTGTTCGGGCTCTTGTAGGCCGGGTCGTAGCCCCAGCCGCCCGGCGCCACCACCGACTGCGCCGGCACCGCCTGGCCGCGGCGCACCGTGGTGATCTCGCGCTGCACGTCGGTGGCCAGGCTGATGGCGCGGCGCAGCGCCACCTTCTCCGCGCCGTAGCCGCCGACCAGCGGGTCCTCCATGTTGAAGTAGTACAGCGTGCGGTCGGGGTTCAGGATGCGGTGCAGCCCGATGCCGCGCCGCGCCAGGTTCGGCGCCAGCCGGCCGTTCGGCACCACGCTCTGCGCGAACTCCAGCGGCACGTCGTAGGCGAGGTCGAACTGCGCGTTCAGGAAGGACAGCCAGCGCGGCTGGCTCTCCTCGATGATCGCGATCTCGACGCGGTCCAGCATCGGCAGCCGGCGCCCGCGCAGCCGCGCCGCGATCGCCTGCCCCTCGGCATCGTCGGGGTTGGGCTCGGCGTCGTAGCGCAGCTCGCGGAAGTTCGGGTTGCGTTCCAGCACGATGCGCGAGCTGCGCCGCCACTCGGCGAGCCGGAACGGGCCGGTGCCCACCGGGTGCTCCATGATCTTGTCGCCGTAGGCCTCGACCACCTCGCGCGCGACCGCGCCGAACAGGTTGCCCTCGGCCAGGAACATCAGGAAGCGCGGCCGCGGCTGGGCCAGCCGGAACTGCAGCGTGTGGCGGTCCAGCGCGCGGATGCCCTCGATCTCGGTGTCGTAGTCGAAGGGCGTCTTGTCGCGCAGCGCCTTCTCGCGCAGCGCCTCGATGCCGAGCACGCCCTGGTCGAGGAAGTTGCTGACGCTGGGGCTCTTGTTGACCGGGTCGAAGAAGCGCTTGAAGGCGTAGACGAAGTCCTGCGCCACCAGCTCGCGCGGCCGGCCGCGGAACACCGGGTCGTCGGCGAACACGATGCCGGGCTGCAGCCGCACGGTCCAGCGGCGGAAGTCGTCGGCGATCTCGGGCTCGCCGACGGCGACGTTCGGCTTGATCCGGTAGGGCCGGGCCAGGTGGTCGTACTTGTACAGGCCGTCGAAGACGTGCGCGGTGACGGTGCGCGAGTACAGGTCGCTGATCTGGGCCGGGTCGAAACCCGTCTCGGCGGTGCGGAAGGCGTAGCGCAGCACGCGCGTGCCGGCAGCCGGGCCCTCGGACGCCGCCGCGGCGGCAGGCGCCCCGGCGAGGCCCAGCGGCAGCGCGGACAGCGGCAGCGCGCCGAGCGACGCGAGCAGCCGCCGGCGCGGCAGCGGCGCCTCGGCCGGCGGGGCGCCTGCGGCACTCACGAGCGGGACTTCCGCTGCACCTCGGTGTCGACGTCGACGTACTTCCAGAAGCCGCGCACGAAGGGGTTGCGCCGGTAGCCGACGACCCAGGGGTGCATCAGGTCGGTGGCGATGCGGTGCGCGCTGATCTTGTAGGGCACGTAGGCCACCATCAGCCGGCTCGCCTCCTCCATCACCTTCTGGCGCTCCGGCCCGTCGGGCATCTTGTTCTGCTTGATGTAGAGCGCATTGAAGGCCGGCAGGTCGAAGCGCGAGTGGTTGGCGCCGCCCTTGTTGGGGCCGTAGCCGAGCGCGAGGAAGGTGTCGCCGTCGGGCGCGCCGGCGCTCCAGGCGACACCCCACATCATCAGCTTGCCGGCGCGCGAGGCCTTCAGGTTCTCCGGCCACTTCGCGGTCTTGAAGACCATGCGGATGCCGATCTGCTTCATGCCCTTGTCCCACAGCTCGACCAGCTGGCGGCTGAGCTGGTCGGGCTGGGTGGCGTACTCCAGCAGCAGCGGCGAGCCGTCGGGCTGCTCGCGCCAGCCGTCGCCGTCGCGGTCGACGTAGCCATAGAGGTCCAGCAGCGCCTTCGCCCGGGCCGGGTCGTAGTCGCTCATCTCCGACTTGAAGGCCGGGTTGTAGCCGAAGGTCAGCGGCGCGATCGCCGCCTGCGCGGGCACCGCCTGGTTCTTGCGCACGAGGCGGATCTCCTCGGCGCTGTTGTAGGCCAGGCTGATCGCGCGGCGCAGCGCCACCTTCTCCGGCGTGTAGCCGCCGACCACCGGGTTGTCCTGGTTGAACAGCGAGGCCAGCGTGGCGTCGACCAGCGGCGCGCGGTCCATGTGGATGCCGCGCTTCGCGAGGTTGGGCGCCAGCTCGTTGTTCGGGATCGCGACGTCGGCGAACTCGTTCGGCAGCCGCTCGAGGAAATCGCTCTGCCCGTTCAGGAAGCTCAGCCAGCGCGGCTGGGTCTCCTCGATGATGGCCACCTCCACGCGGTCGACCATCGGCAGCCGGCGGCCCTTGAAGCGCGCGGCGATGGCCTGCGACTTCGGGTCGTCGGCCGGCGCCTCCGCGTCGTACAGCACCTCGCGGTAGCCGGGGTTGCGTTCCAGCACGATGCGCGAGCTGCGCCGCCACTCGCCGAGCCGGAACGGCCCGGTGCCCACCGGGTGCTCCATGATCTTGTCGCCGTAGAACTCGACGACCTCGCGCGCCACCGCGCCGAACACCGAGCTGTCGGTCAGCTGCTCCAGCGGGAAGCGCGGCGAGGGCTCGCCGAGGTTGAACTGCAGCGTGTAGCGGTCCAGCGCCTTCACGCCCTCGACCTCGGTGTCGTAGGGGAAGGGCTGCTTCGCGTCCATCGCCTTCTTGCGCAGCTCGCTCAGGCCGAGCAGCTTGGCGTTCTCGAGGCGGTAGAGGTTGGGGCTGTTCCAGCGCGGGTCGTAATGGCGCTTGATCGCGTAGACGAAGTCCTGCGCGGTCAACTCGCGTTTGCGGCCCTTGAAGGCCGGGTCGTCGGCGAAGTGGATGCCCGGCTTGATGCGGAAGGTGAAGCGGCGGTAGTCGTCCGAGACCTCCGGCAGCGCCTCGGCCACCAGCGGCCGCACCTTGAACGGGCGCGCCAGGAAATCGAAGGCGAGCAGGCCCTCGAAGATGCCCTCGGTCAGCGTGCGCGAGTAGAGGTCGGAGAGCTGGGCCGGGTCGAAGCCCGTCTCGGCGATCTGGAAGGCATAGCGCAGCACCTTGGGCGCCGGCGCGGCGGCCGGCTGGGCCGCCAGCGGCGCGACGGCGGCCGCGCTCGCACCGAGCAGCACGGCGCCGAGCCAGGCACGGCGCGCGGGAACGACAGACATCGGATCGACTCCTCGTGGGAAGGGGATGCCGCCGCGGCGCGGCGCCGGTGGGGCCGCCGGAAGGGCACGGCATCGATGAGGGCCGAAGTCTAGAGGCAGAGCCGGGCACGCGGCGGCCGCGAGGGCATGGTGATTGCTTGCGCCGCGCCGCCGGCAAGGCCCGTCCCCTGGGGAGAACCCGGAGCCCTCGACCACTTAGACTCCCGGCCTTGCGAACGGCGGACCGGCGCCCTGCCCGGCGCTGCCGCGGCCCGTCACGAGCGGGCCGTCCGCCTCACCGAACCACCCTCTGGAGAGCCTTGCATCGATGGCCGCCTACCTGATACGGCGCCTGTGGCAAATGATTCCGACGCTGCTCGGCGTCGTGCTGCTGGTGTTCTTTCTGTTCAAGTACTTCGGCGGCGATCCCGCGGAAATCCTCGGTGGCCTGAACGCCTCGCCGCAGCAGATCGAGGCGATCCGCGACCAGCTCGGGCTGAACCGGCCGGTCTGGGAACAGCTGCTCATCTTCCTCAAGCAGATCGTCACCTTCGACTGGGGCCGCAGCTGGGCCACCAACGAGGCGGTCAGCAACCTCTTCGCGACGCGCCTGCCCGCCACGCTGACGGTGATGGTGCCGATCCTGGTGCTCGAGGTGGTGCTGGCGATCCCGCTGGCGCTGCTGGTCGCCTACAAGCGCGGCTCGCTGACCGACCGCAGCATCATGGTGGTCAGCACCGTCGCGCTGTCGATCTCGCTGCTGGTCTACGTGATCGTCGCGCAGTACCTGTTCGCGTTCCAGCTCGGCTGGTTCCCGGTGCAGGGCTGGAGCAACAGCTTCTGGACCAACCTGACGACCTACTCGGTGCTGCCGGTGCTGGTGGTCACCGCGGTGGCGCTGGCGCCGCAGACGCGGCTGTACCGCAGCTTCTTCCTCGACGAGATCGGCCAGGACTACGTGCGCACCGCGCGCGCGAAGGGCCTGACCGAGAAGACCATCCTGCTCAAGCACGTGCTGCGCAACGCGATGATCCCGATCCTGACCAACGTCGCGGTGCAGCTGCCCGGCATCTTCGTCGGCTCCTTCCTGATCGAGGTCTTCTTCTCGATCCCCGGCCTGGGCCGCGAGGTGCTGCTGGCGGTCAACCGCAGCGACTACCCGGTGATCCAGGCGGTCACGATCTACCTGGCGGTGCTGACGATGTTCGTCAACCTGCTGACCGACGTGCTGTACAAGCTGGTCGACCCGCGGGTGGTGCTGAAATGAGCGCGGTCCTCCCCTCCGGCGGCGCGGCCGCCGCGCCGCGCAAGGCGGCCTCGATGGGCGTCTGGGGCGCGGCCTGGAAGCGCTTCCGCGGCGACCGCGTCGGCATGGTCTCGCTCGGCATCGTGCTGGCCTTCGTGCTGCTGGTGGTCGCGTCGGCCGCCGGCCTGGTGGCCAGCGGCTGGCAGAAGGAGGTGGGCGTGCCGAACGCGCCGCCGACCCTCGTCGGCCCGCGCGCCGCGACGGCCGACACCACGGCCATCGCCGTGCCCACCGGCCCCAACGTCGACATCTCCGACATCGACCCGCTGGCCCCGCGCTACAAGGAGTGGGACGCGGCCACCGCCAAGTACAAGACCGTGGAGACGCCGCGCGCCGAGACCCTGCCCTTCGGCGGCGACCGCCTCGGGCGCGACGTGCTCGCGAAGGCGATCAAGGGCGCGGAGGTCTCGATCATGGTCGGCGTGCTGGCGGCGCTGGCCGCCACGCTGCTCGGCACCGTGCTCGGCGCCTTCGGCGGCTTCTACGGCGGCCGCGTCGGAGATGCGCTGGAGTGGCTCTACAACGTCTTCACGTCGATCCCGAACATCCTGCTGATCTTCACCTTCGCGGCGGTGCTGAACCGCGCCGACGCGATCGTGCCGAAGGGCATCTGGAGCATCGTGGTGATCCTGGCGCTGACGGGCTGGACCGGCATCTACCGGCTGGTGCGCGGCGAGTTCCTGAAGCACTCGGTGCGCGACTACGTGCGCTCGGCCGAGGCGATCGGGGCCAGCAATGCCTCGCGCATCTTCCGCCACATCCTGCCCAACGTCAGCCACGTGGTGCTGGTGCAGCTGTCGATCCACGTGGTCTCCTTCATCAAGGCCGAGGTGATCCTCAGCTACCTCGGGCTCGGCGTCGCGGTCGACCAGGTGAGCTGGGGCTCGATGCTGGCCGAGGCCCAGTCCGAGCTGATCCTCGGGCACTGGTGGCAGCTCGCCGCCGCCACGCTGTTCATGGCCGTCTTCGTGACCGCCTTCTCGCTGTTCACGGATGCGCTGCGCGATGCGCTCGACCCGAAGCTGAGGGGCCTCGAATGAGCGCCGCCACCCCTGCCATGCTGCTGACCATCCAGGACCTGCGGGTCGACTTCCGCCTCGGCACCGAGGGCGGCACGATGACGCGCGCGCAGGCCGTCGGCCGCGACATCGGCGGCCGCTCGGTCGGCGTCAGCTTCGACGTGCCGGAGAACACCACCGTCGCGCTGGTCGGCGAGTCGGGCTCCGGCAAGAGCGTCACCGCGATGTCGATCCTGAACCTGCTGCCGGACAACGCCGAGCGCCGCGGCCGCATCCACTTCATGGGGCGCGACATGCTGCAGCTGCCGCTGGCCGAGCTGCAGGCCATGCGCGGCAAGGACATCGCCTGCGTCTTCCAGGACCCGATGAGCTCGCTGAACCCGGTGTTCACGATCGGCGAGCAGCTGTGCGAGCCGCTGGTGAAGCACCTGGGCCTGACGCGGCGCGACGCGCTGAAGCGCGCCGAGGCGCTGCTCACCGAGGTCGGCCTGCCCGAGCCGCGGCGGCGCCTGTCGGCCCACCCGCACCAGCTCTCGGGCGGCCAGCAGCAGCGCGTGATGATCGCGATGGCGCTAGCCTGCGAGCCCCGGCTGCTGATCGCCGACGAGCCGACCACCGCGCTGGACGTGACCATCCAGCGCCAGATCCTGGAGCTGCTCGGCAACCTGAAGGCGAAGCACCGCATGTCGATGCTCTTCATCAGCCACGACCTGGGCGTGGTCGGCGAGATCGCCGACCACGTGGTGGTGATGCGGCACGGCACGGTGCGCGAGCAGGGCGCGGTGGCGGACATCTTCCAGCGCCCGCAGGACGCCTACACGCGCGCGCTGCTGGCCTGCCGGCCCACGCTCGAGCAGCGCGGCGAGCGGCTGATGGTGATCGACGACCACATCGCCGCGCAGGCCGGCAGCGGCACCGCCGCGGCCACGGGCACGGGTCGCGCGAAGGATCCGGCGGCGCCGATCGTGGTCGAGGCCACGAACCTCACCAAGAGCTTCTGGGTGCGCAGCGGCGTGTTCGGCCGGCGCGAGTTCCGCGCCGTCAAGGGCGCCACCTTCACGCTGCGCCGCGGCCACACGCTCGGCGTGGTGGGCGAGTCGGGCTCGGGCAAGACGACGATGGGCCTGACCCTGCTGCGCCTGCACGAGCCCAGCGGCGGGCCGACCGGCGGCCGCGTGCTGTTCCATGGCGAGGACCTGCTCGCGCTGAGCAAGCAGCAGATGCTGCCGATGCGCCGGCGCATCCAGGTGGTGTTCCAGAACCCCTACGCCAGCCTGAACCCGCGCTTCACGATCGGCCAGACGCTGATCGAGCCGATGAGCATCCACGGCATCGGCCGCGACCCCGCCGAGCGCGAGGCGCGCGCGGTCGCGCTGCTGCAGCGCGTCGGGCTGGACGAGTCCGCGCTGCACAAGTACCCGCACGAGTTCTCCGGCGGCCAGCGCCAGCGCGTGGCGATCGCGCGCTGCCTGACGCTGGAGCCCGAGGTGCTGGTGCTGGACGAGGCGGTCAGCGCGCTCGACGTCTCGGTGCAGGCCCAGGTGCTGAACCTGCTGAAGGACCTGCAGGACGAGCTCGGCCTCGCCTACATCTTCATCAGCCACGACCTCGCGGTGGTGCGCTTCATGGCCGACGAGGTGCTGGTGATGAAGGACGGCGAGGTGGTCGAGCAGGCCGGCGTGGCGCAGATCCTCGATGCGCCGCAGCAGGAGTACACCCGGCGGCTGCTCGGCGCGATCCCGCGCGGGCACGTCGCCGCGGCGACGGCCAGCGCCTGAGTCGGCGGCCCGGAGTCGGCGGCCGGTCAGGCGCGGCCGCCGGCCCGGCCGGCCCGGCTCAGGCCTCCTGGTGGAACAGCAGCTGGTAGATCTCGCGGATCGCCTCCGCGCTGGCGTCGAGCTGGTAGAACTGGCCGGTCGGGTAGAAGACGTAGAGCAGGTCGCTCTGGTGCCCGACGTGGTCCTGCGCGCCGTGCTGGATCATCTCGGCGCCGATGCCGCGGTTCAGGAAGGCCTGGATCTGCCGGAACTTCTCGCTGAAGTAGTGGCGCTGCCCGTGCAGCCGCTCCTTCAGCACCCGCGGGCGGTGCGGCCCGGGCCCGACCATCGCGTCCACGTCGATCAGGCCGTAGAGGTCGTAGTCGCCGTGGATGTAGCGCATCTCCTGCAGCTTGAACTGGATCCAGCCGCCACCCGCGAGCGAGAAATCCTCGGCCGGCTGGTCCTGGTTGGACAGCATCAGGCAGCCGTAGCGGCGGCTGCCGCGCTGGGTGTCGACGGCGAAGAAGCCCTTGGAGCCGCGGCGCCGGTAGACCTGGCGCCGGCGCTCGTCGACGGTGCGGCGGGAGACGAACTCGGTCCAGGCCTGGGCCGCCTTGCCGCGCTTCTTCTCGTCCTCGAAGGCCGCGAAGCCGATCAGCTGCGGGTCCACCACCAGCCCGGCGCACTCGACGAAGAGGTTCATCTCGGCGACGAAGGCATCGCGGTCGGCCGTCTTCGGCTTGCAGTCGATCGGCTTGGGCACGAAGCCCTTCTGGCCGACATAGGGCAGCGAGCGCTCGTTGGTGGCGCGCACGATGATGATGTGGTCGAAGACCTCGGCCGCCGCCGCGAACACGGCGACGTCCTCGGCGCGGATCTTCAGCGCATCGCCCCAGGCCAGCGGGCGCAGCCGCGCGCTGGCGGCCTGCAGGCGGTTCAGGCGATGCGGGGAGGGCTTGTTCGCGACCATGCAGGTTCCCGGTGGCGGACAACGTGGGGCGGGGCGCCGGCGCGGCGCGTTCGCACCCGGCGATTGTTCCGCGGCCGGCGCCCGGGCGCCATCCCAAGGCGCGAGGACGTGCGAAAGTGCCGTGAAGCCTGACGCGGCCCGCCGCCCCGGCCGCGTTGCGGGCAATCCCGCTGGGCAAGCCGCCGCCGCGGCGCGAGACTTCGCGCGCCAACCGAACACCCACGAGGACCCCTGCCGATGCCCGCTTCCCCGATCGACCGCCGCCGTCTGCTCGCGCTGGCCGCCGCCGGCGCCTGGCCCCTGCTCGGCAGCGCGCCGGCCCGCGCGCAGGCCGGCTGGCCGGCGAAGCCGGTGCGCATCGTCGTGCCCTTCGCCGCGGGCGGCACCACCGACATCCTGGCCCGCGCGCTGGCACCGGAACTCGGCCGCGCCTTCGGCCAGACCTTCGTCGTCGACAACAAGCCCGGCGCCGGCGGCAACGTCGGCGCGGCCGAGGTGGCCAAGTCCGCGGCGGACGGCCACACCCTGCTGATGGGCACCGTCGGCACGCACGGCATCAACCAGTCGCTGTACCCGAAGCTGCCGTACGACCCGATCAAGGACTTCGCACCGGTCACGCTGGTCGCCGGCGTGCCCAACGTGCTGGTGCTGAACCCGGCCAAGGCCGAGGCGCTGAAGATCGCCAGCGTGCCCGACCTGATCCGCTACGCCCGGGCCAACCCCGGCCGGCTGAACATGGCCTCCAGCGGCAACGGCACCTCGATCCACCTCGCCGGCGAGCTGTTCAAGGCGCGCACGGGCACCTTCATGGTGCATTTCCCCTACCGCGGCTCCGCCCCGGCGCTGCTGGACCTGATCGGCGGCACCATGGACCTGATGTTCGACAACCTGCCGTCGGCGCTGCCGCACATCCGCTCGGGCAAGCTGAAGGCGCTGGCGGTGACCAGCGCGCAGCGCTCCGCCGCGGTGCCGGACCTGCCGACCATCGCCGAGGCCGGCCCGGTGCCCGGCTTCGACGCCAGCTCCTGGTTCGGGCTGCTCGCGCCGGCCGGCACCCCCGCCGACGTGGTCACGCGGCTGCAGCAGGAGAGCCTGAAGGCGATGGGCACGCCCGCGCTGAAGGAACGCCTGCTGGCCCAGGGCGCGATCCCCAGCGGCATGCCGCCGGCGCAGTTCGCGCAGTACATCGCCGCCGAGACGCAGAAATGGGGCGAGGTGGTGAAGGTGTCGGGCGCGAAGGTGGATTGACGGCCACGGGCCGGGCCGCGCCGTCTGTCGGCGGGGGCGCCGGCCCGAAACCGGCGGCCGCGCCTCGGCGGCCCGCGCCTCAGCGCCTCAGCGCCCCGGCGTCGCGCGGGCCTGGGCCTCGCGCAGCTGGTCGGCCACGCGGCGCAGGCCGCGCAGCACCAGGGTCGGGTCGAGCTGGGCCTGCGGCGCGAGGGCCTCGGCCGCCGCCTCCAGGTCCGGCGCACCGTTCATCAGCGCCTGGGCCAGCGCCGAGAGCACGCAGATCGCCGGGCGTGGCAGGCCGGCCGGCAGCTGGCGCGTGGCCTGCACCCGGACATGGTGGCGCACCGCCTGCACCGCCGGCATCGCCAGGCCCCAGCTCTCGCACAGCGCGGCGCCGAGCGCGTCGTGGCTGACGCCGTACTCGCGGTGCTCCAGGTAGATCAGCTCGGCGTCGTCCTGCGCGCCGACGAACAGCGGCAGGTAGCGCACCGGCGAATGGCGGAACAGCACCGCCTTGCCGCATTCCTCGAACAGGCCGGCGGAATGCGCGGCCCAGGGGTCGACGCCGAGCGCCTCACCCAGGCGTCCCATCAGCAGCCCGCGCAGCGACGCGCGGCGCCACAGCGGCTCCAGCTCGGCCGCCGCCGGGAAGACCGCTCGCAGTCCGAACTCGTAGGTGATGGCCGCGACCTCGCGCAGGCCCAGGTAGGTGACCGCCTGGCGCACCGACTGCACCCGGCCGCTGAGGCCGTACAGCGAGGAGTTCACCGCCTTCATCACCGCGGCCGCCAGCGCCATGTCGGCCTCGATCAGCGCCCCGGCGGCCTGCAGGTCGGCCGCGTCGTCCGCCAGCAGCGCCGACAGGCGCAGCAGCGTGGCCGGCTGCGTGGGCAGGTCGATCTGGAGCGAGCGCAGGCGCGGGTCGACGGACATGCCGGAGCACATCGACCGAAACGGCGCGCACTTGAGTGCGCGCCGGGGCGTCCCGGCGCCGCCGCCGGCCGCGGAGCGTCCACGAGGGACCGCTGAAATGGAAAAGGGCGCCGGGGGGTGACCCGGCGCCCTCTCTCGGACGACCGCTCGAACGGGACCCGATGGCACCCGGACGCACGGCCTTGTCGATCGCGGCTGCGGCGTGTGGCCTTGAACCGCGGTTTGTCGTCTCCTCAGACCCCCGCCTGGAAGAGGCACCAAGCCGGTGCCCCCTCGCGAGTGCACGGACTGTAGTCGGCGATGCCGGCAGGGTCATCGGGGCTAACCCTGCGCAGCCCTGGCACGCCCGCCCCCGGTTTCGGAGCGGGTGCTGCCCCGCTCTGGCGCAGGCCGCGGGGGCCGGGCCGCTCAGCCCGCCTCGAGCGCCGCGCGCACCACGGCCGGTGTCAGCGCCGGCGAGCACTCTTCGAGGAAGCGGTAGGCGTAGCCGCGCAGGTAGCGGCCGCGGTGGACGGAAATGTGGGTGGTGTTGCGCTCGAAGAGGTGCGCCGCGTCGATGCGCCGCAGGCCGAGGTCGCGCGCCGGATCGACGGCCATCGACGCGACGATGCCGACGCCGAGGCCCACCTCGACGTAGGTCTTGATCACGTCGGCGTCCAGCGCGGACATCACCACGTCCGGCACCAGGCCGGCGGCGGCGAAGGTGGCATCGATGCGGCCGCGCCCGGTGAAGCCTTCGTGGTAGGTGATCAGCGGGTGGTCGGCCAGCGCCTCCAGGCTCAGCGGCCGGCCGTCGGCGAGCGGGTGGTCCTCGGGCACGACCACGGCGTGGTGCCAGTCGTAGAACGGGAAGTCCACGAAGGGGTGCGGGCCGGGCCCGGCGTCGACCTGCTCGGTGGCGATGCCGATGTCGGCCTCGCCGGCGCGCAGCCGCTCGCCGATCTCGGTCGGGCTGCCCTGCAGCAGCACCAGGTGCACCTTGGGAAAGGCGGCCTTGAAGCGGCGCACCACCTGCGGCAAGGCGTAGCGCGCCTGGGTGTGGGTGGTGGCCACGGTCAGCCGGCCCTCGTCGCGGTGGGTGAACTGCTCGGCCAGCTGCTTGATGTTGCGGGCGTCCACCAGCATGCGCTCGGCCAGCGCCACCACCTCGCGCCCCGGCTCGGTCAGGCCGGTCAGGCGCTTGCCCTTGCGCACGAACAGGTCGACGCCGAGCTCCTGCTCCAGGTCGAGGATGTGCTTGCTGACGCCGGACTGCGAGGTGTACAGCGCGTTCGCCACCTCGGTGAGGTTGAAGTGGCGCTGCACCGCCTCGCGCAGGATGCGCAGTTGCTGGAAGTTCATGGCGAGGGGATTGTCGGCGGCGGCCGCGGCCGGCCGCAGGAGCTGCCGCGGTCCGCGGGCGGCGTCAGGCGGCCTGCGCCAGTGCGGGCGCCGGCGCGCTGCCGGGCCGCTCGAACACGCTCAGGCGCTGCGGCACCAGCCACACGGCCTGGCCGGCCTGCAGCGCCAGGGCCTCGGCCCGGTCGCGCGTCAGCTCCACCTCGTAGGGCTGGCCGTCCACACCCTGCAGTTCGACGCGGCTGGCCACCCCGAAGCTGAGCACGCGGCCGACCGTGGCCGGCACGCCGCCGGCCACCGCCTGCGTGGCCACCGCCAGCTCGTGCGGCCGCGCGAAGCCCTGCGCCTCGGCGCCCTGCGCCAGCGTGCCCGCGCCGAGCGGCAGGGCCTGCTCGCCGACGCGCAGGTGGGCCCCGTCGACGTGGCCCGCGAAGCGGTTCACCGCGCCGAGGAAGGAGAACACGAAGGGCGTGGCCGGCCGCTCGTAGACCTCGGTCGGCGTGCCGACCTGCTCGATGCGGCCGTGGTCCATCAGCACCACGCGGTCGGCCACCTCGAGCGCCTCCTCCTGGTCGTGGGTGACGAAGACGCTGGTGATGTGCAGCTCGTCGTGCAGCCGGCGCAGCCAGCGCCGCAGCTCCTTGCGGACCTTCGCGTCGAGCGCGCCGAAGGGCTCGTCGAGCAGCAGCACGCGCGGCTCCACCGCCAGCGCGCGCGCCAGCGCGATCCGCTGGCGCTGGCCGCCGGACAGCTGCGCGGGGTAGCGGTCGGCCAGCCAGCCGAGCTGCACCAGGTCCAGCAGCTCGCCGACCTTGCGCGCGATCTGCGCGTCCGACGGGCGCTGGCGGCGCGGCTTCACGCGCAGGCCGAAGGCCACGTTCTCGAACACCGTCATGTGGCGGAACAGCGCGTAGTGCTGGAACACGAAGCCGACCTGGCGCTCGCGCACGTGGGTGTCGGAGCTGTCCTCGCCGTCGAGCAGCACGCTGCCCCGGTCGGCCGTCTCCAGCCCCGCGATGATGCGCAGCAGCGTGGTCTTGCCGCAGCCCGAGGGGCCGAGCAGCGCGACCAGCTCGCCGCTGGGCACGTCGAGGCTGACGTCGCCGAGCGCGGTGAAGGACCCGAAGGCCTTGTGGATGTGGCGGACCTGGATGCTCATGGGGACTTTCCTGCGATGGCGTGGGCGCCGGCTCAGCGCCGGCTGCGCGCCTGCTGCCACTCGACCACCGTCTTCAGCGCCAGCGTGACCAGCGCGAGCAGGGCCAGCAGCGAGGCCACCGCGAAGGCGGCGGCGAACTGGTACTCGTTGTAGAGGATCTCCACGTGCAGCGGCAGCGTGTTGGTGAGCCCGCGGATGTGGCCCGAGACCACCGACACCGCGCCGAACTCGCCCATCGCCCGCGCGTTGCAGAGGATCACGCCGTAGAGCAGGCCCCACTTCACGTTCGGCAGCGTCACGCGCCACAGCGTCTGCCAGCCCGAGGCGCCGAGCACGGTCGCGGCCTCCTCCTCGTCGCGCCCCTGGGCCTCCATCAGCGGAATCAGCTCGCGGGCCACGAAGGGCACGGTGACGAAGATCGTCGCCAGCACGATGCCCGGCACCGCGAAGATCACCTTCACCTCGTGCGCCGACAGCCAGGGCCCGAGCCAGCCCTGCGCGCCGAAGACCAGCACGTAGATCAGGCCGGCCACCACCGGCGACACGGAGAAGGGCAGGTCGATGAAGGTGATCAGCAGCTGCTTGCCGCGGAAGTCGTGCTTCGTGACGGCCCAGGCGGCGGCAACGCCGAACACCAGGTTCAGCGGCACCGCGATCGCCGCGGCGAGCAGCGTCAGCCGCAGCGCGGCCAGCGCATCCGGCTCGGCCAGCGCCGCGACGTAAGCCTCCAGGCCCTTGCGCAGCGCCTGCGCGAACACCGCCAGCAGCGGCGCCAGGATGAACAGCAGGAAGAAGCCGAGCGACAGGCCGAGCAGCAGCCACTTCACCACGGCGGGTTCGCGGGTGGCGGGGTTGCGTTCGTAGCGGCCGCGGTGCGGCGCGGCGGGCAGCGCGGCAGCGGCGAGGGAGGCGGCGGCACCGGCCATCTCAGGCTCCCGTGCCGCGGCTGCCGCGGCGCTGGCTCCAGGCCTGCAGGCCGTTGATCAGCAGCAGCAGCGCGAAGGAGAACACCAGCATCACGGTGGCGATCGCGGTCGCGCCGGCGTAGTCGTACTGCTCGAGCTTGGTGATGATCATCAGCGGCGTGATCTCGGAGACCATGGGGATGTTGCCGGCGATGAAGATCACCGAGCCGTACTCGCCGACCGCGCGCGCGAAGGCCAGCGCGAAGCCGGTCAGCAGCGCCGGCAGCAGGATCGGCAGGATCACGCGGCGGAAGGTCTGCCAGCGCCGCGCGCCCAGGCTGGCGGCGGCCTCCTCCAGCTCGGTCTCGAGGTCCTCCAGCACCGGCTGCACCGTGCGCACCACGAAGGGCAGCCCGATGAAGACCAGCGCCACCAGCACGCCCAGCGGCTGGAAGGCCACCTTCAGGCCGAGCGGCTCCAGCACCGCGCCGAACCAGCCGTTGCCGGCATACAGCGCCGTCAGCGCGATGCCGGCCACCGCGGTGGGCAGGGCAAACGGCAGGTCGACCAAGGCATCGACGAGGCGCTTGCCGGGGAACTCGTAGCGCACCAGCGACCAGGCCAGCATCAGGCCGAACACCGCGTTGATCGCCGCCGCCAGCAGCGCGGCGCCGAAGCTCAGCCGGTAGGACGCGAGCACGCGCGGCGCGGTCACCGCGTCCCAGAAGGCCGCGGCGCCGAGCGTCGAGCTCTTCAGGAACACCGCCGACAGCGGGACCAGCACGATCAGCGACAGGTAGGCCAGCGTGGTGCCGGCCGACAACCCGAAGCCGGGCAGCACGCGACGCGGGCGGCGCGGCGTGCCGGCCTGCGCCGCCAGGGCCGGCGGCGCGGCCGCGAGGAGGGCGCCGCTCACGGCGTGATCGCCCGGCGGTGGCCGGCACGGGCGGCGGGCCCGGCGATGGAGCGGCCGCGATGCGCCGGCGGCACGCTGCGCGGCACGCGCGGCGGGAAGAGACGAAGGATCGGCACGGCGTCGGGGGGCACCCGCGGCGGGCACCGGTCGTCGAAGAGGCGCGCAGCTTAGGAACCGCCGTTCGAAACCGGAACGACTGATTTCGAATTTTCTTATCCGTGCAAAGCTCTGCACGGCCGGTGATAAGCGCGGGGTCGGCCGGCCCCGCCGCGGCAGCCGCGTCCCCGGCCTGGGCCGTGTGCCCGCCGGTCGCAGCCCCGGCCAGGGGGCTTCAGGCCGGCGCGGCCCACGGCCCGCGCGGCCGCAGGCCGCCGCTGCGCCACAGCAGCAGCCCGGCGATCGTCAGGTTGAGCGCGTTCCACGCCAGGCCGTTCAGGAAGGCCGCGTGGTAGCTGCCGGTCAGGTCGAAGACCTTGCCGGACATCCAGCCGCCCAGCGCCATGCCGAACAGCGTGAACATCAGCACCGTGCCGACGCGCCGCCCGGCTTCGGCGGCGGGGAAGTGCTCGCGCACGATGATCGCGTAGCTCGGCACGATGCCGCCCTGGAACAGGCCGAACAGCGCCGACACGACGTACAGCGACACCATGCCGTCGAAGGGCAGGAAGAGCAGCAGCGCCAGCCCCTGCAGCGCCGAGCCGAGCAGCAGGGTGCGCAGCCCGCCGATGCGGTCGCAGATGGCGCCGGAGACCAACCGGCTGACGATGCCGCAGGCCAGCATCAGCGACAGCATCTGCGCGCCGCGTGCGGCGCCGTAGCCGAGGTCGCTGCAGTAGGCGACGATGTGCACCTGCGGCATCGCCATCGCGACGCAGCAGGCCACGCCGGCGAGGCACAGCAGCGCCTGCGCCGCCGTCGGCGACAGGCCGAAGGGCCGCGCCGGGTCGGCGCCGGCGCCGGCCGCGGCCCCGCCCGGCCCGGCCGCTGCGGCCACGGCCGCGGGCGCGCGCTGGCGCATCAGCGGTGCCAGCGCCGCCAGCGTCAGCGCCGCGAACAGCCCCATGCCGATGCTGGTCTGGCGCCAGCCCACGCTCTCGACGAAGTGCTGCGCGACCGGCGGCCAGATCGCACCGGCGAGGTAGTTGCCGCTCGCGCAGACGGCCACCGCGATGCCGCGCCGGCGCACGAACCACAGGCTGGTGTCGGCCACCAGCGGCGCGAAGGTGGCGGCGCTGCCCAGCAGGCCGATCAGCAGGCCGTGCGCCAGCGCATGGCTGGCGATGCCGGGCGACAGCCCCGCCGCCAGCCCGCCCAGGCCGAGCCCGGCCGCGCCGACGAGGATCGGCCGCATCACGCCATGCCGGTCGGCCAGCCGGCCCATCAGGATGCCGCCGAAGCCGAAGCCGATCATCAGCAGCGTGTACGGCAGCGCCGCGCTCGAGCGGTCGATGCCGAACTCCGCCTGCACCGCCGGCAGCATCACCGGCACGGCGTACATCGCGCCGCTGCCGGTGGTCATCAGCAGCAGTGCGATGCCCAGGCGCGCCCAGGCGCGGGGCGAATCGGGCTCGGGGGGCGCGGGCGGCAGGGCGGTCATCGCGGCATTGTCGGCCCGCGGGCGCACCGTGACGGTGCGCCGACGGCCTCGGGACAACCCGCGGTCCGGCGCGCTAAGCTGCGGCCGTGAGCTCCCCGAACGACCCTGACGCCGCCGCCCCGCCGCTGCTCGTGGCCTGCCTGTGCGCCCGCTGGTGCCGCCTGTGCGGCGAGTACGCCGCGGTGTTCGCCGACGCGGCGGCCCGCGAGGCCGACGCGGCCCGCTTCGTCTGGATCGACATCGAGGACGACGAGGCCGTGCTCGGGCCGGTCGAGGTGGACGACTTCCCGACGCTGCTGATCGCGCGCGGCGCCGAGGCCCGCTTCTTCGGGCCGCTGACGCCCCAGCCCGGCACCCTCGCGCGGCTGCTGCGCAGCGCCCGCGACGATGCCCTCGGCCGCGCCGACGGCGCGGCGCTGCCGGCGCTGGTGGCGCGGGTGTGGGCGCATGCACGGGCCGGCGCGGGGGCGGGGCCGGCCGGCCCCTGATCCTGGCCACGGGAACGCGAGCGCGTACAGTGCGCGCCGTCGTTTCCCGAAGGAGCCCGCGATGCCCGTCACGCCCTCCCGCCGCCGCCTCGCGACGGCCGCCGTTCTCGCCAGCCTGGCCGCCGGCGCCGCGCTGCCGTCCCGCGCCGCGCCCGACGCGGCCGGCGCCCAGGCGCGCCCCGATGCGCCGCGCTATGCACTGCGCGCCGAGCGCGCCGAGGTCGGCTCCAACGTCCCGCGGGTGGTGATGCGCGACTCGCTGCTGCCCTTCGACAAGCCGTATGCCGGGCTCAGCCCCGAGCAGCAGGCCCTCGTCAAGGGCTACTACGAGGCGATGGGCCCGGCCGACGAGCCGCCCTTCCCGCGGCGCGGCCTGCGCGAGGTCTACCGCGCCGTGTCGAAGGCGGCCGAGGCGGTGCGCGGCGCCGGGCCGGTGCGGCTGGAGCTGGACGTCGACGCCGACGGCCGCCCGCAGGCGCTGCGGGTGCTGGAATCGCCGGGACCGGCCTTCAACCGCGCGGTCGCGGTGCTGCTGATGGACGTGGCCTTCAAGCCGGCTTCCTGCGAGGGCACGCCCTGCCGCATGGCCTTCCCGGTCGAGATGGAGCTGGCGCGCCGGCTGCTCTGAGCCGGGCCTCGGCCGGCCGGAGCCCGGCCCGCCGCGCGCCCCCGGCTCGTCGCCGCGCAGCCGGGCTCGCGCCGCCGCCGGCCGCCTTCGTCGCCTCGCGTTGCGGGCCACCGGGGCGCCGCCGACAATGCCCGTGACCATGCCTGCCGCGTCCGTTTCCACGCCCACGGTGCCGTCCGCCGGGCGCGCGGCCGGCAGCGGGCCGGGCCTGCCGGGGGGCCGCGCCGCGGTGTTCGGCCAGGTCGTCAACCGGGCCAGCATCGCCGCGGTGTTCTACGTGGCGCTGCTCTTCGTCGCGTCGCGCTACGCGATCTCGCTGCACCTCGAGCTGCCCGGCGAGTGGCTGATGAACGCCGTGCGCTACCTGCGCCAGACCCTGATCAGCGGGCTGACGGTGCTGGTCGCGATCGGTGCCTGCGAGGCCCTGCTGGACGAGCGTCGGCTCGGGCCTGCGGCACTGCTAGCCGCCCGCGCCGCGGCGGTGGGCGGCGGCTCGATGCTGGCGGCGCTGCTGCGCGTGCAGGTCACCTACGGCACGCTGCAGCCGATGGAATGGAGCTGGTTCGTCGCCACCGTCGGCGTCTGGACCCTGAACGGCGGCCTCGGCTATGCGCTGCTGCGCTACGCCCGGCACGAGCGCAGCGCGCGGGCGCGCCTGGCCCAGGCGGCGCGCGAACGCGAGGTGCTGTCGGCGCAGGGCGTGCAGGCCCGGCTGTCGGCGCTGCAGGCCCAGATCGAGCCGCATTTCCTGTTCAACACCCTGGCCCACGTCCAGCGGCTGTACGACACCGACCCGCAGCGCGGCCGCCACATGCTGCGCGCGCTGATCGACTACCTGCGCGCGGCGCTGCCGACGATGCGCCTGGCCGGCTCGACGCTGCGCCGCGAGCTGGACCTGGCGCGCTCCTTCCTCACCATCGTGCAGATGCGCATGGGTGAGCGGCTGGCCTTCGAGATCCGCGCCGACCCGGCGCTGCTCGACTGCGCGGTGCCGCCGATGGTGCTGCCGACGCTGGTCGAGAACGCGATCAAGCACGGGCTGGCGCCGCTGCCGCGCGGCGGCCGGATCGGGATCAGCGCGTGCCGCCTGCCCGATGGCGACCTGCAGATCGAGGTGGCGGACGACGGCCAGGGCTTCGTCGCGAGCAGCGGCAGCGGCGTCGGCCTCGCGAACACCCGCTCGCGGCTGCTGGCACTGTACGGCGAGCGCGCGGCGCTCAGCCTGGAGAGCGGCGCCGGCGGCGGCGTGGTGGCGCGCGTGCGGCTGCCCGCGGCGCCGGCGGGAACGCCGGCGGCGCCGGCCGGGGAGCCCGCGTGACGGCCGGCGTGACGCTGGCCGCCGGGCCCGCCGGGCCGCGCGCCGCGCTGGCCGGCCTGCTGCGCGCGTGGCGCTCGCTGCAGCGCCGCGAGCTGGCCTGGTTCCTGTGGTTCGGCGGCGTGATCGGCGCGATGAACGCGCTGTCGCTGGCCGACGGCCGCATCGGCGGCGGCAACCCGGCGCTGATCGTCACCGAGGCGCTGCAGCCCGTCGTCTGCGCGCTGATCCTGATGGCCGCGTGGCTGCCGGCCGACCGCAGCGACCCGGCCCACCCGCGGCGCGTGCACCGCCTGGCGCTGGCGGTGGGCGCGGCCAGCGCGGTCGCCGCGCTGCTGGTGCCGGCGCTGATCGACGCGCTGGCGCTGCCGACGGTGATCGGCTGGGCCAGCGAGACCAAGGGCCTGGCCGAGCCGTCCTGGGCCGCGGGCTTCGTCGCGAGCCTGCTGTCGATGGCGATGCCCTCCGGGCTGGCCGTCGCGGTGATCGAGATGACGCGGCGCCACCGGCGCAGCGAGGCGGCGATGGCGCGCGCGCTGCACGAGCACGCCGCGCTGGCGCGCTCGGCGCTGGAATCGCGCCTGGCGGCGATGCAGGCGCAGGTGGAGCCGCGCTTCCTGTTCGACGTGCTGGTCGACATCGAGCGGCTGCACGCGGACGCCGGCGCGCCCGGGACCGCCGAGGCCGGCGCGCAGGCGCGCGCCCGCGGCAGCGCCCAGATGGACCGGCTGATCACCTACCTGCGCGGCGCGCTGCCGCGGCTGCGCGACTCCGGCTCGACCCTCGGCGCCGAGGTCGACCTGCTGGCCTCGTACCTGGACCTGGTCCAGGCGCTGCACGAGGGCCACCCGCGCTTCGACGCGCGCGTGCCCGATGCGCTGCGCCAGGCCGTCTTCCATCCGATGCTGCTGCTGCCGCTGGCGCAGCGCGCGGTGCGCGCCGACGGCCTGCCGCCGCCCGAGCGCATCGAGCTGCAGGCCCGCGCGGTGCCGCACAGCGGCGAGCGCGGCCTGGCCGTCGAGCTGACGCTGGCCACCCACGGCCTGTGCGCCGGCGACGACGAGCTGCAGCGCCTGCGCGAGCGGCTGGAGGTGCTGTACGGCGGGGCCGCCTCGCTCGCCTGCGAGGAGTTCGCGCTCGACGGCCGCATCCATTCGCGCTTCACCCTCACCGTGCCCCGATGACGCCCGCACCGCCGACCGCCCTCGTCGCCGAAGACGAACGCACGCTGCGCCAGCACCTGGTCGAGCAGCTGGCCCAGCTGTGGCCCGAGCTGCAGGTGGTCGGCGAGGCCGAGAACGGCGTGCAGGCGCTGCGCCTGCTCGACGAGCTGAACCCGCAGGTCGTGTTCCTCGACATCGAGATGCCCGGCGCGACCGGGCTGGAGGTGGCGCGCCAGGCCAGCGGGCGCAGCCACGTCGTCTTCGTGACCGCCTACGACCAGCATGCGGTGGCGGCCTTCGACCAGGGCGCGGTGGACTACGTGCTGAAGCCGCTGTCGGCGGCGCGCCTCTTCACCGCGATCACGCGCGTGAAGCAGCGCCTGGCGGGCAGCGCGCCGCCGGCGCGGCTGGACGCGCTGCTCGCAGGCCTGTCGGCCCAGGGGCACCCGGGCGCCGCGGGTGGCGCCGGGCTGGCGCCGGGTCGCGCGCCGCTGCGCTGGATAAACGCCTCGGTGGGCCAGACGCTGAAGCTGATCACCGTCGACGAGGTGCAGTACTTCCAGGCCGACAACAAGTACACCCGCGTGGTGACGCGCGACGGCGAGGCGCTGATCCGCAAGTCGCTGAAGGAGCTGGTCGAGGAGCTGGACGCGCAGCAGTTCTGGCAGATCCACCGCGGCACGCTGGTGAACGCGATGGCGGTGGCCGGCGTCAGCCGCGATTTCCGCGGCCGGCTGCTGGTCAAGCTGAAGGACCGGGCCGAGACGCTGCAGGTGTCGGACAGCTACGCCCATCTTTTCAAGCAGATGTAGGGCGGCGACCGCGCGCGCCCGGCGGGCCCGCCCCCACAATCGTGGCGTCCGACGACGAGGAGTCCCGATGCCCGACCCGGCCTACCTGCGCCAGCCCAGCCTGCAGGGCGACACCGTGGTCTTCGTCAGCGACGACGACCTGTGGCTGGCCCGGCTCGGCAGCGGCACGGCGCTCGCGCACCGGCTGACGGCCGGCCGCGGCGAGCCGGCCACGCCCTGCCTGTCGCCCGACGGGCGCTGGATCGCCTACGTGAGCCGCGACGAGCGGCACCCCGAGGTCACGCTGCTGCCCACCGACGGCGGCGCGGCGCGCCGGCTGACCTGGCTCGGCCCCGACGTGATGGTGCGCGGCTGGACGCCGCGCGGCCACGTGCTGTTCGTCAGCACCCACGGCCAGCCCTTCTTCCGCAACTACCGCGCGTGGACCATCGACCCGGCCGGCGGCGAGCCGCAGCTGCTGCCGCTGGGCCAGGTCAACCACCTCGACCACGACCTCGAGCACCCGCTGCACCGCCGCGTGATCGGCCGCAACACGGCCGACCCGGCGCGCTGGAAGCGCTACCGCGGGGGCACGGTGGGGCAGATCTGGGTCGACGAGCACGCCAACCAGCAGTTCCGCCGCCTCGCGCTGCCGGGCAACCTCAGCGCGCCGATGTGGCTGGGCGGGCGCCTGTACTTCCTGAGCGATGCCGACGGCGTCGGCAACCTGCACTCCTGCCGTCCCGACGGCAGCGACCTGCAGCGCCACACCGACCACGAGGCCTTCTACGCGCGCCACGCGCAGTGCGACGGCGCACGCATCGTCTACCAGTGCGGCGGCGACCTGTGGCGCTACGACCCGGCCTCGGACGCCAGCGAGCGCCTGGACATCGTGCTGCCGGGCGACCGCGCCCAGACGGCGCGCCGCTTCGTGCCCGCGGCCGAGCACCTGGGCACGCTGCACCTGCACCCGCAGGGGCACAGCCTGGCGCTGGAGGCGCGCGGCCAGTGCCTGACGATGCCGCTGTGGGACGGCGCGGTGCACCGCCACGGCCCGGCCGAGGGCGCGCGGCTGCGCCACGGCCAGTGGCTGGCCGACGGCCGCAGCCTGGTGGTGGTGAGCGATGCGAGCGGCGAGGAGCAGCTCGAGGTGCACGTCGACGGCGCGGCCCATCCGCTGCCCGGCGACATCGGCCGCGTGACCGAGCTGCTCGCCGCGCCGCAGGGGCGCCGGGTGGCGCTGGCCAACCACCGCAACGAGCTGTGGCTGGTCGAGCTGGCGCCGGACGCCGGCGAAGCGCGCGACGCGGCCGTCTTCACCCGCCTGGGCCAGTCCGGCGCCGGGCGCTACGAGGACCTGGCCTGGTCACCGGACGGCGCCTGGCTCGCCTGCTCCGCGGCCACCAGCGCGCGCCAGCGGGCGATCCAGCTGGTCCGCGTCGCCGACGGGCACGCGGTGCTGGCGACCGCGCCGGCCTTCCGCGACCGCGCACCGGCCTTCGACCCGGCCGGCCGCTACCTCTACTTCCTCTCGGCCCGCAGCTTCGACCCGGTGGCCGACGCGGTGAACTTCGACTTCGGCTTCCCGCGCGCGGTGCGGCCCTACCTGGTCGCGCTGCAGGCGGGCGGGCCGCCGCCCTTCGACGCGCCGCCGCGGGGCCTGCAGGCCGAGCCGCCGGCAGCGGCCACGGCGACCGCGAC
The DNA here is from genome assembly GCF_001293525.1 of Pseudideonella sakaiensis. GTDB lineage: Bacteria > Pseudomonadota > Gammaproteobacteria > Burkholderiales > Burkholderiaceae_C > Ideonella_A > Ideonella_A sakaiensis. The sequence goes on along the minus strand of NZ_BBYR01000059.1, from coordinate 81,959 downwards.
GGCGCCGGCACTCGCGATCGACCTCGAGGGCCTGGCCGAGCGCGTCGCGGCGTTTCCGGTGCCGGAGGGTCGCTACGGGCGCATCGCCGGCGTGGCCGGCGGCAAGGTGGTGTGGACGCTGCGGCCGGTGGTCGGCACCCACGGGCGCGGCGGCCACCCCGACGGCGCCGGCCCGCTGCAGCAGTTCGACTTCGCGAGCGGGCGCGTCGAGACCCTGCTGGCGTCGGTCGAGGACTTCGTGCTCGCCGCCGACCACGTCAGCCTGCTCGCGCGCGACGGGCCCCGCCTGCGCGCGATCGCGGCCGACCGCCGTCCCGAGCCGGAGGCGCTGGCGGAGACGGCGCCGTCGCGCCGCAGCGGCTGGATCGACCTCGCGCGGGTGCGCGTGGCGGTGCAGCCGCGCGCCGAATGGCGCCAGATGCTGCGCGAGGTCTGGCGCCTGCAGCGCGACCAGTTCTGGGCCGCCGACCTGTCCGGCGTCGACTGGGACGCCGCCTGGGCCCAGTACGCGCCGCTGCTCGAGCGGGTGGCGACGCGCGGCGAGTTCTCGGACCTCGTCTGGGAGCTGCAGGGCGAGCTCGGCACCTCGCATGCCTACGAGTGGGGCGGCGACCACCGCCAGCCGCCCTGGGGCGCGCTCGGCCAGCTCGCCGCGCGCTGGCGCTGGGCCGACGCCGGCGCGCCGCGCGGCGCCCCCGCCGGTGCGGCGCTGCCCGCGGGCTGGGAGCTGACGCAGATCGAGCGCGGCGATCCCTGGGAGGCCGACGCCGATTCGCCGCTGCACGCGCTCGGCGTGGAGGCGCAGCCGGGCGAACGCATCGTCAGCGTGAACGGCCAGCCGCTGGACCGCCGCCACCCGCCGTCCTCGGCGCTGGTGGACCAGGCCGGCTGCCGCGTCGCGCTCGGGCTCGCGGGCCTCGGCCCGGACGGCCGGCCACGCAGCCGCGAGGTGCTGGTGCGCACCCTGCGCGACGCGGCGCCGGTGCACTACCGCGCCTGGGTCGACGGGCGCCGGCGCTGGGTGCACGACCAGTCGCAGGGCCGGGTCGGCTACCTGCACCTGCCGGACATGGGCGCGGCCGGCTATGCCGAGTTCCACCGCGCCTTCCTGGCCGAGTGCGACCGCGCGGGCCTGGTGGTGGACCTGCGCTACAACCGCGGCGGCATGGTCTCGTCGCTGCTGCTGGGCAAGCTGGCGCGGCGGCGCATCGGGCTGTGCCGGCCGCGCTGGGCCGAGCCCATCCCCTACCCCGAGGACTCGGTGGCCGGGCCGATGGTGGCGCTGGCCAACGAGCACGCCGGCTCGGACGGCGACATCTTCTCGCACGGCTTCAAGGCCATGGGGCTGGGGCCGCTGGTCGGCACGCGCACCTGGGGCGGCGTGGTCGGCATCGAGCCACGCCACCGGCTGGTCGACGGCAGCGAGACCACCCAGCCCGAGTACGCTTTCTGGTTCCGCGACCTGGGCTGGGACCTGGAGAACCACGGCACCGAGCCCGACATCGTGGTGGACAACGCCCCGCAGGACCACGCCGCCGGGCGCGACGTGCAGCTGGAGGTGGCGCTGGCGGAGTGCCTGCGCCGCATCGACGAGGCCGAGCCCGCGCCCCGCCCCGGCGCCGAGCCGCGCCGCGCGCGTCCGCCGCTGCCGCCGCGGCGGCGCTGAGGCGCGGTCGAGTGCCCGCGGCCGGGCGCGCGCAGCGTCGCCGAATTGACAGTTTCGCGTCGGGTTTGCGCGCTAGTCTGCAGGATTTGCCGATTCCTGGCCCCACCGACGCCGCCGTCGCCGCCGCCCGCCGTCCCCCTTCGAGCGTCCCGTGCCCCGCCTCCCTGCCGCGCCGCTGCACCACCCCCGCCGCACCCTGGCCGCCGCCGCGGCGGGCGCCGGGCTGCTCGGGCTGGGGGTGGCCTGGCTCGGCCGCGAGGACACGCTGGCGCGGCTGCAGCGCGCCGGGCAGCTGCGGGCCGGCTATGCGGTGGAGGCGCCGTATGCGGTGGTGCTGCCGGACGGCAGCGTGGGCGGCGAGTCGCCGCGGACCCTGCGGCACGTCGCGGCACGCCTGGGGCTGGACCGCATCGACTGGCTGCAGCTGCCGTTCGAAGGCCTGATCGACGCGCTGCGCGCGCGGCGGGTCGATGTCGTGTCCGCCGGGCTCTTCGTGACGCCGGCCCGCGCCGCGCGCGTGCGCTTCGCCGATCCCACGCTGCGCGTGCGCGCCGGCCTGCTGCGCCGGCGCAGCGCGCAGCCGCCGCCGGCCGCCTACGCGGACCTCGCGCGCCCCGGCGCGGGCCGCATCGCGGCGCTGCAGGGCTCGGTGGAGCAGGAGCGCCTGGCCACCGCCGGCCTGCCGGCCGCGGCCCTGCTCGCCGTGCCGGATGCGCTTGCCGCGCGCGCTGCGCTGCACAACGGCGCTGCGGCGGCCTTCGCGATCTCGCTGCCGGCCGCGCGCATGCTGGCGATGGGCGATGCGGGGCTCGAAGCCCTCGCCATCGCGGCGGGCCCCGGCTTGGCCGACGACTGGGTGGCCAGCGCCTTCCACCCGGACGATGCCTCGCTGCAGCGGGCCTGGAACACGGCCCAGGCCGGCTGGGTGGGCAGCGCCGAGCACCTGGCCCTGGTGCAGGGCTACGGCTTCGAGGCGGCCGACCTCGCGACCGGTGTGACGCTGGCCCAGGTGCTGGGCCGATGAGCGAGAGGGACCCCGCCGCCACCGCATCGCCGGCGCGCCTGGCGCTGCAGCGCCGCAGCCGCCGCCTGCGCCGCTGGGCCTGGGCCAGCCTGGTGCTCGCGGCGCTGCTGGCCGCCGGCATCCAGGCGCTGCACGGCCGGCAGCAGCAGCGGCTGCTCGAGGCCACCGCGCTGGTCAGCGAGTTCGGCCTCGCCAGCAAGGACCTGTCCCAGGGCTTCCTGCACCTGAACCTGTCGGCGGGGCCGGATTCGCCCTGGCAGCGCGAGCAGGGCCTCGCGCTGATGCGGCAGGCACTGGACGCCTACCGGCACAGCGCCGCCCGCCTGGACCCGGGGCTGGCCAGCGTGACGGCGCTGTCGCCGCTGGTCGAGGAGCTGGCCAGCCTCGTCGAGCGCTCCATGGCGGCGCCGGAGCCGGCCGACGAGACCGCGCTGCGGCTGCCGATGCGGCTGGCGATGTACCGCCTCACGCAGGCCGCCACCCGGCTCGACGACGAGGTGCGGCGGCAGCTCGAGGCGATCGCGCAGGACGCGGCGCTGGCGCGCGGGGTCGGCATCGGCCTGACGCTGGCGCTGCTGGCCCTGGTGACGGCGGTGTTGCTGCGCAGCCAGCAGCTGCTGGCGCGCGGCGTGGGCGAACTGCAGGGCCGCGAGGCGCTGCAGCGGGAGACCGAGCAGGCGCGCGACGAGGTGGCCCGGCTGACGGAGGCGGTCGAGCAGAGCCCCTGCGGCGTGGTCATCTGCGGCCTGGACGGCACGATCGAGTACGTGAACCGCCAGTTCACGCGCATCACCGGCTACCCGGAGAGCGAGGCGCGCGGCCAGCGGATGAACCTGCTGAAGTCGGGCCGCACCGATCCCGCCGTCTACGCCGCGCTGTGGGACACGCTGCGCGCCGGCGGCACCTGGACCGGCGAGCTGGTCAACCGGCGGCGCGACGGCGAGGTCTACGTCGACGCCACGCTGGCCGCGCCGCTGCGGCAGACCGACGGCCGCATCAGCCACTACCTGTCGGTGCACCAGGACGCCACCTCGCGCAAGCGCATCGAGGCCGAGCTGGAGCGCCACCGCCACCACCTGGAGGAGCTGGTGGAGGCCCGCACCCGCGCGCTGCAGCAGGCCACCACGGCGCAGCGGGAGAGCGACCTGTTCGCGCGCGCGATCGCGACCAACCTGGGCAGCGCGATCGGCTACTGGGACCGCGGGCTGCGGCTGCGCTTCGCGAACCCGTCCTTCCGGCGCTGGTTCCTCGGCAGCGTCGACGGCGATCCGATCGGGCGCCACATCGAGGACCTGATGCCGCCGGCGATGGTGGCCAGCCAGCGCCCCGCGATCGAGCGCGTGCTGGCCGGCGAGGCCTCGCGCTGGGACTACGAGCGCCACGAGCCGGACGGGCGCCGGCGCCACTACCTCACCCAGCGCGTGCCCGACCGGCGCGACGGCGAGGTGCGCGGCTACTTCGTGTTCAGCGCCGACGTGACGGAGCTGAAGGAGGCCGAGCGGCGGCTGCAGGAACTCAACGAGGCGCTGACCGACGCGCGTGACCGCGCGGAGGAGGCCAACCGCACCAAGAGCCGCTTCGTGGCCAACATGAGCCACGAGATCCGCACGCCGATGAACGCCATCATCGGCATGACCCACCTGCTGCTGCGCGACGTGGCCGAGCCGGTGCAGCGCGAGCGGCTGCGCAAGGTGGCGGATGCGGCGCACCACTTGCTGGACCTGGTCAACGACGTGCTCGACCTGTCCAAGATCGAGGCCGGCAAGCTGACGCTGGAGCGGGTCGGCTTCTCGCTGGAGGAGCTGGTCGCGCGCAGCCTGGCCCTGGTGACCGAGCGCGCGCGCGAGAAGCAGCTCGAGCTGGTGGTCGACCTGCGCGGCGCGCCGGCGCGCCTGGAGGGTGATCCGACGCGGCTGTCGCAGGCGCTGCTGAACCTGCTGGGCAATGCGGTCAAGTTCACCGCGCAGGGGCACGTGCTGCTGCGCATCGCGCCGGAGCCCGCCACGCCCGGCGAGCCGGACGCGCCCGCGACGGGCGGTGCCCCCGGCGCGGCGCCGCTGCTGCGCTTCGAGGTCTGCGACACCGGCATCGGCATCGCGCCCGAGCGCCTCGACCAGCTGTTCGTCGCCTTCGCCCAGGCCGATGCCTCGACCAGCCGGCGCTACGGCGGCACCGGCCTCGGGCTGGCGATCACGCGGCAGATCGCCGAGCTGATGGGCGGCACGATCGGCGTGCACAGCGAACCGGGGCTGGGCAGCCGCTTCTGGTTCACCGCGCGGCTCGCGCCCCAGGCGCCGCCGGCGGCCACCGCGCACGAGCTGCAGGGCCTGCGGGCGCTGGTCGTCGACGACCTGCCGGATGCGCGGCTGGCGCTGGTCGGCCTGCTGCGCGACCAGGGCCTGCGGGCCGCGGCGGCCGGCTCGGCGGCCGAGGCCGGGCCGATGCTGGCCGAGGCCCGTGCCGCCGGCGACCCCTACCGGCTGCTGCTGCTCGACGCGCTGCCCGCGCGCGGGGGCGGGCTGCAGCTGCCGGAGGCCCTCACCGCGGCAGGCGAGGACGGGGCCGGCGGCGAGGCGGCGGGCCCGCCCGTTGCCACCGTGCTGCTGACGCCGGGCGATCCGGCACCCCTGCGCGCGGCCGCGCGCGCGGCCGGCATCACTCAGATGATGGCCAAACCGGCGCTGCCGACCGCGCTGCTGGCCGCATTGCGCATGACACTGTCGAGGCAGGAGGCGGTGCCGGGCGACGGCACCCGCCGAGACGGCCTGGCCGGCCGCGATCCGGAGAGCTCCGCGATGTACCCCACCGAGACCCACCAGGCACCGGCGATCGACGCCGCCGAGTCCGCACTGCGCGAACGCCACCGCGGCCGCCGCATCCTGCTGGCCGAGGACAACCTGATCAACCAGGAGGTCGCCTGCGAGCTGCTGCGCCACGCCGGCCTGGAGGTGGACGTGGCGGCCGACGGCCAGCAGGCGCTGGAGCTGGCAGCGCGCGAGCCCTATGCGCTGGTGCTGATGGACATCCAGATGCCGCGCCTGGACGGCCTGCAGGCCACGCGGCGCCTGCGGGAGCTGCCCGGCTGGGCGAGCCGGCCCATCGTCGCGATGACGGCGAATGCCTTCGGCGAGGACCGCGAGGCCTGCTTCCGCGCGGGCATGAACGACCACGTGCCCAAGCCGGTCGACCCGCACCGGCTGTACGAGACGCTGCTGCGCTGGCTGGATGCGGGCGCGCCGGCGCCGGCGGCCGCCGCCGCGGCCTCGGCGGCGGCAACGGCAGCCCCGAACCCTGCCCCCGCCGCGCCGCCCGCCGCGCCTCCTGCGGCTGCGGCTGCGGCTGCGGCTGCGGCTGCGGCCGCGACGGCGGGTGCGCCCGCGCCGGAGCCGGAGCCGGAGCCGGCGCCGGCCGCCGGTGGCCCGGCGGGCACGGCGGCGGCCGAGGTCCCGGCACCCACGGCGGGCGGGGTGGCCGCCGGCCTCGCCGGCATCCCCGGGCTCGACGCCGAGGGCGGCCTGCGCCTGTGCAGCGGGCGGGTCGAGATCTACCGGCAGGTGCTGCGGCGCTTCGCGGACCTGTACGGCGCCGGCATGCCCGAGCTGGACGCCTTCCTCGTCGACGGCCGCGTGCCGCCGTTGCATGCGGCCGCCCACTCGCTGCGCGGGGCCGCGGCGCTGGTCTGCGCCGGCGAGGTGCAGGCGCAGGCGGGCCGGATCGAGCGCCTGAGCGCGCCCGACGCGCCACCCGCGGCCGACCTGGCGGACCGGGTGCTGCTGCTGCAGCGCACCTTGAAGACGCTGGCCGGCCAGCTCGCCGAGCGGCTGCCGCCGCGCTGACGGGCGGGCCGGCCGCGGCGGCGGGCGCCAGGCGGCTGCGCGGCTTCCGCCGCGCGGACGCCTCGCTAGCGGTTCGCCGCGACGATCTGGTCGAACACGCCGCCGTCGTCGAAGTGCGTCTTCTGCGCCTTCGTCCAGCCACCGAAGGCCTGGTCGATGGTGAACAGCTTCACCGGCGCGAACTGCTTCGCGTACTTCGCCGCCACCTTCGGGTCGGTCGGGCGGTAGAAGTTGCGTGCCGCCAGCTCCTGGCCTTCGGGCGAGTACAGGTACTCGAGGTAGGCGGTGGCGAGCTTGCGGGTGCCGCGCTTGTCGACCACCTTGTCGACGACGCTGACCGGCGGCTCGGCGAGGATCGAGACGGAGGGCGTGACGATCTCGAACTTGTCCGGGCCCAGCTCCTTCAGCGACAGGTAGGCCTCGTTCTCCCACGCGATCAGCACGTCGCCGATGCCGCGCTCGACGAAGGTGGTGGTGGAGCCGCGCGCGCCGCTGTCCAGCACCTTGGTGTTCTGGTAGATGCGCTTCACGAAGTCGCGCGCGCTGGCCTCGTTGCCGCCGGGCTGCTGCAGCGCATAGGCCCAGGCCGCGAGGTAGTTCCAGCGCGCGCCGCCCGAGGTCTTGGGGTTCGGCGTGATCACGTCCACGCCGCTGCGCGCCAGGTCGGGCCAGTTCGAGATCTTCTTCGGGTTGCCCTTGCGCACCAGGAACACGATGGTCGAGGTGTAGGGCGAGGCGTTGTTCGGCAGGCGCTTCTGCCAGTCGGCGGGGATCAGCTTCGCCTTGTCGTGCAGCGCATCGACGTCGTAGGCCAGCGCGAGCGTGACCACGTCGGCCTCCAGCCCGTCGATCACCGAGCGGGCCTGCTTGCCGGAGCCGCCATGCGACTGGCGGATGTTGACGGTCTCGCCCGTCTTCGCCTTCCACTGCTTCGCGAAGGCGGCGTTGAACTGCTGGTAGAACTCCCGGGTCGGGTCGTAGCTGACGTTCAGCAGCGTGGTGTCGGCGCGCGCCGGCAGGGCGGCGGCCGCGAGGCCGGCGGCGGCCAGCGCGACGAGGGCGCGGCGGGAGAGGCGGGAACGGTTCACGGCGGCAAGGCGCGCGGCGGCGCCGGAGTGGCAATCGGGCGGGACTCTAGGCAGCCGGCCCCCCCGCGTGAACCAAGAAAAAGCGCAAAGCAATGCAGCCGCGCCCGCCCGCGGGGGACGCGGGCGCCGCTCGCACGGGCCGCCCCGGATGCGTCGGATGCGCCGGCCGCGCCGCCCAGGCGCCGTGGCCCGACGCCTGCTTCAGCCGGCCCGGGCGGCGTCCTCGCGCATCCAGCCGGCGGCGCGCTCGGCGATCATCAGCGTCGGCGAGTTGGTGTTGCCGCTGGTGATCGTGGGCATCACGCTGGCATCGACCACGCGCAGCCCGCCGACGCCGTGCACCCGCAGCCGGGCGTCGACGACGGCCTGCGGATCGGCCGCCGGCCCCATCTTCGCGGTGCCCACCGGGTGGAAGATCGTCGTGCCGATGTCGCCGGCCAGGCGCGCCAGGTCCTCGTCGCTGTCGAACTCGACGCCGGGCTTCAGCTCGCGCGGCCGGTAGCGCGCCAGCGCCGGCTGCGCCACGATGCGCCGCGTCACCCGCAGCGACTGGGCGGCGATCCAGCGGTCCTCGTCGGTGCTGAGGTAGGCCGGCGCGATGCTCGGCGCCTCGTCGGGCGCGGCGGAGCGAATGGCCACGCGGCCGCGGCTGCTCGGGTTCAGGTTGCAGACGCTGGCCGTGAAGGCGTCATCGCGGTGCAGCGGCTGGCCGAAGGCGTCGAGCGACAGCGGCTGCACGTGGTACTGCAGGTTGGCGTGCGGCCGGGCCGGGTCGCTGCGCGTGAAGGCGCCGAGCTGGGACGGCGCCATGCTCATCGGGCCACGCCGGCGCAGCGCGTACTCCAGGCCGATCGAGGCCTTGCCGAGCCAGGAGTTGGCCAGCCGGTTCAGCGTGCGCACGCCCTGCACGCCGTAGACGGCGCGGATCTGCAGGTGGTCCTGCAGGTTGCCGCCGACGCCGGGCAGCGCGTGCCGCACCGCGATGCCGTGGCGCTGCAGCAGGTCCGCCGGGCCCAGCCCGGAGCGCTGCAGCAGCAGCGGCGTGCCGACCGCGCCGGCGCACAGCGCCACCTCGCGCGTGGCCCGCGCCACCATCGGCGCGCCGCCGCCGCGCGGCAGCACCTCGACGCCCTCGGCCCGCAGGCGGCCGTCGGGGCCGGTGCCGAGCAGCAGCCGCGAGACCGTCGCGCCGGTCCAGACCTGCAGGTTCGGCCGGTGCTGGATCGGGCGCAGGAAGGCCTTGGTCGCGTTCCAGCGCAGCCCGGCGCGCTGGTTCACGTCGAAGTAGCCGACGCCCTCGTTGTCGCCGCGGTTGAAGTCGTCGCGGCGCGGCAGGCCGGCCTGCACCGCGGCCTCGGCGAAGGCGTCCAGGATCTCCCAGTGCAGGCGCTGCTGCTCGACGCGCCACTCGCCGCCGGCGCGCCGGCCCTTCGGGTCGAAGCCCGGCGCGGCGTGCAGCTCGTCGGCGCCGCGCCAGGAGTCCTCGTGCGCGAGGAAGGCGGGCAGGCACTCGCGCCAGCTCCAGCCCGGGTTCGGCCCGTGGCCATCGCCCGCGCCCCAGCCGTCGTAGTCGCGCGCCTGGCCGCGCATGTAGATCATGCCGTTGATGCTGGAGCAGCCGCCCAGCACCTTGCCGCGCGGGTAGCGCAGCTGGCGGCCGTTCAGGCCGGGGTCGGGGTCGGTCTGGTACAGCCAGTCGGTGCGCGGGTTGCCGATGCAGTAGAGGTAGCCCACCGGCACGTGGATCCAGACATAGTCGTCGTTGCCGCCGGCCTCGATCAGCAGCACCCGGTGCGCGGGATCGGCGCTGAGCCGGTTGGCGAGCAGGCAGCCGGCGGTGCCGGCGCCGCAGACGATGGTGTCGTAGCGGGCGTCGTCCATGGGGTCGTCAGCGCACGGTGGAGGCGAGGATGGGGAAGAGCTTGTGCAGCCCGTCGGCCAGCAGCTCCACGGCGAGCGCGGCCAGGATCAGGCCCATCAGGCGGGTCATGATGTTGATGCCGGTGGTGCCCAGCACGCGCGCGATGCGGCCGGAGGCGGCGAACACCGCATAGGTCACCAGGCCGACCACCACGCCGTAGCCGACCAGCACGCCGAGCTGCCACCAGTGCCGCGTCTGGTCGGCGTAGATGACCATGGTCGAGATCGTCGCCGGGCCGGTCAGCAGCGGGATGGTCAGCGGCACCACCGCGATGCTGGCGCCCTGGTCGACCTTGCTGCTGCCCTCGTCGACGTCCTCGGGCCGCGTCTCCGCCGGCTTGGCGTTGAGCATCTGGATCGACGAGATCAGCAGCAGCGCGCCGCCGCCGACCTGGAACGAGGCCAGCGAGATGCCGAAGAACTCGATGATCTTCAGGCCCGCCAGCGCCGAGATCGCGATCACGAGGAAGGCGCTGAAGGCGCTGACCCGCATCGTCCGGTAGCGCTGCTCGCGGCTGAAGTTCTGCGTGAAATGGATGAAGAAGGGCACCACGCCGATCGGGTTGACGATCGCCAGCAGCGCCACGAGGGGTTTGTAGATGTCCATCGCCCGCCCACCCCCCAATCCTAGGGATCCCACCGACGCGCCGCGCGCCGGACCGCCGGGCGCTGCCCGCAGATTCCCCCATCGGGGGGAAGTCCCCGCGACGGTGCAGCGCGCCGGCCCGGCGCGCGCCGCGCTGCCACATCCCGGGGCAGGCGACGCGGTTCAGAGGGCCGCAGCGCCGCTCGCACGCACGAAAACGGGGTGGCGAATGATAGCGAGCGCTCGCGAGCCGCTGTGTCTTGGGCGCCACTGCGCGATGCGCCGCGGGTCTCGCCTAGGGGCCGCCCCTTTGCCAGCGTCACGTAAATGAATTGATAATGGAAATTCTGTGTTTGGAGTCCGCGCCTTGGCTTGATCGGTTCAGGTTGGTAGAAGCTCCACATGGTGGGTGGTGTTCGGTCTTCAGGGTTCTCAAGGAAAGGCGCTCTCGATGGGCAACAAACTCTACGTCGGCAATCTGGCCTACAGCGTGCGTGACGATGGCCTGCACCAGGCCTTCTCGCAGTTCGGCACCGTCACGTCCGCGAAGGTCATGATGGACCGGGAGACGGGTCGCTCCAAGGGCTTCGGATTCGTCGAGATGGGCAGCGACGCGGAAGCGCAGGCTGCGATCAACGGCATGAACGGCCAGATGGTCGATGGCCGCGCGGTCGTCGTCAACGAGGCGCGTCCGCGCGAGGACCGCCCGGGCGGCTTCGGTGGCCGCGGCGGCGGTGGTGGCGGCTACGGCGGTGGCGGTGGCGGCTACGGTGGCGGCGGCCGCTCCGGCGGTGGCGGCTACGGCGGCGGTGGCGGCGGCTATGGCGGCGGCGGTGGTGGTGGCGGCTACGGTGGCGGCGGTGGCCGCTCCGGTGGCGGCGGCTACGGCGGCGGCGGTGGCCGTTCCGGCGGTGGCGGCGGCTACGGTGGTGGCGGCGGCGGTCGCGGCGGCTACTGATCGACCCGGCCGGGCGTCGCCCGGCCCGCTCCGGGCCCCGGCCCGGCATCCTGGCGGCGCCTTCACGGCGCCGCTCGTTCATGGCGCCGCGCTGCGCGCGGTGCTCATTCGCCGCGGCGGCGCTTGCGCGGCCGCCCGGCCAGCACGCGGTCGAACAGCGGGTTCGGCAGCAGCCGCAGCAGCTTCGCGACCACCCCCATCTGCCAGGGGATGACGCGGTAGCTCGTGCCCGCCGCGATGGCGGCGGCGGCGCGCCTTGCGAAGTCCTGCGGCGACATCAGGAAGGGCATGCCGTAGCGGTTGCCCTGGGTCAGCGGCGTGTCGACGTAGCCGGGGGCGATCGTCACCACGCGCACGCCGTGCGGGCGGCAGTCGCCGCGCAGGCTCTCGCAGTAGGCGATCACCGCGGCCTTGCTGGAGCAGTAGGCCGCATGCCCCGGCAGCCCCCGGATGCCGGCCACGCTGGCGATGCCCACCAGGCGGCCGCTGCCGCGCGCGCACATCGGCGCGACGAAGGGCTGGAAGGTGGCGGCCAGGCCGAGGTTGTTGGTCTCGTAGGTCGCCTGCAGCACCGCGAGGTCCTGCGCGTCCGCCGGGTCGATGCCGACGCTGATGCCGGCGTTCGCGATCACCACGTCGGGCAGGCCCTGGCGATCGAGGCAGGCCTGCGCGGCGGCCGCGATCGACGCGAGGTCGCGCACGTCGGCGCCGTAGACCGCGACGCGCTGCCGGTCCAGCCCCGCGGCATCGGCCCAGGCCTGCAGCTCGGCGGCGCGTCGCGCCACCAGCGCCAGGCGCCAGCCGGCGGCGTGGTAGTGCAGCGCGAGCGCCTGGCCGATGCCGCTGGACGCGCCGGTGACGAAGAGCAGCGGCGTCAGGGGCGGGTTCATGGGACGGCCATTCCTGCGGCACGCGCCGGGGCGGACGAGGCGCGGCGCGGCCGGGCCGTCACGGCGCCGTCCCCGAGGCCGCTGCGGCCGGCGCCGACGCGACACCCGACGGGCCGAACACCGCGCGCACGCGGCCGCTCAGCGTCACGCGCTGGTCGCGGTGGCGGTAGTTCAGGCTGTTCGCGCGCAGCTCGGTGCTGCCGCGCCGCAGCACCACCGGCAGGTGCGAGCGCAGCTCCTCGGTGGCCAGGAAGGCGTGCAGGAACTCGCCGCGGAACTCGGCCGGCGGCTCCCCCGGCAGCCCGTCGCGCAGCACCTGGGCCCCGCCCAGCAGCTGCACCTCGGTGCCGTCGCCGTTGCTGATCGCGCGGCGCGCCGTGGCGCGGGTGACGACGCCGTCGGCCGCGATGCTGCGGATGCGCGGGTTGTCGACCTCGAGGGTGTCGGTGTCCGGGTAGTGGCGCAGCGTGTCGCCCTCGATCTGCACGCGCAGCCGGCCGTCGGGCGCGAAGCGCTGCACGGTGAACACGGACATCGTGTAGTCCGGCACGTGGCGGGGCGCGCGCGCCTCGCCGCTGCCCGGCGGCCGCGGCGCGTTCTGCACCAGCCACCAGGTGCCCAGCGCGAGCACCGCCATCAGCAGCAGCGGCAGGTAGGCCGACGCCGCCTCGACGCAGCGCACGCCGAGCGCCGCCGGCGGCCCGGCGGCCGGTGCCGGCAGGGCCTCAGTGCCCGCCATCGAGCGTGGTCAGGTGGCCGGCCAGCAGGTCGGCGTAGCGGCCGGCGGCCACCAGCAGCAGGTCGCAGCACTCGCGCGCCGCGCCGTGGCCGCCGCGCGCGGCGGTGACGTGGGCGGCGACCGCGCGCACCTCGGGATGGGCATTCGCCGGCGCGCAGGCGAAGGCGGCGCGCAGCAGCAGCGGCAGGTCGGGCCAGTCGTCGCCCATCGCGGCCACCTCGTGCCAGCCGATGCCGAGCGCATCGAGCAGCGGCTGCGTCACGGCCAGCTTGTCGGCGGCGCCGTAGACCGCGTGCGCGATGCCCAGGTCGGCCACGCGGCGCCGCACCGCGGGCGAATCCCGCCCCGTCACGACGATCGGCACGATGCCGCCGCGCGCCAGCAGCTTCAGGCCGTGTCCATCGAGTGTGCTGAAGGCCTTCACCGTCTCGCCGTGCTCGCCGATGTAGATGCGGCCGTCGGTCAGCACGCCGTCGACGTCGAAGATCGCCGCGCGCAGGCCCTGCGCCCGCAGCAGCAGCTCGGGCGCGAAGCCCAGCACCGGCCGCAGCGGGGCGGGCGCGGCCATCTCAGATCACCTTCGCGCGCATCAGGTCGTTCGAGTTCAGCGCGCCCACGAGCACGCCCTCGGCATCGACCACCAGCACGCTGGTGATGCGGAACTGTTCCATCACGTCGGCCGCGTCGACGGCCAGGTCGCCGTCGCGCACCAGCCGCGGCCCGCGGTGCATCACCTCGCGCGCGTGCAGGCCGCGCAGGTCGACCTCCTTCTCGATCAGGCGGCGCAGGTCGCCGTCGGTGAAGATGCCGATCGGCCGGCCCGCGGCATCGACCACGGCGGCGAAGCCGAGGCCCTTGCCGGTCATTTCGCGCAGCATCGCGTGGAAGCTGTCGTCGGGGCCGACGCGCGGCAGCGCGTCGCCGTGGCGCATCAGGTCGCGCACGTGCATCAGCAGCTTGCGGCCGAGGCTGCCGCCCGGGTGGGAGCGCGCGAAGTCCTCCTCGCGGAAGCCGCGCGCATCGAGCAGGGCCACGGCGAGCGCGTCGCCGAGCGCCATCTGCGCGGTGGTGCTGGCGGTCGGCGCGAGGTTCAGCGGGCAGGCCTCGACGTCGACCGCCGAGTCGAGCACGAAGTCGGCGTGGCGGGCCAGCGTCGAGGCCGGGTTGCCGGTCATCGCGATCAGCCGAACGCCCAGGCGCTTCAGCGCCGGCAGGATCGCCGCCACCTCGTCGCTCTCGCCGGAGTTGGAGATCGCCAGCACCACGTCGCCGGGGATCACCATGCCGAGGTCGCCATGGCTGGCCTCGGCCGGATGCACGAACAGCGCCGGCGTGCCGGTGGACGCCAGCGTGGCCGCGACCTTGCGGCCCACGTGGCCGCTCTTGCCCATGCCCATCACCACCACGCGCCCGCCGGACTCGAGGATGCACTCCACGCTGCGCGCGAAGGCCTCGCCCTGGCGCGCCTTCAGCCCCTGCAGCGCGCGCGCCTCGATGTCGAAGGTGTCGCGCGCCAGGCGCAGCGCCCGTTCGCGATCGAAGGGGCGCAGCGCCGCGGCGGTCGGGGGCAGGGAGGCGGGGGTCGGCAAGGGGCGTGCTTTAGCATCGGCAAGGCGCCTGCAGCGATTGTAGGCACGCCCCCTGCTGCAGCCATCTCCTTCCGCCCGCCACCCCTGGCCGTCGCCCGCCCATGGCCTCCACCCTCGCGCTGGTCCTGCTGTACCTGATCGCCGCGGTGCTCGGGGTGGTGGCCTGCCGCTCGCTGAAGCTGCCGCCGATGCTGGGCTACCTGGTGGTCGGCGTGGTGATCGGCCCGAACGCGCTGGCGCTTGCCGCCGACTCCGCCGGCATCAGCTACCTGGCCGAGTTCGGCGTGGTGTTCCTGATGTTCGTGATCGGGCTGGAGTTCAACCTGCCGAAGCTGCGCAGCATGCGCCGGCTGGTGTTCGGCCTGGGCCTGGCGCAGGTGGTGCTGACCATCGCCGGCACGCTGGCCGGCCACTACCTGCTGCGCTGGCTGTTCTCCTTCGGCCCGCGGCCCTGGGAGCTGTCCTGGCAGGGCGCGCTGGTGCTGGGCAGCGCGATGGCGATGTCCAGCACGGCGATCGTGGTCAAGCTGATGGCCGAGCGCCTCGAGCTGGAAAGCGAGCACGGCCGGCGCGTGCTCGGCGTGCTGCTGTTCCAGGACCTGGCGGTGGTGCCGCTGCTGGTGCTGATCCCCTCGCTGGATGCCAGCGGCCACGACATGGCCGTCTCGCTCGGCCTGGCCGGGCTGAAGGCGGTGCTGCTGCTGACGGTGCTGCTGGTGGGCGGCCAGCGCGTGATGCGCTGGTGGCTGACGCTGGTGGCACGGCGCAAGAGCGAGGAGCTCTTCGTGCTGAACCTGCTGCTGATCACGCTCGGCCTGGCCTGGCTGACCGAGCACTTCGGGCTGTCGCTGGCGCTGGGGGCCTTCGTGGCCGGCATGCTGGTGGCCGAGACGGAGTACAAGCACCAGGTCGAGACCGACATCCGGCCCTTCCACGACGTGCTGCTCGGCCTGTTCTTCATCACCATCGGGATGAAGCTGGACTGGCGCCCGGTGATCGACCAGTGGCTGCTGGTGCTGCTGCTGACCGTGCTGCCGGTGCTCGCGAAGTTCGCGATGGTGGCGGCGGTGGCGCGCTGGCTCGGCGCCGCGCCCGGCGTGGCGCTGCGCACCGGGCTCTACCTCGCGCAGGCCGGCGAGTTCGGCTTCGTGCTGCTGACGCTGGGCGCCCAGCAGCAGCTGGTCGACCCGCAGTGGATGAGCCCGGTGCTGGCCAGCATGGTGCTGTCGATGCTGGCCACGCCGCTCCTGATCCTCCACAGCGACCGCATCGTGCTGCGCCTGGCCGCCAGCGACTGGCTGATGCAGTCGGTGGCGATGACCTCGATCGCCAAGCGCTCGATCAACACCTCGGCGCACGTGATCATCGCCGGCTACGGCCGCAGCGGCCAGAACCTGGCGCGCATCCTCGATGCCGAGCGCATCCCCTACATGGCGCTGGACCTGGACCCGGACCGCGTGCGCCAGGCCGCGGCCGCCGGCCAGAGCGTGGTCTTCGGCGATGCCGCGCGGCTGCAGAGCCTGATGGCCGCCGGCCTGGCGCGCGCCAGCGCGGTGGTGGTGAGCTACCACGACACGCCGTCGGCGCTGCGCATCCTGCACCTGGTGCAGGAACACGCGCCGACCGTGCCGGTGTGCGTGCGCACCCTCGACGACAGCGAGCTCGAGCGGCTGCAGGCCGCCGGCGCGACGGTGGTGGTGCCCGAGGCGGTGGAAGGCTCGCTGATGCTGGCCAGCCATGCGCTGGCGCTGGTCGGCGTGCCGATGCGGCGCGTGATCCGCGTGGTGCAGGACCAGCGCGACGCCCGCTACGCGCTGCTGCGCGGCTACTTCCACGGCGCCGACGACGACACCGTCGACGAGCTGCAGACCGCGCGGCTGCTCAGCGTCACGCTGCCGGCGGCCGGCGCCTGCCTCGGCCAGTCGCTGGCCGCGCTGGCGCTGCACGCCACCGGCGTGACCGTGGCCTCGGTGCGCCGCGCCGCCGGCCAGGTCACGGCGCCGGAGGAAGGCCTGGTGCTCGCCGCCGGCGACACGCTGGTGCTGTCGGGCCTGCCGGAGGCGCTGGCGCTGGCCGAGGCGAAGCTGCTCGGGCGCAGGCTCTGAGCCGAGGCCGGCGGCGCGCCGCGCCGCTCAGGTGAACGGCGTCTGCCGCACCAGCGTGGCGCGCATCCGGATCGCCATCACGTTGCCGGCGGCGCGCAGGAAGTCCAGCGCCAGCGCCGGCACGCGCTGCGCCATCTGCTCGAAGCGCTGGCCGCTGAGCGCCCACAGCGTGCACGGCGTCAGCGTGCTGACGCTGGCCATGCGCGGCTGGTCGCCGAACAGGCTGGGCTCGCCGACGATCGCGCCGGCGCGCACGATCGCGATGCGCGACGCGCCCGGCGGGCCGCCGGTCACGTAGACCTGCAGCGAGCCGCGACCGAGGAAGTAGCAGACCCGGTCCGTCTCGCCCTGCTCGATCAGCACCTCGCCGGCCTTCATCTCGAAGGGGATGAGGTAGTTCTCGATCGTCTGCCACTGCAGCAGCGTGAAACCGCACTTGAACGCGTCCGGCGCGTTCAGGGTGTCGATCGCTTCGACGAGCTCGCTCAGGTCCATGCTGCCTGCCCCGGAAAAGTCGCCGACGATTATGCGCAGGCGCCGGGGCGGGGCAAGGGCGCGCGAACCCGGTGTATCAGCCCACCGGCGACAGCGCCGGCGGCCGCGGCAGCCGCGTGAAGGCCAGCGCGCAGCCGAAGGCGCACAGGCCCAGCACGAAGGCGCCGACGAACAGGCCGGCATAGCTGCCATGGCGGTCGTAGAGCAGGCCACCGAGCACCGGCCCGAGCGCCATCCCCAGGCTGCTGGCCATCGTCGTGCCGCCGATCACCGTGCCCAGGATGCGCAGCGGAAAGTGCTCGCGCGCGAGCACCGCGAACAGCGGCATCACGCCCGCATAGGTGAAGCCGAACAGCGCGGCCACCGCGTAGAGGCTGCCGAGGCTGCGCGCCTGCAGGTAGGCCAGCGCCACCAGCGCCTGCGCCAGCAGCGCGATCACCAGCACCCGCGCGGCCCCGAAGCGGTCGCCGAGCAGGCCGAACACCAGCCGCCCGCCCAGCCCCGCCAGGCCCTCGAGGCTGTAGATCGACACCGCCGCCATCAGCGGGATCCCGCAGACGAGCGCGTAGCTGACGGTGTGGAAGATGGGCCCGGAGTGGGTCGCGCAGCTGAAGAAGCTGGTGGCCGCGAGCACCAGGAAGGGGGCCGAGCGCAGCACCTGGCCGGCGCCCGGTGCCTGCGCCTCGGCCGGCGTCGACGGCGCGCCCGCGCCCGGTGTCGCGTCCGCTGCCGCGGCTGCCGCTGCGGGCACCGCCGGTGGCGCGAGCGCCGGCGCTCGCCGCACGCGGGCCGCCAGCGGCAGCATCGTCACCGCGGCGAGCAGCGCGAGCAGCTGCAGCGCCGTGCGCCACGGGTGCTGCTCGACCAGCCACGCCACCAGCGGCGACATCGTCATCGGCGCCATCCCCATGCCCGCCGACACCAGCGACACCGCGAGGCTGCGCCGCGTGTCGAACCAGCCGGTGACGCAGGCCATCAGCGGCGCGAAGATCGCCGCCGCGCCGAGCCCGGCGAGGCCGCCGAACAGCGCCTGGAAGGCCGCCAGGCTCGGCGCCACGCTGGCCAGCGCAAGGCCGAGCGCCAGCAGCGCCGAGCCGGCCAGCAGCACCGGGCGCGGCCCGAGCCGGTCGGACAGGTGGCCCCAGCCCAGGCTGCCGGCCGCCAGCGCGAGGAAGGCCACGGTCATCGCGCCGGAGACGCCGGTCGCGGACCAGCCGGTGTCCTGTGCGATCGGCCGCAGCAGCACCGGCAGCGAGAAGAGCGCGCCGATCGCGACGCAACCCAGTGCGCCGCCCGCCGCCACGATGACCCAGCCCTCGTGCGCCCGCAGGCGCGCCCGCCACGACCCCATGCCGTCCTCCGTCGCCGGTCGCCCGGCCCGCCGGCCGCCCTGCGGGCAGCGCCTCGTGCACGACGAAGCAGACGGCCCCGGCTCGACAGGACGCGCGCCCGGCCGGCGCGGCGCCTCTGCCGGCCGGGCGGGCGGTGCCCGCCCCCGGCCGCTTCCGGCGTCAGGTCACGCGGAAGGGATCGAAGTCGAAGCCGGCGCCGTCCTTCACGATGCTGCCCACCGCGGGGAAGGGGAAGTGGTAGCCGCCGACCAGCGCCTTGCTCTCGGCCACCTCCTCCAGCACGCGCCGGCGCGTCTGGCGCGCCAGCTCGGCGTCCATGTCGAACTGCACCGACCACTCCGGCTGGCGCACGAACAGCGCCGGGATGTTCGACAGGTCGGCCAGGTAGACGAAGCGGCGCTCGCGGCCGGTCACCTCGAACAGCGTGTGCCCGGGCGTGTGGCCCGGCGCCGGCAGCGCCTTCACGCCCGACACCAGCTCGCTGCCGGGCTCGAAGCGGCGCAGCTTGTCGGCCACCGGCCCGAACACGCGGCGCACGTTCTGGAAGGCGCCCTTCATCGCGTCGGGCGCCGCGGCCATGCGCGCGTCGTCCATCCAGAAGCCCCACTCGGCCGCCGGCACCATCACCTGGGCCTTCGGGAACACCCAGCCGCCGTCGCGGCGGCGCAGGCCGTTGATGTGGTCGCCGTGGAAGTGGCTGATCAGCACCGTGTCGATGCTCTCCGGCGCGATGCCGGCCTGCGCCAGGTTGGCCAGCAGCCGGCCCGAGGTCGGGCCGCCGAACTCGCCGTTGCCGGTGTCCATCAGGATGCGGTGCCGCGGCGTGATCACGACGAAGGCGGTGAAGCTGATCTCGAGGTAGTCCTGGCTCAGCCCGCCGGCGGCCAGCGCCGACTTCACGTCGGCCAGCGCGGCATTGCGCACGAAGCCCTCGGTCAACGGCCGGCGCGCCGCGCCGTCGTTGATGGCCAGCAGCTCCGCGTCGCCGAGCGGGATGCGGCGCACGCCGTTCTCCGGCAGCGTGGGCGCGCCCAGGTCCGGCGCGGCCTGCGCGAAGGCCCCGTTCCAGCCGGCGGTCGAGAGGCTGGCGAGGCTGGCCGCACCGGCGGCGAGGAATCGGCGGCGAGAAGTCATCCGGGCTCCTGGAGGGTTCGTCGGGCGGCGCCGGCACGCGCAGGATGCGGCGGCTTCGGCGCAGGGAGTGCGGATGATCGCCGAAGCGGCCCGCGGGTTCCGTCGTGGGGCTTCGCGAGGCGAAGCGCCGCAGAGCTCGAGGGCCTGGCGGGCGTGACATGGGCCCGCAGCGCCGCGGGCCTGCCGAGGCCGCAAAGGTCTTGGGCAGAAGCTCTGCGAGCGGTCGACACGCGCGCCCTTCGAAGCAGCTCCTCGACGGCTTCGATGCTCTTGCGTAGCCGATGCTGGAGCTGGTCGCCCAGTTGAGCGAGGCGAACAAGCGGCTCGTCGCCTCCCGCGACCTCCTCCCCCGCTCATCTCTGGCGACGTCCTGAAGGCCGCCGGCCGATGCCTTCACCCCGCCTCGAACAGCTCTCTCAGCGCCGCGGCCGCTTCGGGCAGGCCGGTGCGCTCCAGCGCGCCGATGAAGGCCTCGGGCGTGTTGGGCGGCTGGCGCCAGCGCTGCAGCATCTGCGTCACCCGCGCTCGCACGATGGCCGGGTTCAGGTCCACCAGATGGCGCAGGAACACGTCAGGGTGCTGCGCCACGATGTCGAAGCCGGCCAGCGTGGCGGCCGGGAAGTCGGTCTCGTTGAAGGTGACGATCGCCTGGGCCTTGGCACGGATGGCGGCGGCCAGGACATGGCGGTCGTCGGGGTCGGGCAGCGTCAGGCCGGGGATCAGCGGTGCGTGACCGGTGATGCAGGCATCGGGCAGAGCGGCATCCATTGCGGCGCGGCGGCGGTCCAGAGCGGCCGGGTCCACGTCGGGCCGCACGCGCAGCACCGAACGGCGCCACTCGGCGTGGATGTCTTCGCTCCAGGCCGGCCGGTACAACCGCGCCTCGGCGAGTTCCAGCAGCAGGCTGGTGATGGGCTGGCTGTGCAGGACGTTGGCATCCAGCAGCGCGGTGAAGTGGCTCACTGGACTACCTTCGTGCTGCGCACTCCGGTATTCGCCCTTGGGGCGGCCCGGCGGGCGCATGCGCGGCGCAGCGCCGGCCCGGGCTCAGAGCCCCAGTTCCTGGTCGATGCGGGCCAGCTCATCCAGCGCAGCACGGCTTTGCACGCGCTGCTGCTCGTCGTAGCGCAGCAGGTGCTCGAAGGCCACGCGGCGGCGCGTGCCCACCTTGCGGGCGGGCAGCTTCTCGTCCTCGATCAGCTTCACCACGTAGGGGCGCGACACGTTCAGGTAGTCGGCCACTTCCTGCGTGGTGAGTTCGGCGTTCTGCGGCAGCAGCGTCACGGCGCGGCCCTGCCCCAGTTGCGTGAGCATGTCTACCAGCAGGCGCAGCGCGCCGGGCGGTATGGCGATCATCTCGTGCTGGTTATCGTCGGTCACCAGGCGCAGCGCAGGCACCGGAGTGGCCGCATCGTCGCCGCCGGACGGCAGCAGGCGGGCCAGTTGGCGGCTGGCCTCGCGGGCCTGGGTGATTTCGTCGTCGGTGGGCAGCCGGGGTGGGCGGCGGTTCTGCGCGGCCATGGCGGGGTCTCCTTCGATGTGGCGTCGAATCTAGCACTTATTCGAAACGAACGAATCGAGCGAATTCAACGAAATGTCGGGGAGCAGGGGGATTGGGCATGGCACCCGTGGTGAAGGCGAAGGAACCGTCCGTCAGTGGCGCCGAGCTTTCGCTGGCGAAGCAGCTCGCCCTGGAGCTGCTGCAGGCGCTGGGCTGCGCCCACCTTCCTGGAAGCGACTCTACTTCCCGATGCAGAAGCGCCCGAAGATCTCGCCGAGCAGGTCGTCGGCGCTGAAGGCGCCGGTGATCGCGCCGAGGGCGTCCTGCGCGAGGCGCAGTTCCTCGGCGAGCAGGTCGAGCGCGGCGTCGTCGCGGGCGGCGAGGGCGCGCGCCTGCTGCAGGTGCCCGCGGGTGCGGTGCAGCGCTTCGACGTGGCGGCTGCGGGCGATCGTCAGCCCCTCGGGCAGGCTGTCCCAGCCGACCTGGCGCAGCAGCGCGCGGCGCAGGGCCTCGAGGCCCTCGCCGGTGGCGGCGGACAGGCGCAGCACCGGCGGCTCGAGCGCCTGCAGCGCAGCCGGCAGCGGCGGCAGCGGCGTGCCGGGCGGCACGGCATCGGCCTTGTTCCAGACGCACAGCAGCCGGCCGGCGGCCGCCGGGTGGGCGGCCAGGCGCTCGGCGATGCGGTCGTCGGCGGCATCGTGCGCGGGCTCGCCGGCGCGCGCCAGGTCGCGCAGGAACACCACCGCATCGGCCGCCTCGATCGCCGACCAGCTGCGGCCGATGCCGATGCGCTCCACCTCGTCGGCCGCCTCGCCGTCCGCGCGCAGCCCGGCGGTGTCGGTCACGTGCACCGGCACGCCGTCGATCTGGATCGTCTCGCGCACGCGGTCGCGCGTGGTGCCGGCGATCGGCGTGACGATGGCCAGCTCGGCGCCGGCGAGCGCGTTCAGCAGCGAGCTCTTGCCCACGTTCGGCTGCCCCGCGAGCACCACCTGCATGCCCTCGCGCAGCAGTGCGCCCTGGCGGGTGCGCGCGAGCACCGCGTCCAGCGTGGCCGCGACGCGCTCGAGCCGGCCGCGCGCATCGGCCTGCTGCAGGAAGTCGATCTCCTCCTCGGGGAAGTCGAGCGTGGCCTCCACCAGCAGGCGCAGCGCCACCAGCTCGTCGCGCAGCGCGTTCACCTCGCCGGAGAAGGCGCCGGCCAGCGCACGGCCTGCCGAGCGCGCGGCGGCCTCGGTGCTGGCGTCGATCAGGTCGGCCACGGCCTCGGCCTGGGCCAGGTCGAGCTTGTCGTTCAGGAATGCGCGCTGCGTGAACTCGCCCGGCTCGGCCAGCCGCAGCCCGATCGGCCGGCCGGCCTCGAGGCAGCGCGCGAGCAGCAGCTGCAGCAGCACCGGGCCGCCGTGCGCCTGCAGCTCCAGCACCTCTTCGCCGGTGGCGCTGTGCGGCGCCGGGAAGTGCAGCGCGAGGCCCTGGTCCAGCGGCTGGCCATCGGCGCCGAGGAAGGGCAGGTAGGTGGCGTGGCGCGGCAGCAGCGGGCGGCCGCACAGCGCCTGCACCAGCACGCCGAGGTCCCGCCCCGACGCGCGGACGATGCCGACCGCGCCGCGGCCGGCCGCGGTCGCCACCGCGACGATGGGTTCGTGGTGGCGGCCGAGCACCGGGTCAGGCCTCGCTGGTCGCGTCGACGCGCGGGGGGCGGGACGAGCAACGCCCGGCCCTGGGGGCGCTCACGAGCCGCTCACTTGCCGATCACGCCCAGCTGCTTGTTGATCAGGTACTGCTGGGCGATCGACAGGATGTTGTTCGTCAGCCAGTACACGACCAGGCCGGCCGGGAAGTAGAAGAACATCACCGAGAACACCAGCGGCATGATCCACATCATGCGGGCCTGCACCGGGTCCGGCGGGGTCGGGTTGAGCCAGGTCTGCAGCAGGCTGGACGCCGTCATCAGCAGCGGCAGCGGGCCGAGCGGCAGGTTGATCCACGGGATGGTGCCGAACAGGTTGTCGGGCTGGGCCAGGTCGGCAATGTAGAGCCAGCCGGCATTGCGCATCTCCACGCTGGACAGCAGCACCCAGTACAGCGCGATGAAGAAGGGCATCTGCGCCACGATCGGCAGGCAGCCACCGATCGGGTTCACCTTCTCCTCGCGGTAGATGCGCATCATCTCCTGCTGCATCTGCTGCGGCTTGTCCTTCAGGCGCTCGCGCATCTCCATGATGCGCGGGTTGATGGCCTTCATCTTCGCCATCGAGCGGTAGGCACTGGCGTTGAGCCAGTAGAAGGCGATCTTCAGCAGCACCACCAGCGCGACGATGGACCAGCCCCAGTTGCCGATCAGCGCGTGCAGTTGCGTCAGCAGCCAGAAGATGGGCTTGGCCAGGATCGTGAACCAGCCATAGTCCTTCACCAGCTCGAGCCCGGGCGCCAGCGCGCTGAGCTTGTTCTCCTCCTGCGGGCCGGCGAACAGGCGCGCGTCCACCGCCTGCGTGGCGCCAGGCGCCAGCGTGCCCAGCGGCACGATCATGCCGATCGCGTACTGGTTGGTGTCGACCTTGCGGGTGAAGAACTCGCGCGGGCGGCGGTCTTCGTTGTTGGCGCCGAGCAGCCAGGCCGACGCGAAGTAGTGCTGCACCATCGCCACCCAGCCGTTGTCGGCCTTGGTGTCGTGGCCCGGGGCCTCGCCGGCGGTGCGCTTCTCGATGCTCTTGAAGTCCACCTTGTGGAACTTGTTCGCGTCGGTGTAGAGCGCCGGGCCGGTGAAGGTGAAGTAGAAGCTGCTCTCGCCGGCCGGCGGGTTGCCGTCGCGCACCAGCTGCAGGTAGAGCTGGGGCTGGATCGGCTCGCTGCCGGTGTTGACGATGTCGTGGTGCACCGCGACCACGTAGCTGCCGCGCTGGAAGCGGAAGGTCTTCACCAGCTTGGCGCCGCCCACCGCGGGCGACTCGAACTTGAGCTCCAGCGTGTCGCTGCCGTCGCGCAGGCTGCGCTCGCCCGGCAGCACGGTCATCGCCGTCTGGTGATTCGGCAGCGCCGCGCCGCCAGGGGCCGCGATCAGGCCGGTCTGCGCGGTGTACAGGCGCTGCGCGGACTGGTCGAACAGCACGACGTTGCGCGTGCGGTCGTTCTGGTCCACCTGCTTCAGCAGCTCCAGCCGCACCAGGCTGCCGCCGCGGCTGTCGAAGGTGGCCTTGACCACGTCGGTGGTCAGCGTGACCTGCTCCGACGCGACCGCGGCGGGCGCGGCGGCCGGCGGCGTGCCCGCAACGGCGGGCGTGCCGGGCACCGCGGCCGGCGTGGGCAGCGCGGACACGGCCGGGGCCGGGGGCGTGCCGCCCGGCTGCGAGGCCGGCGCCGCGGCGCGCGGCGCCGAGGTCGACGGGCCGAACAGCCCGGGCTGGCCGTTGTGCTTGTTCCACGCGTCCCAGATCAGCAGCAGGGACATCGAAAACACCACCCACAGCAGGGTGCGACGGATGTCGGTCATGGCGAAGGCTTCTTCAGGTTCGACGGGGTCGGCGCGGACGATCCCGGCAGCAGCCCGGTGAACGGACGCCAGGGCCGCGCGGGCACGGGGTCGTCGCCGGGGGTGCACCAGGGGTGGCAGCGCAGCAGCCGGCCGGTGGTCAGCAGGGAGCCCGCCAGCGCGCCGTGGCGCTCGAGCGCCTCGATCGCGTACGCGGAGCAGGTGGGATGGAAGCGGCAGCTCGCGCCGAGCCAGGGGCTCAGCAGCAGCCGGTAGCCGCGCAGCAGCAGCACCAGCGCGCGGCGCGGCAGGCGCCACAGCGCGGACCCGATGCGGTGCAGGCGCGGCGGCATGGCTCAGGCCTCGCGGCGGCGCGCCGCCTGGCGCAGCATGCCCGCGAGTTCGTCGCGCATCGCGCGGCGCAGCGCGTCGGACGCGGCACTCGGGAAGCGGCTGCGGTCGATCGGCGCGCGCAGGCGCACGACCCAGAGGCCGGGCCGCAGGCCCGCGGCGCGCTCACCGGCCAGGCCGACGTCGTCGAACACCGCGCGGATCTGCCGCTTCACGAGGTTGCGCGTGACGCTGCGCTTCGCGTGCCGCTTCGGCACCACCATGCCGAGCCAGCCGCCGGTGGGCGGCGGCGCAGCCACGGGCGCTGCCGCCGGAGTGGGCACTGACACGGCGACGGATGCGGCATCGGCCCGGTCATCCACACCCTGTGAACAAGTTTGTTCATCCGGTGTGGATAACTTTTCGGACGCTGGCTTGGGCGCCGGCCGCGCGGGGCGCAACGGCCCCTGGCCCAGGAAGTGGACCGCGAAATGCGCACTGCGCGCCGCCGGCGGTTTGCCGAGGACGCGCTGGAAATCACCCGGCCGGACGATGCGGCCCCACACGGTGGTGTCGACGGCGCTGTCGGGGGCGGTGGCGGGGCGGACGGAGCCTGCCGCGACGGGCCCGGGCCCGCTCAGACGGCCAGGCGCTTGCGGCCCTTGGCGCGGCGTGCGGCGATCACGGCACGGCCGCCGCGCGTCTTCATGCGCACGAGGAAGCCGTGGGTGCGGGCGCGGCGGGTCTTGGAGGCTTGGTAGGTGCGTTTCATGATGCTGTCCAGGCGAAGGGCCAGCTTGCCGGCCACACATCGGGGAAACCGAGCATTAGACCAAAAAGAGCCAATCCAGTCAAAGACTTGGCCCCGCGGCCGCCGGGACATCGGCGCGCGACCCGTCACCCAGGCTGTGGATAACCGCCCACGACCGGCCCCTGCCGGCGTAGAATCCCGGCCGCTGCCCGAGAACTTCTCCACAACGATGAGCGCTGATCTGTGGCAGCGCGGCTGCGAGCGACTCGCCGCCGAACTGCCCGAAATTCAATACAACACGTGGATCCGCCCGCTCGCGCCGGCAGAGATCACGGAGGTGGGAGGGAAGGACGATGCGGCGGGCGCCACGCTGGTGGCCACGCTGCAGGTCCCGAACCGCTTCAAGCTCGACTGGATCCGCAGCCAGTACGGTGCGCGGATCGAGCACGTGCTGAGCGAACTGGCCGGCCGCGCGGTGCGGCTGGAGGTGGGCGTCGTGCCCGGCGCCGGCGCGGACCCGCGCCGCCTCGCCACCCGCCACCTCGTCGCCACCACCGACGCCACCACCCGCGTGCCGCTGCCGCCGGGCGCGGTGGCGGGCGCCGGCCTGCCCGGCGCCGCGGCCCCGCGGGCAGGCGACGCGGGCAGCGCCGCCCGTGCGCGGCCGCCCGAGCCCACGCACCGGCTCAACACCCAGTGGACCTTCGAGAACCTGGTGCCCGGCCGCGCCAACCAGATGGCGCGCACCGCCGCGCTGCACGTGGCCGGCGCGCCGGGGCAGATGTACAACCCGCTGTTCATCTACGGCGGCGTCGGCCTCGGCAAGACCCACCTGATCCACGCCGTCGGCAACGCGCTGCTGGCCGACCGGCCGGACGCCCGCATCCTCTACCTGCACGCCGAGCAGTTCATCAGCGACGTCGTCAAGAACTACCAGCGCAAGACCTTCGACGAGCTGAAGGCCAAGTACCACTCGCTCGACCTGCTGCTGATCGACGACGTGCAGTTCTTCGCCGGCAAGGAGCGCACCCAGGAGGAGTTCTTCAACGCCTTCGAGGCGCTGCTGGCCAAGCGCGCGCACATCATCATGACCAGCGACACCTACCCCAAGGGCCTGGTCGACATCGACGAACGGCTGACCAGCCGCTTCGACGCCGGCCTGACGGTGGCCATCGAGCCGCCCGAGCTGGAGATGCGCGTGGCCATCCTGATGCGCAAGGCCGAGGCCGAGGCCACGGTGATGCCCGAGGACGTGGCCTTCTTCGTCGCGAAGAACGTGCGCGCCAACGTGCGCGAGCTGGAAGGCGCGCTGCGCAAGGTGCTGGCCTATGCGCGCTTCAGCCACAAGGACATCAACATTGCGCTCGCGCGCGAGGCGCTGAAGGACCTGCTGTCGATCCAGAACCGCCAGATCGGCGTCGAGAACATCCAGAAGACGGTGGCCGACTTCTACAAGATCAAGGTGGCCGACATGTACAGCAAGAAGCGCCCGGCCTCGATCGCCCGGCCGCGCCAGATCGCGATGTACCTGGCCAAGGAGATGACGCAGAAGAGCCTGCCCGAGATCGGCGAGCTGTTCGGCGGGCGCGACCACACCACGGTGCTGCACGCGGTGCGCAAGATCGGCGGCGAGCGCCAGAAGAACACCGAGCTGAACCAGCAGCTGCACGTGCTGGAACAGACGCTGAAGGGATGAGCACGGCCGCTGCGCAAGCCTGGGGACAAGTCTGGAACAACCGGGCAGTTGTCCACCGCGTGCGCGCCGGCCGCCGGGTTGTTGTCGGCGAGTCCCGCGCGATCAGGCCCTCCGCCCACAGGCTTGCCCCGGGCCTAAGGCCCTGATCGAAAAGAAGAAAATAGCGTTCTCCACAGCGGGCGGCCCTCTCTACCAAGGCTACGAAGGAAGAGATTCACATGATTGTCTTGAAGGCAGCACAGGAAAAGTTGCTCGGCGCGCTGCAGTCCGTGGCCGGCATCGTCGAGCGACGCCACACGCTGCCGGTGCTCGCCAACGTGCTGGTGCGCAAGGACGGCGGCCGCATCGAGCTGACCACGTCCGACCTGGAGATCCAGGTGCGCACCGAGATCGAGGTCGACGGTGACGCGGGCAGCTTCGCCACCACCGTGGGCGCCCGCAAGCTGATCGACATCCTGCGCTCGATGCCGGCCGACCAGGTCGTCACGCTGTCGGCCAACCAGGCCAAGCTGACGCTGCAGGGCGGCAAGAGCCGCTTTACGCTGCAGACGCTGCCGGCCGACGACTTCCCGCTGGTGCAGGAGGCGGCCGACTTCGGCCCCGCCTTCGGCGTGCCGCAGAAGGTGCTGAAGGGCCTGATCAACCAGGTGCACTTCGCGATGGCGGTGCACGACATCCGCTACTACCTGAACGGCATCCTCTTCGTCGCCGAGGGCAGGAACCTCACGCTGGTGGCCACCGACGGCCACCGCCTGGCGCTGGCCCAGGCCACGCTGGACACCGAGATCCCGAAGCAGGAGGTCATCCTGCCGCGCAAGACGGTGCTCGAGCTGCAGCGCCTGCTGAAGGAGGACGACGGCCCGATCGAGATGCGCTTCGCCGGCAACCAGGCGGCCTTCGCCTTCTCCGGCATGCAGTTCGTCACCAAGCTGGTCGAGGGCAAGTTCCCCGACTACAACCGCGTGATCCCCAAGCACCACAAGAACGCGCTGCTGGTGGGCCGCCAGCCGCTGCTGGCCAGCCTGCAGCGCGCGGCCATCCTGACGAGCGAGAAGTTCAAGGGCGTGCGCCTGAACGTCGAGCCCGGCAGCCTGCGCATCGCCGCCAGCAATGCCGAGCAGGAAGAGGCCAAGGAAGAGCTCGAGATCGACTACGCCGGCGACGAGATCGAGATCGGCTTCAACGTGACCTACCTGATGGACGTGCTGGCCAACAGCGCCGTCGAGATCGTGAAGATCGAGCTGCAGGACACCAACTCCAGCGCCCTCTTCACCGTGCCCGACACGCCCGGCTTCAAGTACGTCGTGATGCCGATGCGGATCTGAGCCGCGCCGCCGCATCCCGAGCCCTCTTTTCGAATGTCTTCATGAGTGAATCGCAGAACCCCGATCCCAAGCCCGTCGACACCGGTTACGGCGAAGGGTCGATCCAGATCCTCGAAGGGCTGGAGGCGGTGCGCAAGCGCCCGGGCATGTACATCGGGGACACCTCCGACGGCACCGGCCTGCACCACCTGGTGTTCGAGGTGGTCGACAACTCGATCGACGAGGCGCTGGCCGGCTTCTGCGACGACATCGTCGTCACCATCCACACCGACAACGCGATCAGCGTCATCGACAACGGCCGCGGCATCCCCACCGGCGTGAAGATGGACGACAAGCACGAGCCCAAGCGCTCGGCCGCCGAGATCGCGCTGACCGAGCTGCACGCCGGCGGCAAGTTCAACCAGAACAGCTACAAGGTGTCCGGCGGTCTGCACGGCGTGGGCGTGAGCTGCGTGAACGCGCTGTCGAAGTGGCTGCGCCTCACGGTGCGGCGCGACGGCAAGGTGCACTACCTCGAGTTCGCCAAGGGCGTGCCGCAGAACGCCGACCTCGAGCTGCGCGACGGCGCCGAGGTGCGCCCGATGAAGATCACCGGCGAGACCGAGAAGCGCGGCACCGAGGTGCACTTCCTGCCGGACACCGAGATCTTCCAGCAGAACAACGAGTTCCACTACGAGATCCTGGCCAAGCGCCTGCGCGAGCTCTCCTTCCTCAACAACGGGGTGAAGATCCGCCTCGTCGACGAGCGCAACAACAAGGAGGACGACTTCGCCTACGCCGGCGGCGTGAAGGGCTTCGTCGAGTTCATCAACCAGGGCAAGAAGGTCCTGCACCCGAACATCTTCCACGCCACCGGCGAGCGCCCCAGCGACCAGGGCACGACCATCGGCGTGGAAGTCTCGATGCAGTGGAACGACGCGTTCAGCGAGAACGTGCTCTGCTTCACCAACAACATCCCGCAGCGCGACGGCGGCACCCACCTCACCGGCCTGCGCGCCGCGATGACGCGGGTGATCAACAAGTACATCGACGACAACGAGCTGGCCAAGAAGGCCAAGGTGGAGATCAGCGGCGACGACATGCGCGAAGGCCTGGCCTGCGTCATCAGCGTCAAGGTGCCCGAGCCCAAGTTCAGCAGCCAGACCAAGGACAAGCTCGTCAGCTCCGAGGTGCGCGGCCCCGTCGAGGAAATCGTCGCGGCCAAGCTGACCGACTGGCTGCTCGAGAACCCGAACGACGCGAAGATCGTCTGCGGCAAGATCGTCGAGGCCGCGCGCGCCCGCGAGGCCGCGCGCAAGGCGCGCGAGATGACGCGCCGCAAGGGCGTGCTCGACGGCCTCGGCCTGCCCGGCAAGCTCGCCGACTGCCAGGAGAAGGACCCGGCGCTCTGCGAGATCTACATTGTCGAGGGCGACTCCGCCGGCGGCAGCGCCAAGCAGGGCCGCGACCGGAAATTCCAGGCCATCCTGCCGCTGCGCGGCAAGATCCTCAACGTCGAGAAGGCGCGCTACGAGAAGCTGCTGTCGTCCGAGGCCATCGTCACGCTGATCACCGCGCTCGGCACCGGCATCGGCACCGACGACTTCAACCCCGACAAGCTGCGCTACCACCGCATCATCATCATGACCGACGCGGACGTGGACGGCGCCCACATCCGCACCCTGCTGCTGACCTTCTTCTACCGGCAGATGAACGTGCTGATCGAGCGCGGCCATGTCTACATCGCGCAGCCGCCGCTCTACAAGGTGAAGGTCGGCAAGCACGAGGAATACCTCAAGGACGGCAGCGAGCTCGACGCCTACCTGCTCAAGGTGGCGCTGCGCGAAGCCCGGCTGCTGACCGGCCGTCTCGGCCCCGACGGCCAGCCCGAAACCCTGCAGGGCGAGCGCCTCGAAAGCCTGGCGCGCCACTACGTGCTGGCCAACAACGTCATCGACCGCCTGGCCAAGTGGATGGACGTCGAGGCGCTGCGCGCCATCGCCAACGGCCTCAAGCTCGACCTCGACAACCTCGAGGCCGCCGAAACCTCCGCCCGCGCGCTGCAGGCCGCCCTCAGCGACGCCGAAGTGGCCGCCGAGTTCGACGCCCGCACCGACAAGCACCTGCTGCGCATCAGCCGCCGCCACCACGGCAACGTCAAGAGCAGCGCCCTCACCGCCGACTTCCTCCACGGCGCCGACCACGCCGTGCTGCGCGACGCCGGCGACACCTTCATCGACCTCATCACCGCCGACGCCACCGTCCAGCGCGGCGAAGGCGACAAGCAGAAAGACGCCAAGGTCAGCGACTTCCGCCAGGCCATGGCCTGGCTGATGCAGCAGGCCGAACACGCCGTCGGGCGGCAGCGCTACAAGGGGCTCGGCGAGATGAACCCCGAGCAGCTGTGGGAAACCACCATGGACCCGCAGGTGCGGCGGCTGCTCAAGGTGCAGATCGAGGACGCGATCGAGGCGGATCACGTGTTCACGATGCTGATGGGCGATGAAGTCGAGCCTCGGCGGGACTTTATTGAGACGAATGCGTTGAGGGTGGCGAATATTGATGTGTGAGGGGCTCGCGGAAGGTAAGCCGATAGTGATCTGGACCGGCTGCAATCGGCCAGGAGCCGTCGGTGAGATCCGGCTGCTTTCTGGAAGCTTTTTTCATCATCCGCACGAGGCCTACGGCAACGGCTTCAACCCCAGCTCTTTCAAGAAGCCGTTGTGGGTGTCCTTCGCCGCCGCGATCGCCTTCTCGATATCCAGCAGCGCTTGGTGCGTGTCATCCAGATCGATTTCCGTCTCACCCACCGCCGTGCTGATGTAGCGCGAGATGTTCAGGTTGAAATCGTTCTTCTCGACTTCGGGCATCTCCACCCTGCGCGAGTAGCGGGCTTCTTGCTCACGGAACTGGTAGGTCTTGATGATCTTGGCGATGTGCTCGTCGGTCAGCTGGTTCTGGCGCTTGCCTTTGACGAAGTGTTCCGCCGCGTTGATGAACAGCACGTCGTCCGGCTTCTTGCACTTCTTCAGCACCAGGATGCAGACCGGGATGCCCGTGGAATAGAACAGGTTGGATGGCAGACCGATCACGGTGTCGATGTGCCCGTCCTTCAGCAGCTTGGTGCGGATGCGTTCCTCTGCCCCGCCCCGGAACAGCACCCCGTGCGGCAGGATGATGGCCATCACCCCTTCGTCCTTCAGGAAGTGAAAGCCGTGCAGCAGAAAGGCAAAGTCCGCCGCTGACTTGGGCGCCAGGCCGTGGTTCTTGAAGCGCACGTCGTCCGCCATCGCCTCGTCAGGCTCCCAACGCAGGCTGAAGGGCGGGTTGGCCACGATGGCATCGAACTTCGGTTGCTTGGCAGGGTTCAGCTCGCGCAGCTTGTCCCACTCGTTGGCCAGCGTATCGCCGTGGAAGATTTCAAACTCGGTGTCCTTCACCCCGTGCAGCAGCATGTTCATGCGCGCCAGGTTGTAGGTGGTGACGTTCTTCTCCTGACCGTAGATCTTGCCGATCGTGCCCCCCGCCTTTTGCATGCGGCGGCGCACGTTCATCAACAGCGAGCCCGAGCCGCAGGCAAAGTCCATCACGCTGTCCAGCCGTGGCCTCACCCCCGTCTTGGGCTCCTGGCTGTCCAGCGTGACGATGGCCGACAGCACGTCTGACACCTGCTGCGGCGTGTAGAACTCGCCCGCCTTCTTGCCCGAGCCCGCCGCGAACTGGCCGATCAGGTATTCATACGCATCGCCCAGCGTGTCCACGTCGGTGGAGAACGACGCCAGCCCCTCGGCTATCTTCTGGATGATGGCGCACAGCTTGGCATTGCGCTCGGTATAGCCCTTGCCCAGCTTGTTCGAGGCCAGGTCGATCTCAGAGAACAGGCCCTGGAAGGTGCTCTCGAACGACTCGGTCTCGATGTACTTGAAGCCCTCTTGCAGCGTGTTCAGCAGAGACGCGTCTTGCGTGCGCGCCATGTTGGCCACGGCGCTCCACAGGTGCTCTGGCTGGATGACGTAGTGCACCTTGCGGCGCATCTGCTTTTCGAACGCGGGCACGTCGCCGCGGTTCTCTTCATACCAAACCTGCAGCGGCGTGCTGGCCCCGGTCTGCTTTAGCAAGTCTTCGCTGATGTCCGGGTAGTCGCTGCCCAGCTCCTTCTTGGCGGCGGCTTCGTAGTTGTCCGACAGGTAGCGCAGAAACAGGAACGACAGCATGTAGTCGCGGAAGTCGTCCGCGTCCATCGCGCCGCGCAGCTGGTCGGCAATCGCCCACAGCGTCTTGCCCAGTTGCTTCTGTTTTTCTTCGGTCATGGAGTCCCCGTAGTTGCCGGGTGGGACACACGCGCAGTCGATGCACCTGTAGATGCCAATCGGAATGCATAGCGCTCGAGAAAAGTGTCGAGAATTTCTCGAAACATCTTCTTGTCGGTTGCGGTTATAGATTCTGATTCAAATACAGAATATTTCGCGTGACTCCGCACATTCAGAAAGCGCGCATACAGCGACTTCTTAGGCAGACCTTCAAAGCAGGTAGATATGTGTTGGCGGCCAAAAAATGTCGCTGTCTTCTCCAGGATACTTCGCAGCGAATTGAAATGGTACTGCGATATTTTTCCGGACTTTGCAACAGCTCGTAGCTCTTCTAAGGCTGCGACGTGATGCAGAAATGGCGATTCGCCCGTATCTTCAAGCGTGTATGTCTGCGCCTCATTCAACCGATGAAGGATGTACGCCTTCTTCCTAATATTGTCTTTGCCTTCGGGGGTTCGTTTCCCCGTGAGCTCATTGAACATTACGTTAAAAAATAGACCGTGGTGCGTAGATACGACAACCTTTAGATTATTGTCTTCGCGTTTCAGTAAGCTACCGAGGCCAGCGGCAACAGCAATAGTGTTTTGTTCGTCCAGGGAGGAAATGGGATCATCGATATATACATACTTCACCCAATCGTACGGTTGCCCCTTCTCTGCTTCGATTGCCAACTGTAGGATAGCCAAGAAGAAACACCAGATAAAAATATTCTCTTCACCTCGCGAAATCTTGATGTCCTCTAGTCGCCTACGGACACCGGAAATCGTCACGTCTCGATAAAAGCGTATCTCCGCTGCGGCGTAGTTGATCCTGAAGTCAAAGTCTGCATATTGATGAAGAAGCGGACGAATCTGATCTTCAATACCCATCCCATCGAGCCCATCAAAGAAATGAGACTCGGCCTTGAATTTGATCCTGCGATCCTTGTCTTCATCGAGATCATTGTCCCAATCGAAGAGATCTTCCGTAAAGGCATTGAAGTAAAGAGTATCTCGCTTCTCTTCGCTCTTGCCCAGATTCTTAAACTCCATTGACAGCCGGGTTTTACCCACACCGTTGTGGGCAAACACCAAAACGAAGTCATTGCCGGCAACCGGTGTAGTTCCTTTGCGCTGAGAGGTCTTCTTGCGCCTTTGGACTCCCTTTAAGTCTCTCCGAAACTTTCGCGCCAAAGATTCCAAAGACCTGAATCTGGTGATGGTGGATGCCTTGCTCATAGCTTGATTTCATCAATAGACGGAAAGAGTTGCTGCATCAGCGCTTCTTTATGTACGGTCAGAAGTTTTAGCTTTTGCGCCTCGGCTTTTGCCGCACCTTCCAAATTCATTAGCCGGTCAGCAATCTTTCTCTGCTCTGCCAAGTCCGGGAAAAGGCTTTCCCAGCTCTCAATGGCGCCCTTTGTGATGTGCATGATGCCAAGTCCATTTGTGGTCTTCGCTTTCATTCGCTCAGTTTCATGCTCAAGGACGATAAAGAGGAACTTTTTATCGATGCCCGACTGCTCGACAACTTTCCAAATGTGGTAGTGATAAATGGTTTTCTCGCCGCTCCAAACGCGTGGGCCGAATGATGCAGACCATGCATAAAGCAGGTCTCCATCTTCGCAATATTTGGTTTCATCCAGCTCAAGATTGGAGTAATACCAATTGTTGTTGGTAAAGAAATTGCCAACGCGCAGTACTTTATATTTTCCGGCGTCGAGAAGCTCTTCCTGTTTGTACGCCCGCCCGTTATAGAAATTCGCAGCAGTGCCTAAGGTCATCTTTTTCCAGTTCCCCGCATCCTGAAACTCGGGGAAGCGGAGGCGCGGTTGGCTTTCTTCTTCGCGGGGGAAGAGTTGCTGCATCAGCCCTTTTTTGTGGGTCTTGAGCGCCTCCACCTTGCGCCCTTGCGCGGCGATCAGTTC
This sequence comes from Pseudideonella sakaiensis, assembly GCF_001293525.1. GTDB lineage: Bacteria > Pseudomonadota > Gammaproteobacteria > Burkholderiales > Burkholderiaceae_C > Ideonella_A > Ideonella_A sakaiensis. The sequence continues at coordinate 47,310 of NZ_BBYR01000059.1, read as the reverse complement.
GTCCAGGGAACTTAGGCAGTTGGCGATTTTCTGTTGTTCGGCCCGGATTGGCAGCGCGATTGGGAACGACAGGAAAGTTTCAGCATGTATGCGTCGCGCCTTTCGACTTCCGTCGGCCGTTTCACCCAGTCTTTCGTAAAAGTCCCGACGCTTCACGTATTCCAACAAGAACACGGGATTCAGCTCATCCGCGAAGTCGAAGCACGGCAAATCAACCGTTGACTCGAAGTTATCCAAGCTCGGTGGAATGATTCCGAAAGCCTGGTTCAGGAAATCCAGTTTGCTGTAAATGAACTGCCCAGCTTTCCGCCTGAAGTACTGGGTGTTGATGCTGCCTTGGATAGAGTCGTTCTTTTCAAAGACGCCGTTTCCCCACAGCTTCACAGTGATCTTCTTCGCGACGTTGCCTTTGCTTCCAGGCAGGCGGCTTTCACTCATCAATTCGGCAAGCGGCCTTTCGTTCCACCCTTCAGCCCCCCGAAACTCAGGAAACCTCAGCTTCGGCACCAGTGCCTTCGTGGCCTTGTCCTTCGTGGCGCCAGTCTTCATGCCCCCGCCTCCTGGCTGATCTGGGTGATGAAGCGTTCCATCTCTTCCTTGCGGGGCAGCTCCACGGCGTAGCGGGAGACGAAGACCTGGTTGTTCAGGTCGCCCAGGGCGAACTCGACCAGCGCGTCGTTCTTGCGGGTGCACAGCAAGATGCCGATGGGCGGCTGGTCGCCCGGGGTCATCTGGTGTTTCTTGTAATAGGCCACGTAAGTGTTGAGCTGGCCCAGGTGTTCGTGGCGGAAGGCGTCGGTCTTGAGCTCGACCAGCACGTGGCACTTGAGGATGCGGTGGTAGAAGACGAGGTCGATGAAGAAGTGTTCATCGCCGATGAGGATGCGCTTTTGCCGGGCCTCGAAGCAGAAGCCGTGGCCCAGCTCCAGCAGAAAGTCTTGCAGGCGGTCGAGCAGGGCGTCTTCCAGGTCGGACTCGGCCATCACGTCGCGCGAGCGCAGGCCGAGAAACTCAAAGACATAGGGGTCGCGGATGACGTGGGCGGGCTGCAGCGTGTCGGCCGCCGCGTGGGCCAGGGCGGAGAGCTGGGCCTTGTCTTTGGACAGGCCGCTGCGCTGGTAGTACAGGCTGTCGATCTGGCGGCGCAGCTCGCGTACCGACCAGTTGCCGCGCAGGCACTCCACCTCGTAGAAGCGGCGCTGGGTGTCGTCCGGCAGGTCACACAGCTCGGCCAGGTGGGAGAAGGAGAGGTGGTGGATCAAAACGGGAGACGCCGACTCCCGTTTGGGATCTGACTGTGCAGCCAGCGCCGCTGGCGATGCCGCAGCCCCAGGGCCCGCCAGCCATTCGGGAGACAGCGCCTCCCGAATCTGCGGGTACACGCTGTAGAACAGCCGAAAGCGGCGCAGCTCGCGGGCGTCCACCCGCTTGAGCCCGGCGGCCGCCAGGCGCTGGGCCAAGGCGGGCAAGAGCCTTTCGCCATAGGCCGCGCGGTCTTTGCCCTGCTGCTCGAACGCCACGATGCGGTGGCCGATCAGCCAGTTGCGCACGGTCAGGCTGGTGTTGACGGCCTTGGCCGCCAGGGCCTGCGATTGGCCATGGATGCGGACGATGGCGGACACCAGCGCATCAAAGTCGCCGGGTGTGGCGGATGGCGCCGAAGGCTTGTTCACGGGTGTGGGCGCCTTCTTACTGCTCATAGGCGCTGAGTCCTGAAATCTCGCGGCCCTGGGCGCGTTTGTTCAGCAAGGGCATCAGCTGAGCCATCAGCGCGGTCTCGGCTTGCGCTCGCGCCTTCCAGCCGAGTTGAAGCGGTTCCATGAGTGCACTTAAGCGCTCGCCGTCCAAGATCAGGCGTTGCAGCGTCTGGTCTACAAAGGCTTGCAGGGCGGGGGTGGCCAGGCCGTGCCGCGTGGCGATGGCGGCCAGCTCGGCGCTGTCGCGTTCCTTCTTGAACCGGAGGTAGCCCTCGCGGATGGCGGTTTCGCTGAGGCCTTCGCCGGCCTTCAGGGTGTTGATGTAGGCGGCGATGTCGTCGCGCTCGTTCATGAACTTGGCGTCGGCCGCGATGATGCCGATGAGCTGCTCGCGGCTCATCTTGAGCTTGCTGCCGCCCGTGCCCTGCTGGGTGAAGCGAGACATCAGGCCCATGATGTAGTCGTAGTCGATGACGGCGCTGGCGAACAGCACGAACTCAAAGTCGAGCTGGTCCACTTCGTCGGCGCCGGTCTTGTCATCAGTGTCGGGCAGGGTCTTGCCCTGCTGGGCCTTGAGGCGCTGGGCGGTGTCGAGGTACACGCCACGGAAGGCCTGCAGGTCTTCGCGCGGCAGGATGGCTTCGATGGCGGCGGCGTTGTCGGTGGTCAAGTCGGTGTATTGGTCGAGCTGGGTCTTGAGGCGCTGCACTTCCTTGAAGGCCTTGATGAAGGCGGCGCGGGCGTCGTCCCCCTTGAGCTGGGGCACGGCCTCGGCCGCGCAGGGCAGGCCCTGGGTCTGCATGAAATCGGCCAGCTTCTGCACGGCGGCGTCGAGCTTCGCAATGACCACGGGGGCTTTGTCCACCAGCCAGATCTTGCGTTCTTCCTCGGTGGCGTTTTCGCCCGAGAACAGCGCGATGGCTTCGTCCACGTTGGCTTGCTGTTGGCGGAAGTCGAGGATGTTGCCGTAGGGCTTGCTGCCGTTGAGCACGCGGTTGGTGCGCGAGAAGGCCTGAATGAGCCCGTGGTACTTGAGGTTCTTGTCGACGTACAGCGTGTTCAGGTACTTGCTGTCAAAGCCGGTGAGCAGCATGTCCACCACGATGGTGATGTCGATCTTCTTGGCGGCGGGGAAGTCGGCGTTGGGCCACTGCTGGTCTTTGATGCGCTTTTGCACGTCCTGGTAATACAGGTCGAACTCGCCGATCTGGTGGTTGGTGCCGTAGCGGGCGTTGTAGTCGGCCAGGATGGCTTTGAGCGCGGCCTTCTTGCCTTCGGGGTCTTCCTCGTTGTCGGCTCTTTCCTGCTGCAGGTCTTGCTGCAGTTGCTTCACGTCGGGGTTGCCTTCGGCCGGGGGTGAGAACACGCAGGCGATGTTGAGCGGCTGGAAGTCGGGGTCGGCCGCCTGCTTTGCTTTTTGCAGTTCATCGAACAGGCCGTGGTATTCGATGGCGTCGTTGATGCTGGCGGTGGCCAGCACGGCGTTGAAGCGGCGGCCGGCGGTGGCGGTGTCGTGCTTGGCCAGGATGGCTTCGACCACGGCTTTCTTGGCCAGGGCTTCGCCGGGCTTGGGCGGGTTCTTGCCTTCGGGCTTGTAGTAGTCCACGTGGAAGCGCAGCACGTTGGCGTCTTCAATCGCGTGGGTAATGGTGTAGGCGTGCAGCTGTTTCTGGAACAGGTCTTCGGTGGTCTTGAACTGGCCTTCCTCGCCTTCGAACTGTTTGGCGGTGGCGTTCTTCTCGAAGATGGGCGTGCCGGTGAACCCGAAGAGCTGGGCCTTGGGGAAGAAGGTCTTGATGGCCTCGTGGTTGTCGCCAAACTGCGAGCGGTGGCATTCGTCGAAGATGAAGACGATGCGTTTGTCGCTCAGCGGTTCGAGCTGTTCCTTGTAGGTTTTGAGGTCGTTTTTTCTTGCGTTGTTTGTTGCGCTTGCTGTTTTCGTCCAGCGCCAGGCCCAGCTTCTGGATGGTGGTGACGATGACCTTATCGGCGTAATCGTCTGACAGCAGGCGGCGCACCAGCGCGCCGGTATTGGTGTTCTCCTCTACGCAGCCTTCCTGGAAGCGGTTGAATTCTTCGCGGGTCTGGCGGTCCAGGTCCTTGCGGTCGACCACAAAGAGGCACTTCTCGATGTCGGGGTTGTCCTTCAACAGTGTCGACGCCTTGAAGGATGTGAGCGTCTTGCCGCTGCCGGTGGTGTGCCAGATGTAGCCGTTGCCGCTGTTCTGGTGGATGCACTCCACGATGGCTTTGACCGCATACACCTGGTAGGGCCGCATCATCAGCAGCTTTTGCTCGCTGGCCACCAGCACCATGTAGCGGCTGATGGCCTGGCCCAACGTGCACTTGGGCAAGAAGGTCTCGGCGAAATGGTCGAGGTGGGTGATCTTCTTGTTGGCCTCGTCGGCAAACTGGTAAATGGGCAGGAAGCGCTCGTCGGCGTTGAAGGCGAAGTGCCGCGCGTTGTTGTTGGCGAAGTACCAGGTGTGGGTGCGGTTGCTGACGATGAACAGCTGCAGGAAGCACAGCAGGGTCTTGCTGTAGCCGTTGCCGGGGTCGTTCTTGTAGTCAACGATCTGCTCCATGGCGCGGCGCGGGCTGATGCCCAGCGTCTTGAGCTCGATCTGCACGCAGGGCACACCGTTGATGAGGATGAGAACGTCGTAGCGGTGGTGGCTGTAGTCGGTGTTGATGCGCAGCTGGTTGACGACCTCGAAGCTGTTCTTGCACCAGTCCTTGAGGTTGACCAGGGTGTAGTTCAGCGGCGTGCCGTCGTCGCGGGTGAACGTTTCGCGCTCACGCAGCTTCCGGGACGCGGTGAAGACGTCGGGCGTGACGAGGTCGTCCAGCAGGCGGGTGAACTCGCCGTCGGACAGGTGGACCCGGTTCAGGGCTTCGAACTTCTCGCGGAAGTTGCGTTCCAGCGCGGCGCGGTCCCGGATGTCGGGGCGGTACTCGTACTTGAGGCTCTGGAGTTTGCCGATGAAGCCGTACTCGATGTGCTCTTCTTTGACGACGGGGCTCGGTGCTCCGGGCGACGGGTCGTATGCAGACTTGGACGAAGGCATGGGGCAACGAACGCGGTAGGCGATGAAGCGACAGGCTGCGCGACGAGCGTATGGCTACGGATTGTGGCCGCGGCCCAGGGGCTGTGCGCAGGCGCAGCTTCCTTTTGCTGGGTCCCGTGCGGACTACAAGATTGCTCGTTGGAGTCAAACGACCGCTCTCAGGCGGCAGCCGACATTTGACAGATGCAGTCTGTAGCATCGGTCTCAGCGCTCTGCGATGGCGGTGCGGTTCGCGGGTGGCAGCTTTCAGAGGGCCGATTCGCGAAGTTCCAGGCGTTCAGCTATCCAGCTTTTCGCGCCCCCGCCCCCACCCTTCTCCGCGCCGGTCCCGACGAACTCCGCCCATCGTCGTCCTCTGACCCCAGCGTGACCCCAAGGTAAGCCTCCAACGCCATCCGCAGCACATCCGACCGCGTCGGGATGTAGCCCAGCGTCTGCCGCAGCGCGATGCGCTTCTCGTCGATGGCGGTTTCCAGGGTGTCGCTGATTCGGACGTTCAGTTGTGCACGCGGCATGTCGCCCTCCCGAGTGCGCGGAATCTTAGCCCGTGGCCTTGCTGCGACGCGTAGCGCTAGACATTGACGCCGGCCGACAATGAGCGCACAGTCTTGCTGTCTAGCAAAGCGCTTCGCTGCCCGCCTCGTCTCCGTTTCCGCCGCGTGAAGCCTTCTCGTGGCGGGGGCGCATGTGAAGCGCACCGCTTCTTCACCGCTGGGAGCCGCCATGCCTGCATCGAGTCGTCCACCCGGTTCGCAATCTCCACTCGTCGGAGCCTCCTGGCCGACGGCTCGCCGAGGTGCTGCATGACCGCCGCCCCGAGCGCGATGCCCGAGGGCCACGACGGCATCCGCATCGTCGTCGGCCGTGACGAACCCCCCGCGCTCGTGTTCCACGCCGACGCGGCTCCCGGTGCGCTGGTCAGCTGGGCATGGAGCCAGCTGTCGACGCTGGACACGCTGCTGGACGCGGTCGACCGTGGCCACGACAGCCCCGTCGTCGCGCCGAACGTCGCCGGGGCGGTGCGTGCGGTGATCGGGCCGGTGATGGCCGCGCTGGCCTTCTCCGAGCAGCAGGCGCATGCGCGGCGGGGCGGCCGGGCGCGGGCCCGGGGTTCATCGCGCTGACCGCAGGCCGCTGCGGCACGGTCTCCGTGCTGTAAGACCCGCGCACCCGGCGCACCCCTCGCCGCTGCGGCCCGGCTGGATCGGCCCGAGCCGGCGGATCGACAGATGGCCAGCATGTGTCGAAGAATCGGCCCCCAATCGACATGTTCTGGCCTCATGTCGATCGGATCGACAAGTCCAACGGCACCGGTCGATGTCAGTGCCCTCGATCGACAGAAGGCATTCCACCCCTCCACGCCCCGCAACGACCTGCCGGCGCTTCCGACGGGGGTCGACGTGGAGTCGCGGGCCGGCCTCTTCCTCCGCCATTCATCGACCTGCTGAAGTGCGATTGAAGCGGCCGACCCCCGCCTGCCGTGACCGGCCACCCCGGCCGGGGCCGGAGCCCGCGATGCGTCACGGCGGGTTGCCGGCGTTCAGCCAGTAGACCTGCGTGGTCAGCGGAATCGTCCGCGACTCCGATGGCGAGAACACGATCACCCGGTCCGGCCAGGTCAGCATGGCCGAGGGAAGGCTTCCGCCGAGGAAGCCGGTGCCGGGCGCGGCCAGGCTGCGCACCGGGCTGTCGGCCAAGGCGGTGGTGCCCGCATCGAGCCAGGCCACGGTGACCTTCCCGCCACCGATCTTGGCCAGCACGAGGCGGTTGCCGGCCGCCTCCGCGCGGTAGGGGGTCGGCATGCCGGCGAGCAGTTCGGCATCGAGGCTGGCGGCGGCCGACCGGACCGGCGATCCGGTGGCGTCGAGGCGCAGGCCGGCGGCCGACGGCAGCGCCGGCCCGTCCTCGGCCAGCCGGGCGCCCCAGAGCAGCGCGTCGCCCTGGGCCAGGGCCAAGGGGGTGATCACCGACGCCGGCGTCGACGGCCGCAAGCCGCCGGACACCAGCAGCCGGCGGTCGAAGGCCTCGCCTGCCAGGGAGGCGAAGCCGTAGTAGCGGTCGTAGCGGCCGGTGTCGAGGCCTTCACTCCAGGTCACGAGGGCCCGCCCCGCGCGGGCGGACAGCGCCGGCGGAGGGAAGACGTCGCCGTTGCCGATGATCACGGTCTCGGGCGTGAGGGGCGTGCCGTCGCTGCGGAACGCACGCAGCAGGAGCTGCCTCCCGACGGCGGCGTCGAAGGGCTGGCTCCTAGTCCACAGCAGCCACAGGGCCGAGCCGTCGCTGGCTGCGTCGACGAGCCGTGTCTCGGTGCGGCTGGCGCGCAGGCCCCCGAGGTCCAGTCGGGTCGACCAGGGGGTGTCGATCAGCGCACCGTCCGCGCTGAACCTCGTCATCCGCGCTTCCGAGACCTGCGTGCTGGACGTCACTTCGATACCGACCACCTCGTTGCCGTGTCGCAGGAACTTGCTGTCGGCAGAAGGCAGGATCGGCAGTTCCTGGGCGGCGGTGATCTGGCCGCGCCGATCCATCCGGCTCACGAACATCGATTGGCTTTCGCCCGCCACCGTCGACTCGCGTACGACGAACACCAGCGCGTGCTCGTCGAAGGCGATCGAGGCCTTCACGGAGTTTCCGAACAATCCGGTGATGGGCAGCCCGGCGAGCGGGCCCGCCGACGCCGGCACGATGGCAGGGACCTCCGGCATCACGCCGAAGCCGACCGTCTGGCCGTCCCAGCGCAGCAGCCGCTCGTCGAAGACCTCGGTCTGCGACGCGGGCACGCCCGGGGCCTGCAGGCGTCGCCGCACGATGCCGATGCCCTCGACATACCAGGCCTGGAGGATCGACGCCTGCACGGCAGAGAACTGGCCATCGCTGCTGGTGCGGATGCGCGTCAACACGGTCGTGTCGACGCGCACGGCCTGCAGCACGGGCAGGTCGGGCAGGCTCACGGTCTCGCGCCCGACGACCCGTGCGTACGCGGCCACGTCCAGCGCATCGGGCCGGCCGTCCCGGTCGGCATCGATCGCCGTGTCCGTGTAGCGCCGATCGACGATGGTGTACTGGTCGCCTTGCACGACGGGTGAGCGGAGCTCGAGGACGCTCAGGGTCTCCAGCACGCCCTTGCCGGCGAAGTCGACCCGCTCGACCGTTCGGACCGTGCCGCCATCGACCAGCAGGGTGACGGCATCGGCGCCGCCGTTCGTGGGATTGGTCGACCGTTCGTCGAAGCCGGAGGCCGCGGCAGCGTGGCTGGTCACCGTCTCGTAGGCCACGGGCGTGGCGCCCGTGCCGTAGACGGCCGTGCCGGCATAGGTCCACACGTGCCCGGCCCGGGCCGGCCTGAGCACGCTGGCATCGCGCTGCAAGGTCGCGCCGGTGGACGGTGCCGCCGGAACCAGCCCGGTGGCGGAGGCAACGCCGCCGCCGGTCCCCGCACCGCCCGGATCGGCAGCTCCGCCACCCCCTCCTCCACCGCCGCAGCCCGCGAGGGACAGTACGAGCAGACACGGACCAAGGGAGCGGAGGAAGCAGCGAAGCAGCACGTCGGTGGGCGGGGAATGGAAACCGACCGGCAGTCTAGGCAAGAGGCTGCGCTTGGCCCATCCGCGGATTGAGGATGCGGACGAGCGCACCCGCCATGGGCCGGTCGGTTGGTCGCCACCAGCGGCCTGGCTTGCTGCGCAACGGTCCTGCGCGGCGCCGCATGACGGGCCGGCGCCAGGACTGGGGCGTCAGGGCGTCTGGCGCAGGCCCGTCGCGCGTGCGTCCGCGATGACGTGCAGCTCGCGTTCGTTCGGGGGAATGAAGATCTGCTGGTAGTAGATCGGGTCGCCCTCGCCGAGGTAGGCCAGGGCACGCAGCGACAGGCAAGGGGCGCCCGGGCGCACGCCGATGAGGTCGGCCACGTCGTGCGGCGCCGCTCGCTGGCGCAGGAACAGGTCCACGCGCTGGATGATCTGGCCGGAGGACTTGAAGATCACGTCCTTGAAGTTCTGGCCGCTGAGCGCCTTCAGCGACATCGTCGCGAAGACCGGCAGCCTTTTGGCGTCGACGATGAACGAGCTGGACACGGCGAACTCCGTGCCGATGCCGATGCGCCGGGTGATCTCGATGCCTTCGCTGGCGCCGAGCACGGTGGTCCATTCTCCCGAGGTGACGCGGGTGCGCCGCGTGGCTTCCGGGTAGACGCTGAGGTAGCCCTTGCCTTGAGCGTCCACGAACCGGCAGTGCAGAGGGTGCGCCATCTCCGCGTCCGCCGCACGGCCGGTGATGAACGAGCCCTGCCCGTGGCGCCGCTCCAGGACACCGTCGTCCACCAGCTGTCTCAGGGCGCGCTGGATGGTCCCGAGGCTGATCGGCAGCCGTTCCGCGAGCGCCTGCTCGTTGGGCAGCCGATCTCCGGGCGCGAACCGGCCCGTCGACACCGCGTGGACCACGGCGTCGCGCAGCGCCGTGTACTTGGGCACACCCGGCCTGGAGAAGCGCTCCAGGAGCCTCGAGATCTCCTCGGGCGCGACTCGGCCCGGCGCAGTCAATGTCATGGGAAGCAAGGCAACTCGATGCCCGAGTGTGGCACAAGCTTGACAGTGCCTGAAGCTACGATACTATATAGCTATAAAAATTGGAGAGCTGCATGACTGCCCCGCGCAACCTCATCGTCGTCATGTCGGACGAGCACAACCCGAAGGTGATGGGCTGCTCCGGTCACCCGGTCATCGCGACCCCGAACCTCGATGCGTTGGCCGCCAGAGGCACGCGCTTCACCTCCGCCTACACCACCAGCCCGGTCTGTGTGCCGGCCCGCGCCGCCTTCGCCATCGGCAAGTACATCCACCAGATCGGCTTCTGGGACAACGCCGATGCCTACGACGGCTCCGTGCCGACCTGGCACCACGTGCTGCGCGATGGCGGCCACGAGGTGGTGTCGATCGGCAAGCTGCACTTTCGCGCCAGCGACGAGGACCACGGCTTCTCCGAGGAGCAGGTTCCGATGCACATCCTCGGCGGCAAGGGCGATCTGATGGGCCTGGTCCGCGACGAGCTGCCCCGGCGTGGCGGCGCCAAGAAGATGGCTGCACTCGCCAAGCCCGGCGAGTCCTCCTACACGTTGTATGACCGCGAGATCTGCGCCCGCGCACAGGTGTGGCTGCGCGAGAACGCGGCACGGGCGCGGGAGAAGCCCTGGGTGCTGTTCGTGTCCTTCGTTGCGCCTCACTTCCCGCTGACGGCGCCGCCGGAGCACTTCTACCGCTACTACGACCAGTCGCTGCCAATGCCCAAGCTCTACGCGCGGGAGCAGCGGCCGCGGCATCCCTACCTCGAGGACTACCGCAACAGCTTCTGCTACGACGACTACTTCGAGTCGGAGGAAGACGTGCGCCGGGCGCTCTCGGGCTACTTCGGCCTGGTGAGCTTCTTCGACGAGAACCTCGGGAAGATCCTGAACGTGGTCTCCGAGATGGGGCTCGCGGGGAGCACCGATGTCATCTATACCAGTGACCACGGCGACAACCTCGGCGCGCGCGGGCTCTGGGGCAAGTCGACGATGTACGAGGAGATCGCCGGCGTTCCGATGATCTGTGCCGGCCCGAGCTTCCCGAAGGGTCGCGTCGTCTCCACGCCGGTCAGCCACGTGGACGTGTTTCCCACCGTGCTGGAGGTCGCCGGCGAATCCTTCCTTCGCCACCAGGACGGGCGTCCCGGGGTGTCGCTGGTCGACCTCGCCACGGGCGCTCAGCCCGAGCGCACCGTGCTGAGCGAGTACCACGGCATGGGGTCCTCCACCGCCGCCTACATGATCCGCGTGGGTCGCTACAAGTACGTGCACTACTGCAAGTACGCGCCCCAGCTGTTCGATCTGGAGGCCGACCCGGAGGAGACCATCGACCTCGCGTCCGACCTGTCGATGGGCGCTGTTCTCGCGGATTGCCGCCGCCGGCTGGAAGCCCTGCTCGACCCGGATGCGGTCGACCGTCGCGCACGGGCGCGGCAAGCCGAGCTGCTCGAAGCCAACGGGGGCCGCGAGGCGGTCATCGCACGTGGCGACCTGGGGTTCACGCCGGCCCCGGGCGTGGCAGCCGACTTTCAGTGATCACCGACACGACAGGGAGACACGCTCATGAAGATCAAGGCCACCCTTGCAGGCCTCGCGACCGCGCTCGTGACGGCCACGGCAGGCGCGCAGACATTCCCGGACAAGCCGGTCCGCCTGGTGGTCGCCTACCCTGCGGGCGGCGGCCTCGACTACGTCGCTCGTGTGCTGGCCGATCAGCTGCGGGTCGTCTGGGGCCAGCCCATCGTGGTGGAGAACAAGGCCGGGGCGAGCGGTTCGATCGGCGCGGACACCGTGGCGAAGGCCAGGCCGGATGGCCTCACGCTCCTGCTGGCATCGCCTGCGGAAGTCCTGGTGGGGCCGATCGCAGGGCAGAAGACGCCGTATGACCCGGCCAAGGCCTTCGTTCCGGTCTCGCTGGCGGGCGAGACGCCGCTCGGCATCGTCGCCCATCCTTCGACACCCGGCGGCAGCATCGCGGAGCTGCTGGCGGTCGCCAAGCGCTCATCGCAGAAGCTCGCGTATGGCACGCCTGGCGCGGGCAGCAGCATGCACTTCGCGGGCGAGGCCCTGAGCCAGGCCAGCGGGGTGGAGTTGACCCACATCCCCTACCGTGGTGCCGCACCGGCCGTCAACGATCTGCTCGGCAACCAGATCCCGCTGGGCATCGTGGGCCTGCCACCCGTCGTCGCCCACGTGAAGGCGGGGAAGCTCAAGCTGCTCGCCGTCACGACGGCGAAGCGCTCCCCGGCGTTTCCGCAGGTGCCCACGGTCGCCGAAGTCCCGGGCCTGGCCCAGTATCGGTTCTCGAACTGGATGCTGCTGATGGCCCCGGCCGGTACGCCTGCGGCGATCGTCGACAAGCTGGGCAGCGACGTCGCCCAGGTCGTTCAGACGCCGTCCGTCCAGGCGAAGCTGGAGGACGCCGGCGTCGCGCCGTCGGGGCTGCGTGGAGCGGAGCTCGCCAGGTTCATCGCCGACGAACGTGAGCGCTACAGCGAGGTCGCACGGACCCGCAGCGTCCGCTTCAGCGACTGACCGGCCTGCCGCCGACGCAGCCGCCCGCCGCCGGCCTACTTGACGAGCAGGTCCTTCGCCGTCTTGCCGCTCGCCAGCGCCGCCACGAACCACGCCGGCCGCTTGCCGAAGCCGACCCATTCGTTGCCGGCGTCGTCGCGGTACTTCGCGGGCCGGCCGGCCTTGGGCTTGCGCCGGGCGCGGGTGCCGGCCTTCGCGGCGGGCTTCGGGCCGGTCTTCGCCTTGCCGGGCGCGGCGACGAGGCCCAGGTCCTTGGCGGTGATGCCATAGACGGCGATCGCCGCCTTGATCTTGGCCACCACCTCGGCGACTTCCTGCGCCCGGACGGCCTCCGCCTCCTTCTGCAGCTTCTGGATCTCCGCCTGGAGGGCTTCGTAGCTTTTCTTGGCCATGGTTGGTTCGGCGTCTGGGCCCCGCCGGCATCATCAAAAGTGTGGAGGATAGCCGCCGCGGCGCCTGGGGGCTTCCGGCCTCGGTGCTTTCGATGGATCGGCGTTGCAGGCGCCTGACAGGCGCTCAGCCGGGAGGCAGGTCGTCGCCTCTTTCCCGGAGCAAGCCGCCAGCGCCGAACGAGACGGCGCGGGCGCAGGCCGCCGCCGCACCGTCTGATCAGGTCCGGCGTCCGCCACCACGGGCACGCTCAGGCGGCGCTCTCGAGCACCTGCTTCAGCGTCGCCCGCAGGGCCTTGCGCCCCGCGCTGTTGGTGGCGCGCCAGGCGGCCAATGCCAGGGCCAGGAAGGCGGCTTCGGCCGGCGAGGGCTTCGGGTCGCTCTGCGGCTGATCCAGCCAGCCCGCGGGCTTGCCGCACAGCGCCTCGATCTGCCGGGCCAGCTTGTCGCCGATGGGCCGCGACGACTTGACCTGGCTCCACATGCTCGGCGAGATCTGCAGCGTGGCGGCGAAGGCCTGCTCCAGGCCCTTGGGCGCGGCTCCCTGCGCGAAGGCCTTCTCGGCGTAGTCCTGGAACAGGGTCAGGGCGTTCTGCCGCCTGGCGATGGTGATGTTGGGCACGGGTGTCTGGGCGAAGCAACGCGGGCTGAACAGGATTGTCGCAGGGGCTTGACCACGAGGTAAAGACTCTTTACAGTCCGCTCCACATCGAATCCCCGACCTGTCGGGGCAGCCCACCTCTCCACCAAGGCACGGACCGTGAAGCCAGCCCACGTCATCAGCACACACCGACCCGCGCAGGGTTCGGGTGCGTTCGTGCGCGCTGCCGCGGGGCTGGCCTCGGTCGGCTCGGGCATGCACATCGGTACCGCGGGTTCCTGCGCCCCGGCCGGCCTGGGCTGGCTGGAGCGGGGGGAGTGCCCGATGCATCCGGGAGAGGCAAGCGCATAGCGCGCCTTCCTCCAAGCTCTGTTCGCAGAGGCCCGGATTCCGCAAGGATCCGGGCCTTTTTCATTGCAACTTCTGCGGATGTAGCTCAGTGGGTAGAGCGCGGCCATGCCAGGGCCGAGGCCACGGGTTCGAGACCCGTCATCCGCTCCACTTCGGGTGTGTCCATGCACTCCGGGGCCACGCGACACGGTGTGGTGGCCCCGGGATGTGCGCGGCCCAAGGCCTGGGCCACGTGCAGCGAGACACCACATCCGACGGGATGCTCGCGTGTGGGCACAGCCGAAGTGGACGCCTGTCGCGATCGCACGCGATGCCAGAACAACCAGGAACCTCGACGCGCTCACGCTGCGGGGTGGAAATCGGCCGCAACGATCGGGCGGCGCCGGAACCCGTGACCGGATGGTCCATCAACCACACGAGGAGGTTTGCCATGCAACCGTACGACGAAGACGAGGACGTGTGCTTTCACGACCATGAGCAAGCGCCGCAAGGGCTTCCCGTCCGAAACGGGCGTCAAGCGGGGTGACCGGGTCGTCCGCGGCACCAAGGAGCTGAGCGAGAAGCTCGGCCGCAACGACCCCTGCCCGTGTGGCTCCGCGAGGTCGTTTCAAGCACTGCTGCCTGCGCAGCGGCTGCTTTCGACGGCGTGAATCGCCAGCACTACCAGCGCTGACGACGCGGGGGCCCCCGGCCCGCGCTTGCCGCACCCGCCCTGCGTCACTTGGCGTGTCCTGGCGACGAAGCGCGGGGTCCGCCCGACAATGAAGGAATCGACATGGACACCAATCACCTCCACGAAGACGTGCCCGGCGGCGTGCCGCTGAAGCTGTGGACCCGCGGCGTGCCGGTGGAAGACGAAGCGAAGCGCCAGCTGGCCAACGCCGCGCGGCTGCCGATCGTGCACCACCACATCGCGGCGATGCCGGACGTGCACGTCGGCATCGGCGCCACCGTGGGCTCGGTGATCCCGACGCTGCGCGCCATCATCCCGGCGGCGGTGGGCGTGGACATCGGCTGCGGCATGATGGCCTGCAAGACCACGCTGACCGCCGAGGACCTGCCCGACAACCTGGGCCCGCTGCGCTCGGCCATCGAACGCGCGGTGCCGCATGGCCGCCAGCCCGGCAGCCGCGACCCGGGCGCCTGGCAGAAGCCGCCGGGCAGCGTGAACACGGCCTGGGCGCAGCTGGAACCGGAGTTCACCGAGCTCTGCCGCGACTACCCCAAGCTCGCGAAGACCAACCACCTCCAGCACCTGGGCACGCTGGGCACCGGCAACCACTTCATCGAGGTGTGCCTGGACGAGGCGGGCCAGGTGTGGTTCATGCTGCACAGCGGCTCGCGCGGCGTGGGCAACTTCATCGGCACGATGTTCATCGAGCTGGCGAAGCAGGACGCGATCCGCCAGCAGGCCAACCTTCCGGACCGTGACCTGGCCTACTTCGCCGAAGGCAGCCGCTACTTCGGCGACTACGTCCGCGCCGTGGGCTGGGCGCAGAAGTTCGCCGCCACCAACCGCGAGGTGATGATGAAGCGGGTGATCGAGGCCGCGAAGACGGTGATCCGCAAGAACTTCCAGAGCCACGTCGAAGCGGTGAACTGCCACCACAACTACGTGAACCTGGAGCACCACTACGGCGAGGACGTCTACGTCACCCGCAAGGGCGCGGTGAGCGCGAAGGCCGGCCAGCTGGGCATCATCCCCGGCAGCATGGGCGCGCGCAGCTACATCGTGCGCGGCAAGGGCCACCCGGCGTCGTTCGAGTCCTGCTCGCACGGCGCGGGCCGGGTCATGAGCCGCGGCGAGGCCAAGCGCCGCTTCACGCTGGCCGACCACCGCGCCGCCACCGAAGGCGTCGAGTGCCGCAAGGACAAGGACGTGATCGACGAGACGCCCGCGGCCTACAAGGACATCGACGCGGTGATGGCTGCGCAGCGGGACCTGGTGGACGTGGTGCACACCTTGAAGCAGGTGGTGTGCGTGAAGGGGTGAGGCGATGATGGCGTCAGCGGCAACGCGCCGCGATCGCCGCCGCAATCGGCCGGGCAAGCGCCGCGTTCTTCTCGCGCGTGCCCTGGTGGGCGCGCACCTGCACGACGAAGGTCTGGTTCTTCACCAGCGTGATGAGGTGGACGTTCGGGCTGTTGCCGCTGACCATCAGGCGGGCCTTCTCGCCGAGGCCGTCCACCGTGCTGTACTGCATGCTGCGCACGATCGCGGCGGCGCCGGCCTGGGCGGTGGCCTTCTCGGCACCGCTCACGCTGCGCCCGATCGCCTGTTCGGCCTGGCGCGTGCCGCTGCCCATGCCTGCGGCGATCTCGGCCTCGCTCTGGCTGCGGTAGCGCTGGTCGAAGGCCTGCGGGCTGCTGGTCGCGATCTGCCCGATGCGCACCTCGCCGCCGTCGGGCAGCTGGTAGATGCAGCTCGTCAGGTGGGGCATGCGCCCCATGATCTTCACGTTGTCCTCGACACGCAGGCTCGCCGCGGGCGTGCCCATGTGGCGGGCGACCACGTCGGCGCCGACGAGCTGGCACGGGGTCGGCTGCAGTGCCAGCAGCTTGCAGTCCTGGCCCTGCGCGAGGGCCGGCGCGAGGGCCAGCGCGAGGGTGGCCGTGGCGAGCGGGTGGCGAACGGAGCTGGCGCGGAGGGGCATGGGGTGGTCGTCCTGTGGCGTCAAACATCCCGGCGCCGGCGGCGCGGCGGGCGGGGCTCCCCTGTAGAACGTTGCCGGGGCCTGGATCCCCTCACCGGACCCGAGCTCCCGTGGTGCGGTGCCGGCGCGCGGCCTGGCCGCGCGCATCACGTCCCGCGTCAGCCCCCGGGCGCCTTCGCCCGGCGCCGCGGCGACCGCGGCGGCGCCGTCGACTCCCGCACCACCAGCGACGCGTCCACCTCATGGTGCATCGCGGCCGGCTGGCCGCCGAGGGTGCGCATCAGGTAGTCGCCCGCCCGGGTCCAGACCTCGTCGGTCGGCAGGTGCATGGTGGTCAGGCTGGGCCGCAGGTGGCGGCTCCACTCCAGGTCGTCGAAGCCCATCACCGAGAGGTCGTCGGGCACGCGGATGCCGCTGCGTTCGGCCTCCAGCAGCACGCCGTAGGCGATGACGTCGTTGCCGCAGACGAGCGCCGTCGGGTGCTCGGGCAGCGCGAGCAGTGCGCGTGCCGCCTGCCGCGCATCGTCGAGGTGGTAGGGCACCTCCAGCAGCCAGCGCGCGGGCAGCTCGAGGCCGTGCTCGGCGAGCGCGCGCCGCACGCCCAGCACGCGCGCCGACGCGCGGTCGTTGTGGGCCGACAGCGCGGCCACCATGCCGATCTGGCGGTGGCCGAGGTCCAGCAGGTGCCGGCACGCACGGTAGGCCGCCATCTCGTTGTCGGCGCCCACCGAGGGATAGGGCCGGTCCGGGTGGTAGACGCCGACGTTGATGAAGGGGATGCGCTGCGTCGCGAGCAGCCGCCGCAGGGCCTCCGTGTGGACGTCGCCGCGCAGGATCAGCCCGTCGATGCCGCGGCTCACCATGTTCTGCGCCTGCCGGTACTCGACCTCGGGGTCGTAGCCGCTGGTGGCCAGCAGCAGCAGGTAGCCCTGCAGTGACAGGTGGCGCTGCAGCGCCTCGATGCCGCGCGCGAACATCGCGTTGTCCACCGTGGGGATGACCGCGCCGATCGTGCGCGTGCGCCGCGAGGACAGCGCGCGCGCCGCCGCATCGGGGATGTAGCCCAGCGCCTCGGCCGCCGCATCGATGCGGGAGCGCACCTCCGGCCGCACCGAGCCCGGGTTGTTGAGGGCGCGCGAGACGGTGGCGATCGACACCGCAGCCTGCTGCGCCACGTCCCGGATGCCGACGATCTTCCGCTTCATGGGTGAAACAGTTTTCAGGCAACGATACGGCCATGATGGCACGCCGCCAAGGCCCTTCGTCGAGGGAAATCACCTACGGAGATCGCGCTAGCCGTCACCGTCGTCGGGTTGACGCGCCGCGAATCTTTCGCACAATCGCGTAACCGTTTTCAAGAGCGCCTCGCGCGCCGACCCAGGAGACACCATGCACCCGACCTTTCCCCTCCGTGCCCTGGCCTTCTCGCTGCTCGCCGCCTCCGCGGGGCAGGCGCTGGCGCAGGCGGCCCCGGGCTTCAACTGGCGCAAGCACGAGGGCAAGACCGTCACCTTCCTGGTCAACAACAACCCGATCGGCAATGCGCTCGTCAAGCTCAAGCCCGAGTTCGAGAAGCTGACGGGCATCACGCTGAAGGTCGACGGCTACCAGGAGCAGCAGATGCGCCAGCGCCTGGTGACGGTGATGAACGCGCGCAGCGACGAGGTCGACCTGTTCATGTCGCTGCCGTCGCGCGAGGGCATGCAGTTCGCCAAGGCCGGCTGGTATGCCGACCTGAACGAGTTCCTCAAGACCGCCGTCGCGAAGGACTACGACCTGAAGGACCTGAGCGCCGGCATGGTGGCCGACGCCACCTACGACGGCAAGGTGATGGGCCTGCCGCTGAACGTCGAGGGGCCGGTCGTCTTCTACCGCAAGGACCTGCTGCAGAAGTGCGGGGTCGCGGTGCCGCGCACGCTGGCCGAGCTGGAGGCCGGCGCCGCGAAGCTGAAGGCCTGCGACGCCAACGTCGCGCCCTTCGTCAGCCGCGGGCTGAAGCCGGCCGCGCCCTTCACCTTCAGCGTCTTCCTGCACAACCAGGGCGGCAGCTACATGAAGGACCGCAAGTCCCAGCTGTGCAGCCCCGCGGGGCAGGCGGCGCTGGGCCAGTACAGCCGCCTGCTGAAGGACTTCGGCCCGCCGGGCGTCGTGAACTACAGCTTCCCGCAGATCAGCGCGCTGTACCGCGAAGGCCGCGCCGCGATGGCCTTCGAGTCGTCGAACGAGCTGCGCAACGTGATGGACGGCGGCGCCCGCCTGAACGACACCGGGATCATGCCGCTGCCGGCGGGCCCGGGTGGCAGCAAGCCGACGGTGATCGGCTGGACGCTGTCGGTGTCGGCGCACAGCCGGAACAAGGAAGCCGCCTGGTACTTCCTGCAATGGGCCACCAGCCGCGCCGTGCAGGAGAAGATGGCGCTCGAGGGCATCGCGCCGCCGCGCGCCAGCGTGGCCTCGGACCCGGACTTCCGCAAGTGGATCGACGAGCTGCCGGTGCGCCGCGAATGGATCGCCGCGCTGAACGCGCTGAGCCAGACCGGCATCTCCGAGGTGGGCTACCCGATCGTCGCGAACCCCGCGTCGCGCGAACCGATCGGCCAGGCGATCAGCGAGCTGATCCTGGGCCAGAAGACGGTGGCGCAGGCCTGCGCCGATGCGGATGCGGCGCTGAATGCGCTGATCGCGAAGGAATGAGGGGCCAGCGCGGCCCGGCCCGTCGCCCGACACCATGAGCCAGTCGATCGGCACCCGCCGCCAGCTCTACGCGCTGTCGACGCCGGCGGTCCTGTTCACGCTGCTGCTGATCGCCTTTCCGTTCGGCTACACGGTCTGGCTCAGCCTGCACGAGGTGGCGATGGGCGGCACGCCGCGCTTCGCCGGCGCGGGCAACTACGCCGCGATGCTGCGCGACGCCGAGTTCTGGAACGGGCTGTGGATCACCTTCGGCCTGTACCTGCTGTCGCTGCTGCTGCAGCTCGTGCTTGGCACCTGGGTCGCGCTGCTGCTGCACGGCGCGAAGCGCCTGTCGGGCGTGGTGCGCACGCTGATGATCTCGCCCTTCGTGCTGCCGCCGGTGGTGGTCGGCATGATGTGGCTGGTCATCCTGGACCCGGCCATCGGCGCGGCCAACTGGCTGCTGCAGCAGGGCGGCCTGCCGCGCTCGGACTGGCTGGCCTCGCCGACCTGGGTGATCCCCACCGTCGCGCTGATCGACACCTGGCAGTGGACGCCCTACGTGGCGCTGATCGTGCTCGGCGGCCTGCAGAGCCTGCCGCCGAACGTCTACGAGGCGGCGCAGATCGACGGCGCGTCGCGCGCGCGCATCTTCCGCCGCATCACGCTGCCGCTGCTGCTGCCCACGCTCGTCACCGCGGCCATCCTGCGCAGCGTCGACCTGCTGCGCTTCTTCGACATCATCTACATCACCACCCAGGGCGGGCCCGGCAACGCGTCGAACACGCTCAACATCTACGGCTTCCGCAAGGGCTTCGAGTTCTTCGAGATCGGCTACGCGAGTGCGCTGATGATCACCCTGTCCACTATCGTGCTGGGCGCGGTGCTGGTGATGACGCAGGCGCGCAAGCGCGTGGCCTGGTGAGGGGCGCGGCCATGGACGAGCGCTGGATCCGCCGCCTCAACACCCTGCAGATCGTCGTCGTGGCGGTGCTCATCCTGCTGCCGATCGCGTGGATGGTGCTCGGCTCCTTCAAGCCCTCCGCGCAGGTGACGGCCTACCCGCCGCGGCTGTTCTTCTCGCCGACGCTCGACAACTACCGGCAGCTGTTCGAGACCACGCCCTTCGCTGCCTACACCTGGAACAGCCTCGTCGTCACGGTGGGCTCGACGCTGATCGGCCTGCTGCTCGGCGTGCCCGCGGCCTTCGCGGTGAGCTGGACGCGCATCACCTGGCCGGCCACCGTGACGCTGCTCGCCCGCATGGCGCCCGGCACGCTGTTCCTGCTGCCCTGGTACCTGCTGTTCCGCGAGCTCGGCATGGTCGGCACCTACGGCGCCCTGATCCTCACCCATGCCGTGATCACGATGCCGATCGCGATCTGGGTGCTGCTGCCCTTCTTCGACGCGATCCCGCGCAGCGTGCTCGAGAGCGCGCAGGTCGACGGCTGCAGCGTGCCGCGCATCCTCTGGCGCATCGCGCTGCCGCTGGTCATGCCCGGGCTGGTGGTGTCGGCCATCCTCGCCTTCGTGTTCTCGTGGAACTACTTCCTGTTCGCGCTGGTGCTGTCCAACGGCGACACCAAGACGCTGATCGCGGCGTCCTTCAATTTCATCGGCGAGGGCGCGACCTACTGGGGCGCGCTGATGGCCGCCGCCACGCTGATCGCGCTGCCGCCGCTGCTGCTCGCCTTCGTCGTGCAGCGCAGGCTGGTCGCCGGGCTGGCGATCGGCGCAGTCAAGGGGTGAGGAGTGAACATGCAGTCTGCCTACTTCCACGGTGATCGCCGGGTCACGCTGGTCGACGGGCCGCGGCCCGAGCCGGGCGTCGGCGAGGTCCTGCTGCGGGTGCGGCGCGTCGCGCTGTGCGGCTCGGATGCGAAGCCCTGGGTCAAGGGCCAGAAGGTCACGCCGGGGCACGAGATCTTCGGCGTCGTCGAGCAGCCCGGCCACCGCCTGCACGGCCAGCGCTCGCTGGTCTACATCCCGGTGTACTGCGGCCAGTGCAGCAGCTGTGCGCTCGGCGACACCCACATGTGCCAGTCGATTTCGCTGCTGATGGGCTGGGACAAGCCGGGCGGCTATGCCGAGTACCTCGCGGTGCCCGAGCAATGCCTGCTGGCGGTGCCCGACGACATCGAGGACGAGCTCGCGCCGCTGCTGCTCGACACCATCGGCACCACCGCGCATGCCGTGCGCTTCGTGCAGCGGCTGGTGCCGCCCGATGAACCGGGCCCGGTGCTCGTCACCGGGGCCGGGCCGGTCGGGCTGGGGGGCATCCTGGCGCTGCGCAACCTGGGCTACCGCGACGTCTTCGTGTCCGACCTGAAGGAGGAGCGGCTGCGGCTCGCCGAGTCCTTCGGCGCGCAGCGCCACCCGGTCGGCGACGCGTCGCGCCGCTTCCGGCTGATCCTCGAGTGCAGCGGCGCCCATGCCGCGCGCAGCCTCGGCATGGAGATCGTGGCGCCGCGCGGGGTGCTGGTGCTCGTCGGCGAGAGCGACGAGCCCTGGCCGGTGCAGGAGAACAAGGCGATCCGGCGCAAGGACTTCCACATGGTGCGCACCTTCTACTTCCCGGTCGGCGACTTCGCCGAGAACGTGGCATGGCTGCGGCGCGACAAGGCCACCTACCGGCGCCTGGTCGACGCGCAGTTCGGCCTGGCCGAGCTGCCCGGCATGTTCGCCCGCTTCGCCTCAGGCGAGCTGGTCAAGCCGATGCTGGCCTTCGACTGAGCACGGCGATGGCGGCCATCCACCTCAAGGCGCTGACGAAGCACTACGGCGCCGTCACCGTCATCCCCGGGATCGACCTGGAGATCCACGACCGCGAGTTCGTCGTCTTCGTCGGCCCGTCGGGCTGCGGCAAGAGCACGCTGCTGCGCATCATCGCCGGCCTCGAGCCGATCGACGGCGGCGACCTCTACATCGGCGACCGCCGGGTCAACGACGTGCCGCCGGCGCAGCGCGACATCGCGATGGTGTTCCAGGACTACGCGCTCTACCCGCACATGAGCGTGTTCGACAACATGGCCTTCGGCCTGGAGATGCGCAACACGCCGCGCGACGAGATCGCCCGCCGCGTGAAGCGCGCCGCCGAGCAGCTGCACATCGCCGACTTCCTGGACCGCAAGCCGAAGGCGCTGTCCGGCGGCCAGCGCCAGCGCGTCGCGATGGGCCGCGCGATGGTGCGCAACCCGCAGGTCTTCCTCTTCGACGAGCCGCTGTCCAACCTCGACGCCAAGCTGCGCGGCGAGGTGCGCACCGAGATCAAGGCGCTGGCGCAGACGCTGCAGACGACCATGGTCTTCGTCACCCATGACCAGGTCGAGGCGATGACGATGGCCGACCGCATCGTGATCCTGAAGGGGGGCGTGGTGCAGCAGGTCGGGACACCGCAGCAGGTCTACAACACGCCGGCGAACGCCTTCGTCGCGGGCTTCATCGGCTCGCCGACCATGAACTTCTTCGACGCCCGCTGCGTCGCGGGCGGGCTGCGCCTGGCCGACGGCACGCTGCTGCCGCTGCCGGAGGCCCGGGCGCGCACGCTCGGCGGGCGCGAGGCCGTGCAGCTCGGCGTGCGGCCGGAGCACCTGCGGCTGCAGCCGGCCGGCCCGGGGGCCGTGCCGGTGCAGGTGCGCGTCGTCGAGCCGCTGGGCTCGGACACGCTGGTCTATGCCGACGTCGACGGCCGCCGCGTGGTCGCGCGCGTCGCGCCTGAAGACACGCCAGCGGCGGGCGACACCGTGCACCTGGGCGTGGCGCTCGAGCGGGCCCACCTGTTCGACACGGCCAGCGGCCTGGCCCTGCGCTGAGCGGCCGCATGGTCCCCGACACCGCCGACCGGGCCCTGCAACGCCGCCTGCGCGCGCCGACGGCGCTGGTGTGCGTCGGGCTGACGGCCTACGACATGAGCTGGGAGGTCGACACGCTGCCCGCGGGCGGCGGCAAGCGGCGCGCCACGAACTTCCGCCAGGGCGGCGGCGGCATGGCGGCCAATGCCGCGGTGGCGGCGGCGCGGCTCGGCGGGCAGGTCCGCTTCTGGGGCCGGGCCGGCGACGATGCCGCGGGCCACGCGATGGTCGACGAGCTGCGGGTGCTCGGGGTCGACGTGTCCGGCCTGCGCCTCTTCCCCGGCGCACGCTCGTCGGTGTCCGGCATCCTGGTGGATGCGCGGGGCGAGCGCAGCATCGTCAACTTCCGCGGCGCGGACCTGCCGGACGATCCCGCGTGGCTGCCGCTCGCGTCGGTGGCCGAGGCCGGGGCCGTGCTGGGCGACGTGCGCTGGCCGGCCGGCGTGGCCGCCGCCTTCGGCGCGGCGCGTGCCGCCGGCGTGCCGACCGTGCTCGACGGCGACGTGGCCGAGCCCGCGGTGTTCGAGGCCCTGCTGCCGCTCAGCGACTTCGCGGTCTTCTCGGAGCCGGGCCTCGCGGGCTGTGCCGCCGGCCACGCCGATGACGAGGCCCGCCTGCGGCATGCGCTGTCGCGCGGCTGCCGCCTGGCCGCGGTGACGCTCGGCGAACGCGGCGTGGCCTGGACCGATGGCGGCCCCGTGCAGCGGCAGCCGGCCTTCCGCGTTGCCGCCGTCGACACCACCGGCGCCGGCGACGTATTCCACGGGGCGCTCGCGCTGGCGCTGGGCGCGCGCGCGGCCGTTGCCGAGTCGTTCCGTTTCGCGGCTGCGGTGGCCGCGTTGAAGTGCATGCAAGCCGGAGGGCGGGCCGGCGTTCCGTCGCTCGACCGGGTGTTCGCCGCGTTCGAAGAACTGAAGGAGTCCTGACAATGAACCTGCACCTCGGCAAGACCTGGGGCCTGCGACGCATGGCCAACGAGGCGGGCCATTTCACGATGGTCGCGCTCGACCAGCGCCCGCCGATCGCCAACCTCGTGGCCGCCAAGCGCGGCATCGCGCCGGCCGATGTCGGCTTCGCCGACATGGTGGCGGTGAAGCGGCTGCTGGTCGACGTGCTGGGGCGCAGCGCCAGCGCGATGCTGATGGACCCGAACTACGCCTTCCCGGCCGCGCTCGACCGGCTGCCGGCGCAGGCCGGCCTCGTCGTCACGCTCGAGGACCACCGCTTCCGCGACACCCCCGGCGGCCGGCTCTCGCATTCGATCCGCGACTGGAGCGTCGAGAAGATCAAGCGGGCCGGCGGCGACGGCGTGAAGGTGCTGGCCTGGTACCGGCCCGACGCGGCCCCCGACGTGCTCGCCCACCAGAAGGACTACGTGCGCACGATCGGCGAGGCCTGCCGGCGCTGGGACATCCCCTATGTGCTGGAGCTGCTCGTCTACCCCTTCCCGAAGAGCGCCGGCCACACCACCGACTACGTGGAGGCGCCCGAGAAGCTGCCGCAGCTGGTGCTGGACAGCGTGGCCGAGTTCGCCCGGCCCGAGTACGGCGTGGACCTGTACAAGCTCGAATCGCCGCTGCCCGGCGCCACGCTGCCGGCGCCCGACGGCAGCGCGGCGCACGCGGCCGCGCAGCGCTGGTTCGACGACCTGGGGGCGATCTGCCGCCAGGCCGGGATTCCCTGGGTGATGCTGTCGGCCGGCGTCACGCCGGCGCAGTTCCAGCGCGTGATGGCCTATGCCTATGCCGCCGGCGCAAACGGCTTCCTCGCCGGGCGCGCGATCTGGTGGGAGGCGCTGCAGGCCTTCCCGGACCTGGAGGCCTGCCGGGCGCGGCTGCAGGCGCAGGGCGTGCGCACGCTGGACGAGCTCGGCGCGCTGACGCAGCGCCACGCGACGGCCTGGCGGCCCGACTACAGCGCCTTCGGCCGCATGCAGGCCGAAGGCGAGCTCTGCGCAGCCTATGCCTGACGCCGCGGCGGCCGCGCATCCTCACGGGCGCCGCATCGCGGCCAGCCCCTGCTCCCACGACACCACGGGCCGGTAGCCGAGTTCGCGCTCGGCCTTCGCGATGTCGAGCGTGAAGGGCCGGCCGATCAGGCGCAGCATCTGGCGCGTGAGCGGCGGCTCGCCGGGGCGGTCGAGGCGGCGCCACACCCACTCCATCGCCGCGGCGAGGGCCCAGGCCAGCGGCCAGGGCGCCGATGCCCGCGGGGGCGCGACGCCGCGCGTGGCCAGGAACGCGGAGAGCACCTCGCGCAGCGTGCCGTCCCGGCCGTCGCTGACGAAGTAGGCCTGGCCGCCGGGGCCGTGCGTGAGCGCCAGCACGGCGGCGTGGCACACGTTGTCGACGTGCGCCGTGGACATCGCCTGCGAGCCGTCGCCGACCCAGCGGAACTGGCCGCGGCCGACGGTCGCCACCAGGTGGTCGAGCATCGGCATGCCGCGGCCCCAGATCATCGGCGGCCGCAGCACCACGGTCTCGAAGCGCCCCGGCTCGCTGGCGTCGAGCACCAGGGCCTCGCTGCGCGCCTTGGAGGCGCTGTAGGGCGCCCAGGGCCGCTGCTGGCGCGGCAGCGCTTCGTTCACGCGTAGCATCGCCGCCATGTCGCCCATCACGACCGCCGCCGCGCCGATCTGCACGAAGCGGCGCACCGTGCCCGCGCGGCGGGCGGCCGCGAGCAGCCGGCGCGTGCCCTGCACGTTGGCCTGCTCGAAGTCGGCGGGCCGGCCCCACAGCGTGAACAGCGCCGCGCCGTGGACGACGGCGTCGCAGCCGCGCACGGCGCGCTCGAGCGCGGCCTCGTCGTCGAGGTCGCCGTCGACCGGCTCGGCGCCGCAGGCCGCCACGCGCGCCCGCGCCGCGCCGGAGCGGGCCAGCGCGCGCACGGTCCAGCCGTCGCTGCGCAGCCGCTCGATGAGCCGGCCGCCGACGAAGCCCGAACCCCCCGTTACCAGCACTGTTCTCGCTGCCATGGTCAGTCCTATATCGTTGATACAAGAAAAATGTATCGACGATACAGTCGCGTGTCAACGGACGCAGGAGGCCCCATCGCCATGAGGGAGGACACCGAGGAGGTGATCCTGGCCGCCGCGGCCGAGCTGCTGGAGCGGGGCGGCCCGGCGGCGCTCACGACGCGGGCCGTCTGCGAGGCGGCCGGGATCAAGTCGCCGACGCTGTACCACCACTTCGGCGACAAGGACGGCCTGTCAGCCGCGCTGGTGCGCCGCGGGCTGGCGCAGTTCATGGCCCGCAAGCGTGCCGTGCAGGACACGGACGACCCGCTGCAGCAGCTGCGCGCGGGCTGGGACGAGGCCGTCGCCTTCGCGCTGCAGCGGCCGGCGCTGCATGCGCTGTACACGCAGCAGCTGCGGCAGCAGCCCGCGCTGGCCGCCGAGGCCTATGGCCTCGTGCGGGCCCGCGTGCAGCGGCTGGTGGACCGGCAGGTGTTCCGCATCGGCGTCGACGACGCGGCGCGGGCGGTCTGGGCGGGCTGCAACGGCGTGCTGTCGCTCGTCGCGCAGGGCGCGGCCCGGCGCGAGGTCGAAGCCGCCAGCGCGCTGCTGTTCGACGCCATCGTCGCGCAGCTGCAGCGCGACCGGCCGGAGCCCGGCGCCTGAGCGGCGGCGCCGGCCCCGGTCAGCGGCCCCGTTCCCGCACCAGCTGCTTCATCTCCTCGATCTCGCGCTGCTGCGACGCGATGATGCCGTCGGCTAAGCGGCGCACGCGTGGGTCGTGGATCTCGGCGCGCGAGCTGGTCAGGAGGGCGATCGAGTGGTGCGGGATCATCGCCTTCATGTAGCTGACCTCGTCCACCGTGGCCTGGCTGCGCACCAGCCAGAGCGCGCCCGCGAAGACGGCCACGCTGCCGAGCCCGATCGCCAGCTTGGCGCGCCGGTCCGGCAGCATGGCGTGCATGAACGGCAGCATCACCAGCGCCATCGCGGCCCCCATCACGAGCGCCATGAAGGCCCGGGTCTCGCTGAAGAAGACGTGGTCCAGCCGCTCGGTGTTCAGGTACATCAGCCCGAACATCACCACGGTGGAGGCGGCCACCATCGCCAGGAAGCGGCGGCAGGGGTGGGCATGCGAGGGGGGGTCGGGATTCGGCATGGTGCGGTCGCGGGAAGCGGGCAAGGGCAGGCGGGATGCCAGGCGGGCGATGTGGCGAGGCGCTCCGCGGCGGCTCAACCCGGCGCCGCCGCCTGCTGCGCCGCCCCGGCGTACTGGTCCACCGCACCGGCCATCTCGCGCAGCATCGTCTCCATGGACTTCACCCCATAGGGGTAGAAGTTGCGCTGGTCTCCCGCGTCCCATTCGCGCCGGCGGTCGGGGTTGGCGAGGTCCCAGTCGGGCCGGATCTCCCGCGTCAGCTCGCGCAGCGCCTGGTGCAGCTCCGCGGTCGACGGCCGCCCCCAGTAGTAGTAGCCGTTCCAGACCCTGCGGATGCCGAGCCCGGGGGCGAGCAGGAAGGTGTGCGGGATCATCGGCGCGTGCTCCGGATCGGTGTACTCGAGGATCCCGAGCCGGTCGCGCAGCGTCTTCTGCTCGTCGTAGAGGAAGGGGTAGTGCGCGTCCAGCTGCTGCCGCAGGTTGTTGGTCGTGTGCCAGTCGTCGGTCGTCACGACCACGAGCCGGCAGGTTCCGACGACCAGCGCCGGGTAGAAGGCGGTCAGGGCCTTGAGCTGCTCCCGGTCCTTCGGGCAGAAAAAGCCGCGGATCAGCACCAGCAGCAGCGGATCGTCGCCCTGCAGGGCCGACAGCTGCCGGGGTGTCTTCGTGTGGTCGGGCAGCACGATGTCGGGAAAGCGGCCGCCCGGCTCGAAATCCTTGTGCATGCGGGTCTCCGGTGAGGGACCCGCGGGCTGTCGACCGCGGGCCGGTGGATCGGTGCCGGCACCCGGCAAGAGCCGTACCCACGGGCCAGGGCCGCCGGGGACCCCGCGAATCGGGGGGTGGGGCGGTGGCGCTTTTGACGCGCGTTTCCGGTTTCACCAGCAAGGCCTCATGGAGTGGCGCGGCGCCGTGTCGTGTCGCCAGGGGCGGCTGGAGAAGCGATATGCCTTGGTACACCGAGATTCGCAGCGTGCAGGACTACTCGGACTTCGTCAGCTTCCTGAACTCGAAGAAGGGGCTTTACGGGTACGACACGACTGGCGGCGACAGGAAGTCCATCAGCGCGCTGATGGGGGCGTGGGGCTGCATGTATGCCCTGGAGGGGAAGACGCCGCCCAACCCCCACGTCATGTTCACGTTCAACTCGCTCAAGGACAAGGGCAAGGAGCTCGTGACCACCCAGATCCTGGTGGCCGAGTTCGTGTTCGGCTTCTGCAAGGGCGGACCGCTTGCCAACAGGGGTCCCGAGGTGATGAAGCTCGTCAGGCTCGTGCCCACCATCACCGATCGCAACTACGAAGGCTACAAGCAGGCCCTGACCGTCGCGGCGAAGAACGGCGTGAACATGCAGGCGGTGTTCCGCGAGATCATCGAGATGCGCCCGATCCTGAATCAGCTGTTCGAGGAGCCGTGGAAGGCGTTCGTCTTGACGCGCGCGGGCCAGTTCCACCTCGAGCGCAGGGAACTCGGGCTGCTGATGGAATCCGACATCGGCAAGGGGCTCGAGAAGCTGCGCCGCAAGCAGAAGGAGAAGATCGACGGCTCGATCTTCTCCAAGGGCCACCTGGACGGGCAGTTCCTGCTGCTGCACGAAGCGAAGGACGGGGCGCCGATCCTGCTCGTCAGCACCGACTTCGGCGCGGCCATCAGCGAGAAGCACCACAAGGAAGGCCAGACGCTGATGAGCACCCGCTGCGACAAGGAGACCAAGGGCTACTGGCGCCAGACCGGCAACCGCAAGTCGATCTACTTCGCGCCGACGACGTCCTCCGGCGGCTACTCCGAGAGGATCTTCCAGCTGGCGCTGCTGAAGATGGACGTCAAGCGCAGCGTGATGATGCGTCAGCCCGAGGAGCTGGGCATCGAGCTCTGAGGGGCCGGCGCCCGGGCGCCGGCAATGTGAAGGTCAGCGCCTTGGCGGCGGCGGCTTGAGCGCTCCCGCTACATGCTGCCGCGCGGCAGCGGATGCCGGTGGACAAGCCCGGCGCGCGGTTCCGTTCCCAGCGGGCCCGCGTCGGCGTGACGTACGACACTACCCTTGCCAGTCGCCCGGGACGAGCAGCTCCTCTACGCGGTAGCGCCCGAGCTTGTGGGCGAGCTCCACCGCCTTGCTGACGCCCATCTTGAGGAAGACGTTGGCGCGGTGAAACTCGACGGTGCGCGGGGCGATGCCGAGCGCGTCACCGATGTTCTTGTTGTAGTGGCCCTCCAGCAGCAGCTTCATCACGTCGCGTTCGCGCGTGCTCAGTTGCTGGTAGGCCCTTCGGAAGCGCTCTGCTTCCGCACGGTAGGCGGCATCGGACCGGGCGAACGCGAGGGCCGCCTCGACCTTGTCGACCAGCTGGTTGTTTTGGAAGGGCTTCTCCAGGAAATCCATGGCGCCCGCCTTGACGGCTGCCACCGCCATGCCGACGTCGCCATGGCCCGTCAGGAACAGCACCGGCCATGCGTTGCCGAGTGCGCGCAGCCGCGAAAAGGTGGCGAGGCCGGACAGTGGCTCCATCCGGATGTCGAGCAGGACGACGGCCGGCGGCGTCGAAGCGGGGCAGGCTGAAGCGTGTTCCAGGAACCGTTCGCCCCCCTCCCAGGTCCGGCAGCGGTGCTCGCGGGAGTCGAAGAGCCATGCGAGGGCGTCTCGTGTATCGGCGTCGTCGTCCACGACATGGATGACCTGGTTCATGTGGCCTCGATGCAAGGTATGCGCATCTTGAATGTCGCCCCGCCGAGATCGCCCCTGCGGACGACCTCGACCCTTCCGTGGTGCGCTTCCAGGATGGATCGGACGATCGACAAGCCCATGCCCATGCCGCCCGATTTGGAGCTGTAGAACGGCTCGAAGAGCCGATGGAGGGCCGTCGCATCGATGCCCGGGCCGCTGTCGGAGACGTCGATCACGGCCTCGCTGCCATCGTCGGAGCGGTAGGCCTTCAGCAGCACCTCGGGCGCAGGGGGCGTGGGCAGGCCCTGCGCTGCCTCGATCGCGTTCTGCAGCACGTTGTGGATCGCCTGCTCGAGCAGCACGACGTCCGCCAGCACGATCAGGTGGCCTGGCAGGGCAGACAGGTCGATGCGGACGGGCGTGGATCCATCGCCCGCCCAACGTCCGCGGAGGAAAGCCCGCAGCTCGACCGGGGCCCGCTCCATCTCGCGCCGACGGGCGAAGGCATTGACGCGGCGGATGATCTCCCCGGCCTTCTCGGCCAGCAACGCGATCCGCTCGGCGACGCCATGGATCTGCGGCGAGTCGATGTTGCCCAGGCGGATGCGGTTCACCAGCCCACTCGCGAAGCTGGAGATCGCGCCGAGCGGTTGGTTCAGCTCGTGCGCGAGTGTCGAGGCCACCTCGCCGACCGCCACCAGCCTGCCCGCCGCGTCCATGCGCAGCTGCTGGGCCTGCGCGGCTTCCTCGGCGCGCCGTCGCTCGGTGACATCGACCACCGAGGTCATCCAGCCGATGTGGATATCCCCATCCTGCACGAGGGGCACGGTCTGCGTCACCAGGCGCAGCGGCTCGCCGTGCGCCGTGCGCCGGAACTCGAACTCGAACTCCGGCTCCTCCTGGCTGCCGTGCATCGTACCCGGCCATCCGAGCAGCGAGGCGTTGCGCCCGAGCATCACGCCGTGGAGGGGTCGCACCATCTCGTCGAAGGCGCGGTTCGTGTAGACGATCGCGCCGCCGAGGTCTCTCGCGAACAGCCCGATCCCGATCGAATCCTCCATCGATCGCCGGAGTGCGACCTGCGAAGCCAGCGCGTGCTCTGCCCGGCGGCGAATGACGATGTCCTTGCGGAGCAGCAGGAGACTGACGGCCATTCCGGCCAGGAAGAGCAGCGCCACGGCGAGCAGCGCGCGGGGCTCGCTGGCATGCTGGGTGGTGAGCGAACGAACCTGGAGGTAGGTGTCGCTGCCGGGCATGTCGACACTGGCCAGGAACTGCCGCTCGTGGTCCTCCGGCTCGCCTGCGTCGCCCCGGTCGCCAGCCTGCTCGGGATCGACGATCCGGATCTCGTGGGCCAGCCTGAACCAGGCGGGCACCACGAGCTCGATCGATCGGCTCAACGAGAAGACGGCGATGTAGGCTCCCAGGTACTGTCCCTGGCCGAAGATGGGCACGGCCATCCAGATCTCGTCCGGCACGGGCTGGGCGGCGGTCGTGAGCGGTGCCGTGTAGGCGGGACGCCGAAGTCCCTGCGCCATGTCGAGCATCGCGCCAATGGCGTCCTCGTTGCCTGCGCTCGCCACGCTGCGGGTCCAGCAGGCTCGAAGCTCCGCCGGCATCGCTTGTCCTGCAGGCCGCCAGCCGTGGGCCTTGAGCCCGTCCTCGTAGGCGCGGATCGATCCGCCCAGTGCCACCGTCGCAGGGCGTCGGCCTGGCGGCCCGCCCGCGCTCTGGAGCGCCAGCCCTTCGAGGTCGCCCTCCAGTCGCCTGAGGTGGAACCGCAAGGTCTCTTCGAGCCAGAAGGCGTTTGCGGACTGCCGCTTCAGGTTCTCTGCCGATTCGAAGCGATGCAGGTAGACCATCAAGCCCACGGACGCCAGCAGGACGAGGCTCGCGAGGACGGCCAGGATGCCGAGCACGGGCCCGCTGCCGGACACGGGCTGGGAGAGCGGCAACTGCATGCGATCCTGCATGGCCATGCCCCGAGCCCGTGCCGACCTCATGGCCGTCGACGAAGCCGCGCCTCGGACAGTTCGTGCAGCGTCTGCTCGAGCAGCCTGGCGCCGATGCGGGTCTTCGCGCGCTCGTAGACCGGACGCATGGCGGCTTCGAGCTCGCTGCGCTGGGCCTCGCTCGGCCGATGAACGTGTGTTTCCTTCCACGCGTGGATGACATCGAGGGCGCGGCGTTCATGCGCGGAGGCGACGTTGTTGCCGATCTCGATCGCCTCGTGCATCGCGCCCTCCAGCAGTTCGCGGTCTGCCGGTTTCAGCTGCTGCCAGAAGCGCTGGCTCGTGACGACGGCATAGCCCAGGTAGCCGTGCTGCGTCAGGCTCAGGTGGGACTGGACTTCGTGGATACCCTGCGTCACGAAGTTGGACAGGGGGTTCTCCGTGCCGTCCACGACGCGCGTCGACAGGGCCAGGCGGGTCTCGCTCAGTGCCAGTGGCACGGCCTGCGCGCCGAGTGCGATCATCTGGGCCGCGATGATCCGCGAGGGCTGGATCCGCATGCGCAGACCGGCATAGTCGCTTCGGCGAAGCAGTGGCCGGTTGGCGCTCATCTGCTTGAAGCCGTTGTCGAGATAGCCCAGGCCGAGGATCTGCTGGCGGTTGAGGTCGGCGAGCAGCTGACGGCCCACCGGGCCCCGCATGATCCGGTGCACCTCTTCGGTGTCCCTGAACAGGAAGGGCAGGTCGAACAGCTCGAACGATGGGAAGCCGATCTTTCCGAACTTCGAGAGCGAGGGCGCGACGATCTCGACGGCACCCATCTGCAGCGCGAGGATCTCGTCGTTGTCGTCGAACAGGGTGGAGCGGGGATAGACCTCGACGCGGATGCGCCCGTTCGAGCGCGATTCGGCGATGCGCTTGAAGGCCCGCGCTGCGATCCCCTTGGGCGTGTCGTCTGCCACCACGTGCGAGAAGCGGATGACGATGCCTTCGGGTGAGGCCGCGGCCGCGCGGCACGCCAGCAGGAGCAGCACGAAGAGCGTCGCCCATGGCCGGAAGTGGCGTGGCATCGGCATGGGATCGTCGGTTCGAGCGGCGGTGGGTGAGGCGGGGAGGCGGCGTGCGCCGGCAACGCGGCCGGGTTGCGCGGCGGCATCATGCGATGGCGGGGGAGGGCGGGGTATCGGAAACGCCGGATCGGTATTCGCCGGACTTATGGCAAGCTGGGCCGTTACGCAGGGCCTCGCCCGAGGCCAAGGGTGATTCCCTACGCGCTTTCCACCGTCTTCGCCGTTGAACGAGATGTCTGTTCCGTTGCAGGGCGCACCCCGCATCGCGGTGCATCGTGTCGTCGCTGCCGCCGCGTTCGCGCTGCTCGTGGGCTTCGGTTGCGCACAGGCTTGCCCGTCGGACAGGCCGCTGACGGTCGTGGTGCCCTACGCCGCCGGAGGGTCGCTGGACGTCACCACGCGCACCCTCGTTGCCGCGCTGGCCCCGCGCCTGGGTCGGCGCGTCGATGTGGTCGACCTGCCCGGCGCGTCCGGCTTGTTCGCTGCGCGGCGGGTCCTGCGTGCACCGGTCGATGGCTGCACGCTGCTCAGCGCAACCATCAGCCAGGTGGGGCTGCTGCCGCTGCAGAACACGGGAGCCGGGTTCGCGCCGGAACAGTTCATGGCCGTGGCCCGGACGGGCTCGGTGGCGTCCTACCTCGTCGTGAGCGCTCGCTCGTCGGTCCACCGCCTGTCCGACCTGTCGACGCCGGGCTCCGCCTGGCGGGCCGGGAACCTCGGGCCGGAGAGCCTGCAAGCCTTGCTGCTGCAGCGTCTGGAGCGTGCAGCCCGGACCGAGTTCATCCAGGTGCCCTTTGCCGGGGCCGCTGCCCTGGCCCAGGCGCTCGAGGGGGACCACATCGACCTGGCCATCCTGGCCCAGCCGGCGCTCGCGGGGCTGCTGCCGCGCGGGCAGGTCCGCATCGTCGCGGGCGTCGGCCAGGGCGAAGGGGAGCCGGCCGTCGCCTGGAGCGGCTTGTTCGCGGCCAGCGGCACCGATCCGGGCTGGGCGAAGGCCGTGTCAGGGGCTGTCGAGCAGGCCATGGCCGACCCGGCGGTGGCTGCCAGCCTGCAGCGCCTGGGCGTCGATACCCGGCCGCCTTCCATGGGCTTCAGCGACGAGGTCGCACAGTCCGTCGCTTGGCTGAGGTCCATGCTCCCTCCCCGTACGGGCCTGCGGTGAGCGGCTCGGCCAGCGGTCAGACGTCCGCGATGCCGCGCACGATCTCCAGCAACACCTGCATCTGGCTGCTGCGCGCCGCGGTATCCGGCCGGTAGAGCGCGCCGATCGGCGCCATCGGCAGTGTCCAGTCGCCGCGCACCTCGGTCAGCGACCCCTGCGTGAGGTAGGGGAGCACCAGGTTGCGCGGCACGAAGGCCAGCGCCTGCCGCTTGGCGATCAGCGCCACGGCCAGGGTGATCGCGCGGGACGCCACCCAGCAGTAGTCGCGTGGGCGTGTCGAGCCGCTCCAGAATGCCAGGAAATCGGCTTCCGCAATCGATCCCTTGGGTGGCATCAGCCAAAGGAACGTCGACAGCAGATCGCGTGAAGCAAGCTGCAGTGTGGCGGCCGGATGGCCGGCCGCACAGACCACGGCATAGCGGTCCGACGCGAGGGCCTCGAACACGGCATGCGCCGGCAGTTGGGTCGGCCGGCGGATGAACAGCAGGTCGATCGTGCCGTCGGCCAGCTGCTGCACCAGGCGTTCCGGCGAGGCGTGGCTGACGTGGACCGCCGTGGCAGGCAGCCGCGACGTGAACCTGGCGATGGCGTCGGGCAGGAAGGACCCGATGGCCGCATCGATCGCGCCGAGTCTGAGCTCGCTCTGGCTGCCCGCCCAGATGTCGCTCGCGATGTCGGCGCACTCTGCGAAGGCTGCCAACGCGGCGCGGATCTTCGGCAGCACGGCTTCGCCGGCCGGTGTCGGGCGTGCGCCCTTGGCATGGCGTTCGAACAGCGGGAAGCCGAGCAGCTTCTCGATCTCGGCCACGGAGTGGGTCGCTGCCGGTTGACTGATGCCCACCAGATCCGCCGCACCCTGGATGTTGCCGATCGACGCGACGGCGTCGACCAACTGCCATTGGCGCAGCCGGGACCGGGACTGCAACCGGCGCCAGATCGCGGAGGATGACTGATCCATGGGCCATTGTCCCTGCTTCAGGCGGAGGCGGTGCGCCTCCCGGTGGGCTCAATGCTCCCCATGGGGCTCCGCGTGACCCCCTTCCGGTGGCCGGACCCGGGCTTCGAAGCGAACCGCCTGCTTGATGCCGCTCTTGGGATCCTGGACGATCGCGATCATCGTGACGACCTGGCCCGCCCTCACGCCGGCCCCGATGCCCGTCAGCTGCATGAAATGCTGGCCCGGGCCCATCTTGAACGTGACCGGTGCTCCAGCTGCGAGTGGCACGCTGTCGACCGGGTCCATCCGGACAACGCTGCCTTCACGCGTCATCAGCTGCAGAGAGACGCTCTTGGCGGACGCCGTCTTGATGCCCACCAGCGTCATGTCCTCGGTGGCGCGCAGGGTCATGAAGCCCAGTGTCGTGCGGTGTCCATGCGGCGGTGAGCGCAGCCAGGCGTCGGTGATGACGACCTTGCCGGTCGGGCCGGCTCTGCAGAGGAGGGGTGCGACGAGCAGCGCGGCTGCCATGCTCGCCACGATGCGCCTGGAATGGCATGCCATGGTTCTTGCTGGGAGTGGAGGGTGCAATCGCGGGCCGCCGCCCTGGCGGCGGCTCGCGTGGCTTCGCGGTTGTCGGTCAGGACGGGAGGTTCGCTCCCTTCTTCGCGAGCGCGATCACGCGGTCGATGTTTGCCAGCGGATTGCTCGCGGCTTCCGCCACGACCTGGGACTGCAGCTTCGTGCGCAGCGCCGGCAGCTGCAGCGAGGCATTCGCGTAGTCGCCGTTGCGCACCAGCGTGAAGATGGCGTCGAACTGTGCCAGCAGCTCGGTTCGGGCCGCATCGGCAGCGATCCCCGTCTGGAAGTTCGCGGCGGTGAGGGCCGCGATGTTGGCGCGCACGATCCCCCAGTCCGGCGCGTACTTGGTGAGGTCCTCCGTCGACAGGGTCTGCAGGAGGCGCAGCGAGGTCCGGACATTGGTGCGGAAGTACTCCGGATCGACGCGCACGCCCACCGACGGGTAGTACGCCTGGTAGCCTGCGCTGGGCCAGTCACCCGTGACATGGAAGGCGGGCAGACGACCGTGCTCGACGAAGGCCGACATGAACCCGGGCCCGTACCAGAAGCCTTGGCTCTTGCCGTTCACGCCGGGCTTGCTGTAGACGCTGCCGAGGCCGGTGGCCGGAGGCGCGGCGACGTTGGCACGCTGCTGCTTCACCTCCTTGACGATCGAGATGGCCGTCTCGGTCGCGAGCTGGTTGGGGAAGGTGTAGACGCTGGTGTGGGCGGGCCAGCCGGTGCCCTTGTAGTCATCGCCGACCTCGTTGAACTGCACGCCGCCGAAGTGCTCCATCGCGAGCCCGCCGACCAGGCCCTGCGCCGCGTCTGGGAAATCCTCCATGTAGTCGAAGGGGTAGGCGGACTCGGCGCCGGCCACGAAGTGGCGGTTGTCCAGGTAGACCATGATCGTGCGCGGGCGCTGTGCCTGCGGGATCTTGGCGTAGTAGTGCAGCACGCCCATGATGCCCAGCGAGCCGTTGTCCTCGACGTTGCTCTGTCCCTCCGTGTGGGTGACCATCAGGAGCTTCTGGTCGTTCGCCTTGCCGTAGTTCTTGCCGGGAAGGTAGGCGATCAGCTGGGCCGGCCGCGTGTCCTTCACGGTGGCGTTGAGCGTGACCGTGGCCGTCTTGCCGGCGGCGGCGTCGGCCAGGACCTTCTGGCCCGCATTGCGGTCCAGCAGCACGCCGGGGCAGTTGTAGTGGCGCGGCGTGCCGTGCTGGCGCGCGCCTTGCGCGGCCAGCGGCGACATGTCCAGCACCCAGATCGCCGCCAGGCCGCCTGCCGCCTGGCAGACGTTGATGCCGTAGGTGGTCGCGGTGCTCAGCTGCGTGCGGTTGCGGAAGTCGGCGTCCTTGTTGAGCGGCATGATCTCGCCGACCTGCGCGAAGGTCTCGGGGTCGCTCCGATACTCGTAGTCGGACAGGGAGTTGCCGGTTCCCGGCGTGGATTGCGTGGCGTAGGCCGGGTGCTTGATCACGACGATCTTGCCCTTCATCTGCGCGGCGGTCGGACGCTGCGCGGCAGGAAGCGTCGGGTCGTAGACGATCATCTGGCCCGTCACGCCGGCCGTGCCGGTGTTGCCGGAGTTGGTCGCGTAGGACGCCACGTCGACTTTCGTGCCGTCGGAGGTCAGCGACCAGCCGGACTTGTCCGGCCACTCGGTCGTTTCCCAGAACGAGTACGGGAAGGTGTAGCGCGTGAAGTCGACCAGGCCGTACTCGCGCATCTTCTTCTCGAGGAAGGCGATGTAGGCGTCGTACTTCGCAGACCCGGCGTACGCCGGCCCGTAGTTGTCCTTGGTGACGAGCCATTCCTTGGCTTCAGCCGAGGTGATCATCTTCGTCTCGTCGATGTAGCTGAGCGGATCCTTCGCGGTAGCCGGTGCCGATGCGGCGGGAGCCGGTGCCGGGACGGGTGCGGCTGCGACGGGCGTGTCGCCGTCGTTGCCGCCGCAGGCGGCCAGGGCGGCCACGGCCATCATGAGGGCGGACAGGGATCGGTTCATCGTCATCTCCTTGGGGTCGTTGTGAGGTGGGGCGGGTGAATCGCGGCGAGGCCGCGACGAAGCGAGTGCAGGCCGATCAGGCCGGTGGTCGACGAACGTCAGTTGCCGGCGGCGTCCTCGGCGGGAGCGGCCCGTGCCGTGCGACCGTAGGCCGCGCGGCGGGCGAGCACGTCCTCGGCGAAGACCTCCCGGCTCACTTGGGATCCGGGGCTGGGTGGCAGCCATGCAGCCGTGGCGGGTGGCAGGGGTGGTGGCGAGGGTGACTGGTGGACGCCCAGCGTCTCGGCCTGCACCGGAGCAGCCGGTCGCCCTGCCGCCGAGCCTGGGGCGTCGCTCCGTGAGCGGAGGTCTGCCGTGGCGCTGCCGACGAGCGCGGGTGCGGTAGACGCCGGGCCAGGCGCAGGCGCAACAGCCGGTGCAGGCACCGGACCATCCGGCCGATGGACCTCCACGGCGTCGTCGGGGAGCGTGCCGTAGACGATCGCGGCCAGCGCGACCACGATCAATGAAGCTGCCCCCTGCTCGACCTTCGTCACGGCCTCGCTCCTCCCTTGGTTCTTTGCGTCGAAAGACTTTAGGAAGCACGCCAGGCGTGAACAACTGTGGCGTTCAACAGGCGGGTATACCCCGGGGCTGCCGGGCAGGGTCTGCCTCTGGGCGCGTGCCCGCGATCGCGCAGTCCCGAGTCATCGCACGGCGCCGGCCCGCGCCGCGGCGCCGACCGCTCAGCCAGCCGCCCCCGCCTGCCGGTCCAGCCAGTGCAGCAGCAGGCGGTACAGCGCCGCCGGGTCCACCGGCTTGCTGAGGAAGTCGTCCATGCCGGCGGCCTGGCAGCGCGCCCGGTCCTCGGCGAAGGCGTTGGCGGTCATCGCGATCACCGGCAGCGCCGAGGAAGGCCGGTGTTGGCGGATCGCGCGGCAGGCGTCCAGGCCGTCCAGCCGGGGCATCTGCATGTCCATCAGCACCAGGCGGTGGCCGCCTTTCAAGGCCTTGTCCACGGCCGCCAGGCCGTCGCCGGCCAGGTCGGCCACCAGGCCGACCTCCTCCAGCAGCGCCTGGGCCACCTCGGCGTTCACCGGGTTGTCCTCGGCCACCAGGATGCGCGCGCCGGCATGGCGGCGGCGCAGCGCGTCCTCGGCCGGTTCGCCGCTGCGCGCCTGCGGCGCATCGGCCGCGGCCGGTGCGCGCGGCAGCCGCACGGTGAACCAGAAGCTGCTGCCTTCGCCGGGCCGGCTGCTGGCGCCGGCATCGCCGCCCATCAGCCGCGCCAGCTTGCGGGTGATGGCGAGGCCCAGCCCGGTGCCGGCCGCGCTGCGGGTGCTGGACCGGTCGGCCTGCTCGAAGGCCTCGAACAGGCGCGGCATCACCTCGGGGTCGATGCCGATGCCGGTGTCCTCCACCTCGAAGCGCAGCGCGGCGCTGTGCGCATCCTCGTCCAGCACGTGCGCGCGCAGCGTCACGCCGCCGTGCTCGGTGAACTTGATCGCGTTGTTCGCGTAGTTCAGCAGGGCCTGCTGCAGCCGCGTCGGGTCGCCCAGCAGGTCGCGCGGCATCGGCCCCACCTCGCTGTGCAACTGCAGCTGCCGCGCCTCCGCGCGCTCGCCCAGCATCGACAGCACGTTCGCCACGGTGGACTCGACGCGCAGCGGCACGCGCTCCAGCGTCATCTTGCCGGCCTCGATCTTGGACAGGTCGAGCACCGCGTTCAGCACCTCCAGCAGGTGCCGGGCGGCCACCTCCAGCTTGGACAGGCGGTCGGCCTGGCGCGGGCTGAGCTCCTCGCGCCGGATCAGGTAGGCCATGCCGATCATCGCGTTCAGCGGTGTGCGGATCTCGTGGCTCATGTTGGCCAGGAAGGCCGACTTGGCCAGGCTCGCGGATTCGGCGCGCTCGCGGGCGTCGGCCAGCTGGGCGGTGCGCCGCGTCACCGTGTCCTCCAGCTGCTGGCGGTGCGCGTCCAGCGCCTGCTGGGCCTGCAGGCGCGCGGCCTCCCGGTCGACGTTGTCGAGCGCGAAGCTGATGTTCGCGGCGAGGTCGATCAGCAGCCGCTGCGTCTGCGGATCGAAGGCCTGCGGCTCGCCGGCACCGATGCTCAGGCTGCCCACCACCTGCCCCGAGCGCCGAACCGGCAGCGCGGCCAGCGCCTGCAGCCCCGCATCGGGCGCGAGCGCCTGCCAGGCCTGCGTCGCCGGGTCGCGCCCGAAGTCCTGGCACCACACGGGCTCGCCGCTGCGCAGGGCCTGTTCGTCGGGCGTGGCAGGCTGCCCCGGCGCCGGCGGGCCGCTGCGCTGCAGCCGCAGCGGCAGGTCCGCGGGCCGGCCGGCCTGCGCCTGCAGCTGCAGCCGGCCGTGTGCGTCGGCCAGGCCGACCCACGCGAGGCGCATGCCGGCGGCGTCGATGATGGCCTCGCAGACGGCATCGAACAGCGCCTTCGGGTCCACGCAGCGGGCCACCGCGGCATTGCACTGCGACAGGCAGCGGTAGAGGCCGGCCTGCCGCGCCACGCGGGCGCGGTCCGCCATCGCCTCGGTGACGTCCAGCGCCACGCCGTCCCAGTAGGTCGAGCCGTCGGGGCGGCGCTGCGGGTGCGAGCGCAGCTCCAGCCAGCACACGCGGCCCGCGGGCAGCTGGAAGCCCAGGCTGGCGTGGAAGTCGGTCAGGGCCGCGGCGCTGTGCGCCTCGTCGGCCAGGTAGCGTTCCAGCGAGGCCGGCGCCAGCATCGCGAACATCGGGCCGGCATGGCGCATCACGTCGGCGGGCGCCAGGCCGAGGGTGCGGGTGAGGCCGCTGCTGACGCTCTCGAAGCGGCGGTGGCCCCCGGCCAGCGTGTAGCGGTAGATGAAGCCGGCGGGCAGGTTGTCGCCCATCAGGCGCAGCTGCTGCTCGCGCGCCTGCAGGTCGGCCGCGCTGGCGCGGTGGTCCCACTCGATGCGCTGCGAGTTGATGCTGATCAGGGTCAGCGTCACCAGCTGCACCGACAGGATCTGCGCCAGCGCGTAGACGCTGCCGAAGCCCTGGAGGCTTTCGAAGGCCGTGCTGATGTCGGCCAGCTCCTGCGCGGCGCGCACCAGCGTGATCGCCGCGAACAACAGCAGCCACAGCGCCAGCAGCCAGTCGTTGGAGCCGAAGTGCGGCGGGCGGCGGCGCAGCGTGACCACCACCGTGGCCACGTTGAGCGACGCGGAGCACAGGCAGTACAGCTCGATGCGGCCGGCCAGGTTGCCGGCGTCCAGGCTGAGGTAGCCGAAGGGCACCAGGAACAGCAGCGCGACGCCCGCCTCCAGCCCGGGCCCGACCCGCCCGCCGCGGAACACCAGCATGCCGCGCAGCAGCAGCAGGTGGCCACCGATCAGCAACGCGTTGCGGCCGACGCGGCTGGCCCACGACGGCGGCAGCACGCCCGGCACCAGCAGCGCCGCACCGAGCGCCAGGCAGGCGATGCCGGCCGTCCAGAAGCCGAAGCCGGGGTAGGTGCGGCGCGTGCGCAGCACCACGACCATCACCACCGCGGCGGCCGACGACAGCAGCGCGTGGGTCAACAGCAGCGTGGAGGCGTCCATGGTCGCAAGACCGGCCCGGTGCGGATCGAAGGCCGATCGTAGCGGGCCCGCGCCGGGCGCGGACGCTAGCCGCGCGGGCGGGCCTCGTCCAGCCGCGCCACCTTCTTGAGCAGCTCGATCAGCAGGTGCTGCTCGCCGGTGCTCAGGCCGGCCAGCAGGGCCTCGTCGGCCTGCAGCAGCCGCTCGACGGCGGTCGCGAGGAGGCGGGCCCCTTCACGCGTGAGCGCGAGCCGGTGCGCGCGCCCATCGGTCTCGTGCGGCGCCCGGCGCAGCAGCTGCCGCGCCTCGAGCCGGTCGAGCCACTGCTTCACGCCGGGGCGCGAGATGTCCAGCGCCTTCGACAGGTGGCTCGGGCCCGCGTGGGGGTTCTCGTGCACCAGCTGCAGGATCGTGAACTCCACCGGGCGCAGGCCCAGCGGCTCGCCCACCTCGCGCTCGAAGGCGTGCGTGGTGACCACCGCGGCCTGCGCCAGCCGGTAGCCGAGCAGGCGGTGGATGGCGCCTTCACCGAGCCCGCCGCGGGGCGTGGACTCGTCGGCCGCGGGCGTCGGGCTGGTCATGCCGGCGATTGTCCGGGCGGGGCCGGTTCGTTAACAAGCTGCACGGGACGATGGCAGCGTTAACAGGGTAAGTCCGCATCGATCTGGCGCCAGATAGAAAAGTAAATTAACGAGATGGACGCGGCCTTCCCGCTGCGCCGCCACGTCGGGCCGGCTCGGGCCCGGCCCGGCCACCGACGCGGCCGGGAACCACCAGGAGACCCTGCCCATGAACCGCCCCCTGCTTCGCCGGCTGACGTTCGGCGTTCCGGCCGTGCTCGCGTGCACCGTGCTGGCGGCCGCCTGCGGCGGCAGCGAAGAAGACGCGCCGCTGCCCCGCCTCGGCGCCGCCACCGCCGGCACCCTGGCCGAATGCACCGGCCTCGCGGCCGGCTTCAGCTTCGCCAACACCACGATCACGGCCGCGCAGCGGATCGCGGCCGGCACCCTGACCAACGCCGGCCAGCCGGTCGGCGAGCACTGCCTCGTCACCGGCCGGATGAACCAGCGCGTCAGCGCCGTCGATGGCCAGACCTACGCCATCGGCTTCGAGATGCGCCTGCCGCTGGCCTGGAGCGGCCGCTTCCTGTACCAGGGCAACGGCGGCACCGACGGCGTCGTCAGCCAGGCGGTGGGCGGCTTCAGCGGCGGCGGGCCGCTGAAGCACGGCCTGCAGCTCGGCTTCGCGGTGATCAGCTCCGACGCCGGCCACAGCGCGGCGCAGAACCCGCTGTTCGGCGTGGACCCGCAGGCCCGGCTCGACTACGGCTACCAGGCCGTGCGCTCGCTCACGCCGATGGCCAAGGCCCTGATCCGCGCCGCCTACGGCCGCGGGCCGGACCGCTCCTACATCGGCGGCAGCTCGAACGGCGGCCGCCACACCATGGTCGCCGCGGCGCGCTACCCGACCGACTACGACGGCTTCCTCGCCGTCTCGCCCGGCTTCAACCTGCCCAAGGCCGCCGTGGCCCAGCTGCTGGGCGCGCAGCGCTGGCGCAGCGTGGCCACCAGCACCGGCACCGCGCCGAACTTCGACCTCGAATCGGCGCTGCCGCAGGCGGAGCGCCGCGTGATCGCGCAGGCGCTGCTGGCGAAGTGCGATGCGCTGGACGGCGTGGCCGACGGCCTCGTCCAGGACGTCGAGGCCTGCCGCGGCGCCTTCGACCTCGCCCGCGACGTGCCCACCTGCCCCGGCGCGCGCGACGGCAGCTGCCTCACCGCCGCGCAGAAGGACGTCGTGCAGGCCGTGTTCGCCGGCGTGAAGAACTCGCGCGGCGAGGCGCTCTACAGCCGCTGGCCCTACGACGCCGGCCTCGTCCAGACGGGCTGGGCCGACTGGAAGTTCCGCAACGCGGTGCGCGGCGGCCGCGACCCCGTCGCGCTCGCGCACATCTTCTCCGTGCCCCCGATCACCACCGCGCTGCCCGACTCGCTCGCCTATGCGCTGAACTTCAGCGCCGACACCGACGCGCCGAAGATCTTCGCCACCGACGCCACCTACACCGAGAGCGCGATGGCCTTCATGACCCCGCCCGACCCGACCAACCTCGACGCGCTGCGCAACCGCGGCGCCAAGATGATCGTCGTGCACGGCAACGCGGACCCGGTCTTCTCCGTCGACGACACCACCGCGTGGTACGACGCGCTGAACGCCCGCCTCAGCGGCAAGGCCGGCGACGCCGTGCGCTTCTTCCGCGTGCCCGGCATGGGCCACTCGCGCGGCGGCCCGGCCACTGACCAGTTCGACGCGCTCTCCGCGCTGGTCGACTGGGTCGAGAACGGCCAGGCGCCGGACCGCATCCTCGCCGCCGCGCGCGGCGCCGGCAACGCCGGCGGCGTCAACACCGAACTGCCCGCCGCCTGGTCCGCCACCCGCACGCGGCCGCTG
Source organism: Pseudideonella sakaiensis (assembly GCF_001293525.1). Taxonomy (GTDB): domain Bacteria; phylum Pseudomonadota; class Gammaproteobacteria; order Burkholderiales; family Burkholderiaceae_C; genus Ideonella_A; species Ideonella_A sakaiensis. Next base: position 4,481 of record NZ_BBYR01000059.1, on the reverse strand, counting down.
TGCCCCTACCCCACCGTCGCGCGCTACAAGGGCGGTGACCAGGAGGCTGCGGCGAGCTTTGCCTGCGAGCGCTAGGCAGCGGCTGCGCGCTCGACGGCACGGGCCCGCGCGGCGATCGGCGCGCGGGCCCATGACGGCCCCCAGCGTCATTCCCCGGTCTCACCAGGGGCGGAGATCGGCCCCTGGGATGCCTTGGGTTTCGCAACGGGCGTTCTCGGCGGCGATCCAAGTGCCATAGGTCGCTTCGAACGCTTGCCGCCTGCGCAGCTCACGGCCTGGCTCCGTCTGTTGGCTTCGCAGGGCCTCCACCTGCTCGGCAGAGAGGGTCACCGGGTCGACCCTGCCCGCCTTCTCCACGAAGACGGGCTCGCGCCCGGCCTGGGCGCTGAGGCTGCCGAGACGGCTCGTCGCTTCCGTGGCGGTGACGCGCATGCAACTTCCAATCGCTTCAGCCATGTGATCCGCGTCCCTCGTGCGCGGCAGTGGAGGTGCCGAGGCCTTGGGCAGAGGCGCGGGCTTGCTTTCGTGTGTATCATACACAAATGAGGTCGTGCCTCACCCCAAGAAGGACCTGGGGATCGGGCTCGTGAAGGCCATACGGCAGCAGGCCGGCATCTGAGAAGGAAGGCAGCAGCATGCGTTACCCCGTCGCGATCGAGCCCGGCACCGAGACCGAAGCCTTCGGCGTCGTCGTGCCCGACCTGCCGGGGTGCTTCTCGGCCGGCGACACGCTGGAAGAGGCCCTGTCCCAGGCGGAAGAGGCCATCGCGGCCTGGATCGAAGCCGCGCTGGACGCGGGCCAGGACATTCCCCAGCCGACCAGCGTCGACGCCCTGCGCAAGCAGCACAAGGCGTGGAAGGCCTGGGTCTGGGCCGTCGTCAAGGTGGACCCCGCCGTGCTCGACGACACGCTGGAGCGCGTCAACATCAGCCTGCCGCGCCGCGTGCTGCACCGGCTCGATGCCTTGGCGCGCGCCTCGGGCGAGACGCGCTCGGGGTTCATTGCCCGTCTGGCGCTGGAAAGCCACCCGGCCGCATCCTGATCGAGTCGCTCCTGCTGGAAGGCGCTTGCCGGGCGCCGTCTATTGAGCTCGGAGCCCGTGCGGGCGTGTCGTGGGACTCGGCCAGGCTCCCCAGCCAGTCCAGCGCCACCCGCACCCGCGCCGGCACCAGCCGCGCCGACGGGTACACGACGCTGATCGGCAGCGCCGGCGGCCGCAGGCTCGGCAGCAGTTCCACCAGCCGGCCATCGGCCAGTTCGTCGGCCACCATGTAGGCCGGCACCTGCCCGATGCCCATGCCATGGCACAGCGCGACGACGAGGCCTTGCCCGTCGTTGATGCGCACCCGTGACGCCGGGTGGATCTCCACCGTCTCGCCGCCGCGGCGGGCGAACTGCCAGGGGCGGTTGCGCCCGCTGCTCGGCAGCCGGAACGCGAGGGCGACATGCTGCTGCAGCTCGTCGAGGCGCCGCGGGGCGCCATGCTCCTCGAGGTAGCCCGGGCTCGCGCAGAGCACCATCTCCTGCCAGTCGATGCGCCGGGCCACCAGCGTGGAATCCTGCAGGCGGCCGATGCGCACGGCCAGGTCGATGCCGTCGTGCACCAGGTCCGCCTGGCCGTCGTTGAGCCGCAGGTCGAGTTGCAGGCCCGGGTGCTCCCGCGTCAGGCGCCCGAGCATCGGCACGAGCTTGCGCAGGCCCCAGACGACCGGCGCGTCGATCTTCAGCAACCCGGAGACGATGCCGCTCGTGCCGGCCGCATCGGCCTGCAGCGCTTCCACCTCGGCCAGCACGCGCTGGCAGCGCTGGTAGAGCCGCTCGCCGTCCGGCGTGAGCCGCACCTGCCGGGTCGTCCGGTGGAAGAGCTTGACGCCCAGCCCGCCTTCCAGCCGCGCCACCGCCTTGGCCAGCGTGGACGGCGCCACGCCCAGCGCCCGCGACGCCGCCGCGAAGTTGCCGAGCCGGGCCGTCTCCGCGAAGGCGACGAATTGCTGCAGCCCCTTCATGCACCCTCCGCGACCCGCCATTGACGAACGAAAGTCGTCAATGTTGCGACGTTCACGGCTGTTCCGCAACCGCCGCCGCCGCCCGACACTGCCGGGCATCCGAGGGCGCCATCGGATCGACCGCCACCCGCCACCCCGCCCGCGACGCGTGCGTCGCCTGGAGATTCCCATGATCGTCTGCGACCAGCCCACCCCCCAACCCACGCCGATCCCCGGCGTCGCCCACGCCACCTGGGCCGGCCAGGCCGACGGCCTGACCCAGCTCTCGGTCTGGCGCCAGCGCCTCGAGCCCGGCGCCGCCACCCCCCCGCACAAGCACGACTGCGACGAGGTGGTGCTCTGCCAGTCCGGCCGCGGCGAGGTCCACGTCGACGGCCGCGTGCACCGCTTCGCCGCCGGCGCCACCGTGGTGCTGGTCCAGGGGCCGCTGCACCAGATCTTCAACACCGGCACCGAGCCGATGGAGATCCTCGGCGTCTTCGGCGGCACCCCGGTCGGCACGATGCTGCCGGACGGTTCGGCGCTGGCGCTGCCCTGGCCGACCTGAGCGGCGAGGCGAGGGGCCGCTCGGCGAGGCCCGCGGCCACCCGCGTTTCGAGTATTGCGATTTTCGTTTGCTTCGATCATGATGCTGGCGCATCCCGGAGACCACCATGACGACGAACGACCTGACCCGTACGACCTTGCCGCTCGAGCAAGAGGTGCAGGCCGCGGCCAAGGGCCAGCGGGCGCTGGCGGCTTACCTCGCCACCCACGGCGAGATCCAGCGCATCCAGATCGTCGACGAGACCAACCAGGCGCACCAGGTCGAGCTCCCAACCACTGCGCTGAGGTTGCTCGTCGACATCCTGGCTGAACTCGCCGATGGCAACGCCGTCAAGGTGGTGCCGATCCACGCCGAGCTGACGACCCAGGAAGCGGCAGACCTGCTCAACGTGTCGCGTCCCCACCTCGTGAAGCTGCTCGAGGACGGCGTTCTGCCCTTCCACAAGACAGGCAAGCATCGCCGCGTGCTGTTTGCCGATCTGATGCGCTACCGCGGTGAGCGCGAAGAGGCCAGCCATGCCGCGATGGCAGCCCTGTCCAGGCAGGCTCAGGACCTGCGGATGGGCTACGAATGAGGCACTCGAACTTCACCGCTGTCTACGACGCCTGCGTGCTCTACCCGGCGCCGTTGCGGGACTTCCTGATGTGGCTTGGCATGTCCGGCCGCTTCAGGGCGCGGTGGAGTTGACCTGCCCCCATCCGCCGTACCAATGATTCGGCAGGAGTCCTGGGTTTGAAGGTTACTGGATCTCGTTGTCTGCAGGGGTGAGGTGCCGAGCAGCATCGGCGGCATGCCGGCGATGCTGCTCCGCGAAGCGCGCCGGTGGTATCCGTCCGATGCTGCTGTGCGGCCGCACCTCGTTGTAGTCCCTGCGCCATCTGGCGATCTCGGTCCGCGCCTGGTGCAGCGTCTCGAACCAGTGCTCGTTCAGGCACTCGTCCCGGAACCTTCCGTTGAAGCTCTCGATGTAGCCGTTTTGCATGGGTCGCCCCGGTTCAATCAGGATGTGCCGGATGCCGTGGCCCTGCGCCCAGGCGATGAACGCTCTGCTGGTGAACTCCGGGCCGTTGTCTGTCCGAACGGCCGCTGGGTAGCCCCGGAACAGCGCTGCCTGGTCCAGCAGACGCGTCACGTAATTCCCGCTGAATCCGTAGTCCACCGCAATGTCCACGGCCTCGTGGCTGAAGTCGTCGGCCACGGTCAGGCACTTCAGGCGCCTGCCATTGGCCAGGCTGTCGCTGACGAAATCCATGCTCCACACCTCGTTGACCTTGGTGGCAATGTTCAGCGGTGTGCGCTCGGCCGGCGGCCTGCGCACCTTCTTGCGCTTGCGCACGGCAAGGTCGGCGTCGCTGTACAACCGGTACACCCGTTTGTGATTGACGCCGGGGAAGTCCAGGCGCAGCAGATCGTGCACTCGCCTGTATCCGAAGCGCCGGCGCGCGTGGGCGATCTCGACGATCTTCGTCTTCAGCGCCTCGGTCTGCGCACTGGCCACCGGTGCGTTGCGATAGCTGTCTCGGCTCAGCCCCACAAGCCTGCAGGCGTGCCGCTCGGACATCTGATGCCGGCTGATCAGCTGCCCGATGGCCTCCCGCTTGACCTGTGGGGCTAGCGCTTTACCCCGAGAACGCTCTTGAGCGCATGCATGTCCAGGTGCGCCTCGGCCAGCAGGCTCTTGAGCTTGGCGTTCTCCGCCTCCAGCTCGCGCAGCCGCCGGGCGTCCGACGCCTCCATGCCGCCGAACTTGGCGCGCCACTTGTAGAACGTCGCGTCCGAAAACCCGCCCTTGCGGCAGATCTCCGCCACAGCCAAGCCGGCCTCCGCCTGCTTGAGGAACCCGATGATCTCCGGAGTTCGACACCAACCGCTGTAAGTCCTTGATCCGTATAGGTCGGCCCTTCGGAATTGCCACTACAGGAGGGTC
>NZ_BBYR01000058.1 GCF_001293525.1 Pseudideonella sakaiensis | reverse complement strand
CCTTGATTGCACCCGTTTGCGGGACCCGCTCGGCCGCGCCGGGTTCATTCACAGCTTCTGAGGCGCCGGCGGCGGCACGGGTCGCTGAGGAGACAGGGGCCGGCGTGGCGCGCCGGGAGAATCCGCGCATGCCCACCCTGTTCCTCGTCCGCCACGGCCAGGCCTCCTTCGGGGCCGACGACTACGACTGCCTGAGCCCGCTGGGGCACCGCCAGTGCGGCTGGCTGGGCGAGTACTTCCGCGCGCGCGGCCTGCGCTTCGAGTCGGCGCTGGTGGGCACGCTGAAGCGCCAGACCCAGTCCCTCGCCGGCGTGCTGGCGGGCCTGGGCGAGCCGCAGCTGCCGACGCTGTCCTGGCCCGGGCTGAACGAATACGACAGCGAGGCGGTGATCCGCAGCCTGCACCCGGCGCCGCTGCCGCGGCCCGACAGCGCCGAGGCGGTGCGCCAGCACTTCCGCCTGCTGCGCGACGGGCTCGCCGGCTGGATGGCCGGCGAGCTGGCACCGGCGGGCATGCCGAGCTACGTCGACTTCCGCGCCGGCGTGGCCGGCGCGCTGGCCCACGTCTGCCGCGAGGCGCGCGGCGACGTGCTGCTGGTGGCCAGCGGCGGGCCGATCTCGATCGCCATGGGCGAGGTGCTCGGGCTCGCGCCGCCGATGGTCGTGGAGCTGAACCTGCGCCTGCGCAACAGCGCCGTCACCGAGTTCAGCGTCTCGCCGAAGGGCCACCGGCTGGTCAGCTTCAATGCCGTGCCGCACCTGGAGACGCCCGAGCGGCGCGGGGCGATCACGCTCACCTGATCCGGCTCGAGCGCCGCCGGCAGCTAGGCGGGCGCGCCGGTGACGGCGGCGTGCGCTCCGGCAGCGCCCTCCGCCGGCCCGAGCGTGGCGGCCTGCAGCCGCGCCCCCTCGGCCGCGCAGCGCGCCGGCTCGAGGTAGTGCTGCAGCGCATCGAGGAAGGCACGGGTGCGCGCCGGCATCAGCCGCCGGCCGGGGAAGACGGCCCACAGCGGGCTGCCGGGCAGCCGCCAGTCGGGCAGCACCGCGCGCAGGCTGCCGTCGGCGACCGCGGCCTCGGCCGACTGCAGCGGCACCATCGCGATGCCGCTGCCGGCCCGCGCGAGCTCGGTGAGCAGCGTGGGCGAGTTCGCCATCGCGCGCGCCACCGGCTGGCCGTCCCAGCGTTCGTCTCCGCGCTGCAGCGGCCAGGGCAGCGGCTCGCCGCTGCGCTGCCGCAGCATCAGTGCATCGTGCGCCGGCAGCTCGTCGGGGTGCCGCGGCGTGCCGCGGCGCGCCAGGTAGCCCGGCGACGCGAACAGGCCGAAATCCGACACGCCGAGGCGGCGCGCGGCCAGGCTCGCGTCGTCGGGCAGCTCGCCGGCGCGGATCGCCAGGTCGATGTTCTCGCCGATCAGGTCGACGCGCCGCGGCGACAGGTCCAGGTCGAGCACCACTGCCGGGTGGCGCTGTGCGAAGTCGGCCAGCAGCCGCGCGAACACGCCCTGCGCCAGGTCGCCCGGCATCGACAGGCGCAGCCGCCCGCTCGGCGCGGCCTGGCGGTGCTGCGCCAGCGCCTGCGTCGCCGCCACCTCCTCGGCCACCTGCTGGGCATGGGCCAGCACGCCGTGGCCGAAGTCCGTCACGGTCAAGCGGCGCGTGGTGCGCAGCAGCAGCCGCTCGCCGAGGGCGCTCTCGAGCGCGGCGACGCGGCGCGACACGGTGGACTTCGGCAGGCCCAGGCGCTCGCCGGCGCGGCTGAAGCTGCCGTCCTCGACCACGCGGGCGTAGAGCAGGAGATCGTTCGGGTCGACGGCGGCAGGCAGGGCGTTCATCGGCAGGATTGTTCCATCGACGGAACGAAGCTGCCCATCGGAGGGGATTTATCGCTCCGTGGCTGATCAATAGAGTGGCTCCATCGTGTCACCCCGACGGAGTCGTCCATGAACATCCTCCAGATCCTCTCCAGCGCCCGCGGCCCGGCCTCCCACTCGACGCGCCTGGCCAACGACATCGTGGCGCGCCTGCGCGCCGCGGACCCGGCCGCCACGCTGACCGTGCGCGACCTCGGCCGCGACCCGCTGCCCGAGCTCGGCGAGGCGGCGCTGCAGGCGCTGTTCACGCCGGCCGATCGCCGCACGCCCGAGCAGGCGGCGCGCGTGGCCGCCGACGATGCGCTGATCGCCGAGGTGCAGGCCGCCGACGTGCTGGTGCTGGGCGTGCCGATGTACAACTTCGCGTCGCCCGCCCAGCTGAAGAACTGGATCGATGCGATCGCCCGCGCCGGCGTGACCTTTCGCTACACCGCCGAGGGCCCGCAGGGCCTGCTGACCGGCAAGACCGTCTACGTCGCGCTGACGCGCGGCGGCCACTACCGCCAGACCGCGGCGGACTCTCAGGTGCCCTGGCTGCGCTCGGTGCTCGGTTTCCTGGGCATGGGTGACGTGCACTTCGTCTATGCCGAAGGCCTGGCGCTCGGCGCGGAAGCCGAGGCCGCGGCCTTTGCCGACGCCCGCGCGCAGATCGAGGCGCTGGCCCTTGCCGCGTGAGTTCGCGCCGCGATGCACCGTCCGGGTGCGTCACGGCCCGCATCCGGCCATGCCGGCGCGGCATTGGCCCCGGCGCGGTGCGGGACTTGACGCAAGTCAGTGCGGGAAAACGATCTAGGGTTTACCCTAGGGCCTTGCGTTGACCGGCACGACCGGCCACCGCGCATCCCGAGGTTCAACCACCATGTCCGTCCTGCTTGCCTTCTTCCGGTCCTTCTTCGACCGCCGTCCGCTCGGCGCCACCTCCGAGAGCCACGAGCGCTACCTGGCCGAATCGGCCGACCTGTTCGACCTGGAGCGCCGCATGCGCGAGCTCGAGCGGCCCCGGCCGCAGCCGGTCGTGCTCGGCCCCTTCGGCTGGAACGCCTGAACGCGCCGGGCCCCCGCGTGGGGCCGGCCGGGCATCGCCCGGCCCTGGGGTCCGCTCAGGCCGCGCAGCGGTGCGCGGCCGGCGCCTGCAGGCGCTCCCAGAGCGCGACGGCGCGGTCCACCCAGGCCGCGAAGTGCCGGTCGTCGGGCCGGTAGAACGGGATGCCGCGCGCCGTGAAGCGCTCGGCCTCGCCCGCCAGGCGGGCTTCCGGACAGGCGGCGATCGCCTGTTCCAGCAGGTGCAGGGCCCGCGCGCGCTGCATCGGCTGCGGGTCGTTCAGCTGGGCGCGCAGCTGCGCGGCATCCAGCATCGGGGCATCGGTCGACATCGACGTTCCTTCATGCCGCCTTCCCGGGCGGCCGGTGTTCGGGATGTCGGCCCGTCGGGCGGCGTCTTGAGCGTCGCCGCGGGCCGGCAAGGGCCTGCACAACGGCGGCCGCGGCCTGCGGGTTGACGGCCGTCAGCGCGGACCGCTCGCGGGAGCCGCCGTGGCGTGAGCGAATGCACGCCGGCCGGGGTGTTGAAGCCTGCGCCTGCCCAGGTCCGCCCGCGGGAACGAAGGCCGGCCTACAGGCGTCCGACGCAGCCCATCGCCCCGCAGCGGCAGGTGAGCCGCCCTTCGTGGTGCGATTCACCGTAGTCGACCGTGAGCTCCTCGCCCGGAGCGACGTCGCGCATCGCGTAGATCTCGACCCGGCCCTGCCGGATGCGCAGCACCGCGTTCGGCCGGCAGGAGTGGTTGGTGTAGCGCAGCGGGTCGGTGGAGGCCGAGGCGTCGATCGCGCGCCGGTCGCTCACCTCGACGATCATGATGCGCTGCAGGCCCTTCGCGCGCTGCCGCGCGGTGCGCACGCTGATCGACTCGCCGCGGATCTCGCCGATCTTGCGGCGCGCCGGAATCGCCTCGCCGGCGAAGGCGCCCTGGCCGTCGATCGCGCTCGGGCGCACCTCGACGCGGTACTTCTGCGGGTCGGCGGGCGGGCGGCGGCCCGTCGCGGGTGCCGCTGCCGGCGGCGGGGGCAGCGGCGGCGCGGGGACGGCGGCGATCCGGGGCATGTCGGGGCAGGGGGCTGCGGCGGCGTCAGCCGTCCAGCTGCTTCTGGAACACCAGCCCCGCGTGCTCGCGCAGCGCGTGGAAGCGGATCTTCGGCCAGTTCTCCTGCATCGCGCGCAGCTCGCCGGCGTACTCCAGCAGCACGCAGGCCGCGTCCACCGCGTCCAGCGCGACGCGGTGGTCGTTGCCGTCGATGAAGCGCTTGAGCTCGCGCTCGTCGGCGGCGGGGCCGTCGCCGGTCTCCGCGGTCACCCAGCGCGCGACGTTGTAGCGCGCCGGCTGGATGCGGGCCTTGACGCCGTACTCGTGCTCGAGGCGGTGCGCGACCACCTCGAACTGCAGCTGGCCGACCGCGCCCAGCAGCAGCACCGAGCCCGCCACCGGCCGGAAGACCTGGATCGCACCCTCCTCGCCGAGCTGGGTCAGGCCGGCGCGCAGCTGCTTGGTCTTCAGCGGGTCGGCCACCTCGACGCTGCGGAACATCTCCGGTGCGAAGAAGGGCAGGCCGGTGTACTGCAGCGCCTCGCCCTCGGTCAGCGTGTCGCCGAGCTGCAGCACGCCGTGGTTCGGGATGCCGATGATGTCGCCGGCGTAGGCCTCGTCGAGCAGCTCGCGGCGCTGGCTCATGAAGGTGACCACGGTGTTCGGCCGCAGCGTCTTGCCCGAGCGCACCACCTTCAGCGTCATGCCGCGCGAGAAGCGGCCGCTGGCCACGCGCAGGAAGGCGATGCGGTCGCGGTGCGCCGGGTCCATGTTGGCCTGGATCTTGAACACCACGCCGCTGAACTTCGCCTCGTCGGGGCCCACCGTGCGCTGCAGCGCGGCGCGCGCGGCGGGCGGCGGAGCCAGCTCCACCAGCGCGTCCAGCACCTCCTGCACGCCGAAGTTGTTCACCGCCGAGCCGAAGAACATCGGCGTCTGCCGGCCGGCCAGGAACTCGCCGTGGTCGAAGGCCGGCGCGGCCTCGCGCACCAGCTCGATCTCGCCGCTGGCCTGCTCGAAGGCGCTGCCGAAGCGCCCGGCCAGCGCCGGGTTGGCCAGGCCCTCGACGATCTCCTCGGTGCCGGCCACGCGGTCCTCGCCCGGCGCGAAGACGCGCATCTGGTCGCGCCGCAGGTCGAGCACGCCGCCGAAGACCTTGCCCATGCCCACCGGCCAGGTGAAGGGCACCACCGTCATGCCGAGCTCGCGCTCGATCTCGTCCATCAGCGTCAGCGGCTCCTGCACCTCGCGGTCGAGCTTGTTGACGAAGGTGAGGATGGGCGTGTTGCGGGCGCGGCAGACCTGCAGCAGCCGCCGCGTCTGCGGCTCCACGCCATTGGCCGCGTCGATCACCATCAGCGCGGCATCGACCGCGGTCAGCACCCGGTAGGTGTCTTCGGAGAAGTCCTGGTGGCCCGGGGTGTCGAGCAGGTTGATGACGCAGTCGCGGTACTCCATCTGCATCACCGACGAGGCCACCGAGATGCCGCGCTGCTTCTCGATCTCCATCCAGTCGGAGGTGGCGTGGCGGCTCGCCTTGCGCGCCTTCACCGAGCCGGCGATCTGGATCGCGCCGGAAAACAGCAGGAGCTTCTCGGTCAGCGTGGTCTTGCCGGCGTCGGGGTGGGAAATGATGGCGAAGGTGCGTCTGCGCTTGACTTCATTGACGATCTGCTCGTTCGACATCACCCAAGAACCCCGTTATGTACACAGCTATGTACGCAATCTGCAAGGTGCCCACAGCGTTTGTGCACATCGGCCACTTCCTCGTGCGCCGACCATGCGGGCGCAGCGCCTGAATTTTAGGGTGTGACGACGCAGGGCACCTCCTCTGGTCGAACGCCGCGACCCTGGCCCTCCGGAGCGGGGAGGCCGATCGCGCGCGCGAGTGAAAGCCCGATCCACTCGATGACCGGCAGTGCCTCGAAGCCGCTACTCCCGGCAGGCTTGAGGATGGGGGTGAAGGATGTTCCGACGCTGGGCGAGAGCCTGCCGTCCGCCTCCAGACACATCGGGGCCTTGATCTGCACGCCGGAGAGGCGGGGGGTCTCCGCGTTGGCGTAGAGCGCCGCGAGGCGATGCTCGAAGTCGCGCTCGATCGTGCTTCTGCCGGGGCTGAAGTCGATCTCGCCCCGCCCGCGGGCCGTCCCGAGCCGGTGTGGCAGGATGACGCGGCCGCTGCCTGACTGCGACCGACTGCCATGTACCTGCCCAGCCACTTCGCCGAGCACGACACCGGGGCGCTGCACGCGCTGATCGAGGCCCACCCGCTGGCCACATGGATCGCCGTGCGGCCGACGGGCGGGGCGGCGGACGGCACCGACGGCGCGGGCGTCGAGGTCAACCACGTGCCCTTCCGGCTGGACCGCGGCCGCGGTCCGCACGGCACCCTGGTCGGCCACGTCGCGCGCGCGAACCCGGTCTGGCAGCACGCGGGCCCGTCCGTGTTCGTGTTCCACGGCCCGCAGGCCTACGTCACCCCCGGCTGGTACCCCGGCAAGGCCGTGCACGGCAAGGTGGTGCCGACCTGGAACTACGCCGTGGTGCACGCCCACGGCCGGCCGCGGGCGGTCACCGACCCGGCCGCGCTGCACGCGATCGTCGCCACGCTGACCGACCGGCACGAGGCGGCCCGGCCGGCGCCCTGGCGGGTCGACGACGCGCCGCCGGACTTCGTCGCGCAGATGCTGGGCGCGATCGTCGGCATCGAGGTCGAGATCGAGCGGCTGGAGGGCAAGTTCAAGCTGAGCCAGAACCGCCCGCCGGCCGACCGCGCCGCGGTGCGCGAGGGCCTGGCGGCGCGCGGCCAGCCGGGCGATGCGGCGGCAGCGGCCTGGATGGCCGGCGTGCCGCCGACCGCGGGCGGCCGCTGAAGCGTCCGCCGGCTGCCGCGGCGCGACGCCCGCGAAGCCGGCCCGCGGACGCCGTCCAGGCGAGGGCGCCCGAGCGTCGGTCAGCCGGGCGGCCCGCCCAGCACCGGCCGCAGCGCGTCCAGCACGCGTGCGACGTGGGCCTCGCGTTCGCCGACCGGAGCGGCCTGCAGCAGCGCAGCGTGTGCCGCCTCCGGCCCGGCGGCGTGCCAGATGAGCCAGGCTGCGACCCGCTCGGCGGCCAGGCCGCCGCAGGCGGTGGCCACCGGGCCGTGGGCCTCGAACGCGGTGTCGGCCACGCGCACGCCGGCGGCGACCACCCAGGGCTTGCTGGCCGCATCGGTCGCGACGGCGGCGTCGCCGAGCAGGCCCAGCCGCGCCAGCAGCAGCGTGCCGGCGCCGACGCCGGCGATGCGCTGGCGCACCGGGTCCAGCTGCAGCCGGTCGAGCAGCACGCCGTCGGCGGCGATGGCCCGTGTCGTCAGGCCGCCGCCGAACAGCACCGCGTCGGCCGCGTTGGCGAAGGCCAGCGGCTGCTGCGCGTCCACCGTCAGCCCGTGCATCGAGGTGATGCGCGGGGCGGGTGCCGCGAGCTCCGCCTTCCAGCCCGCCGGGGCGTGCCGGTTCAGCCAGCCCCAGGGGACCAGCGCGTCCAGTTCGTCGAAGCCGTCGAAGGCGACGATGGCGATGCGCATGGCGGGCGCGGGCGCTGCGGGCGCGCCCGCCTCACTCTTCCAGCAGCGAGCGCAGCATCCAGGCCGTCTGCTCGTGCACGGCCAGGCGCTGCGTCAGCAGGTCGGCGGTCGGCTCGTCGGCGGCCGCGTCGGCCAGCGGGAAGATGCCGCGCGCGGTGCGCGCAACGCCCTCGTGGCCCTCGACCAGGATGCGCACCATGTCCATCGCCTTCGGCGGCGTCGACGGCGCGTCCTTCAGCGAGCTGAGGCTGCCGAACTGCGCATAGGAGCCCGGCGCGGCCACGCCGAGCGAGCGGATGCGCTCGGCGATCGGGTCGACCGCGTTCCACAGCTCGGTGTACTGCGCCATGAACATCGCGTGCAGGCTGTTGAACATCGGCCCGGTGACGTTCCAGTGGAAGTTGTGGGTCGTCAGGTAGAGCGTGTAGGTGTCGGCGAGCAGCGTCGACAGGCCGGCGGCGATGGCCTCGCGGTCCTTCTCGGCGATGCCGATGTTGATGCGCGGGCCGGCGGCGGCGGCGGGGGTCTTGTCCTTCTTGCCCATGGGGTACTCCTGGCGTGAGTGTCGGAAGCGGTGGGGGAATGCTGCCCGCTGCGGCCGGCCGATGCCGGCGCGGGGGCATGCGGTGGTCGGGTCGTCAGGTCACCCGGGCGACGCCGGGCAGTTCGCAGGCATAGATGGCATTGCGCAGCGCGGCGATCGCCTCGTAGCGGGTGAAGGTGCGGCGCCAGGCCAGCACGACGCGGCGTGTCGGCACCGGCTCGCTGAACGGGATGTAGAGCACGTGCGGCTGCGGCTCCTTCGGCACGCCCAGCACCGGCACCACAGTCACGCCCATGCCGGCGGCCACCATGTACTTGATGGTCTCCAGCGACGAGCCCTCGAAGCTCTTGCGGATGCCCTCGGCATGGCTGGAGAAGCGCGCGTATTCGGGGCAGACCTCGAGCACGTGGTCGCGGAAGCAGTGGCCGGTGCCGAGCAGCAGCAGGGTCTCGTGCTTCAGCTCGTCGGCACTGATCTGCGCGCGCCTGCCGAGCGGGTGGTCCTTCGGCACCGCGACGACGAAGGGCTCGTCGTACAGCGGCGCGAGCGCGAGGCCGGTGTCCGGGAAGGGCTCGGCGAGGATTGCGCAGTCCAGCTCGCCGGTGCGCAGCATGTCGAGCAGGCGCGCGGTGAAGTTCTCCTGCAGCACCAGCGGCATCTGCGGCACCCGCGCGATCGCCTGGCGCACCAGGTCGGGCAGCAGGTAGGGGCCGATCGTGTAGATCACGCCGACGCGCAGCGGGCCGGCCACCGGGTCCTTGCCGCGCTTGGCGATCTCCTTGATCGCTGCGGCCTGCTCGATCACCGACTGGGCCTGGCGCACGATCTCGTCGCCCAGCGGCGTGACGCTGACCTCGTTGGCGCCGCGCTCGAAGATCTTGACGTCGAGCTCTTCCTCGAGCTTCTTGATCGCCACGCTCAGCGTCGGCTGCGACACGAAGCAGGCCTCGGCGGCGCGGCCGAAGTGCTTCTCGCGGGCAACGGCAACGATGTAGCGCAGCTCGGTGAGCGTCATGCGCCGGAGAATAGCGCAGGCCGGCAGGGCCTCGGCCCGGCCGCCGGGGCGCCCTGCGTCAGGACTTCTCCGGCCGCTTCAGCGCCTCGATGCGGTCCAGCCCCAGGCCCTCCAGCGCGCGCTTCAGGCCCGCCAGGTCGGTGCGCTCGCCGCGCGCCTCGACGGCGACGCCGTTGGCCAGCAGCACGGTCATCTCCGCATGGCTGCCGTCCTTGGCCGCCTCTTCCTTGATGCCGCGCGCGCCCTGGCGGTAGCTGCGCTCGACGCGGTCGGCGGTCTCGCGCTCGACGGTGGCCGCGGCGAAAGCCGCCGCGGCGATGCCGGCCACGCCACCCAGGTCGGTGATCGACAGCTCGATGCGCTGCTCGCCCTGCTCGTAGCGCGCCCGTGCCGCCGACCCGGCGAAGCCGGCCACCTGGCCGCCCTGCGTCTCCACCGAGACCTGCGGCAGCCCGCCGAGCGTGGCCGGCAGCAGGCCCTTCAGCGTGGCCGGCGCGATCGCGCTGCCGGCGGCGCCGCCGCCGAGCGCGGCCAGCACGTCGCCCATCGCCTGGCCCGCCGCGGACGCCGCGGCGGCCGGGTCGCTCGCCGCAGCCTGGGCCTGCTGGGCGCGCCGGCCCGCCTCCTCCATCCGGCGCGCGGCCTCCTCGAGCTTGGCCGTGTCGATCTTGACCTCGCCGCCGGGCAGGTTCAGCGTCACGTTGCCGCCCGGCGCCGGCGCGCCGGCGATGCCCATGCGCGGCCCGGGCATCAGCAGCGACGCGACGGTGCCCACCACCACGCCCAGCACGATGCCGCAGACGATCAGCACCGCCGTGTAGGCCAGCGACTTCTCCGGCGGGCACTTCATCATCACCGGCAGGCCCAGGTACAGCAGGTAGGCCGAGTACAGCGCGGCCAGCAGGCCCAGCGGCGCCAGCGCGGGCAGGATGCCGAACACGCCGCCCAGCAGGCCGGCGGTGGACGCATAGGCGACCAGCTTCAGCGCGGCCAGCGGGTCCCTGCGGCCCTGGAAGCTCGGCGCCAGCGCATCGGCGATGAGCGCCAGCACGTAGACCGCGCCCAGCGTCAGCACGAAGCCGACGACCATGTTCACGAGGCCGCTGACGAAGGGCATCCGGATCTGCACGCCCATCATGCCGACGCCGACGATGGACAGGCCGATGAAGCTGCAGATCGACGAGATCGCCGCCAGCACCACCAGGTACTCGGTGTACAGCGAGCCCACGCTGGCCGGCTCGCGCTCGATCTGCGGCCAGGTGGCCTTCGGTCGCAGGAGGATGTCCTGCACGCGTTGCACGAGGTTCATGGTGGCCGCCTCCGGGGGCATCGATCGAAGCGGGCCATCCTAGCGGCGCCATCCCCCGCGGGCCAGCGCCCGGGCACCCTCAGTCGCGCGGGGCGTGACGGATCGGACGAACATGCTCCAGCGCCGGCAGCCGGGCCCGCACGTCGGCGAGCCGGGCCGCGTCGAGCTCCGCGAGCACCACGCCCTCGCCTTCGGGGCGCACCGCGAGCACCTCGCCCCAGGGGTCGACGACCAGGCTGTGGCCCCAGGTGCGGCGCCCGCTCTCGTGCAGCCCGCCCTGGGCCGGTGCGATCAGGTAGCACTGGTTCTCCACCGCGCGGGCGCGCAGCAGCAGCTCCCAGTGCGCGCGCCCGGTGGGCACGGTGAAGGCGGCGGGCACGGCGATCAGGTCCAGCGGCGGCTGGCCGCCGGCCGGGCCGAGCGCGCGGTAGAGCTCGGGGAAGCGCAGGTCGTAGCAGACGCTCAGCGCCACCCGCAGGTCCCGGCCGGGCGCCAGCGCCAGGCCGGGCAGCGTCGCCGCCACCGGCGTGTCGCCGGCGCGCAGCACCCGCGATTCGTCGTAGTGCTCGTCGCCCTGCCGGAAACGGAACAGGTGCATCTTGTCGTAGGCCGCGACGGCCTGGCCGTCGGGCGCGAACAGCAGGCTGCGGTTGAACACCCGCGGGGGCTCGCCCTCGGCGAGCGGGCAGGTGATCGGCAGCGTGCCGCCGATCACCCACAGGCCGAGGCTGCGTGCGGCATCGGCCAGCGCCTCCTGGATCGGGCCGCGCCCGGGCGCCTCGGCCACGGCCAGCTTGTCGCCGTCGCGCAGCCCCATCAGGCAGAAGTACTCCGGCAGCGCGACCAGGCGCGCACCGTCCGCGGCGGCGGCCTCCATCAGCCGGCGCGCGGCGGCGAGGTTGTCGGCCACGCGCGGCGTGGCGACCATCTGCAGGGCGGCGATCTTCATCGGCGGGTGTCCGGGTCGGGAGGGGTGGGCGGGTCGGCGGCGGGGGCGTCGTCGATCGTCGGCACCGGCTCGCCGGGACGACGCTCGACGCGCTCGACCTTCGGGTCGGCCCAGCTGCCGCTGACGTGGAACTCGCGGGTGCCGGCAGCCACCAGCGGCTTGCGCAGCACCAGCTGGGCCAGGAAGGTGCCGAGGCCGATCGCCGGGTTGATCGCCGCATAGGCCAGCGATGCGGTGCCGGCATTGATCTCCGGCACCACCACCACGCGCAGGTTCTGCGTCTCGTGCTCGATGTCGGCCTCGCCCTCCATCAGCACCGCCGCCTGCACGCCGCGCATGCGCAGGTTGTTGGTGCGCGCCACGCCGTCGGTCACGCTGACGTCGCCGGCCACGCTGTCGAAGGCGAAGCCCTCCTGGAAGACGTCGCGGAAGTCCAGCGACAGCCGGCGCGGCAGGGCCTGCAGGCTGAGCACGCCGAGCAGCCGGGCCGCACCCGGCTCGGCCTTCAGGAACTGGCCGGACTCGATCGCCACCTTGAAGCTGCCGCCCAGGCTGTCGTAGTCCAGCGAGAGCGGCGAACCCGTCCACGCGACCTGCCCGGCGAGCTGGCCCTTGCCGCCGCGGATCGCGCGGCCGCTGCCCAGGCGCTCGAGGAAGGCGCCGCTGTCGCTCAGCTCGAGACGGAAGTCGAGCTGGGTGCGCCGGCGTGCCCCGGGCGCCGCGGCCACCCAGGCGCCGCTCGCGCTGAGCCGGGCCTCCGGCGTCGTCAGCGCGAGGCGGTTGAGCCGCCATTCGCGGGTGCCGTCGCTCGCGTCGCCGCGGTTCACGGCCTCGACCTCGACGCGGCCGAGCCGCTTGCCGCGCAGCTCCAGGTCCTCGACGACGATGTCCAGCGCCGGCACGCTCTGCGGCTGCTGGCGCTCGAGCAGGCGCTCGACCTGGTCGGCCTCGCGCCGCGGCAGCGACAGCCGGCCCAGGCGCGCGTACACCCGGCCCGCGGTGGCGCCGGTGTTGCCGCGGCGCGCGGGCCGGAACTCCAGGTAGCCGGCCATCTGCTCGGCGTCCAGCGTGGCGCGCCACTGGCCGTCCGCCTGGCTGAGGCCGGCGGTGAGCCGGTTCAGCCGCCGCTCGCCGAACTGCAGCTGCTGCGCGCGCAGCGCGACCTGGGTCGGCAGGTAGCCCGCGGCGGCGGCGCTGCCGGCCTCGTCGCCGGCCGGCGCGAGCCGGTCGAGCGCGGCCTGCCAGGCATCGACGTCGACCTGGTTGAGCGTGACCTGGGCCGCCACGCCGGTGGCCGGCGTGGGCGCGCGTTCGAACACGCCGAGGCCGCCGCGCAGCACGCGCGGTTCGCCGCCGCCTTCGCGCGGCCACTCGCGCAGGTACTGCGCCTGCAGCACCGTGCCCAGCTCCAGCCGCAGCTGCTCGCGCAGGCCGGCGCCGGCCTCGGCCGGCAGCAGCGTGGTCTGCAGGCGCAGCGGCAGCGGCGTGTCGGGCGCCTTGCGCAGCGGCGGCGGCAGGTCGATCCCCAGCCCGACCCCGCTGCTGGTCAGCAGGATCTCGGGGTGGCCGCGCGAGACGCCGAGCACCAGCCGGTAGGGCGCCTGGCCGCTCAGCGCGCCGGCCAGGCGGGCCAGCCCGAGTTCGGGCGCACGGCGCAGCGCCTCCGCGGTCGCGCTGCCCTGGGCGGTGAAGCGCAGGCTGCCGTCGGGCTGGCTGCCGCCGTCGATCACGGCGTCGCCGCCGAGCAGGCGTGCGCTGGCCCCGGCCAGGGTGAAGCCCTGCTCGCTGAAGTCGATCCGCCCGCGCGCAGCCTGCAGCAGCGGCGTGCCCGGCTGGATGCGCAGGTCGTTGCCGGCCAGCGTGACGCTGCCGCGCACCGTGCTGTGCGCGAGGTCCTGCAGCGGCAGGGTCAGCGCGAGCTTCATCTCGGCGGCGCCGCTGGCGGTCGCGCCGCCCAGCACGCGGCCGGTCCACTCGTCGACCGGCGTCGCGGTGACGAAGCGCAGCAGCTCGGCGGCGGGTCCGCGGGTGTCGCCGCGGATCGTGAGCGTTGGCTGCCCGAGGTCGGCGATCTCGCCGTTCACCTGGCTCAGCTGCAGGCTGCCGAGCATGGCGCGCGCGTCGCGGATGCGCATCGCGGCGCGGTCGAAGATCAGCTCGCCGGCGAGCCGCGTGAAGGGCGGCCACGGCGAGCGCCAGGCCGGTTCGCGGCCGCGCGCGGGGCGGTCGGGCACGTAGGCCAGCGTCAGGTCCTCCACCTGGCCGGCGATGCGGAACTCGCCCGCGCGCTCGGCGGCGCCCCAGTACGGGAAATCGCTCAGGTCACCGCGCACGCGGAAGCGCGCCTGGGTGATGCGGCCGCCGCGCACCGCGTCGGCCACGTAGTCGCGCGCCGACGCCGGGATGCCGCGCGGCAGGTAGCGCGCGGTGCGTGCCGCCTGGCCGCGCAGCAGCTGGCCGTCGATCTGCAGCACGCCGGGCAGGCGCGCGCCGCGGCCGCGCGGCGGGCCCGCGCCGCGGCCGTCGTCGCCGCCGGTGCGCCAGGTGGCGCTCAGGCTGCCCTCGGCGTCGGCGTTGGCGAAGCGGGCGTCCTTCACGTCCACCTGCACGCGTGGCGGCGCCGAGGCGGCGCCGGCCGGTGGCGGCACCGGGTCGATGCGCCAGTTCAGCCGTGCCGCGAGGGTGTCCATCGGCACCTGCGGCTCGTCGAACACGCCCGGGAACTCCAGCGCGCCGCGCTCAATGCGCAGCGTCGCCTCGCCGCCGCGCTCGCTGGCCTTCAGCTGCAGCCGGGCATTGCGCAGGCCCGGCCGGCCGACGCCCTCGCCATCGGACGGCCGCGAGGCGGCCAGCGCGAGGCCGTCCAGCTCGCCCTGCACCTGGTAGCCGCTGGGGGCGTCCGGCGGCCCGTCGAAGCGCAGCGCGAGCTGGCGCAGCTGTCCCTGCGGCCGCGTCTCGGCCAGCAGGCGCCGCAGCGGCGCGCCCAGCGGGAGTGCCGCGGCGACCTCGGCCATCACGTGCAGGTCCAGCAGGCCCGCGCCGATCTCGCCACCGGCCACCCGGCCGTCCGGCCCCTCGCGCCACGCCACGCGCAGGTCGCCGCGCGGCCAGCGCAGGCCGTCGCCGGTCTGGAAGCCGAGCTGGCGCGCCTCGAGGCTGAGGTTGCGGCCCTGGCGGCGCGCGTCGAGCCGGCCCTCGACCTGGTCCAGCTCGAGCGGCTCCAGGCCGGGCGCGACGCGCAGGCGCACCGCGCGCAGCGCCAGGTCGACGGTGGCGCCCACCGGCACGCCCTCGCGCAGGTCGACCCAGGCGCGCAGCGCGCCGTCGCCTTCCTCGACGTCGAAGGGCAGCTGCACGTAGCGCCGCAGCTCGCGCACGTCGGCGCGCGGCAGCTCGGCGTGCGCGGTGCCGCTCCAGCGGTGGAAGTCCTCGCCGCGCAGCAGCGGCTGGGTGAAGCGGCCGCGCAGCGTGAAGCGCTCGCCCCAGGCCGGCGGCGGCGTCGCGTCCAGCCGCAGCAGGTGCTGGCGCAGGCCGTTGCGCAGCACCAGCTGCACGTCGTCGAGGACGAGCGGGGGCGCGCCGCGCAGCTCGTCGGTCCAGCGCAGCGAGCCGCCGCGGATCACGAACTCCGGCTGCTTGAGGAACCAGCGCAGCGCCGGGCTGTCCTCGCGCGGATCGGGGGCGTTGGCGTCCAGGTCGAAGCCGGCGACGAAGACGCGGCCGCGCGCATCGCGCCGCACCTCGAGGCGCGCTCCCTCGAGGTAGAGCTGCTGGAAGCGCAGGTCGCGCGCCAGCAGCGAGCGCGGCGACAGCGCGGCCACCACCCGCGGCAGCACCAGCGCCGGGCGCTGCTGCGCGTCCAGCAGGCGCACGTCGCGCATCTCGAGCGAGGGCACCCAGCCGCTGCTGCTCACGGTGATCTCGCCCAGCCGCACCGGAACCCCGAGTGCCTCGCTGGCCCGCGTTTCCACCGTCCCGCGCCAGCGGTCGATGTGGGGCAGAATGCCCCAGTGCAGGACGAGCCAGAGCAAGAGCAGGACACTCCACACCGCGGCCAGCAGCAGCAGGGCAGCACGCAGCACGCGCGCCAGCAGGCGCCAGCAGCGCAGCGGCAGGCCGGGGCCGGCCGCGGCCGCGGCGCATGAGGCGTCGCGGTCCGGCGAGGCGCTCGGCGGGAAGTTGGAGGGCGTGAGGGACGACATGGATCACCGAGAGGCGGCGGCCGGCTGGCGGCGCTGGCGCCGGCCCGGTGTCGCCCCGGGCGACAGGACCTTCCCCTTGCCCGAAGCAATCTAGCACAGGCCCGACGGCCGCCCCGTTTCCGAATGTCGACGATTCCTCCTTCCGATGACACGCCCTGCGGGGGCGACGCGCCCTGCGGCCCGGCCGGCGCCCAGGCCGACCACAGCCGCTACGTCCAGCGCATCCGGCGCCGCTACCCGGCCGAGCGGCCGCTGCTGCCGCCCGGCCTGCCGCGGCGCGACGCGATCGTCGCGCTGGTCGACGCGCTGCAGCAGGCGCGCACGCCGCCGCGGCCGCTCGCCAGCGCGCTGCGGGTGGCGCGGCAGCTGGTGCTGGAGCGGCTCGTGGTGCTCGACGTCGAGCACGACACGCCGATGGAGGACATCACGCTCGTGATGACCGAGCTGGCGGAGACCGCGCTCGACCTGGCCGTCGCGCAGGCCCGCGCGGAGCTCGACGCGCTGCACGGCGTGCCGCGCAACGCGGCCGGCGGGCGCATCGACTTCTGGGTCGTCGGCATGGGCAAGCTCGGCGCGCGCGAGCTCAACGTGTCCTCCGACATCGACCTCGTCTACGTCTACGAGGAGGAGGGCGAGACCGACGGCGCGCAGCCGCTGAGCGCGCACGAGTACTTCAGCCGCCTGGCCAAGCGCCTGTACGCGCTGATCGGCGACACCACCGAGGACGGCTTCGTGTTCCGCGTCGACCTGGCCTTGCGGCCGAACGGCAACTCCGGCCCGCCGGTGGTCAGCCTGGCGATGCTGGAGGAGTACCTGCAGGTGCAGGGCCGCGAGTGGGAACGCTTCGCGTGGCTGAAGAGCCGCGTCGTCGCGCCGCGGGCCAGCGTCGCCAGCGGCCGCGCGCTGCCGCTGCGCGCGATCATCACGGCCTTCGTCTACCGGCGCTACCTCGACTACGGCGTGTTCGAGGGCCTGCGCCAGCTGCACCGCAAGGTGCGCGAGGAGGCGCAGCGCCGGGCGGCGGGCCGGCCCGAGCGCGCGAACGATGTCAAGCTGTCGCGCGGCGGCATCCGCGAGATCGAGTTCATCGTCCAGCTGCTGCTGGTGGTGCGCGGCGGCCAGTTCCCGGAGATCCGCACCCGCTCGACGCTGAAGGCGCTGCGCAAGCTGGCCGACGGCGGGCTGATGAAGGCCGAGACCGCGCGGCGGCTGGCCGAGGCCTATGTCTTCCTGCGCCGGGTGGAGCACCACATCCAGTACCTGGACGACCAGCAGACCCACCTGCTGCCGACGCAGGACGCCGACCTGCGCTGGATCGCCTGCAGCCTGGGCCTGGCCCGGCCGAGCGAGCCGGACTCCGTGCACGCCTGCGCCTTCCTGCACCAGCTGGCCGAGCTGCGCGAGTTCGTCGCCACCGAGTTCGATGCGCTGCTGCACGAGGGCCGTGCGCCGTCGAACGGCAAGGTCGCCTGCCGCGGCTGCGGGCCCGCGCCGGTGCCGGTCGACCAGCCGGGCTTCGCGGAGCGCCTGCCGGGGCCGCTGGCCGAGCGCGTCGCCGGCTGGGCCGCCAGCCCGAAGGTGGCCGCGCTGCGCGACGAGGGCAAGCTGCGGCTCGCGCGGCTGGTGCAGCGCGCCGCCGCGGTGGTGCGCGAGGGCGGCTGCACGATGGAGGCGGCGGTGCGCTTCGTCGACTGGATCGAGCCGCTGCTGCGCCGCGAGAGCTACCTCGCGCTGCTGGTGGAGCGGCCCGAAGTGCAGTCCCGGCTGCTGCGCCTGCTGGGGCTGGCGCGCTGGCCGATGCGCTACCTGATGCGCCACCCCGGCGTGATCGACGAGCTGGCCGACGAGCGGCTGCTGCATTCGCGCTTCGACCCGGCCGCCTACGAGGCCGAGCTGCAGGCGCGGCATGCCGCGTGGGAACGCTCGGGCCAGGCCGACGAGGAATACCTGCTCGACACGCTGCGCCGGGCCCACCACGCCGAGGTCTTCCGCACGCTGGTGCGCGACGTGGAGGGCCACGTCAGCGTCGAGCAGGTGGCCGACGACCTCTCGGCGCTGGCCGATGCGACGCTGCGCTGCGCGCTGCGCTGGAGCTGGCGCCACCTGAAGCAGGCGCACCGCGAGGAGCCGCGCTTCGCGGTGATCGCCTACGGCAAGCTCGGCGGCAAGGAGCTCGGCTACGGCAGCGACCTCGACGTCGTCTTCCTCTACGACACCGACCCGGCGCTCGACGGGGCGGACACCGACACCTGCATGGAGGTCTACGCCGCCTACGTGCGCAAGCTGATCAACTGGCTGACGCTGCGCACCGCGGCCGGCGAGCTGTTCGACATCGACACCGCGCTGCGGCCGAACGGCAGTTCCGGGCTGCTGGTCAGCTCGCTGCAGTCCTTCTCGAACTACCAGACCGGGCGCGGCAGCAACGTGGCCTGGTCCTGGGAGCACCAGGCGATCACGCGGGCGCGCTGGTGCGCGGGGCTGCCGGCGCTCGCCACGGGCTTCGACGCGGTGCGCGAGGCCGTGCTGACGGCGCCGCGCGACCCGGCGGGGCTGCGCGACGAGGTCGTCGCGATGCGCGAGAAGGTGCGCGCCGCGCACCCCGTGCGCGGTGGCGGCTTCGACCTCAAGCACAGTGCCGGCGGCATGATGGACGTCGAGTTCGCGGTGCAGTACCTGGTGCTGGCGCACAGCGCGGCGCACCGCGGCCTGATCGACAACGTCGGCAACATCGCGCTGCTGCAGCGCGCGGAAGCCGCCGGCCTGCTGCCGGCCGGCGTCGGCACGGCGGCCGCCGACGCCTACCGCGAGCTGCGGCGCCTGCAGCACCGCGCGCGCCTGGACGAGCAGCCGACCCAGGTCGACCCGGGCGCGATCGCGCCGCAGCGCGAGGCGGTGCTGGCGCTGTGGCGCGCGGTGTTCGGCTGAGCGCCTGGGAGGCGCTGTCCGCGGGGCTCGGCCTGGCCTCGCTGGCCGTGGCGGCAGCCTCGCCGGGGGTGCGCGAGGCGCTGGATTGGCAGGCCGGCCGGCTGGCCGGCGAACCCTGGCGGCTGTGGACCGCGGCCTGGGTGCACTACGGACCGCTGCACCTGGCGGCCAACCTGGCCGGGGCCGCGGCGGTGGCCCTGTTCGGGCGCGCGGCCAGCCTGCCCGCGGCCGCCGCACTGGCCTGGCTGCTGGCCTGGCCGCTCACCCAGCTCGCGCTGGTCGGTGCGCCGGGGCTGCTGCGTTTCGGCGGCCTGTCGGGCGTGCTGCATGCCGGTGTCGCGGTGGCCGCGGTGCGGCTGGCGATCGACGGCCGCGGCGCACGCCGTGCGATCGGGCTGGCGGTGCTGGCCGGCCTGGCGCTGAAGGTCGGCGCCGAGGCGCCCTGGGGGCCGGCGCTGCAGCGGGTGCCCGGCTGGGAGATGCCGGTCGTGCCGCGGGCGCATGCGGCCGGGGCCCTGGTCGGCGCGCTGCTCGGCGCGCTGCTGGACCCGCGGCTCATGACGCGGCGCGGGGTGCGCGGCCGTCCCGGCCGCGGCTGACGACACCGGCGAGCGCACGGCCCGGCGGGCGCGTGCCGCGCCGGCCGACCCGTGCCGCCGGCCCGGCCCGTTCAGCCCCGCCCGAGGCGCTGGAAGCGCTGGCCGGGCAGGCGCGCGACGATGCCCGCCAGCTCCAGCTCGAGCAGCGCGCCGCCCAGCACCGCCGCACCCAGGCCGGTGCGGGCGCCGAGTTCGTCCAGCCCGATCGGGTCGTGGCCGAGCGCGCGCAGCAGGGCACGGGCGTGGGGGATCGCGGCCGCCTCGGCGGGCCCCGCATCGGGCCCGGCCACGGCCGCGGGCGCGCGATCCGCCGCGGAACCGCGACCGCCCCCGGGATCGGCCGGATCGGCGGCCCGGGGCTCGCTCGCCCCGCCAGGCTGCCGCGGCCCCGGACGCAGCTCGCGCAGCACGTCGTCGACCGTCTCGACCAGCGTCGCGCCGTCGCGCAGCAGCGCGTGGCAGCCGCGCGAGAGCGGCGAGCGGATCGAGCCGGGCACCGCGAAGACCTCGCGGCCGGCCTCCGCCGCCAGGCGCGCGGTGATCAGCGAGCCCGAGGGCAGGCCGGCCTCGACCACCAGCGTGCCACGCGCCAGGCCGGCGATCAGGCGGTTGCGCTGGGGAAAGTGCGCGGCGAGCGGCGGCGTGCCCGGCGGGTACTCGGAGACGAGCAGCCCGGTGTCGACGATGCGCGCGGCGAGGCCGACGTGGCGCCGCGGATAGGGCTGGTCGACGCCGCTGCCGAGCACGGCCACCGTCGGGGCGCCCGCGTCGAGCGCCGCCTCGTGGGCCGCGCCGTCGATGCCGAGCGCCAGGCCGGACACGATCGTGAGCCCTTGCTCACCCAGCTGGCCCGCCAACTCGCGGGCCGTCGCCAGGCCTTGCGGTGTCGGATGGCGGCTGCCGACGATCGCGACGGCCTCGCGGGCCAGCACCTCGCGGCGGCCGAGCGTGTAGACCAGCAGCGGCGGATCCGCCATCTGGAGCAGCAGCGGCGGGTAGCCGGGGTCGCCGAGGGCCAGGATGTCGCGGGCCGGACCGCCAGCGGGGGCGCCGTGGCGCCAGGCCTCGACCGCTGCCACGCGCGCCGGCCAGCCGGGCGGCACGGCCTGCAGCACCTCGGCCAGCGCCGCGCTGCCGAGGGCGGCGAGCGCGGCCGGGTCGGCCTCGAACACGGCCTCCGGCGAGCCGAAGGCCGCGAGCAGCCGCCGGGCGCCGTCGCGGCCGATCTGCGGGGTCTCGATCAGGCGCAGCCAGGCCGCCAGTTCGGTGGAAGACAGCATCCGCGCATCATGCGCCGGCCGGGCAGTGCACGGCGGGGCGCAGCACCCCGCCGGCAGGGGAGGGGCAGGGCCAGGGGGAGCCGGGGCCGGCTCCCGCCGGCCTCGGGCCGGGCTCAGGGCTGCGTGAAGCGGTCGCCGGGACGCACCGGCTCCTGCACCGACAGGATCAGCGCATAGGACATGCGCGAGAAGGTGCGGAACACCATCAGCAGGCCATGCCGCTCGTCCGGCAGCTTCATGACCGGGCGCGTCGGATCGGTGCGGTCGACCACGCGGTCGCCGGCGCGCCAGAGCGCCAGCACGTGGCCGCGCTGCAGGCCGTCGCGCTCGCCGCGGTTCAGCGCGACGATCTGGTTCTGGCCGGCGGTCAGCGCATCGCCGTAGATGGAGACGATCTGGCCGGCGACGTCGTTCTCGGGCGAGCGCGGGGCGTAGTTGCTGTAATCGCGCGGCGGAACGGGGGCCAGGCGGTCGCCGACGTTGGCTTCCTGCTTGACGCCGACGACGCGGAAGGTCGACGGCACGACGGCGTCGCCGGTGGCGCCGGGCCGCGATTCGCCATCGCGCACGAAATCGACCACGCCCACGTAGCTGGCCTCGAAGCCGAGCACCTCGCCGGTCGACGGGTCGCGCAGCGGGCGCGGTTCGCGGAACAGGCGGTAGCTGCTGCCGCGGTCGATGTCGCCGCGGACATAGGCCAGGTCGCCGCGCGTGAGCAGCACCCGGCCTTCCTGGGCCGCGACGATGCGCGGCGCCCGCAGGATCGCGTCGTCCTCGTAGATCACCGCCTCGGTGAGGAAGGGTTCGATCAGCCGGAAGTCGAGCGTGGGAATCGCGCCGTCGTCCAGCGGGCTGCTGCGCACCTGCGGCGACAGCTTGGTGTCGCCCACCGGGCGGCCGAGCCGCAGCCGCGCGCGGCCGCCGGACTTGTCGAGGTAGAGCACCTGGCCGGGGTAGATCAGGTGCGGGTTGCGGATCTGCTGCAGGTTCATGCCCCACAGCTCCGGCCAGCGCCAGGGGCGGCGCAGGAAGATGCCGGAGATCCGCCACAGCGTGTCGCCGCGCCGCACCGTGTAGGAGTCGGGGGCGTTGGGCGCCAGTTCGGACAGCGGCACGCCGTCCTCGGCGACCTTGCGCGCGGTGGCGCGCTGCGCGCCGGTGACGGGGTAGTCCACGCCCCAGGCCGCCGGCACCACCGCGAGCGCGGTGCCGCCGACCCAACTCAGCGCGAGCGCCCGGCGCAGGCGGGAAGCAGGGCGGGGACGTCGCGGCAGGGGCATGGTGGTCGAGGCGGGTGGCTGCGCGGAAGACCCGCACCGTCCGAGGGCGGCGCGCGGCGCGGGAAAATCACGCAGGCAGCGGCGCAGATCGGCGAAAATCTTCACTTGAATTGGCAGATTCTGCCCCTAAACCCTTGATGTCGCAACGAAACCGATGCGGCAAAGGCACATGGACAGGCCCCTGGCAAGGGGTCCTTCACCCGATTGAATGATCGCGCCGCCGGCCCGGCCACGGGCCGCCGCGGCGCCCCGCGAGCATGGCCCGACTTCCGATCCTGCGCTACCCCGATCCCCGCCTGCACACCGTCGCCCAGCCGGTGGCGGCGGTCGACGAGCGCATCCGCCGCCTCGTCGACGACATGCTCGAGACCATGTACGCCGCCGACGGCGTCGGCCTCGCCGCGACCCAGGTCGACCAGCACCTGCGCGTGATCGTGATGGACACCTCCGAAGGCCGCGACGACCCGCGCGTGCTGATCAACCCGGAGATCACCGCCCGCAGCGAGGAGATGAGCTTCTCCGACGAAGGCTGCCTGTCGGTGCCGACGGTGTTCGACAAGGTCAGGCGCCACGCCCGCGTGACGGTGCGCGGGCTCGGCCGCGATGGCGAGCCGGTCGAGTTCGAGGCCGAGGGCCTGCTCGCGGTCTGCGTGCAGCACGAGATGGATCACCTGCTCGGCAAGGTGTTCGTCGAGTACCTCAGTTCGCTGAAGCGCGACCGCATCAAGACCAAGATGGTCAAGCGCGCGCGCGAGGAGCAGGCGTCCTGAGCGCGGCTGCGGGGGAGGCCGCGGACCGGCCTGCGCACGGCGCCGAGGCGGCGGGCCGGCCGCTGAACCTCGTGTTCGCCGGCACGCCCGAGTTCGCCGCCGTCGCGCTGGAGGCGCTGGTGGCGGCGGGCCACCACGTCTCGCTGGTGCTGACCCAGCCCGACCGGCCCTCCGGCCGCGGCCTGAAGCCCCAGCCCTCGGCGGTGAAGGCCCGCGCGCTGGCCGCCGGGCTGCCGGTGGCCCAGCCGCGCAGCCTGCGCCTGGCGGGCCGCTATCCCGACGAGGCTGCGGCGGCCCGCGCGCAGCTCGAGGCGGCCCGGCCGGACGCCATGGTCGTCGCGGCCTACGGGCTGATCCTGCCGGCCTGGGTGCTGGCGCTGCCACGCCTGGGCTGCCTGAACATCCACGCCTCGCTGCTGCCGCGCTGGCGCGGCGCTGCGCCGATCCACCGCGCGATCGAGGCCGGCGACACCGAGACCGGCATCACGATCATGCAGATGGACGAGGGCCTGGACACCGGCCCGATGCTGCTGCGCGAGGCCGTGGCGATCGCGCCCGACGACCGCACCGGCACGCTGCACGACCGGCTCGCCGCACTCGGCGCGCGGCTGCTGCTCGATGCGCTGCCGCGCTGGGCGGAGGGCCGCCTGCCGGCACAGGCCCAGCCGCCGGAGGGCGTGACCTACGCGGCCAAGGTCGACAAGGCCGAGGCGGTGGTGGACTGGGCCGCGCCGGCCGCCGTGATCGAGCGCCGGCTGCGTGCCTTCGACCCCGCGCCCGGGGCCTCCACCACGCTCGGCGGCGAGGTGCTCAAGCTCTGGGCGGCCCGCGTGGAGGCCGGTGCGGCGCCGCCGGCGGCGCCCGGCACCGTGCTGTCCGCCACCGACGACGGCCTGCGCGTGGCCTGCGGCGAGGGCGTGCTCTGCCTCACCGAGGTGCAGCGCGCCGGTGGCCGGCGCGGGCCGGTGCGCGCGCTGCTGCAGGCGCGGCCGCTGGCCGCCGGCGATCGCCTCGGCGCTTGAACTCGCCGGCCCGGAGCGCATCTGAGGCGCTGGGTGGCCGTGGGGCCGCACGGGCCCGGCCGCTGCCGGGCAACGACAGTCGAAAGGCAGACCGAGCATGTTCAATCTGTTGAAGACGGCCGTCCTGATGGCCGCCATCACCGCGCTCTTCATGGCCATCGGCGCCATGGTGGGGGGCCGGACGGGCATGGCCGTGGCGCTGCTGGTCGCGGTCGGCATGAATTTCTTCAGCTACTGGTTCTCCGACAAGATGGTGCTGAAGATGTACAACGCGCGCGAGGTCGACGCGCAGAGCGCACCGCAGTTCTACGGCATGGTGGCCGAGCTGGCGCAGCGTGCCCAGCTGCCGATGCCCAAGGTCTACCTGATCGACGAGAACGCGCCGAACGCCTTCGCCACCGGGCGCAACCCGGAGAACGCCGCGGTCGCCGCCACCACCGGCATCCTGCGCGTGCTGAACCAGCGCGAGCTGCGCGGGGTGATGGCGCACGAGCTGGCCCACGTGCGGCACCGCGACATCCTGATCAGCACCGTCAGCGCCACGATGGCCGGCGCGATCTCGATGCTGGCGAACTTCGCCGTGTTCTTCGGCGGGCGCGACGCCGAGGGCCGGCCGCAGAACCCGATCGCCGGGCTGCTGGTGGCCTTCCTCGCGCCGCTGGCGGCCAGCCTGATCCAGATGGCGATCAGCCGGGCGCGCGAGTTCGAGGCCGACCGCGGCGGCGCCGAGATCTCCGGCGATCCGCAGGCCCTGGCCAGCGCGCTGCAGAAGATCCAGGCTTATGCGCGCGGCATCCCGCTGGAGGCGGCCGAGCGGCATCCCGAGACGGCGCAGATGATGATCATGAACCCGCTGTCCGGCGGCGGGCTGCGTGGCCTGTTCTCGACCCACCCGTCGACCGAGGAGCGCGTCGCGCGGCTGCTCGCGATGCGCTGAGCCCGGCCCGGCCCTCAAGCCGGCGCCGCGGCGGCCGACAACCTGGGGGTGAGACCGTCGAACCGCCCCCCGCTGCCCCGTCACCTGCTGGCCCTGGCGCTCTGCGCGGCGAGCGCGCTGCTCGCCGGCTGCGACCAGCTCGGCATCGAGACGCCGGAGAAGCTCGCCGCGGCCCGCGAGGCCGACGGGCGGGCGATCGGCGGGGCCTGCCGCCACGCCGGCCGGGCGATCGAGGACTGCTACGCGCTGTACAAGAAGGCCGACCGGGCCGCCGTGTTCGCCGGCTGGCGCGACATGAACGACTACATGCGCGAGAACAAGATCGAGGCCGTGGCCCCGGTGCTCGCGGGCCAGCCAGCCCCGCCGGCCGCCGAGCCGGCCGAGGGCGCCGACGCGCCCGACGAGCCGCCGAAGAAGGTCGCCAAGGCGCGGCACTGACGGCCTGCGCCCCCCCCGGTGCCCCCGCCGGCGGGATCCCCCTGCCCACGGCGCATCCGGGTGATCCCTGAGACAATCCCGCCCATGACGTCGTTCCAGGCCCTCTGGCGCCACCCGCAGTACCGCGCGGGCGCGCGCGACATGGCGCCGATCTCGCTCGGCATCGCCGCCTGGGGCCTGGTCACCGGCGTGGCGATCGTGAAGGCGGGCCTGCCGGTCGGCCTCGCGCTGGCGATGACCTTCCTGGTCTATGCCGGCAGCGCGCAGCTCGCTGCGGTGCCGCTGATGGCGGCCGGCGCGCCGCTGCTGGTCATCTGGGCGACCGCGTTCTGCGTCAACCTGCGCTTCGTGATCTTCAGCGCGCAGTGGCGGCCCTTCTTCCGCCGCTTTCCGCGCCGCCAGCGCCTGGTGCTCGGCTACTTCACCGGCGACCTGAGCTACGTGCTCTTCATGAAGCGCTTCCGCGAGCCGAACGAGCACGAGGGCCAGATCGAGTACTTCCTCGGCGGCGCCTCCGTCAACTGGCTCAGCTGGCAGTCGGCCTCGGTGGCCGGCATCCTGCTGGCCGACGTGGTGCCGACGGCCTGGGGCCTCGGCTTCGCCGGCGTGCTGGCGCTGATCGGCCTGGTCTGCTCGCTGCTGTCCGACCGCGCGACCGTGCTGGCCGGCGTCGTCGCCGCGGGGGCCGCGGTGGCCGCCTTCGCGCTGCCGTTCAAGCTGAACATCCTGGTGGCGATCGCGGCCGCGGTCTGCGTCGGGCTGATCGTCGAGGGCGGGGGCGGGGACACCGGGCGGCGCATCCGCGAGCGCCTGCTGCGCGCCGCGCAGCGGCTCGGGCCGGCCGGCGTCACCTCGCGCGACCGGGAGGCGGCCGCCTGACGGCGGCCGAGCGGGCGATGGGCAGCGGCGACGTCCTCCTCACGGTGCTGGGTCTGGCGGTCATCACGGTCGTCACGCGCGGCTTCTTCCTGATCTCCGAGCGCGAGCTGAGCCTGCCCGCTTGGGTGCAGCGCGGCCTGCGCTTCGCGCCGCTGGCCGCGCTCGTCGCGGTGGTGGCGCCCGAGGTGCTGATGGCCCAGGGCGCGCTGATCGACACCTGGCAGGATGCGCGGCTGTTCGGCGCCGCCGCCGGGGCGGCCTACTACTTCTGGCGCCGCGGCATCCTCGGCACCATCGTGGTCGGCATGGCGGTGATGCTGCCGCTGCGGCTCGGCCTGGGCTGGTAAGGCGCCGCGCGCCGACGGCGGCCCGCCGCGTCACGGCCCACGGCCCGGGCGCCCGCCGGCACCCGGCCCGTCACGCCGCGGCCCCGGCCTTGGGGCGCTGCGCGGCGCCTGTTAGGCTTGCGGCATGCACATCCTCCGCTTCCAAGACCTCGTCGCCGAAGGCCGCGTTGCCGGCCGCCGCGTGTTCATCCGTGCCGACCTGAACGTCCCGCAGGACGACGCCGGCGCGATCACCGAGGACACCCGCATCCGCGCCAGCGTGCCCTGCGTGCGCATGGCGCTCGAGGCCGGCGCGGCGGTGATGGTCACCTCGCACCTGGGCCGGCCGACCGAGGGCCAGTTCAAGCCCGAGGATTCGCTGGCCCCGGTGGCGGCCCGCCTCGGCGAGCTGCTCGGGCGCCCGGTGCCGCTGGTGGCGGACTGGGTCGACGGCGTGGACGTCGCGCCCGGCCAGGTGGTGATGCTGGAGAACGTGCGCCTGAACAAGGGCGAGAAGAAGAACGACGAGGCGCTCGCGCGCAAGCTCGCCGCGCTGTGCGACATCTTCGTGCACGACGCCTTCGGCACGGCCCACCGCGCCGAGGCCAGCACCTACGGCATCGCGCAGTTCGCGCCGGTGGCCTGTGCCGGCCCGCTGCTGGCGGCCGAGATCGACGCGATCTCGCAGGCGCTGGCCGAGCCGAAGCGCCCGCTGGTGGCGATCGTCGCCGGCAGCAAGGTCAGCACCAAGCTCACCATCCTGAAGAGCCTGGCGCAGAAGGTCGACGGCCTGATCGTCGGCGGCGGCATCGCCAACACCTTCATGCTGGCCGAGGGCCTGCCGATCGGCAACAGCCTGACCGAGGCCGACCTGGTCGAGGAAGCGCGCGCGGTGATCGCCGCGATGAAGGCACGCGGCGCCGCGGTGCCGATCCCGAGCGACGTGGTGACGGCCAAGGCCTTCAAGGCCGATGCGCCGGCCACCGTCAAGCCGGCCGCCGAGGTGGCGGCCGACGACCTGATCCTCGACATCGGCCCGCGCACCGCCGAGGTGCTGGCCGCGCAGCTCGCGGCCGCGGGCACGATCGTCTGGAACGGCCCGGTGGGCGTGTTCGAGTTCGAGGCCTTCGGCCACGGCACCGAGGCGGTGGCCCGCGCGATCGCCGACAGCCCCGCCTTCAGCATCGCGGGCGGCGGCGACACGCTGGCGGCGATCGCGAAGTACGGCATCGAGGACCGCGTGGGCTACATCAGCACGGGCGGCGGCGCCTTCCTCGAGGTGCTCGAGGGCAAGACGCTGCCGGCCTTCGAGATCCTGCAGCGCCGCGCCGCGGGCTGAAACCGCGCCGTAACCGCGCCGGGCGCCTGGGCGGCACCCATAATCCGCCGCAGCCCCGCCCGCGCTGCGTCCGCCGCAGCGCGGGCGGCCGGTCCACGGAGACAGCATGACCCGCGCCACCAAGATCGTCGCCACGCTCGGCCCCGCGTCGAGTTCCCCCGAGGTGCTGGCGCGGATGATCCGCGCCGGCGTCGACGTCGTCCGCCTCAATTTCTCCCACGGCAGCGCCCAGGACCACCAGGACCGCGCCACGCTGGTCCGCGAGGCCGCCCGGGCCGCCGGCCGCGAGGTGGCGATCATGGCCGACCTGCAGGGCCCGAAGATCCGGGTCGGCAAGTTCGATGGCGGCAAGGTGCTGCTGGTGCCGGGCCAGCCCTTCGTGCTGGATGCCGGGCGCACCGAGCTCGGCACGGTGGAGTGCGTCGGGCTGGACTACAAGGAGCTGCCGCGCGACGTCAAGCCGGGCGACGTGCTGCTGCTGAACGACGGCCTGCTGAAGCTGGTCGTCGACGGCGTGCGCGGCGAGCAGGTGCTGACCACCGTCGTGGTCGGCGGCCCGCTGTCGAACAACAAGGGCATCAACAAGGCCGGCGGCGGCCTGACCGCGCCGGCGCTGACCGCCAAGGACATGGAGGACATCAAGACCGCGATGTCCTTCCAGTGCGAGTACCTCGCGGTCAGCTTCCCGAAGAGCGCCACCGACATGGAGATGGCGCGCCAGCTCGCCAACGTGGCCGGCGAGGCCTGGCGCCACCGGCCGGCGATGATCGCCAAGATCGAGCGCAGCGAGGCGATTCCCGTGCTCGAGCAGATCCTGAAGGCGAGCGACGGCATCATGGTCGCGCGCGGCGACCTGGCGGTCGAGGTCGGCAACGCCGCGGTGCCGGCGCTGCAGAAGCGCATGATCAAGATGGCGCGCGAGCTCGACCGCGTCGTGATCACCGCCACCCAGATGATGGAGAGCATGATCGTCAACCCGGTGCCGACGCGCGCCGAGGTCAGCGACGTGGCGAATGCCGTGCTCGACGGCACCGACGCGGTGATGCTCAGCGCCGAGACCGCGGCCGGCAGCTACCCGGTCGAGACGATCGAGCAGATGGCCGCCATCGCGATCGAGGCGGAGCGGGCCGAGGACGCCAGCATCGACACCGACTTCGCGAACAAGCGTTTCGGCCGCATCGACCAGTCGATCGCGATGGGGGCGCTGTTCACCGCCCACCACCTCGGCTGCAAGGCGATCCTGGCGCTCACCGAGTCCGGCTCGACGGCGCTGTGGATGAGCCGGCACAACGTGAAGGTGCCGATCTACGGCCTGACCTCGCAGGTGCTCAGCCAGCGCAAGATGAGCCTGTACCGCAACGTGCAGCCGCTGCTGATGCCGAGCTTCGCCGAGCGCGATGCCGCGCTGGCGCACGCCGAGGCGCTGCTGGTCGAGCGCGGCGTGCTCAAGCCCGGGGACACCTACGCGATCACCTGCGGCGAGCCGATGGGCTACCCGGGCGGCACCAACATGCTCAAGGTCTGCAGGGTGGGATGAATCCCCCCCGGAGCGCCTTCGGCGCACCCCCCCAGGGGGGCGCCGCCACTGGACCGGCGGAGCCGGATCCACGGCGGCCGCTTGATCAGGACGCCACCGCGGGGGTGTCCGTGTTGTCGGCGGACGATGTGCGGGCGGCCGCGCAGCGGCTGCACGGGCAGGTGCTGGACACGCCCTGCCTGCCGTCGCGCACGCTGTCGGCGATCTGCGGCTGCGAGGTCTTCCTCAAGTTCGAGAACCACCAGTTCACCGCGTCGTTCAAGGAGCGCGGCGCGTTCAACAAGATCTCGCTGCTGAGCGACGAGGAGCGGGCGCGCGGCGTGCTCGCGGTCTCCGCCGGCAACCATGCGCAGGGCGTCGCGTACCACGCGCAGCGGCTCGGCATCCCGGCGACGATCGTGATGCCGCGCTTCGCGCCCTCGGTGAAGGTGGAGCGCACCCGCGGCTTCGGCGCCACGGTCGTGCTGCACGGCGACAGCTTCGACGATGCGCGCACCCATGGCCTGGCGCTGGCGGCCGAGCGCGGGCTGACCCTGGTGCACCCCTACGACGACCCGGCCGTCGCGGCGGGGCAAGGCACGATCGGCCTGGAGATGCTGGCGCAGCAGCCGACGATCGACACGCTGCTGGTGGCCGTCGGCGGTGGCGGGCTGATCAGCGGCGTCGCCACCGGCGCCCGCTCGATCCGGCCGGACATCCAGGTGATCGGCGTCCAGACCGAGCGCTTCCCCGCCGTCTGGAACGCGGTGCACGGGCAATCGCGGCCGAGCGCGCAGGCCACGATCGCCGACGGCATTGGCGTCAAGCTGCCGGGTGCGCAGCTGCTGCCGCTGATCCACGAACGGGTCGACGACATGCTGCTGGTCGGCGAGGACGACATCGAGCAGGCGATGGTGATGCTGCTCGAGATCGAGAAGACGGTGGTCGAGGGCGCCGGTGCGGTCGGCCTGGCGGCGCTGCTGAAGTACCGGGAGCGCTTCGCCGGGCGCCGGGTCGGCCTGATCCTGTGCGGCGGCAACATCGAGCCGCTGGTGCTGGCCGAGATCATCCAGCGCGGCATGGTGAAGTCGGGCCGGCTGGTGCGCCTGCGCATCGACGTGCGCGACGTGCCGGGCGCGCTGGCGGAGGTCGCGGCGCGCCTCGGGCAACTCGGCGCCAACATCGACGAGGTGCAGCACCAGCGCGCGTTCAGCTCGTTGTCGGTGGAGCGGGCGCAGATCGAGGTGGTGGTGCAGACGCGCGGCGTCGCGCACGTCGAGCAGATCCTCGCGGCGATGCGGGCCGACGGCTTCCAGGCCGAGCGCATCGCCTGAGCCGCCGGCGCGTCGCCCGGCGTCGCCCGGCGTCGCCCGGCGTCGCCACGCGCCTCGATCGGCCTGAGTCGGCCCGGGATCGGCCGCCGGTCGCGCCGTGTGGCGGCCCCGTCCACGACGGCGCCGGGGGGTGCAGGGTCGGCCTGCGGAGGGGCTTCCTTACAATCCGGGGCCGTTTTTGCCCGCGCCGGCGCCGCCGTTGCGTGCCTGCGCCGCGGCCTGCCCCGCCCCGGATTTCCCCCGTTTCCTCCCCAAGGACACCACCATGCCCCTCGTCTCGATGCGCCAGCTGCTGGACCACGCCGCGGAACACGGCTACGGCCTGCCCGCCTTCAACGTGAACAACCTCGAGCAGGTGCAGGCGGTGATGGCCGCGGCGGCGGAAGTGAACTCGCCGGTGATCCTGCAGGCCAGCGCCGGCGCGCGGAAGTACGCCGGCGAGCCCTTCATCAAGCACCTGATCCAGGCGGCCGTCGAGGCCTACCCGCAGATCCCGCTGGTGATGCACCAGGACCATGGCACCTCGCCCACGGTCTGCCGCGGCGCGATCGACCTCGGCTTCGGCTCGGTGATGATGGACGGCTCGCTGCGCGACGACGGCAAGACGCCCGCCTCCTTCGACTACAACGTCGACGTGACCCGCCAGGTGGTGGACATGGCCCACCGCGTCGGCGTGACGGTGGAGGGCGAGCTCGGCTGCCTGGGCAACCTCGAGACCGGCGAGGCCGGCGAAGAGGATGGCATAGGCGCCGAGGGCAAGCTGGACCACAGCCAGCTGCTCACCGACCCGGAGGAGGCGGCCGTCTTCGTCAAGGCGACGCAGCTGGACGCGCTGGCGATCGCGATCGGCACCAGCCACGGCGCCTACAAGTTCTCCCGCAAGCCCACCGGCGACATCCTGGCGATCTCGCGCGTGAAGGAGATCCACCGCCGCATCCCGAACACCCACCTGGTGATGCACGGCTCTTCCTCGGTGCCCCAGGAGCTGCTGGCCCTGATCAACCAGTACGGCGGCCGCATGAAGGAGACCTTCGGCGTGCCGGTGGAGGAGATCCAGGAAGCCATCAAGCACGGCGTGCGCAAGATCAACATCGACACCGACATCCGGCTGGCGATGACGGGCGCGGTGCGCAAGTTCCAGGCCGAGAACCCGGACAAGTTCGACATGCGCGAGTGGATGAAGCCGGCGCGCGAGGCCGCCAAGGCGATCTGCCGGCAGCGCTACCTGGAGTTCGGCTGCGAGGGCCAGGCGGGCAAGATCAAGGCGATCCCGCTGTCGGACATGGCCGCGCGCTATGCCCGCGGCGAACTCGTACAGCAGGTCGCGGCCTGACGCATCGCCCGGCGGGGGGAAGCGGCGCGCCGCCCACCCCGTCAACTCTGACAGGGCCCTGCGCGGGCCCGCCTCCCTAGAATGAAGCCCATCTCCCGATGACGGCCATGGCCCCCGCCTTGCTCCAGTCCACCCTGAGCTCGCTGCCGCTGCTGGCGCGTGGCAAGGTGCGCGACAACTACGCCGTCGGCAACGACCGGCTGCTGATGGTCGCCACCGACCGCCTGTCCGCCTTCGACGTGGTGATGGGCGAGCCCATCCCCGGCAAGGGCGCGCTGCTGACGCAGATGGCGCTGTGGTGGTTCGAGCGCCTCGGCGACATCGTTCCCAACCACCTGACGGGCGAGGACCCGGCCGACGTCGTGCTGCCGGCCGAGCGCGCGCAGGTCGTCGGCCGCTCGATGCTGGTGAAGCGGCTCACGCCGCTGCCGGTCGAGGCCGTGGTGCGCGGCTACCTGGCCGGCAGCGGCTGGGCCGAGTACCAGCGCCACCGCGCCGTCTGCGGCGTGCCGCTGCCCGAGGGCCTGGCCAACGCGATGCAGCTGCCGGAGCCGATCTTCACGCCGGCCACCAAGGCCGAGGCGGGCGACCACGACGAGAACATCGACTTCGAGCGCATGGCGGACATCGTCGGCCGCGAGCGGGCCGAGGAGGTGCGCCGGGTCGCGATCGCGCTGTACACCCGCGCCGCGGCGATCGCACGCGCCAAGGGCATCCTGATCGCCGACACCAAGTTCGAGTTCGGCCTCGATGCCGACGGCCGCCTGACGCTGATGGACGAGGTGCTCACGCCCGACTCGTCGCGCTTCTGGCCGGTCGAGGGCTACGACGCCGCGCTGCGCGAGGGCCGCAACCCGCCCAGCTACGACAAGCAGTTCGTGCGCGACTGGCTGGAGCAGGCCCGCGTCGACGGGCAGCCCTGGAACAAGAAGCCGCCGGCACCGGCCCTGCCGACCTCCGTTGTCGAAGCCACCGCGGCCAAGTACCGCGACGCACTGCAACGGCTGACCGCTTGAGCGTCGCCGCGGCCCCCGGCAGGGGGTCGCCTTGGCGCGGACCCCGCAGGCATCGTTCGATCACGGGAGTGAAGAATGAGCCGACATGCCGCCCTGGGGCCGGTCATGGGGTCGCGCCTGCTGGCGCGGCTGGACGCGGACATCCGCAAAGGCCCGCCGCTCGTGGAAGCCGCCTGCCTGCGGGCCGAGCGGGCAGCGCAGCTGGCCCGCCTCGGCCGCTTCGACGCGGCGCGCGACGAGATCACCGCGCTGCAGGCCGGCTTCGCCCGCCAGCCGCATGCCGGCGTCAGCGCCTGGCTCTGCCTGGCCGAGGGCTGCCTGGCCTACTTCACCAACCTGAGCGCCGCCGCGCGCGACCGCATGCAGCGGGCGCTGGCGCTGAGCACCGCGGCCCAGCTGCCGCGGCTGCAGGCCCTGGCCGCGGCCTGGCTGGCGCACATGGACTACGTGCAGCTCGATCCGGACGCGATGGGCCGCCACCTGCGCGAGGCCCTGTCCTGCGCCGAGCCCGGCCACGCGTCGGCGCTGGCGCGGGCCAGCCTGGTCGCCGGCATCGCCTGCCACTTCGCCGAGCGCCTGGACCTCGCGCAGCCCTGGTACGCGCTCGCCCGCGAGCACGCCAGCGGCGAGGGGGACGACGCGACCCTGGCCGCGCTGAGCAACAACATGGCCTGGCAGCGCGCCTGCCACGCGGTGCAGGCGAGCCTGTTCGGCGGC
The DNA here is from genome assembly GCF_001293525.1 of Pseudideonella sakaiensis. Taxonomy (GTDB): domain Bacteria; phylum Pseudomonadota; class Gammaproteobacteria; order Burkholderiales; family Burkholderiaceae_C; genus Ideonella_A; species Ideonella_A sakaiensis. The sequence goes on along the minus strand of NZ_BBYR01000058.1, from coordinate 17,133 downwards.
GATGCCGCGCTGCAGGCGCGGCATGCACTGGCCGCGGCCGAGGCGACGGAGAACCTGGGCCGCTGGATCGGCAGCACCGCGCTCGATTCGCTGGTGCCGATGCTGCGCGCGTCGGTGCTGTCGGTGCTGGACCGGCCGGCCGAGGCGCTCGCGCTGTACGAGACGCATTGGGGCCACGCCCGCCGCCAGGGGCTCGGCCGGCTGGGCGGCGCGGTGCTGGCGGACATCGCCGGCTGCCGCTGGCGCCTCGGGCAGCGCGCGGCCGCGCTGGAGGAGGCCGCCGCCGCCGAGCGCGCGATCGACCCCTCGATGCACGCCGACGACGAGGCGGTGGCGCGTGCCCGCCTGGCCCGGCTCTACCGCGCGGCCGACCGCGAGGACGATGCGCTGCGCCACGACGGGCGGATGCGCGAGGCCTGGGCCGCGCACCGCCGGCTGCAGGCCGCGATGCTGGCCGCGCTCGAGGGCCTGCCGGACCCGCTGTCGCCGGCCGCCGCGCGCACGCGCGGCTTGTGAGCGCCCCCAGGGCCGGGCGCTGCCCGTCCCGCCCCCCGCGGGGGTCAAGAAAACTTGGGGCGGCCCGGCGTTTTCCTGTGAGCGCCCCCAGGGCCGGGCTTTGCCCGGCCCGCCCCCCGAGGGGGACAAGAAAACTTGGGGCGGCCCGGCGTTTTCTTGTGAGCCGCCCGCCCGTTCAGAACAGCGCCATGCTCAGCTTGCGGCGGTAGCCGTCCACCACCGGGTCGGCCGGCGTGGCGGTGATGCGGCCGGCCACCTCCAGCGTGCCCTTGGGCGCCGCCGCATCGGGCCGCGCCGGCGCGGCCGGCTTGCTCATCACCTCCAGGATCGCGACGAAGCTGCGGCGCGCCAGCTCGTCGTTCCAGGCCTTGTCGCGCAGGATGATCTCGAGCAGCTCGTCCATCGCCTCGGTGAAGCGCTGGGCCGCGAAGTGGCGCTGGGCCAGCGCGTGGCGTGCCGCGAAGTCCCGCTTGTTCGCCGCGATCGCCGCCTGCAGCGTCTCCAGCGGCGGCGCATCGGCCTCGGCGTCGAGCGCGTCGAGCCAGAGGGCGCAGGCGGTGAAGCGCGCGTCCGGGATGACGCGGCCGCGCACCGGCGCCAGCAGCTCGCGCGCCTCGTCGGCGCGGCCGGCCATCAGCAGCGCGCGCAGCGCCTCGTAGCGGGTGGTGTCGTTGTCCGGGCTGAGCGCGACGGCGTCCTTCAGCTTCTCGATCGCGCCCTCGGTCTCGCCGTCGGCCAGCAGTTCCTCGGCCTCCAGCAGCTCCTCGTCGGCGGCCAGCTCGTCGGGGCTGGGCACGTGCTTGTCGAGGAAGGCGCGGATCTCGGACTCCGGCAGCGCACCGACGAAGCCGTCGACCGGCTGGCCTTCGCGGAACATCACGCAGAAGGGGATGCTGCGCACGCCGAACATCTGCGACAGCTGGCCGGCGATCTCCGGCTGCTCGTCCGAATTCAGCTTGGCGAGCTTGAAGCGGCCGGCATAGGCCACCTCCAGCTTTTCCAGCACCGGCCCGAGGGACTTGCACGGGCCGCACCAGGGCGCCCAGATGTCCAGCAGGACGGGTTGCTGCACGGAGCCGTGGATCAGCTCGGCCTCGAAATTCTGGAAGGTGATGTCGATCATGGGTGCGGTCCGCGAAGCCGGCCGGGCGCGACGGGCGCGCCCATACCGGGAGGTGGCGGCGTGCCACCTACAATTCAAGCCATGTGCCGTTTCGTTCGTCTGCACCCGTGAACGCCGGGGCCGTCCAGGTGGGTGTCGTGATGGGTTCCAGCAGCGACTGGGAAACCCTGCGCGCGGCTGCCGAGATTCTCACCGAGTTCGGCGTTGCGCACGAAACGCGGGTGGTCTCGGCCCACCGCATGCCCGACGACATGTTCGCCTACGCCGAGGCGGCGGCCGGCCGCGGGCTGAAGGCGATCATCGCCGGCGCCGGCGGCGCGGCCCACCTGCCGGGCATGCTGGCGGCCAAGACCGTCGTGCCGGTGCTCGGCGTGCCGGTGGCCAGCCGGCACCTGAACGGGGTCGATTCGCTGCACTCGATCGTGCAGATGCCGCGCGGCATCCCGGTCGCGACCTTTGCGATCGGCGCGGCCGGCGCGGCCAATGCGGCGCTGTTCGCGGTGGCGATGCTGGCCGGCGAGTCCCCGGCGCTGCGCGGGCAGCTCGAGGCTTTCCGCCTGCGCCAGCGCGACGCCGCGCGCGCGATGAGCGCCGAGCTGCGATGAGCGGGCCCGCGACGACGCCGGCCGCCGCGGCGGCGGCGCTGCCGCCGGGCGCCACGCTGGGCGTGATGGGCGGCGGCCAGCTCGGCCGGATGTTCGTGCACGCGGCCCAGTCCCTGGGCTACGCGACCGCGGTGCTGGATGCCGACCCGGCCAGCCCGGCCGGCCTCGTCGCCCACCGCCACGTCGCCAGCGCCTACCTCGACGAGGCGGGGCTGGCGGCGCTGGCCGAGGCCAGCGCGGCGATCACCACCGAGTTCGAGAACGTGCCGGCGCAGGCGCTGGAGCGGCTGGCCGCGCGGCGGCCCGTCGCGCCCGCGGCGGCGGCGGTGCGCGTCTGCCAGGACCGCGCGGCCGAGAAGGCCCATTTCCGCCAGGCCGGCGTGCCCTGCGCGCCGCATGCACTGATCGCCTCCGCCGAGCAGCTCGACGCGGTGCCGGCCGGGCTGCTCCCCGGCATCCTGAAGACCGCGCAGCTCGGCTACGACGGCAAGGGTCAGGTCCGCGTCGGCGACCGCGCCGCGCTGGCGGCCGCCTGGGACCAGCTCGGCCGCCGCCCCTGCGTGCTCGAGCAGCGCCTCGCGCTGCGCGCCGAGATCAGCGTGGTGGTGGCGCGCGGCGCCGACGGTGCGATGGTCGAGCTGCCGGTGCAGCAGAACCTGCACCGCGACGGCATCCTCGCGGTCACCCAGGTGCCGCCGCCCGACGTGGCGCCCGCGCTGCAGGCCGAGGCGGTGCGCAGTGCGCGGGCGCTGGCCGGCTCGCTGGGCTATGTCGGCGTGCTGTGCGTGGAGTTCTTCGTGGTCGACGACGGCAGCGCCGACGGGGCGCTGGTCGCCAACGAGATGGCGCCGCGCCCGCACAACTCCGGGCACCACAGCCTGGACGCCTGCGACGTCTCCCAGTTCGAGCTGCAGGTGCGCACCCTGGCCGGCCTGCCGCTGGCGGCGCCGCGGCTGCACTCGCCGGCGGTGATGCTGAACCTGCTCGGCGACCTGTGGTTCCGCGGCGGCGACGACGCGGCCGTCGAGCCCCCGTGGCCGGCCGTGCTGGCGCTTCCCGGCGTGCACCTGCACCTCTATGGCAAGGCCGAGGCGCGGCCGGGCCGCAAGATGGGCCACCTGACCGTCACCGCGGCCGACGCCGGCACCGCCTGCGCCGTGGCCCGCGAGGCCGCGGCCCGGCTCGGCCTGCCGCCGTTCTAGCCGTCCGGGGACGAGGGGTGCTGCTGGACGGACGGGATCCGGCCGCGGTCGCGCAGGCCGCCGAGGCGCTGGCCGAGGGCCGGCTGCTCGCCTTTCCGACCGAGACCGTCTACGGGCTCGGCGCGCGTGCCGACGACGATGACGCGGTGGCCGCGATCTTCGCCGCCAAGGGCCGCCCGGCCGACCACCCGCTGATCGTGCACGTCGCCGATGCGGCCGGCGCTGCCGCGTTCGCGGCACGCCTGACGCCGCTGGCCGAGCGGCTGATGGCCGCGACCTGGCCCGGGCCGGTGACCCTGGTCGTCGCGCGCCGCCCCGGCGTGGCCGGCGCGGCCGCGGGCGGCCAGGACAGCATCGGCCTGCGCTGCCCGGACCACCCGGTCGCGCTCGCGCTGCTCGCCGCCGCCGCGACGCGCGGCGTGCCGGGCGTGGCCGGGCCGAGCGCGAACCGCTTCGGCCGCGTCAGCCCGACCACCGCCGCCCACGTGCGCGACGAGTTCGGCCCGGAGCTCGCCGTGCTCGACGGCGGGCCCTGCGGCGTCGGCATCGAGTCCAGCATCGTCGACTGCCGCGGCGAGCGGCCGGTGCTGCTGCGCCCCGGCGGCTGGACGCTGGCGCGGCTGGAGGCGGCGGCCGGCCAGGCCTTCGCCGCGCGCGACGCCTCGGCGCCGCGCGTGTCCGGCAGCCTGGCCTCGCACTACGCGCCGCGGGCCACCGTGCGGCTGATGCCCGGCCCGATGCTGCGCACCGCGCTGGGGGTGCTGGGCGACGCCGCCCCGGGGGTGGCGGTATATTCCCGCAGCCCCCTGCCGGCGCCGGCCCGCGGCCTGCGCTGGCGTCCGATGCCGGCCACGGCCGAGGCCGCCGCCCGCGAGCTGTTTGCGGTGCTGCGCGATTTCGATGCGGAGGGCATGCGGCTGATCTGGGTCGAGGAACCGCCGCCGGGCCCCGAGTGGGACGGCGTGCGCGACCGCCTGCAGCGTGCGGCGGCGACCTGAACGCGGGACCGACGCCCCGCCCGCAGCGTCTTTTTGGAGTGTTCGAATGTTCGAGATGAGCTTCCCGCGCGCCGCCTGGCGCCGTGCGGTCCGACGGGCCGCGGCGGTTGCCACGCTGGCCGTGCTGGCGGGATGCGGCGGCGGCCAGCAGCTGGTCGCCTTCGCGCCGCAGCGCATCCTCGCGCTCGGCGACGAGTCCAGCGTGATCACGGCCGAGGGCCGCAAGTACACCGTCAATGCACTGAACACCGACGGCACGGCGCTCGACTGCACCGCGAGCCCGCTGTGGATCCAGTACGTGTCGAACACCTTCGGCCTGGTGTTCCCGCAGTGCAACCCGAATGCCGTGGCGGCGCCGCGCAGCCGCATCCTCGCCACGTCCGGCGCCAAGGTGGCCGACGTGACGGCCCAGATCGATGCCTTCCTGGCCGCCGGCGACGGCTTCGGCGCGACCGACCTGGTGACGGTGATGGTCGGCGCCAACGACGTGCTGGAGCAGTACAAGCGCTACCCGAACGCCAGCGCCGCGGAGATCACGGCCGCGGTGGAGGCGGCCGGTGCGGCGCTGGCCGACCAGGTCAACCGTGTCGCCAATGCCGGCGGCAAGGTGTTGCTGGCCAAGGTGATCGATCTCGGCCAGACGCCGTATGCGCTGGCGGAGCAGGCGGCCAACACCGACACCGACCGGGCGCTGCTGCTGACCAACCTGGTGGCGCGCTTCAACGCCCGGCTGCGCGTCGGGATCATCAACGACGGGCGCAAGATCGGCCTGGTGCAGTCGGACGAGCGCATCCAGCTGTCGGTGCGTTTCCCGGCGAGCCTCGGCTTCGTCAACGTCACGCAGGCGGCCTGCCAGGCGGCGGCCACGCTGCCGAACTGCAGCACCTCCACGCTGGTGGTCGACAGCGCCGGCACCTCGGCCACGTCCACCACCTGGCTGTGGGCCGACAGCGTGCACCTGAGCGCGGGCGGGCAGGCGCGCATCGGCGAGATCGCCGAGGCCGTCGCGCGCAACAACCCGTTCTGACGCTGCCGCGGCGGCTCCCGGGGGCGGGCGTGCGCGCAGGGCATCCGACGGGCGGGCCGGGCCGCGTCCCCGCCCGCCTCCCGCAGCGCGCCGCGCGGAGGACCGGCCCGTGAGTCCGGAGGCCCGCGCCGGCGGCATGCGCCTGCTGGCCTTCGACACCTCGACCGAGCTCGTGCTGCTGGCCGTCGTGACGCCGGACGGCGTGTGGCCGGCGCTGGCCGACGGCGGGGCGCAGGCCTCGACCACGCTGATTCCGCAGGCGCTGGCGCTGCTCGAGCGTGCCGGCCAGCCGCTGGCGGGGCTGGATGCGATCGCCTTCGGCGCCGGCCCCGGGGCCTTCACCGGGCTGCGCACCGCCTGTGCGGTGGCCCAGGGCCTGGCCTTCGGCATCGATCGGCCGGTGCTGGCGCTCGACAGCCTGGCGGTGGTGGCCGAGGCGGCGGCAGACGACACCGACGGCGCGGCGACCGACGCGGACAAGCTCTGGGTCGCGCAGGACGCGCGGATGGACGAGGTGTATGCGGCGGCCTACCGCCGGCGTCGCGCCCGGCCGTCCGGCCCCGGCCCCGTCCCCGAGACCCTGGCCGATCCGGTCGGCGCCATCGCGTGGGAGCCGCTCGTGGCTCCGGCGCTCTACGCGCCGCCGGCGCTGGCGGCGCGCTGGGCCGGCGCGCCCGGGGAAGGACCCGAGGCGGGCCCGCGGGCCGTCGTCGGTTCCGCGCTCGAGGCCTTCGGCGACCGCCTGGACACCGGCCTCGCGCGGCGCCTGCCCATGCCGGGCCCCCTGGCGCGTGCCAGCGCGCTCGCGCGCCTGGCGGCGGCCGCCTGGCGGGCCGGCCGCGGCCAGGACCCGGCCCAGGCGCTCCCCGTCTACCTGCGCGACAAGGTCGCGCTGACCACGGTCGAGCGCGACGCCGCGGCGCGCGCGAAGGCGGCAGGAGGCGCGGCATGAGGCCGGGCCGCCCCGAGGGCGAACACCGGAGTGCGCAGCACGAAGGTCATCCGATCAGCCCGCCGGGCCGCCCCCAGGGCGAACACCCGGGTGAGCAGCACGAACCGGCTGCGCCGGCCCCGTCGGCGCCCGGCGATGCACCGCCTGCGGAGCCGCCCGGGGTGCCGCCGCCGGGCCCGCTCGGCGCCGACGGCAGGCCGCCGCCGCCGTCGCTGCTTCCGCAGCCGGCGCAGGGGCGCCGGCTGGAGCCGATGGACGTGCGCGCGCTGGACGAGGTGCTCGAGGTCGAGCGCGCGGCCTACGAGTTCCCGTGGTCGCGCGGCAACTTCGTCGACTCGCTGCATGCCGGCTATGCCGCCTGGCTGCTGCACGACGAGCATCCGGGCCTGGCCGGCTATGCGATCGCGATGGCCGGTGTCGACGAGGTGCACCTGCTGAACCTCACCGTCGCGCCGCCGCGCCAGCGCGAGGGCCATGCGCGCTGGATGCTGGAGGCGCTGGTCGCCTGGTGCCGGCTGAAGGCCGCGCCGATGCTGTGGCTGGAGGTGCGCACCAGCAACGCCCGGGCGCGCACGCTCTACGGCCGCTTCGGCTTCCGCGAGATCGGCACGCGCCGCGCCTACTACCCGGCGGCGCAGGGCCGGCGCGAGGACGCGGTGGTGATGAGCCTGGCGATCGATCTGCCGGCCGGCCCGCCGGCGCCGCGCCGATGAGCTGGGACGAGCGCCAGCGGCGCATGCTGGCCGAGCTCGGCATCCCGCCCTGGCTGGTGCCGGCCGGTCCGCCGGCGGCGGCGGGCGCAGGTGCGGAGGACGGGGGCGAGCACCTGCCGCCCGACGCGCCGGATCCGGTGCCGGTCGCTGCGTCCGCCGTCGCCGACCGCGCGGATCCGGTCGCGGCCGTGCCGCGAGGGGCCCCGGCCGCTGCGGCGGGCGCGGGCGCCCCGGTGGCTGCGCCCGGCCGGCCCGCCGCCGTGGCCCCGGCCCCCCTCGACGCCGCGCCCGGCCCGCGCCCCGGGCGTGGCGGGCTGGCGGCGCTGGACTGGCCGGCGCTGCGCGCCGAGGTCGCGGCCTGCACCGCCTGCGGGCTGTGCCAGGGGCGCACCCAGACCGTCTTCGGCGTCGGCCACCCGCAGGCCCACTGGATGATCGTCGGCGAGGCCCCCGGGGAGCAGGAGGACCGCCAGGGCGAGCCCTTCGTCGGACGCTCCGGCCAGCTGCTCGACAGCCTGCTGCAGTCCATCGGCCTGACGCGGGCCGAGGCGCCGCCGCAGCGGCAGGTCTACATCGCCAACACGCTGAAGTGCCGGCCGCCGGGCAACCGCAATCCGACGCCGGAGGAGCTGCTGCAGTGCGAGCCCTTCCTGGTGCGCCAGATCGCGCTGGTCCAGCCGCGGCTGATCCTCGCGATGGGCCGCTTCGCGGTGCAGGCCCTGCTGCGCAGCAGCGAGCCGATCGGCCGGCTGCGCGGCCGCGTGCACCGCTACCAGGGGGTGCCGCTGGTGGTCACCTACCACCCGGCCTACCTGTTGCGCAACCCGCTGGACAAGGCGCGTGCCTGGGATGACCTGTGCCTCGCGGCCGAGACGGCGGCCGCCTCCGACGCCGCCGCTCCGGCGAACTGAGCGCGCCGATCGTGATGCGATCGGATCTGATCGCGCCGCGAAGACCGCCGATCGCGGTGGTTGCGGGCCGCCGCTCCTCCTTGCCTCAGGGGGCTGGCTTCGGCGGCGCCTTCTGCGGCCGCGTCCAGCCCGCATAGCTCGCCTGCCGCGCCCGCGCGACCGTCAGCTGCCCGGCCGGCGCATCCTTGGCGATGGTCGAGCCGCCGCCGATCGTCGCGCCGGCGCCGATCGTGACCGGCGCCACCAGCACGCAGTTGCTGCCGACGTGCGCGTCGTCGCCGATCACGGTGCGGTGCTTGTTCGCGCCGTCGTAGTTCGCGGTGATGCTGCCGGCGCCGTAGTTGACACGCGCCCCCACGGTCGCGTCGCCCAGGTAGGCGAGGTGGTTGGCCTTGGCGCCGTCGGCCAGGCTGCTGTTCTTCACCTCGACGAAGTTGCCGACGTGCACCTCGTCGCCCAGCGCGGCGCCGGGCCGCAGCCGGGCGAAGGGGCCGATGCGGCCTTCGCGGCCGATCCGCACCGGCTGGCCGTCGCCGTCGATGTGCGTGAAGGCTTGCAGGATGGTGCCCGGGCCCACCTCGACGTCGCGCAGCACGCAGCAGGGCCCGACGCGCACGCCGTCGGCCAGCACGACCCGGCCCTCGAAGACGCAGCCGACGTCGATCTCCACGTCCTGGCCGCAGTCCAGCCGGCCGCGCACGTCCAGCCGGGCCGGGTCGGCCAGGCGCACGCCGGCCTCCATCAGGGCCTCCGCGACGCGCGACTGGTAGCGGCGCTCCAGCCGGGCCAGCTGCGCCGGGCTGTTCACGCCCAGCACCTCCGTCTCGTCGGCGGCGGCCGCGTGCACCACCGGCACGCCGTCGGCGACGGCCATCGCCACCACGTCCGTCAGGTAGTACTCGCGCTGCGCGTTGTCGTTCGTGAGCCGCGCGAGCCAGCCGCGCAGTGCGGCGGTCGGTGCCGCCATCACGCCGGTGTAGACCTCGCGCAGCGCCTGCTGTGCCGGGCTGGCGTCCTTCTGCTCGACGATGCCGGTGATCGCGCCGCCGGGGGCGCGCAGGATGCGGCCGTAGCCGGCCGGATCGTCCAGCGTCACCGTCAGCAGTGCCAGCCGCTCGCCGCCGCAGGCCGCCACCAGGGCCTGCGCGGTCGCCGGCGCCACCAGCGGCACGTCGCCGTTCAGCACCAGCGTGGTGCCTGTTTCGTGCAGCAGCGGCGCGGCCTGCTGCACCGCGTGGCCCGTGCCGTGTTGCGGCATCTGCCGCACGAAGCGCCGCCCTTCGCCCGCCACCGCGGCCTCCACCTCCTCGGCGCCATGCCCGGTGACGACCACGAGGCCATCCGGGTGCAGTGCGGCGGCGCAATCGAGGACATGCTGCAATAGCGCACGGCCGGCCAGCCGGTGCAGCACCTTGGGCCGCGCCGATTTCATGCGGGTGCCTTTGCCCGCGGCCATGATCACCACGTCCAGAGCCATGCTGCCTTCCTCGATGAGACGCTGGATTATCGGAGCCCTGATCCTCCTGCTGGCCGGCTGCAGCACGCTGCGCATCGGCTACGGCCAGGGGCCGATGCTGGCCGCCTGGTGGCTGGACCGCTACGCCGACTTCGACGACGGCCAGTCGCGCCGCGTGCGCGCCGCGCTCGACGAGCTGTTCCGCTGGCACCGCGGCGCGCCGCTGGCCGACCTGGTGCAGTGGATGGCCCAGGTGCGCGGCGAGGTCGCCGGCCCGATCACCGCCGAGCGCATGTGCCGCCTCAACGACGAGGGCAGCCAGCGCCTGATGGCCGTCTGGGAGCACGCGCTGCCCGCCATCGCCGAGATCGCCCCCACGCTGCAGCCGGCGCAACTCCAGCACATCGCGCAGCGCCAGGCCAAGGGCAACGAGGACTTCCGCGACGACTTCCTGCAGGACGACCCTGCCGAGCGCCGCCGTGAATCCATCAAGCGCGCCCGCGAGCGCACCGAGATGGTCTACGGCCGCCTTGACGAGGCCCAGCGCGCCCTGCTCGCCCGCGGCGTCGCCGCCTCGCCCTTCGACCCCGTCGCCTGGGAGGCCGAGCGCCTCGCCCGCCAGGGCGAGATCAACGCGCTGCTGCGCCGCTGGACCACCGAGAAGGTCCCGCCCGAGCAGATCCGCGCCGAGCTCAAGGCGCTCGGCGAGCACGCGCTGCGCTCCCCGCGCGAGCCCTACCGCAGCTACCAGCGCCGCCTGGTCGACTACAACTGCGCCTTCGCCGCCGACCTGCACAACGCGATGACGCCGAAGCAGCGCCAGCATGCGGCCGACAAGCTCAAGGGCTGGGAGGACGACCTGCGGAGCTTTCTGACGAAGTGAGGCCGCGTGGGAGCGCCCCGCCGCCTGGCGGCGCGTCAGCCCGCGGCGCGCAGCCGCGGATCGAGGGCGAAGCGCTCGGACCGCCGCTGCGCCATCAGCGGCCGTGCCGTCGCGACATTGACCAGCAGGTTCCACGAGTGCGCGCTGACCGCGCTGGGCAGCAGCACGAAGGGATGGGTGTCGACGAGCGCGTCGCCGAAGGCCTGCTGGTCGGCATGGGGCGGGATCGGATGCAGCCAGTGGGGGTTGGGCAGGTCCTCCGGGTGCAGCACGTGCACCGCGGCCGGGTCGGTGATCGTGAAGCCGTGCAGGGTGTGGGCCACGGTGTTGAGCGCCTTGAAGCCCTTGTGCACCGCGACCTCGAGGATGGCGGTGGCCGGGTCCATCGCGGCGTAGAGCACGTGGCGGCCGATGGAATTCCAGCGGCCGCCATAGGTGGCGGCGCCGATGCCGGCGTCCCAGGTGGCGGCGTGGCGCGCGTCCTGCAGGGTCCAGGCGACGAGCTGGCCGGTGCCCCCCAGGGCCACCGGCAGCGGGATCACGCGTAGACCCCGTGCTTCATGCGCTGCAGCAGGGTCTTGACGGCTTCGGCGCCGGGCGAACTGCTCAGCAGGTCGATCGGCCTGCGGAACTCCAGGCCGATCGCCTCGGACGCCAGCCACTCATCCGCGGCCTCTGAGCTGCCGAGCACGTCTTCGGCGAGCGCCCGCACGGATTCGAGCCGGTAGATCCCGTCGGTCGTGCGCGCATCCAGCGGTTTGTCCGGTTCGGCCTTGATGCGGTGGGCGGTGCGGGGGCTCACGCCGATCACCCGGAAGACGGCCTCGACAGGCAGGCGGCCCTTGGTGTCCTCCCAGAGCCGGGTCAGCGCCCGGCCGGGAACGCCCTGCATCACGGCATCGTGGGCCTGGACGCCCGGGCCGCCGACGGCCGCGAAGGCGCTGGCGGGGGCGTTACGCCGTCCCGAGGCAAGCGCCGCGATCCCCGCGGCCTCCTCGGCGGCGACGAGCGGTGTCCCGGGGCGCTGCGCGGTGGACGCGGGGGCTCGCGTGCGGACGGGGACCGACGAGCCGGCGGAGCCACGCCGTGTCTTCGGTGCGGACGTCGCGTCGGAGGTGCGAGCGCTCATGCTAAACCCTTGCCGTGTGGCCAAGAGTTTACGCCAGATGGCAGTTCAGCTGCCGATCGGCACCACCACCCGACGGGGGGTCTTCTCCACCGCGGGGAAGTCCTTCAGGGCCGCCGCGAACATCGCGGGCAGCAGCCCCTGGATCGACGAGATCATGCCGCTGTTGCTGGCACGGGTCTCGTAGACGATCTCGCCGCTGCGGCGGTCACGGATCAGCACGACGACCTCGCGGTCGTAGACGGGGGTGGCCGGGCCGTAGAAGCCCGGGCCGAAGCGGCCCCAGCCGGGCCAGCCGTACCAGCCGTAGAGGCGGGGGCGGGGCGGGCCATACCACCCGCGCGGGCCGAACCAGGGGTCGAGGCTGCGAGGGTCCTCGGTGACGCGGGCGCCGAGCTGGACGGTGTAGGTGGCGGTGGCGGGGTCGGTGGCGGGGGTGAAGCCCGCGGCCTGCAGGGCCGGCAGCGCTGCGGCCTCGAGCAGGTCCTGCCCGGAGGGCTCGCGCTGCTGGGACGGCAGGCGGTCGAAGACGAAGGCGGCCGGGCGCCGCTCGGCCGGCCAGCTGCCGTAGCTGGAGACCTCGCTGCCGAGCTGGGTCATGCTGGCGCAGCCGCCGAGCAACGCGGCCGAGAGCAGCAGCGCGGGCCATCTGAAGAGGGTGGACATCGGGCCTCCCGGGGCTCGGACGGTCAGGGGGCGGCGGGGCCTCAGGCGCGGGGGGGCGGGCGGTGCACCGCCACGGGTGCGGGGGCGCCCGCAGACGGCGCCGCGCCGGCACCACAGCCGGCGTCGGCCGGGGCGCCGGGCGCTGCGATGCGTTCCTCGTCGAAGGCGTGGTCGCCGTCCGGATCGGCCACGCCCGTCGCTTGGAGGGTCTCGAAGGGGTAGAGGTTCCGGTCCATCAGGTGCGAGGGCACGACGCGGCCCATCGCATTGAACAGGTTGTCGATGCGCCCCGGCCAGCGGGCTTCCCAGTCGCGCAGCATCTGTTTCATCTGCACACGCTGCAGGTTCTCCTGGTTGCCGCAGAGCGTGCAGGGAATGATCGGGAAGGCGCGGTGGGCGGCCCAGCGCTCCAGGTCGGTCTCGGCCACGTAGGCCAGCGGGCGGATGACGACGTGCCGGCCGTCGTCGCTGACCAGCTTCGGCGGCATGCCCTTCATGCGGCCGCCGAAGAACATGTTCATGAAGAGGGTCTGCACCATGTCGTCGCGGTGGTGGCCGAGCGCGATCTTGGTCGCGCCCAGCTCGCTGGCGACGCGGTAGAGGATGCCGCGGCGCAGCCGCGAGCACAGGCTGCACATCGTCTGCCCCTCGGGCACGAGGCGCTTGACGATCGAGTAGGTGTCCTGGTTCTCGATGTGGAAGGGAACGCCGAGGCCGCCGAGGTAGGCGGGCAGCACCTCGGCGGGGAAGCCGGGCTGCTTCTGGTCCAGGTTGACCGCGACCAGGTCGAAGCGCACGGGCGCGCGGCGCCGCAGGTTGATCAGGATGTCCAGCAGCGCATAGCTGTCCTTGCCGCCGGACACGCAGACCATCACCTTGTCGCCGTCCTCGATCATCCGGAAGTCGGTGATCGCCTGGCCGACCTGGCGGTGCAGGCGCTTCGACAGCTTGTTGGCCTCGTAGGCGGCGCGCGCCTCGGGCGAGTGGCGGCCCCCGGCGGCCGGCGCGGGGGCGGGCGTGGCGGCCTCGGCCGCGGGCCCGGTGGCGGCGAGGAAGGCGTCGCTGACGGTGTTCATGGCAGGTCCTTGAGGCCGAAGACCTCACAGCCGACGCCCGCGCAGTCGGGGTAGACGTCGGGCTTCTCGGTGGAGACGCGGGCGGCCTTGACGCGCGGATGCGCGAGCATGCGCTGCAGCAGCGCATCGCACAGCGTTTCCTGCAGCTCCACGTGGCCGCGTGCGACGTGGGCCTGGATCTCGCGGCGGATGAAGTCGTAGTCGACCACCTCGTCGAGCCGGTCGGCGGTCGGCGTGGACAGCGCCAGCGGCACGTAGAGGTCGACGTTGAACAGCACGCGCTGCGCGGCCGTCTTCTCGAAGTCGTGGACGCCGATGCGCACGTCCACCGCATGGTCGCGCAGGAAGAGGCGGCGGCAGCCGGCCAGCACCGGCAGGGCGAGCAGGGTCATCGAAGGCTCCGGGCGCGGCGCGGGTTCGTTCACAGCTGCTTCAGCCGGCCGCCACGGCCGGCGCGGCCGCGGTGAGGAAGTACACGTCGCGCGCCTGGGGCAGCAGGTGCTGGCCGCCGTCCACCAGCAGCGTGGTGCCGGTGACGGCCGGTGCCGCCACGAGGTAGGCCACCGCGGCCGCGATGTCCTCGGGCGTCGACGAGCGGCCGAGCGGCGTGGCCTGGTGCGCCACCGCGAAGTGCGCGTCGTCCATCGGCCCCGAGGGCAGCGTCACGCCCGGCGCGACCCCGCACACGCGCAGCCGCGGCGCGCAGGCCTGGGCCAGCATCGTCGTCGCGGCCTGCAGCGCGGCCTTCGACAGCGTGTACGAGAAGTGGTCGGGGTTGGGGTTCCACAGTTTCTGGTCGAGCAGGTTGACGACGCAGGCCGGCGCCGCGTCGGCCACGGGGGGCCGCTCACGCAGGTGCGCATGCAGCGCCTGGGTCAGCAGCACGGCCGGCGCGGTGTTGCTGCGCCAGTGGCGCTCCATCGCCGCGTGACCGAAGCTGTCGAGGTCGTCGTGGTCGAAGGCGGAGGCATTGTTGACCACCGCATCGAGCCGGCCGAAGCGGGCCAGCACCGCCGGCACCAGCGCACGGCAGGCGGCCTCGTCGGCCAGGTCGGCTGCGAAGGCCTCGGCCTGCACGCCCAGCGCGCGCGCCTCGGCGACGGTGTCGGCGGCCTCGTCGGCGCCGCCGCGGTGGTGCACGGCCAGGTCGTGGCCCGCGCGCGCGAGGCGCAGCGCGATGGCCCGGCCGATGCGGCGGGCGGCGCCGGTGACCAGGGCGACGGGGCGGTCGGACATGCTTCCTACAATCCGGTGATGCAAGCAGACGAGGCCGGCAGTGTATCGGCGGGGGGGTGCGCCGCGCCGCCCGAGGGGCTCGCGCCGCGCATCGCGCGCGCGGTTGCCGATGCGGGCGGCTGGCTGCCCTTCGACGACTTCATGGCACTGGCGCTGTACGCCCCTGGGGCCGGCTACTACGCGCGTGGCGACCGGCAGTTCGGCCGCCTGGCCGGCTCGGGCAGCGATTTCGTCACCGCGCCGGAGCTGTCGCCGCTGTTCGCGCGCGCGCTGGCGCGCCAGGTCGCGCAGGCGCTGGCCGCCGCGGGCGCCGACACCGTCTGGGAGTTCGGCGCCGGCTCCGGCGCGCTGGCCGAAGGCCTGCTCGCCGAGCTGGATGGGCTCGGCCTGCCGCCGGTGGGCTACCGCATCGTCGACCTGTCCGGCGCGCTGCGCGCCCGTCAGCAGGCGCGGCTGGCGCGCTTTGGGGCGCGCGTGCAGTGGCTGGACCAGCTGCCGGAGCGCTTCGACGGCGTGATCGTCGGCAACGAGGTGCTGGACGCGATGCCGGTGAAGCTGCTCCACCTCGGCGAGGCCGGCTGGTGCGAGCGCGGCGTGGCCCTCGCGCCGGGCGGCGGCTTCGCGTTCGCGGACCGGCCGACCGCGCTGCGCCCGCCGCTCGACCCGGGCTGGCTGCCCGGCACCACGCTGGAGCTGCCGCAGCAGGCGCCGGCCTTCGTGCGCAGCGTCTGCGAGCGCATCGGCCGCGGCGCCGCCTTCTTCGTCGACTACGGCTTTCCCGAGGCCGAGCTCTACCACCCGCAGCGCAGCGCCGGCACGCTGATGTGCCACCGCGGCCACCGCAGCGACGACCGGCCGCTCGAAGACCCGGGCGACAAGGACATCACCGCGCACGTCGACTTCACCGCGGTGGCGGTGGCGGCGCAGGAGGCCGGCGCCGAGGTGCTGGGCTACACCTCGCAGGCGCGCTTCCTCTTCAACTGCGGCCTGCAGGCCCTGCTCGAGGCGGCGCCGCTGACGGTGCGCGCCGACGCGACCCGGCTCGTCAGCGACCACGAGATGGGCGAACTGTTCAAGGTGATCGGCCTGGCGCGCGGCCTGCCGGAGGACTTCGGCCTGGCGGCACTCGGCTTCCGCGACGGCGACCGGAGCCACCGGCTGTGATCCGCTGGCTGATCGTCGTCTTCCTGGCGCTGCTGATCTTCAGCGGCCTGCAGCGCTGGCTGGAGAAGCTCGGCCTCGGCCGCCTGCCGGGGGATTTCCGCTTCCGCCTGTTCGGCCGCGAGTTCTTCGTGCCCTTCACCAGCGCCGTGCTGATCAGCTTCATCGGCATGGCGATCGGGCACTTCTTCTAGGCGGGCCGGTCGCCTGCGGGCTCGCCGGGCTGGCCCGCATCCCCGCCGGCGTCCTGGCCCGTGTCCTCGCCCAGCCCGGCCGCGATCGCCTCGGCACGCGCCCGGTGCAGCGCCTCCCCGATCGCCGGCCCGCGCAGGCCGCGCGCCGCGGCCGCGGCGGCCACCGCCGCCCCATCGACGGCGCCGGCCAGGGCCAGCACCCGGCGCAGCCGCGGGCGCGGCGCATAGACGGCCTCCGCGTGCCCCGTGCGGCCCCGCGCATCGCACTCGCAGGCCCAGAGCACCTCCTCGAAGCGTTCCGGGCGGCGCAGCGCGTCGCAGCGCTCCAGCAGGCGCAGCAGTGCGGCCGGGCCGAGCGAGCCGCTGCGGTGGATGTGGCCGTGCTCGCGCGCCACCACCTCGGCCAGTGCCCGGCAGTCGTTGGGCACCTTCAGCCGCTCGCCGAGCGCGCGCGCCAGCGCGACGCTGCGCGCCTCGTGGCCGTGGTGGCGTGGCAGCAGCCCGGCCGGCGTCGTGCCCTTGCCCAGGTCGTGAACCAGCGCGGCGTAGCGCACGGCCAGCGGGGCCTGCAGGCGCGCCGCCATGTCCAGCACGAGGCCGAGGTGCACGCCGGTGTCGACCTCGGGGTGGTGCTCGGCGCGCTGCGGTACGCCCCACAGGCGGTCGACCTCGGGCAGCAGCCGCGCGAGCGCGCCGCAGGCCCGCAGCACCTCGAGCAGGCGCGAGGGGCGTGTCTCCATCAGGCCGCGCGACAGCTCCTGCCACACCCGCTCGGGCACCAGCGCGTCCACTTCGCCGGCCGCCACCATGGCGCGCATCAGGTCCAGGGTCTGCGGGGCGACCGTGAAGTCCGGCAGCCGCGCGGCGAAGCGCGCCAGCCGCAGGATGCGCACCGGGTCCTCGGCGAAGGCCGGCGACACGTGGCGCAGGCAGCGCGCGGCCAGGTCCGCCCGTCCCCCCCAGGGGTCGATCAGGCGGCCGTCCGCGTCCTGGGCGATCGCATTGATCGTCAGGTCGCGGCGCTGCAGGTCCTCCTCCAGCGTCACGGCCGGCGCCGCGTGCACGACGAAGCCGCGGTAGCCGGGCGCCGTCTTGCGCTCGGTGCGCGCGAGCGCCACCTCCTCGTGGGTCTCGGGGTCGAGGAAGACGGGAAAGTCGCGGCCGACCGGCTGGAAGCCGGCGTCGAGCATCTGTTGCACGCTGGCCCCGACGACGACCCAGTCGCGGTCGCCGCAGGCGCGGCCCAGCAGCGCGTCGCGGACGGCGCCGCCGACGAGGTAGCGGCGGG
>NZ_BBYR01000057.1 GCF_001293525.1 Pseudideonella sakaiensis | reverse complement strand
CAGGGGTTGCGGAAGCTCATCGCGTACGTCCCCGCCTCGTAGCGCGTGCCGCTGTAGCCCGGCCGGTAGGTCGACGTCAGCGTCTGCCCGCCGCCGTACAGCGCGAAGGTGTCGCGCACCGTGCCCCCGGCCATGTCCCCTTCCAGCACGTTCCAGGTCGGCGTGCCGTCCGGGTTGTAGTGGAACATCGCCATGAACACCCGGTCGTTCTGCACCTCCACCGCCCAGCCCCGGCCCCCCTCCGCCGGGTTCCAGTACCAGCCCGTCTCCGGCTGGTTCGCCTTCGGCACACCGCCCAGCCCGTTGAAGTCGAAGCGCGTCGCGCGCTGCGTGCGCCCGCCCGGGAACGCCACCGTCACGTCGTTGCCGACGAAGCGCATCGTCACCGGCCCCACCAGCGTCGAGCTCGGCGACACGTAGGCCCCCGACCACGCCGGCTGCCCGTTCGTGTAGTAGCGCAGCTCCCCCGAATACTCGAAGCTGCCGTCCTCGCGCGCCACGAAGCTGCCCGCCCCGCCCTCGCTCGCGTACCACAGCGGCTTGCCCGTGCCTTCCTCGTACATGAAGAAGGCCACGAAGCCCCGCGTGCCCTGCGCCTCGAACATGAAGCCCGTGCCGCTCTCGGCCGGGTTCCAGTACCAGCCGTTGGCGCGGAAGTCCGCCACGGCCGGCGCCGCCTGCGCGGTCTTGCG
>NZ_BBYR01000056.1 GCF_001293525.1 Pseudideonella sakaiensis | reverse complement strand
GGACGCCCTGCGGGACAAGATCGACCTCATCGAGCCTTCCTGAGCTGCCTACGCGGCAGTGGACGACCGAAGGTGGCCGGAGATGCCCGATAGGCTTTCCTGAGCTGCCTACGCGGCAGTGGACATGGCGCAGGCGCGTCTCAGGACCTCTACGGTTTCCTGAGCTGCCTACGCGGCAGTGGACTCGTTCGATCAGAGTCGAAGAACGCTCGGTTTTTCCTGAGCTGCCTACGCGGCAGTGCACGGATGGAAGCGCAGCAGGATCTCGTAGGGGCGTTCCTGAGCTGCCTACGCGGCAGTGGACTAACCGCTCCGCGTTCGGTGCCCCCTGATTGATTCCTGAGCTGCCTACGCGGCAGTGGACGACGGCCGGACGCACGACGGGTTCCCGGAGGTTTCCTGAGCTGCCTACGCGGCAGTGGACGGCGTACTGAACAGCGTCGAGCCTTTCAGCAATTCCTGAGCTGCCTACGCGGCAGTGGACAAGGGCTTGGGGCTCGTCGCCGAGCGTGGACATTCCTGAGCTGCCTACGCGGCAGTGGACGCCGAGGTCGTGAAGTGGGACATCGCCACGACTTCCTGAGCTGCCTACGCGGCAGTGGACGCACTGTGCCTGCCGCATCAGGCGGACCATCATTCCTGAGCTGCCTACGCGGCAGTGGACCGGCCTAGCCGCCGGCTACCTCCTGCGCTGCTTTCCTGAGCTGCCTACGCGGCAGTGGACCAGTCGCGGCCGGCATCAGGGCCGCGGTGAGCTTCCTGAGCTGCCTACGCGGCAGTGGACGCGGCCTGACTCCAGCACTGCGCCCATCAGAATTCCTGAGCTGCCTACGCGGCAGTGGACGATGACTCTAGCGCGGTAGATGGCGCTGGAATTTCCTGAGCTGCCTACGCGGCAGTGGACGCTTTGGCCTGGAACGCCCTCGCTACCTCATCTTCCTGAGCTGCCTACGCGGCAGTGGACGCCGTCGCGGCCGGGGCCGATGTTGTAGGCCATTCCTGAGCTGCCTACGCGGCAGTGGACTGGGTCGAGTGCGGCGAGATCCCCATCGTCGATTCCTGAGCTGCCTACGCGGCAGTGGACTCCGCAGGGGCGTGCACACGTTCGCTCGTATATTCCTGAGCTGCCTACGCGGCAGTGGACGCGATGCGGTTGCGGCTCAGCATCTCCTCGACTTCCTGAGCTGCCTACGCGGCAGTGGACCCTTCTCCATGAGGTTCCTCCCGGAAGGTTGATTCCTGAGCTGCCTACGCGGCAGTGGACGAGCCGGTGCCGATGTCGGTCTCCATGACGATTTCCTGAGCTGCCTACGCGGCAGTGGACGCCGAGCTGGCCGTAGGCTGGCCCAAGGATCTTTCCTGAGCTGCCTACGCGGCAGTGGACGAGCACCGCGAACAGCACCTCCCAGCCGCTGATTCCTGAGCTGCCTACGCGGCAGTGGACATCGCGGCGCACTCGGCCTGCGAGGCGGCGTATTCCTGAGCTGCCTACGCGGCAGTGGACGCGCCCGAGCTGATGCGCGTCGACGGGCACCATTCCTGAGCTGCCTACGCGGCAGTGGACAGCACTGAGCCCCTCGGCGACTCCAAACAGCATTCCTGAGCTGCCTACGCGGCAGTGGACCCTGTCTACGCAAATGATGTAGCAGCCGGTGCTTCCTGAGCTGCCTACGCGGCAGTGGACGCATCTACTGGGGCGGAAAGCAAGTTCAACTATTCCTGAGCTGCCTACGCGGCAGTGGACTCGACGTTGCCGAGGCCAACCTGCGCCTTCGTTTCCTGAGCTGCCTACGCGGCAGTAGACGATCAGCGCTTTGCGCTCAGCATCAGCCGCGATTCCTGAGCTGCCTACGCGGCAGTGGACGTTCAGGGCGTACAGCGACGGCCCGTCGACGATTCCTGAGCTGCCTACGCGGCAGTGGACGCCAGCGACTGGAAGGAAATCGTCATGCATGATTCCTGAGCTGCCTACGCGGCAGTGGACGCGCCGGCCGCTGGCCTGCGTCACGGGCTGCATTCCTGAGCTGCCTACGCGGCAGTGGACCCTCCGTTCGGGCCTTGGCCCGTGATCCGGTCTTCCTGAGCTGCCTACGCGGCAGTGGACGGGCCCCCGGGCGGGCGCGGCGAGTTCACCATTTCCTGAGCTGCCTACGCGGCGGTGGACGCTTTGCAGGCGCTGATCAACTGGCACGTCAATTCCTGAGCTGCCTACGCGGCAGTGGACGACCGACAGGGTCAGCGTCGTCGCGCTCTCGTTTCCTGAGCTGCCTACGCGGCAGTGGACGCGCCGAGCTGGTCGACGACGGCCTGCACGAATTCCTGAGCTGCCTACGCGGCAGTGGACATGCAGCACACCCTCATGCTCCTGGTCCTGCATTCCTGAGCTGCCTACGCGGCAGTGGACCCCGCCAGATGAACCGCGTCTCGGTCTGGATCTTCCTGAGCTGCCTACGCGGCAGTGGACCGCTGCGGCGGCGCGCAGTTCGGCGTCGGAGCTTCCTGAGCTGCCTACGCGGCAGTGGACCTCCGGAGCGGTCGGGTTGCTGCCTCCCTTGTTTCCTGAGCTGCCTACGCGGCAGTGGACGTTACGGTGCCCGGCGCGGTGGTCGGCGACCTTTCCTGAGCTGCCTACGCGGCAGTGGACTGGCCGTGCAGGCGCCTGGTCAGTGTCATGCCTTCCTGAAAGAGCGACGGCCGACCCCCTTCCGGTGGGCCGGCCGCCAAGTCCTTGATTTGATTCGATCTCTCGAGGCGAATCGAAAAAGGGTCAGAACCAGGGGATCGTGGCCTCGGCGCTCAGTCCGTAGGTACTGAACGTGCCGGAGCGGGAATCGGACAGCAAGGGGCCGTGCCGAATGAACAGCGGGAACGACGGCTGACCAGTCGAACGGCTCCCGAGGATCATGAAGGGAAGGGCGAGTTGCTCGGCGGCCTCGACGGGGATCCGGCGGGCGGCTTCAGTAGCGTCGATGTCGTGCCGTCGCATCGCGCGTCGGCGCAAGCGGTCAACGCCGCTCTTGGCCTGGACGCGGCTGACGACGCGGTGCATACAACCTTCAGGCACATCGGCCACCGGTCGTGTCTGCGCGTAGTCGCGCACGAACTTCGTCCATCCCGTTGCCTCCAGGGAGTCCAGCGCCTCCCGCCGTCCGTGCAGCCGCATGATGGCGCCCAGGCCGGGCGGACGGTCGCCGTGCTCAGGGAAGCTCACGCCGATGTCCTGCCTTTCCGACCGGACCAGCGCGAGATGCAGCCTGCCGAAAACCGCACTCATCAGGTGGTGGACGGACATCTCGGGCTGAGGCCGCAGGCGCAGCTCGGTGTAGGCGTCCATGGCGTCAGCTGGTTTCACCGAACACGCCGCCGCGGATGACTGTCGCGACGACGAAGTGCTGTTGGTCGAGCGGTGGAACCTTGTCCTTCAGCACCCAGCTATCGAGCAGGTTGTAGAAGTCCTGTTTCTCCTTCGGCTGGCGGAAGGCTTTGCCCTGGGTCGTCACCGAGCCATAGGGCTCCACGGAGATCGGGCCGTTGTTATCGGCCCCTGCATACCAGGTGTCGATCGTGCGCAGCGCATTGCCGATCTTCTGGGAGTGGATGGCGGCAACTTCATCATCTTCCGGCCCGACGGCGTACAGCGTCTTGCTCTTCGTTCCGCGGGCCCGCTCCAGGATCAACTCCTGGGATGGGAACACCTCCTGGCCCTCGCCCAGGCGCACGTAAGCCGTGACCTGCAGCAGCACATGGCCTTCCCCGGAGAGGCCACTCTCGATCAATGTGCCCAGCGGCGCCAGTTCGCCATCGTTTGCCGATGCCATGGCGCTCAGCGGGCGTTCGAGTGCCTGGAAGCGCCATTCGCTCACCGACTGCCCCTCCCGTCGATGGGCCACGCGGACTTCCACATCTTCTGCGCCGACGCGATTGCGCCACAGGAAGCGTCCATTCGCGAGGTTGCCGGCATAGCGCCGCGCCAGCTCGCCGAGGCCCTGCTGCTGTACGTAGCCACGCACCGTCTGCATCAGCTTGGCGCGGTAGGCGGCGTCATTGCAGGCAGACGGCTCACCGACTCCGGGGAGCACGCGGAGCGTGAACTGCACCCTCAGGGTATCCGCATCGCCAGGCAGTGCGGCGACGTCGACGGTCTGCAGATTGGGGTTCTCGATCAGTGCATCGAGCTTGGCGTGATCCTGGTCCTTGGTCTTGAGTCGGTTGGAGATCGTGCCGCGAACCGATTTCTCCCGAATGCGCACCGGCCGCCAAGCGGCAGGGTCGTCGCGCTGGTCCCAACGGCCCGAGCAGAACAGGGCATCCGACGGATCGAGCTTGCGTTCGAACGCGAGGACGGTGGCGGTTTTCAGCTTGTCGTCAGCCATGGTGTCTTCCTTCCGTGGTGAATCAATCGTCGTCTCCCCAGGCGATGGCCTGGGGTGAGGCGTTGGAGCCGAAGTCGTTGCGACATCGATACAGCCCCGTCGTGCGGTCGTGGTCCGAGTACCAGAGGAGTTGCTCCGCGCTGTCCAGTTGGTGAGGTGCCAGCCACTGGCCGATCGAGTAGACCGTCTCGACGAAGCGGAAGGGGGTGGTCGCATCGCGCGCTTTGGCCACGGCGCCTGGGGCGTGCACCTCCCCGAGCGCCCCGTACCCCACCGGGATCGGGACCACCCAGCCCAGGCTTTTGCGGTCGTGCTGCCAGCTGCCAGGTTCAGCGGCTTCCTGCCCTGCGGCGGGAGGACGCCAGCGCCAGTTCACGCGCGACATCGACAGCCATGCGTCCAGCCGGCTGCTGTCGGGCCGAGTGGTCCGGAGTTCGGCCAGCCGGGCGTCCACGAGCTCATCACGCAGTACCAGCGCAAAGCCGGGGAGGAGGAGTTGCCTGACTCTCCGGAAGCCGTCCGCGCGGTCGTCAGAGGTCCCCGTCCAGGAAAGCACCACGGGCCGGTGGCGTCGGCCTTCCCCGTCGGACGGGAGGCAGCTGCCGCCAGCGACGCGCATGCCCGCCAGCATGTCGGCCAGCAGCTTCAGGTCCGCTTCGGCGCTGCTGCGGTCGGGCGCTGCGAGCCACCGGGGGCTGCGCACCGCGAAGACGAGGCTGATGCACAGGTGGATGCGCCCCTCTTCGACGATCGCCGCAGTGCCTCCGTCCTTGTCGAGCGGATTGCGGGTCAGGCAGAACCGCAGCCTTCCTTCGCGATACACCTGTTCCTGGTAGTCATGGCAGACCACCCCGACAGCCACGAAGGACGCATCCAGGCCTGCCTGACGAGCCTTGCGCTGCAGCGCCCAGGACAATCCGAGGAAGGCCGTCATCGACGGGAAGCCGTGGATCGACGGGCTGGAGATCGCGTTTGCGTTCTGAATGCGCAGCCGGGGCAGGACCACCAGGTGATCGAAAGTGGGGCACGTGCTCATGCCGTCGCCTTTCCGCTCGCTCGGCGCTGCATCGACATCGGCCATGCCACATCCACCAGCGCCTGGCGGGCCCAATGGCGGAACTCGACGTCCCCAACCGCGGTGATGCCATGGTCGCGCAAGCTGCCGTTGAGCCAGCGGCTGAACCGCTCGGCCACCTCGTCTGCCCAGTGACCGGACGCGAAGGCCTCGTTGAAAGCGAGGTCCTCTTCCAGGGAGTCCTCGCGTGGCGGAAGCTCCGTGCGCTCCGGATCCAGCCAGAGCTGCTCGCACAGGGGCAACTCGCACAGCGGTGAACGCGTCCAGCCCGCTTCGTGTCGCGCCTGAACCATCTCGAAGAAAACGGGTAACTGCCAGCCCAGCGCGCGTTCGATGCGTTCGCGCTCGATCCTCGTCTCCATCGTCTTGCCGGCGGCGTCTCGCAGGCACGTGACCAGCCGGCCCAGGAGCGTGCGTACCTCGGCCAGCCGGGGCAAGCACTCGATCGCAGACCGCTGGCCGAACATGCTCAGGCCTGCCAATTCGCGCCAGAGTGGCGGCAGCGAGGCCAGCAGGAGATTGTTCCCTCCGCGCTCACTGTTGAGCTGAGAGATGTTCTGCGGCTTGGATCCGCCCAGCTTGCGCATGGCGAGCGCCCGGTACTCGAAGAACGTGCCCTCGTGAGGCGCGCGGTCCCGTTTGGCCTGTCGAGCTGCCTTCGCGTCATCGCCAAAGATCTCCTGGACGCTCGCATGCAGCGCCTGGGCGAGGCTGCTCGAGAACATCGGTTGCAGCAGGTGGAAGTCGTCATCGTTGCTGGGATCGTCGCCCACGAGCCAGTACACCTGTTTCGCGAGCCCGTGCGAGCGCGGCGGGCCAGCTTCACGCACCAGGGCACAGAAGGCCGCCATCCATGCGCGAGCGACGGCGGGATCCGGGTGCAGCGCATGCTGCAGGTCCTCGTCTCCGAGCAGCATCCAGTCCAGCAGGCGCCGCCCTTCCACTTCCAGCTGTAGGAACTTGAAGACACCGAGTGCTCCGGCACCGACGACGTCCTCGGCGAATGCGTGCCCCAGAGAATGGGAGCCAATCTCGGCGTGCTGGGGAAGCTTGTCGGGCGCCACGTGCAGGTTGCTGCCGCGGGCGTCCGGGTGCGTGGCTTTTGCCACATGAGTCGCGGCCTGGAGCTGCGGTGCTCGGCGTGCTGCGTCGGCCAGCCACACGTCAGGGTCGTACCGCGAGGCCGCGGTACCCGCTTTTTCGTCCCTCTTCAGCTTGGCCTCTCGCCTTGCATCGACGAACGCGACGATTGCCGCGCGAAAGGCGCCTGAGCGCGGGCTGAGTGCGTTGGGCAGTTCCATAGATCCTCCTTCTCGACTTGAGGCACCTCGACGCCTCCTCAGTTCATGCCATCGTCCCGAAACCGAGCCAGGGGTGCCATCGCCAGCCCTGGTCGCTACGGCGCACCCGAACCGTGGCCATCCGCTCGGCGCAGCGCCGTAGAGGCAGATCGAAGTGCTCGGCCTGCTCGGCGAGCAACCCGAGCAGGTCGAAATCCACCCAGGGGCCAATGCGCGGCCCCACGGCGAGCTGGACGGGATGGCATCGACCATCGTCAGACGGCGTGTAGAGGCTGAGGCGCTTGCCGGGCTGGCGCTGCAGCTCCAAGCGATGCAGCGACAGCGCCTCGCCTTCCTCGTCTGGCAGAAACACCAGCGTCTCGGAGGCCAATGTGTCTTCGCGGAAAGGCTGCTGCTGGGGAAGCACGCCGCTGAGGTGCGCGCGGCGCGCCTGCCAACAGGCGCTGGCGTTCAGCTCTTCGGCCTCCGTGGGCAGTGCCTGGTTGCGTGGCAGCATCGTTCGCAGCACCCGCTCGTGCTCCAGGTCGATCCAGCGGCGGGTCGGGTTCCAGTCCGCCCGGGGCAGAGGCCTGATACGTGGTA
The DNA here is from genome assembly GCF_001293525.1 of Pseudideonella sakaiensis. Lineage (GTDB taxonomy): Bacteria > Pseudomonadota > Gammaproteobacteria > Burkholderiales > Burkholderiaceae_C > Ideonella_A > Ideonella_A sakaiensis. Next base: position 27,224 of record NZ_BBYR01000056.1, on the reverse strand, counting down.
CGGCGTGGATGGCCAGCAAGGTCGCCGGCTGCAGCAGATCGTGCAGCCACGGCGTCTCCAGCCGCAAGGCCCATCGGCCCTGGCTGTTCAAGGTCTCGAAGCCAGGCCGGATGTAGACCGGTGCCTTCCTGTTGCCGTTGGCGAAGTGCCGAAGGTTGGTGTCGAAGACCCGCAGGTTCGGGAGACTGCAGGGTTTGCCGCGGTGTCGCTGGACGCGACCGGCCAGTTGGATGAGCGAACGCATCGACGAGGGTTCGACGACGGCCCAGTCGACGTCCCAGTCGCGGCCGACCTCGCAGACTGGCGATGCGAGGACGACGAAGACGTGGTCGGCCTCGGAGTGACCGTCGAGCAGCGTCCGGACCGCATGGCGTCCGTAAACCTCTTCGGATCGTCGACGGTCGAAGACGCTGTCCAGGAGGTGCTCGATGGCCGAGCGAAGGACCTGGGGGAATCGCGCGTGGTAGACGCAGAGGTGCACGCGCATCCCTTCGGGCGCGCCGAGCCGGAACAGGGCTTGTGCGACCTCGATCAAAGGGTCGACGTTCGCCATTCGAACCAAACCGAAGCTGACACGCCTTCTAGAACGGGGGTCGACTTCGGCGTGGTCACGATGCAACTGAAGACAGGCGCCAAGGATGTCCTCGGCGAAGGAGGCATGGCGCTCCTGGCGTTGGGACCGCGGGTCCAGCACCAGCGCCTGAAGCGACGCGCGTCGAATGACGGCAGCCTTGGCGAGCCGCTGAGCACGTCGCTCGACGAATCCGCCGTGGGATAGGCGGAATGTCTTGGCGTCCGAGGCATCGCCATGGGAAACGCCGAACTCATCGACCCACAGGCAGGGCACAGCGAGTGATTCGGCCCCTTGACCGCCCCCTGGCCCGCGGTTGCGCTGGTAGGCGACCCGGCCACTGCGGTAGGCCATGAACATACCTTCCACCAGCGTCGGTGGAAGCGTCGCGGACGAAAGCACCAGCCGTGAACCCAACAGCCCCGCCCACTGCACCAGCCGCGTGATGGCGGGCAGATCGGCGAGGTCGTAGTCGTCGAGCTCGTCCAGGATGAGGTCGCCGCTGAGCAGGCGCAGCATCGGTGCGATCTGGCGCCCGCCCCGCAGTGCCTCGGTCGCAGGAGCGATGTGATCGACCGTGCACACGAGCAGCGGAGCCGTGAGCAGCTTGTGAACATCGGGGTCGGCGAGCGCCCGCGAAAGAAGCGGGTGTCGAGACACGTCACCTTCGTAGACGACGTGGCTGTCTTCTTCGATCAGCTTCTGGGCCGAGGCCGAGCCGCAGGCGGCCTCCTGCTGCTCGTAGAACTCGAACAGCTCCCGGCTCGCCGAGCCGCCGACCAGGACGGCCAAATCGTCATCACCGAGGTGGAGGTCGCCACGGTAGCTGCGGCCGGTTTGCAGGGTCAAGGTGCGCAGGCCGAGCGCGTAGGTTGCGCGCAGTCCGCGTTCGGGATCGGCGAGTGCATAGAGCATGCGGGCATTGGCAAGCGTCTTGCCGCAGCCGGTTGACGCCATGTTGACGATGAAGGCGCCCCGCTCATGAGCTCCTGTTCGCATCCCTGCCGCCGCTTCGACGGCCTTGTCCTGCCAGGCGAAGCGAGCCTGCCCGCTGCGCTTGCGCAAACCCTTGTGCTGCGCGATCGCGGGCAGCTCGCGTGCGAAGCTGGGCAGCGCATGGGCGATCAGGCCGGCCTCATGTGCGACACCGAGGAGGTGCTCTTCCAGGGGCTGCTTCAGGCCGCGTGCGTCCGTGTTCGCATACAGCTTGCTGGAACCGTCGCCCTCGACCCGCAGCGGTGATAAGCGGTCGAGCGATGAGTAGTGATGATCGGCGAGCATCAGGCACAGGCGGGCCAGGTGCATGACGTAAGCATCGTCAAGCCAACCCTGCGGTTGCAGCATCCGGAGGGCCTCTAGTTTTGCGGCAATCCGTGAAGCCTGCGCCCGCCATTTCGGGCCTGTCACCGGCAAGGGTCCGGCGGGCTCCCAGTAGGGGAGCACGTCTTCCTCGGCGGCTTGTGGGCAGGGTTCGTTCCACGCATGGGTTACGCCCACCATGGGATCGCTGATCCAGATCGGCTTGAACTCGCGGACCCGCTGACCCCATCTGCTGCGGCCCGTGTCGGGCGCTGCGCTTCCGGGCACCACCGGAAGCCGGTGGTGCGTGACGACCAACCAGGCCACCGCAGCGGCCAGCGGCGGAAGCACGGAGAAGGGCGCCTGCGAGATGCCGCGATCCAGCCCGTCGCGCAGGTAGCGACCTGGCGCGAGCCACGGCAGCTCATCCGCCGGCGCTCGCTCGGCCAGCCTGCGCAGCCAGCCGGCATCGTCGTCGTCTCCGACGAATGCCTGGAACAGGCGCAGCGAGACCCACTCGTGCCGATAGAGATTTCGTTCACTCAGCTCGCCGCGAAGGCGGCGCTGGAAGGCGACACTTGCCTTGCCGAGGTCGTGAAGCAATGCGGCGAGCTGCGCGAGGAGACGGATCACTTGGCCGCTGTGCCAATCGTTCTCGTCCGCCTGCCGCAGCACGTCGCGCTGGGTCGTCTTCGTAGGAACGGCGCCTTGCGGGTTGAAGCGTCGACGGTCTCCGACGATCCAAAGCACCTCGGTATGGTCCAGCCCTCGCACCCAGTGGCAGATCACCGCGGTGTTCTTTCGCGCGGTCTTGCGCAGCAGGCGGTGCAGCGTCTCCAGCCCATCGCGCGTGATGGCGGACTGCCAGGTCCGGTCACCGCGACGTTCCGCGAACTGGTCGAGGATCCGCCGGGTCTCGGCCAGGGCGCGCTTGTCGCACTGGGAGATCAGGACCACGTTCATGCTTTTGGGACCCCTGACTCGATGACCGCGCGCAGGCCGAGGGACTTTGCAACTCGCTCGAGTGTGCCGATCATGAAGTCCAGCGCTTCCCCGCGAATCAGCGACTCGATGCAGGCCTGGCGGAATTCCTGCTCGCTCTGGCCTGCAGCAGCCGACATGAAGGCCTGTGGCAGGATCACGGCGTCCTTGACCAGGTCTGCGACATCGAAGACGAGACCGCCACGGCGCGTCTTGCCATGCAGAACGGCCAGCGCATGCGGAATCCCGAGCACCCAGGTCGCCGTCGCAGCCAGTCCGTAGGCAAGGTAGTTGCCATGATCGAGGAACTGGTTGGCCGCGTCCGTGCCCTCGCCGCGCTTTGCACGGGTGAACTCGCCGTAATTGGCCGCCTTGCCCGCGAGACGGAACAGCTGCTTGGTCAGCCTCGCTTCCTGGGTCAACAGGGCGACCGTGTCTGGCGCGCGGACCAGCTCCGCGGCGGCGGTCCGCAAGGCTGAGTCCAGCTCACCGACATCTGGCGAGAAGCCGGCCTCCCGCAGCGAGCGGCTGCTGGTCCACTGCTCCCGCAGTCGCTCGAGGCGCGCGGATTGAAATGCCTTCGCGGCCTCGAGTCGGAGCCGGTCATCGAACCAGAATCGAACCCAGTGCTGCAGGTACTCTGTCGGGCGGTACTCGCTTTGGCCGGGTAGCCACATCACTTCGAGCGCTTGTTCCGTTCCCGCGAACAGTGGCGTCCCTCCACCACCGCAGAAGCCCAGCATCACGCCCGCCTTGGCCAGCTCGCGCGCGGCAGCTTGCGTGATGGACGTTCCCGTACCAAGCAGCACGGTCGTCGTATTCGCGATGGGGATGTTCCAGTACAGCGACTGCTTGCCTGCATCGGTCACGTAGGTCACGCGACCGCCGCTCACGAGCACCCGGCAGTGCTCCAGGTAGTACAGATTGGCTCGCTTGGAATGCAGGATCGTTTTCAGGTCACCTGCACGAATCTCTTCCATGGGGTGTGTCCGGGTTGGCTCCTGACGCCGAGGCGGTCGCCTTTCGGTACGCCATGGCGATTCTTCCGACCGGCTGGCTCACCAGACGAGCCACCGGCCACGCCGGCTGTGAGCACACTCTAGCGGCTCACCACGCCGGCTCGGCAGCGGTCGTCATCGATTCGTCCATGACGCAGTGGAACACGTCCGACGTCGAGTGGGCGAGGCATTGCTCCCCTTCGTTATCGACAGGTCAAGCTTCGCGAAGCGGCCCGCTCAGCCGGGCAAGGGGCGTCGCCGCAGTGATCGATCGCTGACCACGACGAGGTGTCCGGCCGCGAACTCCACCTGCGCCAGGACGTCGAGGACGGCCTCGGCGGCCCAGGTCGGTGGATGGGATCCTTGCCGGAGAAAGACGATGGCGGCTGGCGACGGTGCCAGCCGGGCGAACACCAGTTCGCCGTAGTCGCGGTCGAAGGTGACCAGCCATCGCCGGCTCGTCGCTGCATACCGCAGCACCGCCAGGTCGGACGCGCCCGGCATCCGTTCGCTGACCGATTCGACATCTCTGCCGGCTGCGCGCAAGGCCAGCACAGCGGGACGAGGGATGTTCTCGTCGGTCAGCAGGACGATGTCAGAGGCCAAGTCGGCCCCTTTCGGATCAGGCTGCTTCCCGCTTGAGGCTCAGGTAGCCTTCTTCGCGCAGCACCTCGGCGGTGAAGGCGAGGGCGGCGAGGATGTCGTCCCGCGTCAGCTGAGGGTAGGACTCGATGAGCATGTCGTGCGTCCAGCCCTGGGCCAGCCAGCCCACGATCAGTTCCACCGACAGCCGCGTCCCGCGCACGCAGGGCTTCCCCTGGAGGACGTCGGGATCGCTGTCGATCCGTGCGCGCCAGTCATTCATCGAGGATTCTCCCGGAGATGCGCAACGGCGACAGGGTCAGGGCAGTCGGTCCGCAGATCCGTCGCTTGCGTCCACGGAGTATGCGCCCAAGGCCCGCCGAGGGGTGATTTCCTCCCCGGGCCATTGCAGTTGGGCATCTCCGCGGTCATCGCACCACCACCGCCTCCCGGCACCCCCGCAAGGCATTGCACACCATCACCGCCTCCGCCCGAACGAGGTCGTCGAGCCGGAGCGTGCGCTCGGCGGCGGCCCAGCGGGGGTCGTCGAGGACCTCGGCGCGCATGACGCCGGGGAGGGCGCCGTCGGTGAGCGGCGGGGTGTACCAGCGGCCGTCGAGGCGGAGGAAGAGGCTGCTGCGGCCGCCTTCGACGAGGCGGCCGTCGGCGGTGAGAAAGAGGGTGTCGAAGGCGCCGGCGGCTTCGGCGGCGCGCACGCCGGCGTCGTAGCGGGCGCGGTCGGTGGTCTTGTGGCCGGCCAGCGGGCGCGCGGCGGGCAGCGGGCGCTCGTCGACGCGCAGGCGCAGCGGGCCGGGGGGCAGCGGGGGCAGCGGGGCGTGCTGGAGCTCGACGCGGCCGTCGGCGTGGAGCAGCAGGCGCAGGCGCCAGTCGGCCGGGGCGGCCGCTGCGCGCAGCTGGGCGAGCCGGTCGTCGAGCAGCGCGTCGACGCGTGCGAGGTCGAGCGCGAAGCCGAGCGCGGCGGCGCTGCGCGCGAGGCGCTCGCGGTGGCCCGCGCGCAGCGGCAGCGCGCCGTCGGGCGTGGCGCGCAGGGTCTCGATCAGCGCGAGGCCGGGGTCCAGCGCGGTGAGGAAGCGGGCCTTCCAGCGGGTCTCCTCGTACTCGTCGGCGGCGACGCTGTCGAGCACGATGCCGCCGCCGACGCCGAGCGTCAGCGGCCGCGTGCCGGCGGGCGTGCCGACGGCCGAGCCGGTGTCCTCGCCGGCCGGCCCGAGCGTCAGCGTGCGGATGGCCACGCTGAGGCAGAGCTCGGGGCAGGCGTGGCCGGGCGGCGGCGCGTCGAGCCAGCCGATGGCGCCGGTGTAGAGGCCGCGCGGGCCCTGCTCGAGCCGCGCGATCCAGTCCATGGTGTGGTGCTTGGGCGCGCCGGTGATCGAGCCGCACGGGAAGAGCGCACGCAGCAGGCCGGCGAGGCCGACCTCGGGCCGCAGCCGGGCCTCGACGGTGGAGGTCATCTGGAACACCGTGGCGTAGGGCTCGACCTCGAAGAGCGCGGGCACGCGCACCGAGCCGAGCTCGGCGATGCGGCCGAGGTCGTTGCGCAGCAGGTCGACGATCATCAGGTTCTCGGCCCGGTTCTTCACGTCGGCGTGCAGCAGGCGGGCGGTCTCGCTGTCGCCCTCGGGCGCGCTGGCGCGCGCGGCGGTGCCCTTCATCGGCTTGGCGGCGAGGCGGCCGGCGGCGTGGCGCACGAACAGCTCCGGTGAGCGCGACAGCACCCACTCGACGGCGTCGCCGGGCCCGCACGGCAGCCGGATCAGTGCGCCGTAGGCCACCGCCTGGCGCGCGCGCAGGCGCCGGTACAGCGCCCACGGCGAGCCCCAGGCCCGGCCGTGCAGGCGGTAGGTGTGGTTGACCTGGTAGGTCTCGCCGTCGCGGATCGCCTCGTGGATGCGCGCGATGTCCTGCTCGAAGCGGGCGCGCGTGATCGCCGGGCGCAACTCGAGCACGCCGGCCGGGCCGGGCGGCGGCGCAGGCGCGCCCGGCTTCCCGCCGCGCGCGTCGGCCTCGGCGGCGGGTGCGTCGGCGCCGGCAGGGTCGTCGGCCCCGGCCTGGCCTTCGCGTTCGCACGCCCGCTCGCGCTCGGCCAGCCAGCGCGCCACGCCGTCGGCGTCCAGCCGGTCCATGCGCTCGAACACCAGCAGCCGCAGCGCGCTCCTGTCGCCGGGCGCGAGCGCCGCGGTGCCGGCGCCGATCAGCCGCGCGCCCCATTCGTAGTCGGCCAGCAGCACGAGCGCGCGGCCAGCGGCGAGGTCGGCGCCCGCGGCCGCGGCGACCGCGTCCAGCGTGGCCGGGTCGGTGCAGCGGTGCTCGTGCAGGAAGCCCCGGTACAGCCGGCTGCGCGGCGCCTCGCCGGCGGCGGCGGGGCCGCCGTCGTCGAGCAGCGCGAAGACCGCCGGGTCGGCTGCCGGGGCGTCCATCAGCTCCAGTCGTCCATGTCGTGCTTGATGCGGTGCCGGTTGGCGATCAGCTCGTCGACGCTCGGCTCGTCGTTCATCGCGCGCCGGATCGCCAGCCGCGTCGCCTCGTGGTTGGTGCGGTACATGTCCTTCTTGTCGAGGTTCGGGTCCTTCGCGCAGCGCGGGTCGATCCAGACCAGGCTGATGATGCACAGCTCGTTGGCGAGTTCCTTCGGCAGGGTGCCGTCGATCAGGCAATCGACCACCGCGTCGGCGGTCGCGGACTGCACCACGCCGCCGAACAGGTCGATGTTGGCCATGTCCTTCAGCGTGACCTTGGGCACGATGATGGTCCCCGGCCGCACCAGCTGGTTGCAGGCGCGGATCGCGAACATCGCGGTGTGGCCCTTGGACTGGGCCATCATGTTGGCGAAGGCGGCGCCGACCGGGCCGTCGGTGCGGCCGATCAGGATCTCGGGCATCGCGTCGGTGAACTGGCCGTCGCGGGCCAGCACGGTGGCTTCGCCGGCGTGGAAGAGGTGGGTCTTCATGCGGGGTCTCTCGGGGTCTCGGTGGGTCGGAAGGGAAGGGGTGGGGGCGGGGCGCGCGCAGGGCCGGGCCGTCGCGCCGTGCCGCCCGCGGCCGCGCAGCCGCGGCGCGGGCGCTCAGGCCTGCGGCACGAGGATCTCGCCCTGGCCCTGCACGGCGAGGTCGCCGACGTGGCGCTGCACGGCGCGCGCCGACAGGGTCTCGAAGGCGCCGCCGTGGCGCGCCAGCTCGCGCGCCAGCAGCTGCCAGAACACCTCGGCCTCGGCCGCGACGGGCACGAAGGTGGCCGGCAGTGCCGGCGCCGGCCCGGCGAAGACGAGCGAGCCGCGGCGCATGCCGTAGCCGGGGTGGGCGCCGCAGCGGCCGGCCACCGCGACGGTGCCGGCCACCAGGCGCGAGGCCAGCCAGTCGCCGGCATCGCCGTGCAGCAGCACCGTGCCGCGGCGCATGCGGTCGGCCAGCCGGGCGCCGGCATCGCCGCGCACGACCAGGGTGCCGCCGCGCATGCCGTCCATCTCGCCGGGCAGCGCGGCCGCGGCGAAGTCGCCGCAGCTGCCGCCGATCTCCAGCCAGCCGCCGCTCATCGCGCAGCCGGCCAGGTCGCCGGCGCGGCCGTCGACGTGCAGGCGGCCGCCGCTCATGGTGCCGCCGGCGTGGTCGCCGACGTCGCCGGTCACGCGCAGCAGGCCCTCGGCCAGCCCCCAGCCGACGTGGTCCAGGCGCGCGGTGTCGCCCTCCAGCACGAGCTGCGGCGCGCCGCCGTCGGCGAGCGGCTCGCGCCGCACGTCGAAGAACTCGGCCAGCGGCACCGAGGCGCGGCCCTGCGCCAGCGGCAGCGCCTCGATCTCGGCCGGCGCCAGCGCGGCCAGCGCGGCGGGCAGCAGCGCGCGGGCGTCCAGCCGCAGGGCGGGCGGGGTGCGCAGGCGCAGGACGGTGCGGGAACTCATGCCGACATCATGCGGCCGTTTCGGGCAGCAGCCGCCGCAGGTGGAAGTGGAAAGGCCCGAGCTTGCCGCCGTAGTTGCCGGCGGCGATGCGGTGCACGCCGGCCGCGGCGCCGCGCGCGACGATCGCCGCGAGGCCGGCGCGCATCGCCGCGGCCACCGCCGCCTCGTCGAGGCCGTCGATCACGATCTCCAGCACGCAGCGGTCCTGCGGGCCGAGCGCGCTGCGCGCCACCAGCGGCGCCAGCGCGGGGCAGAAGGCGTCGTTGGTCGACGCGGGCAGCGCCGGGTACTTGCTGCCCACCTTGGAGCCGGAGCGCACCACGCCGCCGGGGAAGGGCAGGATCACGCCGGGCACGCGGCGCATCGCCGCGACCGCGGCCTCGGCGCCGGCCAGCGCCGCGTCGGTGTCGCGCGCCAGCAGCAGCAGGTTGCCGCCGCCCACGCCCTTGACCACCGGCGTGCTCTCTTCGGCGACGAACTCGCCGTCCATCACCGGCACCCGCCAGTAGCGCCGGCCGGCGATCACCTTGGCGGCCTGCCAGCCGTCGCCGAAGAAGCGCAGGTTGCGGCCGAGCGCGACCGTGTCGCCGGCCGCGGGCGCCGGCATCGTGCCGTCCTCGGCCGGCACCGCCTGGCCCGGCAGCGGCGCCTGCGGCAGGCCGGCGAAGACGGCGGTGGTCGGGCAGGTCAGCACGCACTGGCCGACGCGCCGTTCCACCTGCTTCGCCAGCTCCTTGCCCGACATCGCGAACAGCAGCACGGCCACGCCCGGGCGGCCGTCCGGCGTCTCGGCCGGCGCCAGCTCGCGCTCCAGCCCGGCCTCGCAGCCGCAGGCGATCACCGAGGTCGCGAAGCCGGTGGCCGCCACCGCGGCATGGCGCGCCCAGTCGGGCGTGTGGGCGGTGATCACGAGCCGCGTGGCCTTCATCGGGAAGGCCTCGGCGAAGCCGTCGTCGATGGCCACGCCGTTCAGCACGCAGGCCGTCTCCCCCGGTGCGGGCGACGCGCTCACAGCGGCCTCGCTTCGCAGGCCGACGGCAGCAGCCGCGCGCCGTGGCAGCAGGCGCAGAGCTCGTCGTGGCCGATCGGCTGCAGCCGCAGCGTCTCGGCGAGGTAGCCGCCGGCGCGCTCGGGCAGCGCCTCGCCGGCGGCCTCGTCGTAGGCCGGCGTCGCGAAATGCACGCCGCCGGCCGGGGTGTCGATGACCTGGCCGTCGCGCACCACCGGGCGGCCGTCCTTCAGCAGCCACGCCGCCCGCGAGAAGGTCGCCTCCGGGTCCGCCGCCTCGCGGTAGACGGCGACGTCGGCCACCGCGCCGGGGCCGAGGTGGCCGCGGTCGGCCAGGCCGAGCAGCCGGGCCGGGCCGGCGCGGGTCAGGATCGCCACCTCGTCGAGCGTCAGCTCGCGGCGGATGTCGCGCAGCGCCGACTGCGCGGCCACGTCGGGGTGCAGCCGCGCCAGCTGGGCGTCGCGGAAGTCCTTGTCCATCAGCAGGCGGATCAGGTGCGGGTAGCTGGTGAAGGGGGCGCCGTTCGGGTGGTCGGTGGTCAGCACGATGCGCCAGGGGTCGCGGCACTGCAGGAACAGCTCCAGGCCGATCGACCACTGCAGCGCGTTGACGTAGCTCGGCTCGCGGTAGCGGAAGGGCACCACGCCGCAGCCGGCATCGCACTCCAGGTCGGCGATGACCGACTTGCGCGGGTGCGCGAAGCCGGACTGCGCGAACTGCCGCATCGTGTCGCCGGAGGCGGTCACGGTCTGGCCGAACAGCACCTGGCCGACGTCGATCGACACGTTCGGCGTTGCGTTCACCTTCTCGGCCAGCCGCAGCGCGGCCGACGAGAACTTCTTCGGTCCGTCGTCCCCGTAGGCGTGGAACTGCACGTGCGTGAGGTGACCGCGCAGGCCTTCCAGCGCATCGATGGTGGCGAGCGTCGAGCCGATGTTGCCGGCCACGCCGAGGTTGCTGGCGTGGATGTGCAGCGGGTGCGCCAGGCCCAGCTCGTGCACCGCGCGCGCCAGCGCCTGCACGATGCGCCGCGGCGTCACGCCCCAGTGCACGTGCGCCTCGTCGACGTCGAGCCGGCGCTGGTTGAACTTGAAGGCCGAGATGCCGCCCGGGTTGACCACCTTCACGCCCATCGCCCGCGTCGCGGCCACGGTGTGGCCGACCGCGTCGCGCAGCAGCTCGGGCGGCGCGCCGTCGTGCAGCAGCCGCAGCAGCAGCTCGTCGTTGCCGAGCATCACGTAGGCGCCGTGGTCGAGGATGGGCACGTCGCCCATCTCGAGGTGGGCCTGGCGCGCATTGCCGGCCGACATCGCCGGTTCGAAGGCGGCGGTGTAGCCCATCTCCGCATAGCGGTAGCCGGTGGCCAGCGTGCCGGGCGCACAGCCGCCGCAGGACGGCCATTCGAGCGGGTTGGCCGGCCGGCCGCGCGCGGCCTCCGCCTCGCGCCGCTGCAGCTCGGGCAGCAGCAGCCGCGCGAGGTTGACCTTGCCGCCGCCGATGTGGCTGTGCAGGTCGATGCCGCCGGCCATCACCAGGCAGCCGCGGGCGTCGATCTCCTGGTCCACCGGCGCGTCGGGCGGCAGCGCGACGATGCGGCCGTCGCGCACGCCGAGGTCGCGCAGCTCGCCCGAGCCCGGGTGCACCGGGTCGATCACGCGGCCGCCGCGCAGGCGCAGCGTGCTCATCGCGGCCCCCCGTCCGCCGGCGCGAGCAGGCGTTCCAGCGCGCCGACGATCACGTCGACCGGGCGCAGGGCGCCGGCCGGCCCGGCGTCGGCGCGCAGGTCCGGCCGGGGCTGCAGCGGCAGCACCACGGTGCCGTCGAAGCGGAACAGGTGCCCGGGCTCGTGCACGCCGGGCGTCGCCACCGGGACGAACACCCGGCCGGCCGGCGCGGGCCGCGCGGCCAGCGCGGCGCCCATCGCCGGCGGGCCGAGCACGATCGCCGGCGGCGCGTCTTCGGGCGGCAGGCGCGTCGGGTCGAAGCTCGAGACCCACAGCAGGCCGTCGGCGGCGCCGCGCGCCAGCAGCCGAGCGCCGGCGCCGGTCCAGGGCTCGTGCCGCAGCCCGTCGCGCTGCGACACGCGGCTGCGCAGCGGCAGCCCGCCCAGCCAGGTGAAGGCCTGCTGCACGCTGGCGCCGCCGTCGTGGCCGCCCAGCGCAAGGGTGGCGGCGCGGGTGCTGCGGTTCAGCCGGGCGGCGATGCGGTTCAGGCGCTCGCCGCACAGCGCGCCGTGTGCCGGCAGCGCGGCCGGCTCCCACAGCAGCACGGCATAGCGTGCGTCGCGCAGCCGCTCGGCCAGTGCGGCCAGCGCCGGGTCCGGCGCCGGCAGGCGGCGCTCGTCGACCAGCGCGGCGAGCTGCTGCAGCGCGGCCGGCAGGTCGGCGGCGGCGAGGGCGGTCACGCGCGGCGCGTCGGCGGCGTCGGCCAGCGCGCGGGCCCAGGCGGGCGGCTCGGCGCCGAGGAACACCAGCTCGCGGCAGGGGCTGCCGGCCGCGCCGAAGCCGGCGCGCGCCGGCAGCCGCGGCAGCGCCCGCGCATCGGTGCCGACGAACACGACCAGGTCGGCCCGGCTGCGCAGCTCGCCCAGCGTGGTGCCCTGCTGCCCGCCGTCCTGCACGACGCGCAGCGCGGTGGCCAGGGCCTCGCCCTCGGCGTGGTCGCACCACGCGCCGGTGCGCGCGGCCAGCCGGTACAGCGCGCGCGCGCCGGCGACGTCGGTGCCGAGGCCGCCGAACAGCGGCTGGCGCCACTGGCCGAGCCGCTCGGCGGCCACCGACAGCGCGGTGCCCAGCGGCACCGGCGCGCCGTCCACCGACGGGCGGTCCGAGCCGGGCGGCCGGTCGGCGGCCAGGGCCGCCAGCGCCGCGCGGGCGCGCGGGCAGCCGTCGGGCACGCCGGCGTCGGCCGGCGCCTGGCACAGCAAGGCGCAGAAGGGGCAGGTCCAGGGCCCGCCGGCGGCGGACGCTTCGGGCGGCGGCGCGGCGGGAGCGTCGGTCACGGGCATCGCCGCCGCGGGCGCAATCCGCGTGCCACCCCGGGGCCCGGGCCGCGGCGCCGGGCGTCCGCGCCGCGTTGCGCCGCGTCCCGGGCCTGGTGACGGCCTGGGCGCCGTGCGCCATCCCGTCCACTGTGTGCGGCCCTGCGCTGCGCGCGCCGGCCGCGCGCGGGACACTGTGTGCCGGCCCGGCGGCCCGCAGCCCCCCGCCGGCCCGCGGCCGCGCAGGGTCGGGCCGGCCCGGCCGGCATGGCATGGTTCGTGAGATCCTCCGGCCCGCCGGGTCCAGCGCCGTGCCGCGCCGGGCCCTGCGCGCCGCCGCCTCCGCCGCTGCCCCCGCCGCCGTGCCGCCTGCCCGATCCGACGACCGCCGATCCCTGCCCCCGACGTGCCGACGCCGCGTCGTGGTGGCGGCGGTGCCGCGCGCGCCGCATGCCCCTGCCGCGCTGTCGTCCGGTGCGACCGTCCATGCCCGGGGCCCGCGGCGCGCGCCGGCAGCGCCGCTAGCGCGACGGCGCGCCGAGGCGGCCGTCGTGCAGCGCGCTGGCCACCAGCCAGCCCGACGCGCCGGCGGCGCCACCGGCGGCGAGGTCGGCCTCGTCGCGGATGCCGCCGGAGCCGATCAGCCGCCGCCCGGGCGCGAGCGCGCGGATGCGCGCCAGCGCCACGAGGTCCGGGCCGGCCTGGGCACCGACGCGGTCCAGCGTCATCACCACCACCGTCGCGGGCCAGCGCGCCGGGTGCTGCCAGCAGCCGGAGGGGTCGAGCGGGCGGTCGCCGCGGCTGTCCAGCGAGAGGATGGCCTCGGGGTCGGCCTGCAGCGCGTCGAGCGCGGCCAGGTCGCGCAGCGTCTCGCTGCCGTAGACGGGGCGCAGCTGGGCCGGGCCCTCGGGCAGGCCGCCGGTCACGGCCGTGCGCAGCGCGGCGGCCGCGGCCGGCGTGTCGAAGCCGGCGTCCAGCCACAGCCGCAGGCCGGGGTGCTCGGCGCACAGGGCCTGCAGCAGCGCGCGCAGCGCGTCGGCCTGGGGCCGGCCGTCGACGATGGCGTCGAGGTCCGCCACGTAGAGGCAGGGCGGCGCCTCGCCGCGGCAGGCGGGGTGCGCGAGCAGCGCACGCGCCAGCGGCAGCGGCGCGCTGCCCTCGGCCAGCGGGCTGCGGATCGGCGCATAGCGGCCGCGCTCGCCGCGCACCGCCCGCACCACCTGGCCGCCGCGCAGGTCGAGCACGGGAATCACCCGCGGCCGGGCGGCCGCGGGCGCGGCTGAGGGCGGCGGGGGCGGGCGGTTCATGCGCAGGATTCTCGTCTACGAGGCGCTGAGCGGCGGGCCGCCGTCGCCGGCGGCCGCCGACCCGGCGCTGCAGGCCCAGGGCCGCGCGATGCGCGATGCGCTGCTCGAGGACCTGCGGCGGCTGCCGGGGCTGCGCGTGTCCTGCGCGCTGCCGCCGGCGGGCAGCGCGGGCGACCTCGACGACGCGGCAGCCGGCGCCGTCCGCCCGCACCCCGGCGAGACCGACCTGGCCTTCCTCTGCCGCGCCGCGGCCGCGCACGAGCTCGTGTGGGGCATCGCGCCGGAGACCGGCGGCCAGCTCGCGGCCTGGGCCGCGGCGCTGCCCGCGGCGGCCTGGCTGGGCTGCACGCCGGCGGCGATCGCACAGGCGTCCAGCAAGCGTGCGACGCTGGCCCGCCTCGCAGCAGCCGGGCTGGCCACGCCGTGGACGGTGGCGCCGGCGCTCGGCCCGGCGCCGCGCTGGGTGGTCAAGCCGGACGACGGCGCCGGCACCTGCGACGCCCGGGTGTTCGCCGCCCGCGGCGAGGCCGAGGCCTGGGCCGCCCAGCTCGCTGCGGCCGACGGTGCGCCGCCCCAGCTCGAGCCCTGGGTCGACGGCGAGGCGCTGTCGGTCGCGCTGGTGGCCGGCGGCGGCGAGCCGGCGCGGGTGCTGGCGGTGAACCGCCAGCGCATCGTCGAGGAGGCCGACGGGCGCCTGGCCGACGCCGGCGTCGCGGTCGATGCGCTCGGCCGCGCCGGCGATCCGCGCGTCGCCGCGGTCGCGGCCTTCGCGCGCCGCGCGGTCGATGGCTGGCCGGGCCTGGCCGGGCTGGTCGGGCTGGACCTGGTCTGGCACCCGCGGCTCGGCCCGGTCGCGATCGAGCTCAACCCGCGGCCGACCTGCGCGCTGGTCGGCCTGTCGGCGGCGGCCGGCGAGAACGTCGCGGCCGAGGTGCTGCGCCGCCATGCCCGTGCCCTGGCCACGCGGCGGGAGACGGCCGGTGCCTGAGCCGCGCGACACGATCGGCTGGGACATCGGCGGCGCGCACGCGAAGGCCTGCCGCGTCGGCACGGGCGCCGCGGGCGGGCCGCCCCGCGTGCGCGACATCGTCCAGTGGCCCTGTGCGTTGTGGCAGGGCCAGGACCGCCTCGCCGCGGTGTTCGAGGCCGCGCGCGCGCGCTGGCCCGACCTGCCGGCGCTGCGCCAAGCCGCCACGATGACCGGCGAGATGGTCGACTACTTCCCCGACCGCGCCGAAGGCACCGCGCGGCTGGCTGCCCAGCTGGCCGGCGCGCTCGGCCCCGGGCTGCGCCTGTACGCCGGCCTGCACGACGCGGGTCCGAAGGGCGCTGGCGGGCACGACGCCGATCCGAACAGCGCCGGCTCGCACCGCGCCGAGCCGCCGCCCGGCGGCACGCCCGCGGCGCGCTGGTGCGATGCCGCGCAGGCGGCGCGCGACTGGGCGCCGGTGGCCTCCGCCAACTGGGCGGCGACCGCGCAGTGGGCGGCGGCCGCCTTCGGCGACGGGCTGCTGGTCGACATCGGCAGCACCACCACCGACCTGATCGCGCTGCGCGGCGGCCGGCTGGCCGATGCCCGGCCGCGCGGCGATGCCGCGCGCCTGGCCGGCGGCGAGCTGGTCTACCAGGGCGTGGTGCGCACGCCGCTGTGCGCGCTCGGCCAGCAGTTGCCCTTCCGCGGCGGCCTCACCGGCGTGATGAACGAGTGGTTCGCCACCAGCGCCGACGTGCACCGCCTGCTCGGCGGCCTGGACCCGGCGCACGACCAGCAGCCGACCGCGGACGGCGCCGGCAAGGACGAGGCGGCCACCTGCCGGCGCCTGGCGCGCATGGTCGGCTGCGACGCGGCCGATGCCGACGCGGCGACCTGGCGCGCCCTGGCCCGTGTCTGGCGCGACCGCCAGCGCGACGCGATCGCCGAGGCGCTGCGCCGCGTCGCCGCCCGGGCGGCGCAGGAGGCCGGCCTGCCGGCGGATGCCCCGCTGGTGGCCGCCGGCTGCGGCGAGTTCCTCGTGCCGGCGCTGGCCGAGGCGGTCGGCCGGCCCTGGTGCCGGCTGGCCGACCGGCTGCCGCTGGACCCGGCCGCCGAGGCGCGCGACGGCCCCGCGCTGCGGCGCTGGGCGATGGTCGCCGCGCCGGCGGTCGCGGTGGCGCTGCTGGCCGCCGGGCCGGAAGGGGCGTGGCCATGTGGGTGATCAAGCTCGGCGGCAGCCTGCTGCGCGACCCGCGGCTGCGCGGCGGCCTGCAGCTGCTGGCCACCCTCGGCGGCGGCCGCGTCACCATCGTGCCCGGCGGCGGCCCCTTCGCCGACCAGGTGCGCGACGCGCAGGCGCACTGGGCCTTCGACGACGTGGCGGCGCACAACATGGCGGTGCTCGCGATGGCCCAGACCGCGCAGCTGATGCACGCGCTCGAGCCGCGCCTGCCGCTGGTGCGCCACGAGGCCGAGATCCGCGACAGCCTGCACGCGGGCCGGCCCGCGCTGTGGCTGCCGCTGCCGCTGCTGCGCGACGCCCCCGACGAGCTGACCACCTGGGACGTCAGCAGCGACAGCCTCGCGCTGTGGCTGGCCCGCCGGCTCAACGCCGAGCGGCTGGTGCTGGTCAAGGCCTGTGCGGTCGATGCCGGCGCCGGGCTGGCCGAGCTCGGCGCCGCCGGCGTGCTCGACCGCCGCTTCGCGGCCTGGGCCGAATCCGCCGCCTTCCCAATCGAGGTGATCGGCGTCGACGAGGTCGGCCGCATCGCGCAGGGCCTGCTCGGCGGCGCCGACTGCGCAGCCGCGGTGGTCGATGCGGGCGTGCGCCGGGCGCGTGCGGCGCCGCCGCCGCGGCCGCGCACGGCGGCGCCGGCGCGGCGCCGGCCGGGGGCCTGAGAACGCCCCCGGACCTGCCGCTTCGCGGCGGGTGCTCCGACGGGGATGAGCAGGCGTCGGACGGCCGCGGGCCGACTGACGAGGCTGGGCGGCCGAGCGGCCGAGCGGCCATCGGGCGACCCCGGCGCGCTCCGTCGCGGCGCAGCGCCCGTGCCGCGGCCTGTCAGCCCGCGTCGCCGGGGCCGGCGCGCACCGCCAGCCGGGTCGTGAAGCGGCGGTCCTCGGTGTCGACCACCTCGGCGACCAGCTCGCCTTCGTCGCGCGCGAGGAACTGGAAGCGCAGGCTGGGGTTCTCGCTCAGGCTGAAGTCGACGTCGGCCTGCAGCACCGGGCGGCCGGCGTAGCGCACCGCGATCTGGCGCACGAACTGCGGCTTCGGCGCGAGCCGCGTGAGCTGGTCGATCGCGAGGCCGGAGACGTTCGGGTGGCTGACCATCAGCTGGGCCTGGGCCGGGCGGCCGGCCACCACCGCGCCGTCGACGCGCAGCCGCATGCGCCCGAGCGAGGCCATCGCCTCGGCCAGGTCCTTGCCGGCGGGTGCGGAGCAGCCGCCGGAGGCCTTGATGTAGCGGCTGGTCATCACCAGGCGGCCGTCGTCGAGCTCGGCGACGGCGCGCACGCTGCTGTAGTCCTCGATGCGCAGGCGCGTCTCCAGGTCGGCCCGGCCGCTGTCGGGCGTGAAGGCGACGACCACGCCCATCGGCGAGGGGTTGTTGTCGACCACCAGGTGCAGGCGGCGCACCCAGCGCGCGGGCGTCTGCGGCTGGCGCGCCTTGACGGCGATCGGCACGATCGCGGCGTCCTCGGCGCGTGCGGGCACCTCCAGCGCCAGCCACTCGCCGGCGTCGTCGAGGACGGCGCGGCTGCCGAACAGCGAGGGCTTCAGCTCGGCCCAGCGTTCCTCCGGCGCGGGGCGACGCGCCTGGGCGGCGACGCGTCCGGTCCAGCCGGCCAGCGCCGCGGCGGCGCCCGGGGCGGCTAGCAGGCGCAGCCAGCGGCGGCGGGGCAGGGTCATGCTCGGCTCCTCGTGCCGCGGGTGGCGGCGCAGCGTGCGGCGAAGGCAGGGGGCGGGCCGGCGCCCGCGGACCGCACCTGCCGCGCCGGCGGGTCCGTCGTCGAGGCTACACCCGGGCCGGCGCCGGCGCCAGCCGGACCCGCCCGCGGGTGGGGTCGGCCGGCGTGTGGCGCCGTCGTCACGCGGAGACGCGGAAGTGCGCCCAGGCCGGCGCGGCGACCGGCCGGCCGTCCACGCGCAGCGGCTCGAAGCGCCACTGGCGGAAGGCGTCGCGCACCGCGCGGCGCAGTTCCTCGGGGACGGCGTCGGCGGCCTGCAGGCGCACCTCGCCGCAGCGGCCCGCGGTGTCGACGACGCACTGCGCCTCGACGAGGTAGCCGATGCGCCCGGCGCGCGCCCGGGCGACGCGGGCGCGCGGCGGCCAGACCACCTCCAGCGGCAGCGGATGGGCCTCCACCGAACGCAGCTGGAAGGCGGCCGCGCGGCCCGGCAGGATGCGCACGCGGATGCGCAGGCCGCCATCCACCTGCCCGCCTGCCGCCGCCGCGTCACCGGTGTCGGGCGCGCGCACGCGCACCGGCTGCAGCGCCTCGCGCAGCTGCGCCAGGAAGGCCGGCGGATGCGGCTGCGGCGCGATGAAGTCGAGCTGCTGCAGCAGGCCGTCGGGCCCGAAGCGGCCGCGTGCCCAGACGGTGACCTCGTAGGGCGCGGTGGCGTCCGCGCGTCCTGGCGATTCGCCCGCGCCGTCCGTGCCGCCCGCCGGGTCGGCGGCACCCGGGGCGTCCGACGCGGCCGGCGCAGCCGCAGCCGGGCGTGCGATCGCCGGCGGCGGCGGGCCGGGTGTGGCGGCACCGGCGAGCGCGGCGGCCAGTGCGAGCGCGGCGGCGCTGGCGAGGCGGGCCGCCGGCAGCCGGGCCCTCATGCCGCGCAACCCGCGGCGCGGGCGGCCGTGGCGGGGTCGGGAGCGGGATTGGCTACGGCTTCGGGATCGCGATCGGGCGAGGGCGAGGGCGAGGCCGCGGTCGCGGTTGCAGTTGCGGTCCCCGGGGCCGTCCCGAGCGCGGACCGCGCCGCCAGCAGCGCCGCCAGCCGCGCCGGGTCGAGCGCGCCGGCCCGGTCGCCGGCGCAGACGGCGCTGCGGAAGCCGGCGTAGTCGGCGCCGAGGGCGCGCAGCGCCGGCAGCTCGTCGGCGCGCAGCGCGCCGGCCAGGCCGGCCAGCGCGCCGCTGGCGCGCACCGCGGCCACCCAGTCGCGCAGCTCGGCCGTGGGGCGGCGCTGCAGCAGGCTGCCGCGGCCCTTGCCGGCGGTGTCGAGCATCAGCGCCGGGAAGCAGCCGTGGTGCCGGCGCAGCGCCAGCGCATGCGCCGACACCGCCGGGTCGATGCCGGCGTCGGCGATCAGCACCGGCACGATCGCCGCGGGCAGCACGGCCAGCCGGTCGAGCAGCGCGCAGGCGGCCGCCGCCGGGCCGGGGCCGATGCCGACCTTGACCAGGTCCACGCCGGCCGCCGCGGTGGCCAGCGCGCGCGTGCGCACCGCCTCGCGGGCCTCCGGCGGCAGGTCGCCGGTGGTGGCGCTGAGCCGCGGCGCCGTGCCGCCGGCCCGCAGCGCCTGCACGATGGCGCCGAGCAGCGGCAGCGGCAAGGCGCCCAGCGCGCCGTCGGACGGGTCCTTCAGGTCGACGAAGTCGATGCCCGCCGCGGCCACCGCGCGCGCCTCGGCGAGGTCGCGGACGCTGACCAGCAGCTGCAGCGCGGCCCTGCCTGGCGCGGTCATCGGGCCACCCGCGTACGGCGCACCGAGGTGTTCGCCCTGGAGGCGGCCCGGCACGCTCATCGGCCTGGCCTTCCCCAGCTCACGCCGCTGGCGGGCGGCTCGGCGGGCCCGGCCGCCGGGCCCGCCGCGCTGCGCGCCGCGTGCGCCGCGACGGCCTGCAGCAGCCAGCCCCAGGCCTCCAGCTCGGCCGGGCCGGCGGTCTTGTCGATCGCGATCTGCAGGTAGGCCAGCTCGCGCTCGACCTTGTCGGCCGGCAGCAGGTGCAGCCGGCTGACCAGCACCGCCCCCTCGATGACCGCGGCCTGGGCCCGGTTCAGCCCGGCGAAGGGCGCGTGGGTGGCCTCGTGCACCCGCGCCAGGCGCAGCACCGGCCGCTCGGCACCCTGGTCGTGGTGCACCAGGCGCAGCGCCGCGTGGCCAAGCGCGGCGGCCAGCCGCACGCCGGGGAAGGGCGGCACGCCGGGACTGCCGTCGTCCAGCGGCAGCGTCGGCCAGTCGCGCCGGCCGGTCACGCAGCCGGCGAAGACGCGCACCTCGGTCAGCAGGTTCAGCACCGCGCAGCCGCCGGCCTCGATGTTGGCCAGGGTCTGCGAGGGGCGGAAGGGCATCAGCACCACCTCGTCGCCGAGGTAGCGCACGCCCATCGGCGCGATGTGCACCCGGCCCGCGGCGTCGCGGGTGGTGACGACGGTTTCGTAGATCAGCTCAGGCATCGGGGGTCGCGGCCGCGGCGGCCGGGTCGTCGCGCCGGCGCGGCGCGCGGGTGCTGCCGGGGGCGCAGTGGGCCGCGAGGTCGGGTGTGTCGGCCTCGACGGCGCAGCCCCAGGCCAGCGGCTCGTCCTGCACGTAGCGCTTGCCGAGCTGCCAGGCGATCTGCGCGCGCGCCGTCTCCACGCCCATGTAGAAGGCGTGGCCGGCATCGTGCGCCAGGCCGAGCCGGGGCCACAGCTCGAAGGGGTCGCGGCCGTGGCGCAGGCCGTCGCGGTTGTAGACGTGCAGCCCGTCCTCGGCGACCTGGATCCGGAAGTTCGGGTCGCGCACGCCGGCAGCGCGGGCGGCGATCTCCTGCGGGCTGTCGGGGAAGGGCTGCTTGTCGTGCACCGTCATCAGCGCGTCCGACAGGCCTTTGGGCAGCACGCGGTGCCGTGCGGCGGCGTGCATGATGCGGCGCGCCCAGTCGGCCTCGCGCACGGCGCGCCGCGCGTGCGCGCTGACCTGGGTGGTCAGCACCGCGGCGATGCCCAGCTCGGCGCCGATGCCGAACAGCAGCGCGTTGATGCCGCTGGTGTCGGCCTCGGTCAGCTCGGTGAGGTTGCCCACGCCCATCAGGATCGGCGCCGCGGGAAAGCGCTCGCGCAGCCGGTGGTAGCGCAGCAGCGACGCGAGGAAGCCGAAGGGCAGCGGGTCGAGGATGGGGTCGGCGAGGAAGGGCCGGCCGGCGGCCTGGAAGCGCTCCACCAGCGCCCACAGCGAGGCCTCGTCGCCGGGCCGCTGCGGGATCAGCACGGGCACCGCCGGGCCCTCGTCGGCGATGCCGGCATTGCCCGCGTGCAGGCTCAGCAGGTAGTCGGCGCCGGCGCGCTGGCCGCGGCGCAGCTCGTCGTCGTTCATCGAGTCGACGCTGACGGCGTGGCCGGCGGCCTTCAGCGCGCGCACCGCGTCCTCCAGCTGCGGGAAGGGCGTGTCCGGCAGCGCGCCCAGGTCGATCACGTCGGCGCCGTCGGCGCGCAGCGCGGCGGCGCGCGCCAGCAGCGCGTCGATCGTCAGCGCCGGTGCGTCGACGATCTCCGCGAAGATCAGCGTCGCGTGGGTGTCCAGCGGGATCGGCCGGGCCTGGCGGCGGAAGAACTGCGGCAGGTCCTTCAGCTCCTCCGGCCCGCGCAGCACGGGGCGGCCGTAGTGCGCCGCCAGCGCGTCCACGTCGCCGCGGCAGCGCCCCGGCAGCACCAGGCGGTCGGCCGGCAGCGGCGCGGGCAGGCGCCGCCGCACCATCTCGGTGGTCATCAGCGCGGCCACCTGCAGGCCGATCTCGCGCACCTCCCAGGTGAAGGCGCTCGCCGGGTCGCCGGCGGTGCTGTCCAGGCCCTCGAGCACCCGGCGCAGCGCCGGCTCGGCGAGGCGGCCGGTGAGGAAGAGCAGGTGCTCGGGCGGGCGGGCGGCGCCGTCCGGCGGCGCGGGGCCGGCCGCGGCCGTCATGCCGCGGTCTCCCCGGGTCGGCGTACGCGGCCCTCGGCCCCGTCGTCGTCCGGCCCCGGTGCGTCGCTGGCCGGGCCACGCTCGGCGAGGAAGTCCGCCGCGGCCTGCGCCGGCAGCCAGGCCAGGCCGAGCGCCGCGAGCCGCCGGCCGAGCGCCGCCTCGAGCTCGGCGGCGCTGGCCAGCACCTCGGTGGCCTCGAACTCGCGCAGCAGCGCGACGTTGCGCAGCTCGATGCGCCGCGGCCGCAGCGTGACCCAGTCGTGCGGCGCGCGCGTCACCACCACCGGCTCGGTGTCGCAGGCATAGACCAGGCTCGGGATGCCGAGCTTGCCCGCCTGGGCGTAGAGGTTGGTCGGCAGGCTGTCGCTGATGCCGACGGCGCACTTGGCCACGGTGTTGCTGGTGGCCGGCGCGACCACCAGCGTGTGGTAGGCCTCGGCATAGAGGGCGCCCACCGGCACCGCGCTCGCGGTCTTGTCGCGCACCACGCGGAAGCGCCGGCGCAGCGCCTCGAGCCGGCGGCCATACATCGGCAGCACCTCCTCGGCAGCGGCCGAGAGGAACAGATCGACGTCCGGCAGCCGTGCGGCCAGCGCGAGCGACTCCTCCAGCTCGTGGCCCGAGCCGGTCACGGCCCAGGCGAAGCGGGGGGCTGCCGTCATGCCGCGAGCCTACCAGCGGCCGCCCCGGCCCGAAGGCCGGCGCCGCGCGAAGGCCGGCTCAAGCGGCGCGCGGCGGCGTCACCGGGATGTGCAGCCGGTGCATGCGCCGGTACAGGGTGTTGCGGCTGACGCCCAGTTCCTTGGCGACCTGGCTCACGTTCCAGCGCAGCGCCTCGAGCTGGTCGAGCAGCGCCTGCCGCTCCTGCGCCTGGGCCGGCGCCAGCGCCGGCGCATCGCCGGCCGCCTCCTCGGCCTCGGCGGCCTGCGCCAGGTGCGGCCGCAGCGCGCGCAGCAGCGGCAGGTGCTCGGGGGTGAGGGTCTGCCCGTCCGCGAGCGCGACGCCGCTGCGCAGGACGTGGCGCAACTGACGGACGTTGCCGGGCCATGGGTGCTGCATCAGCAAGTCCCAGGCCGCCGGGCTGATCGCCGACTGCGGTGCGCCCTCGTGGGCCAGCAGGTCGCGGATCAGCTGGGCCCGGTCGCTGCGCTCGCGCAGCGGCGGCAGTATCAGCTCGATGCCGGCCAGGCGGTAGTACAGGTCCTCGCGGAAGCGGCCCTCGGCCACCAGCTGGGGCAGCGCGCGGTGGCTGGCGCTGAGCAGCTGGAAGTCCACCGGGTGGGCCTCGTCGGTGCCCAGCGGCGTGACCATGCGCTCGTCGAGCACGCGCAGCAGCCGCGCCTGCAGCGCCAGCGGCATGTCGCCGATCTCGTCGAGGAACAGGGTGCCGCCGTCGGCCTGCGCGATCTTGCCGCGCCGGCCACGCCGCTCGGCGCCGGTGAAGGCGCCGGCGCGGTAGCCGAACAGCTCGGCCTCGATCAGGTTCTCGGGCAGGCTGGCGCAGTTGATCGCGACGAAGGGGCCGTCCAGCCGCGGGCTGCCGGCGTGCACCGCGCGCGCGAACACCTCCTTGCCGACGCCGGTCTCGCCACACAGCAGCAGCGGCGTGCCGCGCGCGATCACGCGGCGCGCGGTCGCGAGGTGGGACTGCAGCCGCGCATCGCCGAAGGTGGCCTCCAGCGGGGCGCGCGCCGGCGCGGCGGGCCCCAGCGCATGGCCGCCCGGCGCCGGGCCGCCGCGCGCCGGCAGCACCACGCGCCGCGCGGCCGGGGCCTCGCCGTCGGGCAGGCCGCCGCGCGGCGATTCCTCGTGGGCCGGCAGCCGCGCCACCGCGAAGAAGCGGTGCGCCGCGTTCGCGCGGTAGGTGACCACCGGGTGGAAGGACGCGCGCTGGCTGCGCTCCAGCATGTCGTCCAGCGTCGTCTGGAAGATCTCGTCGAGCCGGCGCCGGCGCACTTCGCGCACCGAGCCCAGCCCGAGCTGGAACAGCGCGCTGCGGTTGGCGGCCAGCACCTGGCCCTCGTGGTCGACCACCAGCTTGCCCTCGTGCAGCGTGTAGACGAACTCCGGGCGGCTGTGGAAGTGGATCGGGTGGGCGTCGCGGAAGCGCCGGTCGATCAGCCGGTTCTCGATCATGCGCGCCGTCATGCCCAGCAGCACCAGCAGGTGCTGCTGCGGCATCTGCGAGCGGCTGGTCACGTCGAGCACCGCGCACATCTCGCCGGCCGGGTCGTAGACCGGCACCGCCGAGCAGGTCAGCTGCGACAACTGGGTGAAGAAGTGCTCGTCCAGCCGCACCGCGATCGGCGCGGCCGCCGCGACGCAGGTGCCCATGCCGTTGGTGCCGGCCTCGGCCTCGCTCCAGACCGCGCCCACCTGCAGGCCGAGCGGCAGCGCGCCGCGCTCGAACTCCGGCGAGGTGACCATGTGCAGGATCACGCCGTCGGTGTTGGTCAGCACCACCGCGGACTCCGGGTCGCCGAGCTGCTGGTACAGCGTCGTCATCTCGTAGCGCGCGCAGTCGATCACGTCGGCCAGGCGCTCGCGCTGGCTGGAGAGCTCCTCGCGGCTGAGCACCGTGGGGCGGCAGGGCTGGCGCGGGTCCAGCCGGTACTGGTTCAGGCAGCGCGCCCAGGAGTGGGCGACGACGTCGCTGGTGTGGTCGTCGCGCGCGCCGCGCGCGACCACGTCCAGAATGCGGTCGGCGTGGCGGTGGGATTCGTGCAGCAGGGGCGACATGGGTCGGCTCCGGGAGACTCGGACGGTCCGTCCCCGATGTTGGCAGGCCGGGCATGGGGCGCGCCCCCGGGGTTATCCCGGGGCGCGCGTGGCCCGCAAGTTGCGAAAGACCCTGGCCCCGGCCGGGTGCCGCCCCTCCTGCCGACACCGGCCGACACGCACGACACCGACGGACACACGATGAGCCTGCCCCGCCCCGCCATGGCCCTGCCTGCCGATCCCGCTGCCCCGCCGCTGGCCGGCCCCGAGGGCCTGGACCTGGTCTTCATCGAGGGCTTCGTCGGCCACACCGTGATCGGCATCCACACCAGCGAGCTGCACCAGCCCCAGCCGCTGGTGATCGACGTCTGCGCCGGCCTGCCGCCGCTGCGCGCCTGCCACAGCGATGCGATCGGCGACACGCTCGACTACGGCGTGCTGCGCGAGCGCCTGCAGCGGCTGATGGCGGAGCACCGTGTGACGCTGCTGGAAGCCCTGGCGGAACAGATTGCGACCCTGGCGCTCACCGAGTTCGGCGCCCACTGGGTGCGGGTGCGCGTGGCCAAGCCGCGCAAGTTCCCGGACGTGTCGGCGGTCGGCGTGCAGATCGAGCGGCGCCGCGCGCCGGCGGCACCGGCCGGCGCCGCCACCGGCACCGGGCAGGGCGCGGCCGCGGTGCTGCGGCTGATCGGCAACGGCATGGTGCCGGGACCGTCGCGCTGAGGACCCCGCGGGTGTCGGGCACGCCGAAGGCCGGGGAACGCGGCAGCCTGCCCCTGCCACCGCTGCAGCGGGCGGCCGCGCCGGAGCCGGGCGCGGCGGCCGTGCCGCATGCCGACGCGGCGCTCGGCGCCGGCGTCGAGGTGGCGGCGCCCGGGCGGCTGCACCTGGGCTTCCTCGACCCGTCCGCCAGCCTCGGGCGGCGCTTCGGCAGCCTGGGCCTGGTCGTCGACGGGCCGGAGACGCTGGTCGAACTGCGCCCGGCCGCCCGCGACCTGGACCTCGCCGACACGCCGGCCGCGCAGGCCGAGCTGCCGCGCGCCCGCGCCCACCTCGAGACGCTGCGCGAGGCGCTGCGCGCCCATGGCGCCGCGCTGCCGCCGCTGCGCCTGCGGCTGAAGGCGGTGCTGCCCGCCCATGCCGGCCTCGGCTCGGGCACCCAGCTCGCGCTGGCGGTCGGCCGCGCGGCCTGCCAGCTGGCCGGCGTGGCCTGGCCGGCGGCCGAGCTGGCGCGGCGCACCGGACGCGGCCTGCGCTCGGGCATCGGCATCGCCGGCTTCGAGCACGGCGGCCTGCTGCTCGACGGCGGGCCGCAGGCCGATGGCGGCCCGGCGCTGCCGCTGGCCCGGCTCGAGCTGCCGGCCGCGTGGCGCATCGTGCTGGCGCTGGACCCGCGCTGCCGCGGCCTGAGCGGCGCCGCCGAGCGGGCCGCGATCGCCACGCTGCCGCCCTTGCCGCGCGAGGCCGCCGCCGAGATCTGCCACGAGGTGCTGATGCGCGTGCTGCCGGGTGCCGCCGGCGCCGAGTTCACGCCCTTCGCCGCCGGCCTGACGCGCATGCAGCGCATCCTCGGCCGGCATTTCGCGCCGGCGCAGCCGCACGGCGCCTACACCAGCGCGGCGGTCGGGCGGCTGCTGGACTGGGTCGCGGTGCAGGGGCCCGCGGCGGTGGGGCAGAGCTCCTGGGGCCCGACCGGCTTCGCGCTGCTGCCGTCGGCCGAGGCCGCGCAGGCGGTGGTGCGCGGCGCCGCCGATGCCGGCGTGCTCGACCCGGCGCTGGACCTGCGCATCGTCGCCGCGCGTGCCCACGGGGCCGCGCTGCGCTGGCTGCCGCCGGCCTGACCCCGCGCGCGCCGACCCGACCCACCCGGCCGTGCCGGCCGCCCGATCCCGACCACACCATGGAACGACCCTACATCCTGCACATGTTCACCCCCGGGGCGCAGATGAGCCCCTTCGACGTCAACATGGCGGCCGATGCCGGCTACCAGGTGATCACGCCCTACTGCGGCGTGACCCTGGAGCAGGTCACCGGCCTGACCCAGGACGCGATCTTCTCGCGCGGGCCGAAGGGCGTGGCGCGCACCGGCATCTTCATCGGCGGGCGCGACGTGCTGCTGGCCGCCGACATGCTGGAACGCGCCCGCGCGGCGCTGGTGCCGCCGTTCCAGGTCTCGCTGTTCGCCGACCCGAGCGGCTCCTACACCACCGCGGCCGCGCTGGTGGCGGCCACCGAGGCGGCGCTGCGGCGCCACCACGGGCTGGCGCTGCGGGGCCTGCGCGTGCTGCTGCTCGGCGGCACCGGCACCGTCGGACGCATCGCCGGCGTGCTCTGTGCCCGCGAGGGCGCGACCGCGGTGCTGTCCAGCCACAAGGGCCTGGCGGCGGCGCAGGCGGCGGCCGGGCAGACCGGCGCGCGCTTCGGCGTGACGCTGGAGGCGGTCAGCGGCCACACCGACGCCGAGCGGCGCGCGGCGATCGCCGAGGCCGACGTGGTGATGGGCGTCGCCGCCGCCGGCGTGCAGGTGATGACCGCGGCCGACCGCGCCATCGCCGCCCGGCTGCGCGTGGCGGCCGACGTCAACGCGGTGCCGCCGGAGGGCCTGGCCGGCGTCGGCGTGATGGACGACGGCCGCCCGCTGGAGGGCACGGCGGCCGTGGGCCTCGGCGCGCTGGCGATCGGCAACGTCAAGTACCAGGTGCAGCACCGCCTGCTGGTGCGCATGCGCGAGGCGAAGCCGGCCGTGTGCTTCGGCTTCGACGACGCCTTCGCGGTGGCGCGCGAGGTGCTGGCCGGCCCGGCCGGGGGCGCCGGCGGATGAGCCCGGCGCCCGCCGTGCCGCCGCCGGGCGCCTGCGTGGCGGTGGCGGGGCTGTCGGCGCGCTGGCTGGCCGAGTCGGCGCGCCGGGCCGGCTGGCAGGTGGTGGCGCTGGACGCCTTCGGCGATGCCGACACGCGGGCGGCCGCGCGCCACTGGGTGCCCGTCGGCGTGCCCGGCGCGGCGCCGC
>NZ_BBYR01000055.1 GCF_001293525.1 Pseudideonella sakaiensis | reverse complement strand
CCGACGCCCGACGCCCGACGCCCTCCGCTGCCCGCGCCCACGATGTCCGCCCCTGCCCCTGCCGCCGCCCCACCGCGCCTGGCCGACCCCGGCCCCCGATCCGATGCCGCGATGCGCCAGCTCGTGCTGGTGACCGGCATCTCCGGCTCGGGCAAATCGGTGGCGATGCATGCGCTGGAGGACGCGGGCTTCTTCTGCGTCGACAACCTGCCGCCCGAACTGCTGCCCCAGTTCCTCGCGCTCGACCAGGCGCGCAGCCAGCAGCGCCTGGCGGTGGCGGTGGACGTGCGCACCGTCGGCTCGCTGCCCGGGCTGGTGCCGCTGCTGGCCCGGCTGCGTGGCGAGGGCGTGCTGGTGCGCCCGATCTTCCTCGACGCCAGCACCGACGCGCTGGTGCGCCGCTTCTCCGAGACACGCCGGCCGCACCCGCTGTCCGGCGCCCCCGCCGCCGGCCACCCCGGCGATGGCGACCGCACCGCGCTGGTCGACGCGATCGACCTGGAGCGCGAGCTGCTGGCCGAGCTGCGCGCCGCGTCGACGGTGATCGACACCAGCCAGCTGCGCCCGGCCCAGCTGCGTGCCTGGCTGCGCGAGCTGGTGCAGTCCACGCAACCGCGGCTGACGCTGGTCTTCGAATCCTTCGCCTTCAAGCACGGCGTGCCGCTCGACGCCGACCTGGTCTACGACGTGCGGGTGCTGCCCAACCCCCACTACGACCCGGTGCTGCGCCCGTTCAGCGGCCGCGACGCGCCGGTGGCCGACTTCCTGCGCGCCCAGCCCGAGGTGGTGGAGATGCTCGGCCAGATCGGCGACTTCGTCGCGCGCTGGCTGCCCAGCTTCGAGGCCGACCAGCGCAGCTACCTGACGGTGGCCATCGGCTGCACCGGCGGCCAGCACCGCTCGGTCTACATGGTCGAGGCGCTGGCGCGGCGCTTCGCGCCCCGCGGCGCCACGCTGATCCGGCACCGTGAGCTCGATGGCCGCTGAGCCCTGGCCGTCCGGCGACGCCGCCGACGTGGCCGCGCGCCGCACGCTGCCGCTGTTCCCGCTGCAGGCCGTGCTCTTCCCCGACGGGCTGCTGGGCCTGAAGGTGTTCGAGGCGCGCTACCTGGACCTGGCCAGCCGCTGCCTGCGCGAGGGCAGCGGCTTCGGCGTCGTGGCGCTGCGCCAGGGCGGCGAGGTGCAGCGCCCCGGCGAGCCGGTCGCGCTGGAGCCGGCGGGCACCGTGGCCGAGATCCTCGAGGTGGACAGCCCGCGCAGCGGCATCCTGCAGCTGCGCTGCCGCGGCAGCCGCCGCTTCCGCCTGCACGGCACCCGACAGGCCCCCGACGGCCTGTGGCTGGGCGAGGTCGAGGACCTGCCGGACGACGAGGCGGTGCCGCCCGAGCCGCAGCGCGCCGGCGCGGTGGAGGCACTGCGGCGGGCGGTCGAGTCGCTGCGCGGGCAGGGCGCCGAGCCCTTCCTCGCCCCGCTGCGCTACGACGACGCCGGCTGGGTGGCCAACCGCTGGTGCGAGATCCTGCCGATCTCGCTGGCCGCGAAGCAGCGGCTGATGGCGCTCGAGGCGCCGCAGCTGCGGCTGCAGCTGGTGGACGACTACCTGCGCGAGAAGGGCGTGGTGGGCTGAAGAAGCTGCGGCAGCAGCTTGCGCAGCGCGGCCGGCAGGCCGAGCGCGGCGACCTCGTCCAGCGGCACCCAGCGGCCGATGGCGCCCGGCCCCGGCGGCGGCAAGGTCGCGACGATCGCCTGCACCGCCGCGTCGTCCAGCGCGTCCGGCAGCGCGTGGCGCAGCGGATGCAGCCGCCAGTCGAGGTGGGTCAGCACGTGGGTGAAGCTCGGCAGCGCCTGCGGCTGGCCGGGCCAGGCCGGCAGCACGCCCGGCGGGCCGTCCAGCTCGGGCAGGCTCCACAGGCCGGCCCAGATGCCGCGCTCGGGGCGCCGCTGCAGCCACAGCGCACCGCGCCAGCACAGCGCCAGCCACACGCACTCGCGACGGCCGCGCTTCAGCGTGCGGCTGCGCACCGGCCAGCGCTGCGGCTCGCCGCTGGCCGCGGCGCGGCACCAGGCGGCCACCGGGCAGCGGCCGCAGGCCGGCGTGCGCAAGTCGCAGACGGTCGCGCCGAGGTCCATCAGGCCCTGGGTGTAGGCCTCGATGCCCGCGTCCGGCAGCAGCCGCGTCGCCGCTTCCCAGAGCCGGCGCTCCTGGGCCGCCTGCGCCAGGTCGCCGTCGAAGGCAAGCACGCGGCCGAGCACGCGCTTCACGTTGCCGTCCAGGATCGCCACCCGCTCGCCGTGGCAGAAGGCGGCGATCGCCGCTGCGGTCGAGCGGCCGATGCCGGGCAGCGTCGCCAGCGCGGCCGCGCTCGGCGGAAAGCGGCCGCCGTGCTCGGCCACCACGGCCTGTGCACAGCGGTGCAGGTTGCGCGCGCGGCTGTAGTAGCCCAGCCCGCTCCACAGCGCCAGCACCTCGTCCAGCGGCGCGGCGGCCAGCGCCGCGACGTCGGGGAAGCGCGCCAGGAAGCGCTCGTAGTAGCCGAGCACGGTGGCGACCTGGGTCTGCTGCAGCATCACCTCGGACAGCCAGACGCGGTAAGGGTCCCGCGTGCGCTGCCAGGGCAGCGCATGGCGGCCCTCGGCGCGCTGCCAGGCCACCAGCGCGTCGGCGAAGCCGCCGGCCAGGCCGGCCAGCGGATCCGGGCCGGCGGCCTCGGCCGGGGGGTCGCGGCGCGGCCGGGCCATCAGCGCCGCTGGCAGGCCGCGCAGAAGAAGGTCGAGCGCTGGCCCTGCACGATGCGGCGCACCGGGCCGGCGCAACGCCCGCAGGCCTGCCCCTCGCGGCCGTAGACGCCGGCCTGCAGCTGGAAGCGCCCGGCCATGCCGTGCGCATCGCGGAAGTCGCGCAGCGTCGAGCCGCCGAGGCTCAGCGCCTGCGCCAGCACCTCGCGCACCGCCTGCGCCAGGCGCTCGCAGCGCGGGCGGCTCAGCCGGTCGCTGCGGGTGCGCGGGTCGATGCCGGCGCGGAACAGCGCCTCGCACGCGTAGATGTTGCCCGCGCCGACCACGATGTCGCCCGCCAGCAGGGCCTGCTTCACCGCCACGCGCCGGCGCCGCAGCGCCGCATGCAGGTAATCGCCGGTGAAGGCGGTGTCGAAGGGTTCGAGGCCGAGGCCCGCGAGCAGTTTCGCCGCCGGCCCCTCGTCCGGGGCCGGCGACCAGACCACGGCGCCGAAGCGCCGCGGGTCCGTCAGGCGCAGGCTGCCGCGCGTGGTCTGCAGGTCGAAGTGGTCGTGGGCGCCGCCGGGCGGCAACGCCGGTTCCGGGTGGTAGGCGATCGAGCCCGACATGCCCAGGTGCAGCAGCAGGCCGCCGTGCTGCAGCGGCAGCCACAGGTACTTGCCGCGCCGGCGCGCCGCGCCCACCGTCTGCGCCAGCAGGCTGGCCGCGTCGCAGCCCAGCGGCCAGCGCAGCGGCTTGCCCACGCGCACGCCGGTCACGCGGCCGCCTTCGATGCGGTCGGCGAAGCTCAGGCGCGTGATCTCCACCTCGGGCAGCTCGGGCATGCGGGAATTATCCGGGCCGCGCCGGGTCGCACACCGGTCCAAGGCCATGGTCCCGTGCTTGCAAGGGGGGCCGCCACTAGAATGAATTTCCCGATCCTGGAGCCGCCGATGTCCGCGTCCCTCCCCCGCTTCCGCCGGGCCCCCGTCGCGTCGGCCGGGCTTGCGCTGGCCCTGGCCCTCGCGGCCGGCACCGCGCCGGCCGCGTCCCGGCTGGCCCAGGCTGCGGCGCCCGCCGCCGCGCCTGCCGCGGCCGCCGGCCCGGTGCTGAACTCGCCGCTCGATGCGCCGCTCTTCTACCAGCTGCTGATCGGCGAGATCGAGCTGCGCAACGGCGCCGCCGGTACGGCCTATGAAGTGATCCTCGACGCCGCGCGCAAGCAGCGCAACGAGCAGCTGTTCAAGCGCGCCGCCGACATCGCGCTGCAGGCCCGCGCCGGCGACCAGGCGCTGGCCGCCGCCCGCGCCTGGCGCGCGGCGCTGCCCGCGTCGATCGAGGCGCACCGCTACGTGATCCAGCTGCTGGTGGCGATGAACCGGCCGGCCGACACCGTCGAGCCGCTGCAGTCGCTGATCCGGCTGACGCCGGCCGACGACCGCGCCGCGCTGATCCGCTCGCTGCCGCGCTTCTTCGCCACCAGCACCGACCGCAAGACCGTGCCGCCGCTGCTGGAGCGGGCGCTCGAGCCGTGGCGCGCGCCCGCGGCCACCCAGGGCGCGGTGCTGCAGGCGCTGGCCGGGGCCTGGCTGGCCGCCGACGACAACGAGCGCGCGCTGCGCCTGGCGCGCGACGCCCAGGCGCTGGACCCGGCCGCCGAGGCGCCGGCGATGATCGCGCTGCAGCTGCTGCCGCGCACGCCCGCCGCCGAGGCGCTGATCGAGGCCCACCTGAAGGCGCGCCCCGACAACCACGCGGTGCGCATGTGGTACGCGCGCAGCCTGAGCGGCGCGCAGCGTTACACCGAGGCGGCCGCCCAGCTGCAGCAGCTCGTGCAGGCCGCGCCCGACCGCGCCGCCGCGTGGCTGACGCTCGGCGCGCTGCAGGTGGAGCTGAAGCAGCCGCAGGCGGCCACCGCGTCGCTGCAGACCTACCTGCGCCTCGCCGACGCCGCGCCGCCCGCGGCAGCGGCCGGCGGGCGCGACGACGAGGACGACGACGGCGACGCCACCACCGCGCCGGCCGCCAACGACCAGGCGCGCATCCAGGCCTTCCTGCTGCTCGCCCAGGCGGCCGAGCAGGCCGGCGACTTCCGTGCCGCCGAGGCTTGGCTGGCCCGCGTCGACAACCCGCAGCGCGCGCTCGAGGTGCAGCAGCGGCGCGCGTCGCTGCTCGCCGCGCAGGGCCAGGTGGACGAGGCGCGGGCACTGATCCGCCAGCTGCCCGAGAAGGATGCCGAGACCGCGCGCGCCAAGCTGTTCGCCGAGGCCCAGCTGCTGCGCGACGCGAAGCGCTGGCAGGAGGCGAGCGACGTGCTCGGCCGCGGTGCCCAGCGCTTCGCCAACGACGTCGACCTGATGTACGAGCAGTCGATGCTGGCCGAGAAGCTCGGCCGCTTCGACGAGATGGAGCAGCTGCTGCGCCAGGTGATCGCGCTGAAGCCCGACCACCACCACGCCCACAACGCCCTCGGCTACTCGCTGGCCGATCGCAACCTGCGGCTGCCCGAGGCGAAGGCGCTGATCGAGCGGGCGCTGGCGCTGTCGCCGGGCGACCCCTTCATCACCGACAGCCTCGGCTGGGTCGAGTACCGGCTCGGCAACCTCGCCGAGTCGGTGCGCCTGCTGCGCCAGGCCTACGCGGCGCGCCCCGACACCGAGATCGCCGCCCACCTCGGCGAGGTGCTCTGGGTCAGCGGCCAGACCGACGAGGCCCGCCGCATCTGGCGCGAAGCCCGCGGCCGCGACGCCGCCAACGACGTGCTGCGCGAGACCCTCGCGCGGCTGCGCGCGGATCTGTGAGCCTGGAGCGACGCCCGGAGGGCGAGCACCCGCGTACGCGACCCACCGACGGCCTGCGGGCCGCGCCGGCCGACCCGGCCCGCCGGCGGCTCGGCCTGGCACTGGGCGGGCTCGTGGTGCTGGCCGGCTGCGCGACGCCGCCGCGCCCCGCCGACGGCGCGCTCAGCGGCCGGCTCGCGGTGCGCGTGGACGCCCAGCCGGGCCAGGCGGCGCGCTCCCTGTCCGTGGCCTTCGAGCTGCGGGGCACGCCGGCACGCGGCGAGCTCGACCTGACGACGCCGCTCGGCAGCCTGGTGGCCCAGGCCCGCTGGTCGCCCGGCCGCGCCAGCCTCGTGACCACCCAGGGCGAGCGCGGCTTCGACGACCTCGACGCGCTGAGCCGCGAGGCGCTGGGCGAGGTCGTGCCGCTGGCGGCCATGTTCGACTGGCTGCGCGGGCGGCCCTGGCCGCAGGCGCCCAGCCAGCCCGAAGCGGGGGGCTTCGCCCAGCTCGGCTGGACGGTGGACACCGCGCGGCTGGCCGACGCCATCGTCACCGCGCGCCGTGCCGCCGCGCCCGCGGTGACCGTGCGCGCGGTGCTGGACCGCGGTTGAGCAGGCCCTCCCGGCACCCGCCCGCCCGACTCGACGCCCGATCGACCGCATGGCCCTGCGCGCGCTCCACGACCTGCCGGCTCCCGCCAAGCTGAACCTGTTCCTGCACGTGGTCGGCCGCCGCGACGACGGCTACCACCTGCTGCAGTCCGTCTTCGTGCCGATCGACTGGTGCGACACCCTGCACCTGGAGCGGCGCGAGGACGGCCGGCTCGTCCGCCACGACCTCGGCACGCCGTTGCCCGCCGACGACCTCTGCCTGCGCGCCGCCCGCGCGCTGCAGGCCGCGGCGGGCGTGTCGCTGGGCGTGGACATCCACATCGACAAGCGCCTGCCGGCCGGCGCCGGCATGGGCGGCGGCAGCTCGGACGCCGCCACCGTGCTGCTGGGCCTGAACCGCCTGTGGGGCCTGCACTGGCCGCGCCCGCGGCTGCAGGCGCTCGCCCTCGGCCTCGGCGCGGACGTGCCCTTCTTCGTCGGCGGCCGGCCGGCCTGGGTCGAGGGCATCGGCGAGCGCCTGAGCCCGCTGGACCTGCCGCCGATGCGCTTCGCCGTCGTCAAGCCGCCGGCCGCGATCGAGACCCGCGCGATCTTCGGCAGCGAATTGCTGCGCCGCGACACGCAGCCTGCTATACTCGCGAGCTTTCTTGCCAGCGACGGCCTTCAGCGCCTTGCCGGCGGCTTCGGCTGCAACGACTTGCAGCCGGCAGCCGAGGCGGTGTGTGCGGAGGTCGGCGAAGCGCGGCGGTGGTTGACGCAGCGTTTCGGCAATGCCCGCATGACCGGTTCCGGCAGCGCGGTGTTCGCAAGGGCAGGAAACGACGATGCGTCCGACAGGACGCGCGGGTCGCGCACCGGCGAAAGCCCGGCCGCCGCCGCACCGGATGGTCCCTTGCAGGGCCTGCCGGACGGCTGGACCGGGCGCCTGTGCCGCAGTCTGGGCCGGCATCCCTTGCTGGACTGGGCCGCAGACCCGCCGGGCCTGGCCTGAACGGCCTGCCGGCGCACGTCGCGCGTTGAAGGCCGGTGGCGTGCGCAAGCACGCGGCCGGCCGGTGTAGGGGAGTCGCCAAGTTGGTTAAGGCATCGGATTTTGATTCCGACATGCGAGGGTTCGAGTCCTTCCTCCCCTGCCACTGATTTCCGTTTCCCGGAGGCCGTCCCGCCGCACGCGAGGCCGCGGCACCGGGGCTGGACCGAAAGCATCCCGTTGCTAGCCCCGAGCCTCGACGGAGGAAACGTGTTGTTCAACACCGTCCTGTTCACCGGCAATGCCAACCCGGCATTGGCGCAGGAGATCGCCAGCCAGCTGGGCATCGAGCTCGGCAAGGCCAAGGTCGGGCGCTTCTCCGACGGCGAGGTGGACATCGAGATCCAGCAGAACGTCCGCGCCCGCGACATCTTCGTGGTGCAGCCGACCTGCGCGCCGACGAACGAGAACCTGATGGAGCTGTGCATCATGGTCGATGCGCTGCGCCGGGCCTCGGCGCGCCGCGTGACGGCCGTGATCCCCTACTTCGGCTATGCCCGCCAGGACCGGCGCCCGCGCTCCACGCGCGTGCCGATCAGCGCCAAGGTCGTCGCGAACATGCTCGAGGCCGTCGGCGTCGAGCGGCTGCTGACGATGGACCTGCACGCCGACCAGATCCAGGGCTTCTTCAACATCCCGGTCGACAACATCTACGCGTCGCCGGTGCTGCTGTCGGACCTGAAGTCCAAGCGCTACCCGGACCTGGTCGTGGTGTCGCCCGACGTGGGCGGCGTGGTGCGCGCGCGCGCGCTGGCCAAACAGCTCGGCTGCGACCTGGCGATCATCGACAAGCGCCGCCCGAAGGCCAACGTCTCCGAGGTGATGCACGTCATCGGCGAGATCGAGGGCCGCAACTGCGTGATCATGGACGACATGATCGACACCGCCGGCACGCTGGTGAAGGCCGCCGAGGTGCTGAAGGAGCGCGGCGCGCAGAAGGTCTATGCCTACTGCACGCACGCCGTCTTCTCCGGCCCGGCGATCGAGCGCATCAAGGCATCGGCGCTCGACGAGGTCGTGATCACCAACACCATCCCCCTGAGCGACGACGGCCGCATCTGCAGCAAGGTGCGGCAGCTGTCGGTCGCCTTCCTCTTCGCCGAGACCATCCGCCGGATCTCCGACGGCGAATCGGTGACGTCCCTGTTCGCGGAGCAGAACAACAACTTCTGATCCGCAGACCGGTGGGCCGGCCGCAGGCCGCCCCGCCGCCGCGGAGGTGCCAGCACCTCCACCCGAGCGCCTGGTCGCGGGCGCCATCCATCCTGGAGTGAAACCATGAAATTCGTCGCTTTCGAGCGCACGCAGCAGGGGACCGGAGCGAGCCGCCGCCTGCGCCGCGCCGACAAGGTGCCCGGCATCGTCTACGGCGCCGGCACCCCGTCGCTCATCGAGCTGGACCACAACGCCCTGTTCTTCGCGCTGAAGAAGGAAGCCTTCCACTCGTCCATCCTCGAGATGGAACTGGGCGGCAAGACCGAGAAGGTGCTGCTGCGCGACCACCAGGTGCACCCGTACAAGCCGCAGGTGCTGCACATCGACTTCCAGCGCATCGACGCGACGACCCGGATCGTCAAGAAGGTGCCGCTGCACTTCACCGGCGAAGAGAACTCGCCCGCGGTGAAGGTCGACAAGTGCCTGGTCAACCACGTGGTGACCGAGCTGCGCATCTCCTGCCTGGCCTCGGCGCTGCCCGAGTTCCTGACGGTGGACCTGTCCGAGCTGACCAAGGGCCAGTCGCTGCACGTCAGCGACGTCAAGCTGCCCGCCGGCATCAAGGTCGTGACCCACGGCAAGCCGAACCCGGTGCTGGTCACCGTGGTGGAGCCGGCGGCCGAGGAAGAGATTGTCGTGGCCGCGCCGGCCGCGCCCGCCGCCAAGGGCAAGGACAAGGGCAAGAAGAGCGAGAAGCAGAACAAGAAGTGACCGGCGCCGCGCCGGGTGCCCCCGGCCGGATGCCCCTCGTGGCCCCACCTC
Source organism: Pseudideonella sakaiensis (assembly GCF_001293525.1). Lineage (GTDB taxonomy): Bacteria > Pseudomonadota > Gammaproteobacteria > Burkholderiales > Burkholderiaceae_C > Ideonella_A > Ideonella_A sakaiensis. The sequence goes on along the minus strand of NZ_BBYR01000055.1, from coordinate 36 downwards.
GGTGGGGCCTTTTCGTTTCTTCGCCTCCGGATAATC
>NZ_BBYR01000054.1 GCF_001293525.1 Pseudideonella sakaiensis | reverse complement strand
GGGGCGGCCCGGCGTTTTCTTGAGAGCGCCCCCAGGGCCGGGCGCTGCCCGTCCCGCCCCCCGCGGGGGCCGAGAAAACTTGGGGGCCGCCCGGCGTTTTCTTGTGAGCGGGGCGCTGTCAACCATTCCTGCGGGAGGGGCGTTTCGGCACATGACCGCTTCGGTCGCCCGCTCAAGGAAAAGCATCATGAAGAAGCTGCTCGCCATCCTCGCCGCCGCCGTGTCGTTCGGCGCCTTCGCCCAGACCCCCGCTCCGGCCGCCACCCCGGCCGCGCCGGCCGCCACCGCGACCCCGTCGGTCGCCGCCCCGGCCAAGAAGCACAAGGCCCACAAGGCCAAGAAGGCCAAGAAGGCCGCTGCCAAGGCCGCCTGATCCAGACCCGCTGACCCCCGCCGGCGCTGCCGGCCCCGCTCGACGTCGAACGGCCCGCCCCGGCCATGCCCGGGCGGGCCGTTCTGCATGGTGGGCATCGGGCGCCGACGCGCCGAGCTGCTTCAGCGCGAGCCGTCGCGCCGCGCGCCGGGCGGCCGGCCGCCGCCGGCCGCGCCGCGGCCCGGCGACGGCGCACCCGCCGCGCGCGCCGGCCCGCCGGAGCGGCCGCCGCCCGGGCGCCCGCCGTCGCGACCGCCGCCGGCCCGGCCGGCATCGCGCCCGCCGGCGCCGCCCGGCGCCGGACGGCCACGCCCGCCGCGGCCGGCGCCTTCGCCGATCACCATGCGGCCGAGCACGATCGGCTCCGGCCGTTCGCTCGGGTGCGGCTCGAAGCCGGGGATGACTTCCTTCGGGATCTCGCGCTTGATCAGCTTCTCGATGTCGCGCAGGAAGCCGTTCTCGTCCACGCAGACCAGCGACACCGCCTCGCCCTCGGCGCCGGCGCGGCCGGTGCGGCCGATGCGGTGCACGTAGTCCTCCGGCACGTTCGGCAGCTCGTAGTTGACGACGTGCGGCAGCTGGTCGATGTCGATGCCGCGGGCCGCGATGTCGGTGGCCACCAGCACCCGCAGCGCGCCGCTCTTGAAGTCGCCCAGCGCCTTGGTGCGTGCGGTCTGGCTCTTGTTGCCGTGGATGGCCATCGCGCTGATGCCCTCCTTCAGCAGGTGCTCGACGAGCCGGTTGGCGCCGTGCTTCATGCGCGTGAAGACCAGCACCTGGCGCCAGTCCTGCGAGCGGATCAGGTGGACCAGCAGGTCCTTCTTCAGCTCACGGCCGACCGGGTGCACCTTCTGCGCGATCGCGTCGTTGGCCTGGTTGCGCCGCGCCACCTCGACCAGCGCCGGCTTGTTCAGCAGCCGCTCCGCCAGCGCCTTGATCTCGTCGCTGAAGGTCGCGCTGAACAGCAGGCTCTGCTTCTGCTTCGGCACGATCGCGAGGACCTTGCGGATGTCGTGGATGAAGCCCATGTCGAGCATGCGGTCGGCCTCGTCCAGCACGAAGATCTCGATGCGGCTGAGGTCGACCGTGCCCTGGCCATGGTGGTCGAGCAGGCGGCCGGGGGTGGCGACGAGGATGTCGACGCCGCGCTTCAGGCGGTCGACCTGCGGCTGCATGCCGACGCCGCCGAACATGACCATGCTGCTCAGGCGGGCGTACTTGCCGTAGTTGCGCACGCTTTCCTCGACCTGGGCGGCCAGCTCGCGGGTCGGCGTGAGGATCAGTGCGCGCACCGCGGTGCTGCCGCGCGGCCGCGGCGCGGGCTGGGCGGCCATCAGGCGCTGCAGCATCGGCAGCACGAAGCCGGCGGTCTTGCCGGTGCCGGTCTGGGCGCCGCCGAGCAGGTCGCCGCCGGTGAGCACGAGGGGAATGGCCTGCGCCTGGATCGGCGTCGGCGTGGTGTAGCCCTGTTCGTGCACCGCACGCAGCAGGGGCTCGGCGAGGCCGAGGGTGTCGAAAGACATCGGGAAGGGAACCAGGGGAATCGGCCCGTCGCCGCGCGTCGCGTCGGCGCCAGTCGCAGGCCCATCGAAAAAACGAGGCGCCCGAGGGGGCGCCGGTGTCGGAGATGACCGCAACGCCAGGACTGGGCTGCGTTGGTGGCGCGATTCTAACCGGCACCCCCCGCGGGGCAGGCGGCGCCGGCCGTGCAGTCGGGCGTCGCGCAGGGTCTTGGCGCGCGCCGGCCGTGGCTGGCCGTGCCGCCGGCGCGGGTGCCGGCGCGGCGGCGGGGCCGGCGCCGCGCCGCGCGCGGGATAATCGCGGACTCTTCCCCCCAGCCTCACGAGACCCATGGCGCAATACGTTTTCACGATGAACCGCGTCGGCAAGATCGTCCCGCCGAAGCGCCAGATCCTCAAGAACATCTCGCTGAGCTTCTTCCCGGGCGCGAAGATCGGCGTGCTCGGCCTGAACGGCTCGGGCAAGTCGACGCTGCTGAAGATCATGGCCGGCCTCGACAAGGACATCGAGGGCGAGGCCACGCCGATGCCCGGGCTGAAGATCGGCTACCTGCCGCAGGAGCCCCAGCTCGACCCCGACCAGACCGTGCGCGAGGCGGTGGAGCAGGGCATCGGCGGCGTGCTGGCCGCCAAGGCCCGGCTGGAGCAGGTCTACGCCGAGTACGCCGAACCCGATGCCGACTTCGACAAGCTGGCCGCCGAGCAGGCCGAGCTGGAGGCGGTGATCGCCGCGGCCGGCTCCGAGAACACCGACCTGCAGCTCGAGCTGGCCGCCGATGCGCTGCGCCTGCCGCCGTGGGAGGCGACCATCGGCCACCTGTCCGGCGGCGAGAAGCGCCGCGTGGCGCTGTGCCGGCTGCTGCTGAGCAAGCCGGACATGCTGCTGCTCGACGAGCCCACCAACCACCTGGACGCGGAGTCGGTGGACTGGCTCGAGCAGTTCCTGCACCGCTACCCGGGCACCGTGGTCGCGATCACCCACGACCGCTACTTTCTCGACAACGCGGCCGAGTGGATCCTGGAGCTGGACCGCGGCCTCGGCCACCCCTACAAGGGCAACTACTCCGACTGGCTGGACCAGAAGGAGAAGCGCCTGGAGCTCGAGCAGCGCACCGAGGACGCGCGCGCCAAGGCGATGAAGGCCGAGCTGGAGTGGGTGCGCAAGAACGCCAAGGGCCGGCAGGCCAAGAGCAAGGCGCGCCTGGCCCGCTTCGAGGAGCTGAGCGACGTCGAGTACCAGAAGCGCAACGAGACCAACGAGATCTTCATCCCGGTCGGCGAGCGCCTCGGCCACGAGGTGATCGAGTTCGAGAACGTCACCAAGAGCTTCGGCGACCGGGTGCTGATCGACAACCTGAGCTTCAAGGTGCCGGCCGGCGCGATCGTCGGCATCATCGGCCCGAACGGCGCCGGCAAGTCGACGCTGTTCCGCATGATCGCCGGCAAGGAGCAGCCGGACAGCGGCACCGTGAAGATCGGGCCGACCGCGCGCATGGCCTTCGTCGACCAGAGCCGCGAGTCGCTGGAGTCCGACAAGACGGTCTGGCAGGACGTGTCCGGCGGGCTGGACAACATCGTCGTCGGCAAGTTCGTGATGCCGAGCCGCGCCTACATCGGCCGCTTCAACTTCAAGGGCAACGACCAGCAGAAGCTGGTCGGCAGCCTGTCCGGCGGTGAGCGCGGCCGCCTGCACCTGGCCAAGACCCTGGCCCAGGGCGGCAACGTGCTGATGCTCGACGAACCGTCGAACGACCTGGACGTCGAGACGCTGCGGGCGCTGGAAGACGCGCTGCTGGAGTTCGCCGGCAGCATCATGGTGATCTCCCACGACCGCTGGTTCCTCGACCGCATCGCCACCCACATCCTGGCCGCCGAGGGCGATTCGAAGTGGGTCTTCTTCGACGGCAACTACCAGGAGTACGAGGCCGACAAGAAGAAGCGCCTGGGCGAGGAGGGCGCCCGTCCGAAGCGGGTCCGTTTCAAGGCGCTTAAGTAGGCGTTCGTCGCAAGCCCTTGCGCTGTGCCGGGTCATCGGCTGAAATCGCGCGTTGCACCTTTTGCGCCTGGATCCAGGCGTCTTGCCGTCGGCCGGGCGTGATCCGCCCGGCTGTTTCTTTTCCCGTCCACGGAATCCGTCGATGACGTCCAGCCCGACCGCGCGCCGCCTGCGCTCGTTCACCCTCACCCTCGTCGCCGCCGCCGCGGCCACCGGCTGTGCCAACCTCCGGCCCGGCGCCGCCCCGGGCACCGCCGCCGCAGCACCGGCCGCCGCCGCCAGCGGCGCCGGCGCCGGTGCCGCTGGCGGTTCGGCCGCGGCCCGTCCCGAACCGGGCGCGCCGCGGCCCTTCGACGAGGTGATCAAGGGCGCGACGCGCAGCGCCGGCTACCTGCCGGTCTGGCGCAAGGACGAGAAGGTCTGGCTGGAACTGGCGCCCGAGCAGTTCGACCGGCCGGTGCTGGTGTCGGTGAACATCGCCCGCTCGGTCGGCGAGCGCGGCCTCTACGGCAGCCAGATGGGCCCGTCCTGGCTCGCCAGCTTCCGCAAGGTCGGTGCGACCCAGGTGCAGCTGGTGGCGCTGAACACGAACTTCGTGGCCAGCGGCGCCGCGATGAAGGCCACCGTCGACCAGGCCTTCTCGCCCAGCCTGCTCGGCGCGACGACCATCGTCAGCGGCCCGCAGAAGGACAGCAAGGCGGTGCTGGTCGACGCCGGCTTCCTGCTGAGCGACATCCCGGGCTACTCGACCGCGATCGAGCGCGCGTTCCGGATGCCGATGGCGCTGGACCGCGGCAACTCCTACTTCGAGAAGGTGCGCGTCGCCGACGACCTGACCACGCTGTCGGCCAACATCCACTACGGCGTTCCGCGCATCCCCGCGCCGCCGCTCACGCCGTCGCCGGTGCCCACGCCGCCGCCGCCGAAGACCACGCCGGACCCGCGCAGCCTCTTCGTCACCTACGTCTACAACTTCGTGAAGCCGGCCGAGACGCCGATGGCCGCCCGCCGCACCGACCCGCGGCTCGGCCACTTCTTCGACGTCGTCACCGACCTCAGCGACGACCTGAAGCCCAACCCGCGCCAGCACCTGGTGACGCGCTGGCGCCTCGAGAAGAAGGACCCGGCGGCCGCGCTGTCGGAGCCGAAGCAGCCGATCGTGTTCTGGCTCGACAAGAACATTCCGCCCGCCTACCGCAAGTCGGTCGAGGCCGGCGTGCTGGAGTGGAACAAAGCCTTCGAGAAGATCGGCTTCAAGGGCGCGGTGGTCGCGAAGCAGCAGCCCGACGATGCCGACTGGGACAACATGGACGGCCGGCATGCGTCGATCCGCTGGTTCGTCGGCGCCGACGTCGGCTTCGCGATCGGCCCCAGCCATTCCGACCCGCGCACCGGCGAGATCTTCGATGCCGACATCGGCATGAGCGACGTCTTCGGGCGCGGCTCGCGCCGCTTCATCGTCGAGGACGGCACCGGCAGCCTGCCGGCCTTCGCGGCCCGCCCGGCGCTGCCTGCGCTGTGGAGCAAGCGCGGCGCCGAGCAGTGCACCTACATGGCCGAGGCGGCCGCCGAGATGGACTTCGCGCTGGAGCTGCTGGAGGCGCGCGGCGAGATCGCGCCGGACGGCCCCGAGGCCGAGGCCTACGTGCAGGCGGTCATCAAGGACACGATCATGCACGAGGTGGGCCACACGCTCGGCCTGAAGCACAACTTCCGCGGCTCCACCGTGGTCACGCGCGAGCAGCTGCGCGACAAGGCCTTCACCGAGGCGCGCGGCATCTCCGGCTCGGTGATGGACTACAACGCGATCAACCTGGCCGCTGCCGGCGAGCGCCAGGCCAGCCTCGCGAACACCACGATCGGGCCCTACGACTACTGGGCGATCGAGTACGCCTACAAGCCGATCCCGGCCGACCAGGAGGAGGCCGAGCTGCAGCGCATCGCGTCGCGCAGCACCGAGCCGCTGCTGGCCTATGCCGACGATGCCGATGCCGGCGGCATCCCGGGCAACGACGGCATCGACCCGCTGGTCAACCGCTTCGACCTGGGCGACGATCCGCTGGCCTACTACAAGAAGCGCCTGCAGCTGTCGCAGGAGGTCTGGCAGCGTGCGCAGGACCGCAAGCCGCAGTCCGGCGACGACACGCAGCGCCAGCGGCGCGTGCTGCTCAGCGGCTTCCGCCAGCTCGGCCGCGCCGCCGAGCTGGTCGGCAAGTACGTCGGCGGCATGTACAGCACGCGCGACGTGCCGGGGCCGACGGCGCGCCCGGCCTGGCTGCCGGTCGAGCCGGCGCGCCAGCGCGAGGCGCTGCAGTTCCTGGCCAAGGGCCTGTTCACGGCCGACAGCTTCCGCTTCAAGCCCGAGTTCATCGCCAGCCTGGCGCCGGACTACAACGAGTGGGAGCGCGGCGGGCCGGTGAGCGTGCCGTCCGCCGTGCTGGCGGTGCAGACCACCGCGCTCGACCGGCTGATGAGCGCCGGCACGGCGCAGCGCCTGCTCGACCTGCCGATGTACCTGCCGGAGGCGAAGCGCCGCAACGCGATCTCGCTGCCGGAGGTGTATGCCACGCTGCAGGATGCGGTCTGGAGCGAGCTGAAGACGGGCTCGGACATCGACCGGCTGCGCCGCAACCTGCAGCGCGAGCACCTGAAGCGGGTGCAGGCGCTGCTGGTCCGGGGCTCGCCGACGCTGCCGCCGGATGCGGTCAGCCTGGTGCGCATGTCGGCGCTGGAGCTGCAGCAGGAGCTGCAGCGGGCCGCGGGCCGCGGCCGCCTGTCGGTCGAGGCGCGGGCCCACGTGAAGGACAGCCTGGCGGCGCTGAGCGAGGCGCTGAAGGCCTCGATGACCCGCAGCTGACGCGGGTCCGGCCGGCGGACGCGCAGCGCAGGCGCGTCGGGGACGGCAGGCGCGCGGCGCCCGCCGACGGCGCTGGCGCGGCGCTCAGCGCGCCTGCGGTGCATCCGGCGAGTCGTCGCGCGCCAGGCGCGCGGCATCGATCGTCGGCGTCGCGCGGCCGGTCACCAGCACGCGCGGCAGCTGCACCACGGTGGGCGCCGGTTCGGCGCGGGCGAACAGCTCGGCACCGATCGCGGCCGTGCCACCAGCCAGCACGCACAGCAGCAGCGCAAGGGAAAACAGGCGGTCGATCATGGCGGGCTCCTCGGGTCGTCGTGCCGTGCACCTCACGGCATGGACGCCACTGTAGGAAGACCGCCGCCGCGGAGCGACCGGCTTGCGATCGACTGCGGCGCTGCGCGACGGGCTGCGCCGACGCGCGACGAGCCGGGCGCCAGCCGGGCCGTCGCACGACGGGCCCGGCCGGCTTCAGTTCGGCGGCGCCTCGTTCTGGGCGCTCTCGACGTCCAGCCCGCGGGCCGGCGATTCGAAGACCTGCGGGCCCTCGGTGGTCTCCAGCTCCTCGATGATGAAGCGGCCATAGCGCTGCGCGACCACGGCCGGCTCGGCCTGCAGCGCCTCGCGGACCCGGTCCAGCCGCGTGTCGTCGGGCGCGTCCACGATCAGGAAGTGGCACCCGCGCGCCGCGAGCTCGCGGTGCGCCTTCACCAGGTTCAGCTCCTGTCCGAGCGAGGACAGCGGCGTCGCGTTCGCGACGTCGGCATCGGCCTGCGCTCTCATCCGCTCGGGCGAGACGCGTTCCAGGTCGCGCGGCTCGAACCCCAGCCGCGACAGCACGCCCGCCGCGCGCTCCAGGCGCGCCTCGTCCTCGTAGGCGATCACGACGTGACCGACCGGCTTGTAGACCCCGAAGGCCTCGGGGCGTTGCTCCTTGTTGCTGTCCATGCGAACTCCTTGCATCGACGCCGGCGGCGCGGGCTGCGCCAGGCGCCAGGAGGTTCCATGCTCGACGCGATCGCCGCCTGCGTCTGCCGGACGCCGGGACCGGGGGCTGTCGGAGAAGCGGCCGTGGGCCGGCCGTGGGCGCGCAGGAAACGGCGCCCGGGGATCGGTCGGTGATCCCCGGGCGCCCGGAGGAACCCGCCGCGGGCGTCGACGCCCACGGCAGGTGATCGGCGGGGGGTTGAACCGCCGAACTCGGTGAGGGGCCCCTGGGTCGCTGCGGTGTGGGAGACCGCGCGGCGACGGAGGTTCCCTGCTGGAGGTTCAGTGGGCCGCGCTCTGCGGGCGGGGCCGGCCCGTCACGACGACGCGCGGCAGCTCGAAGACGGGCATCGGCACGGCGGCCGGCGTGGCCGGTCGGGCCGCGGCGGTGGTGGCCGCGATGCGGGCGTCGGCCGCCACGGTGACCGACAGGGTCGCGAGGCTCGCGAACACGAGGGCGGAGGCACTGCGGCGGCTGATCATGGCGGGGCTCGTTCGGGGCGGGCGACGGGTGTCGATGCCCGGCACTGTAGGCCGCGCCGCCGCGTGGCGACAGCCCGCTGCGACGAAGCGGCGGCTGCACGGTCCGGGCTGCAGGACGGCGCGACGGGCGGCGCCCGTCGCTTGGTGTCGATGCCGGGCGCCGACGAAGCGCCCATGGCGGCGACGAAGCCGCTTCGTCGGGCCCTGGCGGCCCGTGGCGCACCGCTTGCCGCGCGCCGTCAGATCGGCTCGGTGCGCTCCAGCAGCCAGCGCCGTGCGTCGCCGTCGACGCGGGGCTGCAGCCGCTCGCGCACCTGCGCGTGGTAGTCGTTCAGCCAGCGGCGCTCGTCGTCGCGCAGCAGCGCGAGGTCGATGCAGCGGGTGTCGATCGGGCACAGGGTCAGCGTCTCGAAGCCGAGGAAGTCGCCGAACTGGCCACCCTCGGGCGTGTCGACCGGCACGGTCAGCACCAGGTTCTCGATCCGCACCCCCCAGCGGCCGGGGCGGTAGACGCCCGGCTCGATGCTGGTGATCATGCCCGGCTCCATCGCCATCGCCGGCTCGGGCAGCGCGCGCGAGATGCTCTGCGGCCCCTCGTGCACGGCCAGGAAGTAGCCGACGCCGTGGCCGGTGCCATGGCCGTAGTCCAGCCCGGCCTGCCACAGCGGTGCGCGCGCGATCGCGTCCAGCATCGGCGACAGCGTGCCGCGCGGGAAGCGCGTGCGGCTCAGCGCGATCGTGCCCTGCAGCACCCGGGTGTAGTCCCGGCGCTGCGCGTCGCCGACGCGGCCGATCGGCCAGACCCGGGTGATGTCGGTGGTGCCGCCGAGGTACTGGCCGCCGGAATCGATCAGCAGCAGCGTGCCCTCGCCGTCGGGCACCTCGATCACCGCATGCGACTCGGGCGTGGCGCGGTAGTGCGGCATCGCGCCGTTGCCCGCGTAGCCCGCGATGGTGGCGAAGCTCGGGCCCTGGTAGCCGGGCCGGCGCGCGCGGGCCGCGCTCAGCTGTTCGTCGATCGTCAGCTCGGTGAGCCGGCCGCGCCAGGCCGGGTCGGCCAGCGCCTGCTCGAACCAGGCGTAGAACGCGCACATCGCCGCGCCGTCCTCGGCCATCGCCTCGCGCACGTGGGCCGCTTCGGCGGCCTCCTTGCGGCTTTTCGCCAGCGTGCTCGGGTTGAGGGCCTCGACCACCGCGACGCCGGGCGGCAGCGCCTCGCGCATCCCGAGGGTGACGCGGCGCGGGTCGATCAGCACCCGCGCATCGGCCGGCAGCGCGGCGAGCGCCGCCGGTGCCGCCGCATAGTCGGCCAGCTGCACGCCATCGGCCGCGAGGGCCGCCTGCAGCGCGGCATCGACCTTGCCCGGGGCGACGAAGAGCTGCGTCCCGGCGGGCCCGAGCAGCGCATGCGCCAGGAAGACCGGGTTGTAGGACACGTCGGCGCCGCGCAGGTTGAACAGCCACGCGATGTCGTCGACGGTGGAGACCAGGTGGTGGGTCGCGCCGTGCCGCGCCATCGCCTCGCGCACGCGGGCGAGCTTGGCGGCGCGCGGCGTCACCGCGTGCGGCGCCCGGTGCTCGTAGACCGGGGCCTGCGGCAGCCCCGGCCGTTCCGGCCAGGCGTGGGCGATCACGTCCACGTCGGTGCGCAGCGCGATGCCGGCCGCCTGCAGCCGCGCGCGCAGCGCGGCGGCGGCGGCGAGCCCGAGCACCTGGCCGTCGACGCCGACGGTGCCGCCGGCCGGCACCCGTTCGGCCAGCCAGTCCAGGTGGGCGGTGGCATTGCCGGTCGGGATGCGCACCAGCTCGGTCCCGGTGCCGGCCAGCTCGGCCTCGGCCTGCGTCCAGTAGCGGCTGTCGGCGAAGACGGCGGCGCCCGCCCGCGTCACCACCAGCGTGCCCATCGAGCCGGTGAAGCCCGAGGCCCAGGCGCGCCCCTGCCAGCGCTCGGGCAGGTACTCCGACAGGTGCGGGTCGCTGGAGGGCACGACCACGGCGTCCAGACCGTCGGCCTGCAGGGCGTCGCGGATGCGCTCGATGCGCAGGCGGTAGGGGGACGTGCGGGTGTCCATGGTCGGGTCCTCGGCGTGGTGGCGCAAATTCTAGGCAGCCGCCGAAGGCCCCGGCGCGGCCGCGAGCTTGGCGCGCACAAGGTCGATGTGGCCGCGCAGCGAGTACAGCTCGTCGGCATAGCTCAGCGGCACGTGGACGCGGGCGACGCGCGCCTCGATCTCGTCGAGCTCCTGCACCAGCGCCTCGCGCGGCCGCCGCCCGATCGCGTTCTCCAGCGCCTGCAGCTGGCCGTACCAGCGGAACACCCGCGAGCGCACCCGGAACTGGTAGAGCGGCGGCACGATGCGCGACAGCGGGATCAGGATCGCGATGATCGACACCAGCACCACCCACATCCGGTCGACCAGGTTGGCGACCCAGAACGGCAGCGTGCGCTGCAGGAAGGGCGGGCCGCTGCGGTAGTAGCGCTCGGCCTCCGGCGCCAGCATGCGCTCGCTGTTGCGCGGGTTCGGGAAGTCGCCCTTGCGCTGGAACCAGCCGGCCTCGCCGTGGATGCGGTGGGCCGCCTGCACGAACAGCTGCACCAGCGCCGGGTGCACGCTCTCGCGCGCGACCAGCGTGGCCGTCGGCGCCACCAGGCGCACGTCGGTCGGGGGCTGGTCGGCCGCGAGATCGACCACGCCGCGCGGCAGCACCACCGGGCTCATGAAGGGGAAGCGCCGCGCATAGGCCTCGGCCTGGGCGACGTCGAAGAGCGCGATGCCCGGGGTCTTCAGCAGCATCTGCACCATCAGCGATTCGGGCGCCGACGCGAACACCAGTGCATCGGCCCCGCCCGCCAGCAGGCTCATCACGGCCGGCGTCTGGGGCTGGCGCAGCAGCGTCAGCGCCTGCGGATCGACGCCATTGGCCTGCAGCAGCCGCAGCATCAGGTTGGGCACGCCGCTGCCCGGTGCGCCGATGTTCAGGCGCCAGCCCCCGAGCTGGTTCAGGCGCGTCAGCGGCTGGCCGCCCAGCAGGCGCAGCGCGGCGTCCTGGCGGTAGAACAGCCAGACCGGCTCGTAGAACAGGCTGCCCAGCGAACGCAGCGCCGGGTCCAGCGGCTCGTCGCCGCGCGCGGCCTCCGCGTCGTCGGCGCCGCCCTGCAGGAAGGCCAGGTCGACGCCGGAGCCGGGGTCGCGCAGCAGCGCGAGGTTCTCGGCCGCGCCCTGTGTCGGACGCAGCACGACCTCGATGCCGTCCTCCTTCAGCTGCGCCTGGTAGCGGCGGCCGAACTCGGCATAGGCGCCCTGGTCCGCCCCGGTGGCCAGCACCACGCGGCGTGGCGGGCTCGGGTCCAGCACCAGGTAGGCGAGGCCGAGCAGCAGCAGCGCGAGCAGCAGGAAGGGGCCGGCGGTGACGAGCAGGTCGCGGGCGGACAGCAGGGTGTGGCGCAGCACCTGGGGCATGCCGCCACGATAACCCGGCGCGCCGGCCCTACTCCGCGCGGGCGCTCAGCGCGGCGTCCGGCCAGCGGGCCTGGGGCGGCGCGTCGTCGGGCAGCACGTAGACCACGCCCGGCCGCGTGCCCAGCAGCGGCCGCACGACGGCGTCGAAGAAGGCCTCGGGCACCACCACGCAGCCCAGCGAAGCCCGGTTGTCGTCCGGGCTCGGCGTCGCCAGCCGGCGCAGGCGGTCGCCGCGCGCGCCATCGTCGCGCAGCCGGTGCAGCGCCAGCGCCGCCCCGTAGTCGAACCAGACGATCTCCTCGCCGTGCAGGTTGCGGCCGGGCTGGCTGTCGAAGCGCCCGGCCGGCGTCGTGCGCTGGCTCATCGGCACGTGGCCCGCCTGGGCGCGCTGGCCGACACCGGGCGCGGAGCGGTCGCCCGGCGCGGCCCCCAGCAGCACCGTGCTGTGGCCGGCCAGCCGGCCGTCCGCGTCGAACACGTAGAGCCGTGCGCCGCGCTTGTCGACGATCGCATGGGGCCGGCCGGCCGCGTCGCCGCGCAGCGCGACCCAGCGGCCGAGGTAGCGGGCCTCGTCGGAGGCGCGCGCCAGTGCCAGACCGGTGTCCACGCGGACGGCCACCGCGTCGGCCGGCGGCTGGACCGTTGCCGGGCCCGGCAGATCGGCCTGGGCCTGCACACCCGCCGCGGCCATTCCGGCCGCCAGCGCCACCAGCAGGGCGCCCGCCTTCCGCATCCCGCTGGCGGCGCGCCGCGCCGCGCCGCCACCGTCTCGCCCACCCCGCATCCCGACCGTTCCTCACCACGTCCGGCGCCGCGGCCCACTGCCGCGACGCGGCGCCGGCAGCACACGCCGGTCAGCGACGGCAAGCAGCCGTGTCCGGACGTACGCAAGCCCACGCACGATGCGTCGATCGTAACGTGGGGTGACGCCGCCCGGCGGCGGCAGGGATGTAACGGTCGAGCCTGTTACATCGGCGGCCTCCCGCGTGCCGCCGCATGCCGGGCGGTCACGTCGTAGGCCATCGGGAAGACCTCGGCGAAGCTGCGTTCCTCCGGCAGCACGTAGACCATCGCGCGCCGGCCCTTGAAGGTGGGCAGCATCACTGTCTCGAAGAACTCGACCGGCATGTTGATGCAGCCGTAGGAGATCCGGTTGTCCTCGACCGTCGGCGTCGCCAGGCGGTGCAGGCGCCGTTCGGACGGCTCCAGCTCGCGCACCCGGTGCATCGACACGGCGGCCTGGTAGTCGACCCAGAACACGTCCTCGCCATGGGCGTTCAGGCCCGACTGGCCGACGAAGCGCCCGGCCGGCGTGGTGCGCTCCTCGGGCCGGACCTCGTGCAGCGGCTTCTGGCCGATGCCCTCGACACTGTCGTCGCCGGGCGCGGCGCCCAGCAGCACCGGCGTGTGGGCCCGCAGGCGACCCTCGGGCGCAAAGACGTAGACATGGGCGCGTCGCTTGTCGAGCACGATGAAGTCCATCGTGCCGGCGTCGCCGGAGTCCGCGGCCCAGTCGGCGATGCGGCGCACGTCGTCCGGCGCGTCCAGTGCGCCGAAGTCCGCCCGCCGGGGCTGGCCGAGCGGCGTCTGTGCCGTCGCGGGCTGGGCCGCGGCCGACGTCGCGGCCATCGCGACCGGCGGCGGGCGCAGGTTCGCGCTGCCGACCGGCGGCAGCAGCACGGCGGCGGCGGCCACGCCGATCAGCAAGCCGCGCTTCAGGCCGTCGACGACGTCCGCATCGGGGCGGGGCAGGCGTCCGAGGGCGGCTTCCCACGCGGGGGGCAGCGGCAGCAGGCGGCGGGCGGGGCGCACGGGTAGGGTCCTGGCGGGTGGTGCGGAAGGGTGGCGGGAAGCATCAGAAGCCGAGGCGGGGAGCCGGCGTGCCGTGCCCCGTGCCGGGGGCACGGGGCACGGCACGCCGGCCGGCGCGGGGGCCGGCCGGCGGCTGCGGCGCTTAGCCGCGGTCGGCCTGCGGCGGCAGGTCGCTGCTGCTGCTGCCGTAGGACGGCGTGGTCGAGCCATACGGCGTGCTGCTGCCCGACGGCGTGTTCATGTCGCTGGACGACGGCGAGTTCGCGCTGCGGTCCATGGTCGACGGCGCGGTGTTCACCGTGCCGTCGCTCGGCGGCGTGGTCGTCGTGCTCTGCGAAGGCGTGGTCGTGGTCGGCGACGGCGAGCTCATCGGATCGCTGCTGGTCTGCGCGACGGCGAGGCCGATCGAGCCGACGACGGCGGCCGCAGCCACGGCGGAGGCGAGGGTCTTCGAGGTCTTCATGGCATCACTCCTGGTTGAGGGGGCCGGGCGGGGAGGCCGGGCCGGGTCATCCGGGATGGACGACCTTGCACACCACCACTCTAGGAAGCGCCCCGGCCGCGCCGTGTCGGGCGTGGGCGAGCGGCCGTGTAGGACACGAGGCCGCCCCGGTCAGCGCCCGTGTCGGATGTGACCGGAGGTGACGTCCGCAGGCGCCCCGCGTCCGTCCCGCACACCGGCGACCCCTTGAAGCCCGTCCGCCTGCCGCCATCTCCATGACTTCGGCTGCCCTCCCGCGGCCCGCGAAGGGCCCGACGATGAGCTCCCTGTGGTTGATCCTGCTGCCGGCGCTGGCGCTGGTGAGTTGGTGGCTCAGCGAGCCCTGGCGGCTGCGGCGGCGCCGGGCGCGCATCGTCCGGACGCCGTTCCCGCCCGCGTGGCGCGCCATCCTGCGGCGCCGCGTGCCCGTCTACCGCCGCCTGCCGGTGGTGCTGCAGCGGCGCCTGCGCGAGCGGGTGCAGCTCTTCCTGGCCGACAAGGCCTTCATCGGCTGCGACGGCCAGGCGGTCGACGACGAGCAGCGCGTGACCATCGCCGCGCAGGCCTGCCTGCTGCGGCTGGGACAGGCCGACGGCGGGCGCTTTCCCGGGCTGCACCAGGTGCTGGTCTACCCCGGCCCCTTCGTGGTCGACCGCGTGGCGCATGGCGTGGGCGGCGTCCAGCAGGATCAGCGGCGCGTGCTGCTCGGCGAATCCTGGAGCCAGGGCCAGGTGATCCTCTCGTGGCCCGATGCCCGCGACGGCGCCGCGCTGCCGGACGACGGCCACAACGTGGTGCTGCACGAGTTCGCGCACCAGCTGGACCAGGAGAACGGCGCGGCCAACGGCGCGCCGCCGCTCGGCAGCCGCCAGCGACATGCGCGCTGGGCGGGCGTGATGCAGGCGGCCTACGCCGCGCTGCAGGCCCGGCTGGCGGCCGGCCAGCCCGGCGTGATCGATGCCTACGGCGCCACCGACCCGGCCGAGTTCTTCGCGGTGGTCACCGAGGCCTTCTTCGAGCGGCCGGCTGCGCTGGCCGACGAACAGCCCGCGCTGTACGCAGTGCTGTCCGGCTACCACGGCCTGGATCCGCGGGCCTGGTGACGGCAGGCCGCGCCGGGCGCGGCGCGCCGGCCCGGCGGTGGCTCAGACCTTGCCCAGCGCGCGCAGGATCTTCTCCGGCGTGATCGGCTGGGACAGCACCTGGGCACCGAAGGGGGCGAGCGCGTCGTTGATCGCGTTCATCACCGCGGCCGGCGCGCCGGCGGTGCCGGCCTCGCCCGCGCCCTTGGCGCCGAGCTGCGAGCTGGCGGTGGGCGTCTGCACGTGGGCCACCTCGATGTCGGGCATCTCGGCGGCCATCGGCACCAGGTAGTCGGCCATCGTGCCGTTGCGCAACTGCCCGTCGGCGTCGTAGAGGCATTCCTCGTACAGCGCGCCGCCGATGCCCTGCACGATCGCGCCGCGCATCTGCTCGTCCACCAGCATCGGGTTGATGACGCGCCCGCAGTCCTCGACGCACCAGTGCTTCAGCAGCCGCACGAACCCGGTGTCGACGTCGACCTCGACCAGCGAGGCCTGCACGCCGTTCGTGAAGATGAAGGGGTGGTCGCGCTGCACGTAGTGGCGCGTGACCATCAGCTCGGGCGTGAAGCCGGCCGGCAGCGTGTCGGTGCGGAAGTAGGCGACGCGGCCGAGCTCGTGCAGCGGCAGCAGCGGCTCGCCGCTCGCGGCGTCGACCACCGTGTCGCGGCGCACCGCCAGCCCGGCGGCCTCGCGCCGCAGCATCTGCTCGGCCACCTTCAGGATGTTGGCGCGCAGCGCCAGCCCGGCCTGCAGCACCGCCTCGCCGCCGATGCCGGCACCGCGCGAGGCCCAGGTGCCGCCGCCGTAAGGGGTCACGTCGGTGTCGCCGGTGACCACGCGCACCTTCGCGATGTCCACGCCGACCGCGTCGGCGGCGATCTGCGCGTAGATGCCCTCGGTGCCCTGGCCCTGCTCGCCGACACTGACCATCACCGTCAGGTGCCCCTGCGGGTCGAGCCGGGCGGTCGCGCCGTCCTGCGACGCGATGCGGGCCCCGCCCACGCCGTAGAAGGCCGCGCTCGGGTTGGTCAGCTCGATCACCGTCGCGAAGCCGATGCCGCGGTGGATGCCGCGCGCGCGCAGCTCGGCCTGCTCGGCGCGCAGCCGCGGGTAGTCGATCATCTGCTCGAGGCGGCGCAGGCAGGCCTCGTGCGACAGCACCTCGAAGCGGATGCCCGAGACGCCCGCGCAGGGGTAGGCATCGTCCGGGATCACGTTGCGCCGGCGCAGCGCCAGCGGGTCCATGCCGAGCCGGCGCGCCGCCAGGTCGACCAGGCCCTCGGTCACGGCGCAGGCGATCGGGTGGCCCACGCCGCGGTACTGGCAGGTCGGCGTCTTGTTCTGGAACACCACCTTCAGCAGCGCGCGGTACTGCCGGTGCCGGTACGGGCCGCCGGTCAGGTTGACCACCTGGTTGCCCTCGATCGCGCTGGTGCGCGGGAACATCGAGTACGGGCCGATGCCCGTCAGGTCGTCGATCTCGAAGGCCAGGATGTCGCCCTCGGCGCTGGCGGCGATGCGGCCGTGCACGCGGTGCTCGCGCGCATGGATGTCGCTCGTGAAGCTCTCCAGCCGGTCGGCGACGAACTTGACCGGCCGCTTCAGCAGCATCGACAGCGCCACCGTCGCGAAGTCGTCCGGGTAGGCGTGGACCTTGATGCCGAAGGAGCCGCCGACGTCCTGGCAGACCACGCGCACCGCGTTCTCCGGCAGCCCGAACTGGCGCGCGTACAGGTCCTGCATCATGTGCGGCGCCTGCTGCGAGTGGTAGACGGTCAGCCGCCCCTCGGCGGCGTTCCAGTCGGCCACCTGGCAGCGCGGCTCCAGCGTCACGCCGGTGTGGCGGCCGAAGTGGAAGGTGGCCTCGGCCGTCACGGCGGCGGCCGCGAAGGCCGCGTCCACGCCGCCGGTGTCCAGGCTGCGCGTGAAGCACAGGTTGTCGCCGAGGGCCTCGTGGATCAGCGGCGTGGCCGGGTCGAGCGCGGTCTCCATGTCGAGGGCCGCGGGCAGGGCCTCCCACTGCACGTCCAGCGCCTGCAGCGCATCCTCGGCCTGGGCCCGTGTCTCGGCCACGATCGCCACCACCGGCTCGCCCTGCCAGCAGGCCCGGTCGATCGCGAGCGCGTGCTGCGGCGCCGACTTCATGCCCGCGAGGTGGCCCAGCACCGCCACCCAGGGGCGGCAGACGGCGGCGATCTCGTGCCCGTCGACGACGGCCAGCACGCCGGGCATCGCGGCGGCCGCGGCACGCTCGATGCCGAGCACGCGCAGGTGCGCGACCGGCGAGCGCCAGTAGACGACGTGGGCCATGCGCGGCAGCAGCAGGTCGTCGACGTAGCGCCCCTGGCCCTGCGTCAGGCGGCGGCTGCCCTGGCGCGGCACGGGCTGGCCGATGTAGCGCGGGTCCTCCGTGACCGGGGGCAGCGTCGCGGGCAGGCGGTCGGGCGCGTTCATGCGGCGACTCCCGCGGCGGCCTCGGCGCGGCGCTGGGCCAGCACGTCGCAGACGGCGTCGACGATCGCCTGGTAGCCGGTGCAGCGGCAGTAGTTGCCGCTGATCCACGCGCGCACCTGCTCGCGGTCCGCGTCGGGCCGGGTCTCGACCAGCTCGCGCGCAGCCATCAGCATGCCCGGCGTGCAGAAGCCGCACTGCAGCGCATTGCGTGCGACGAAGGCCTGCTGCAGCGCACGGCCCGCGGGGCTGTCGCCGAGCGCCTCGACCGTCTCGACGCGGGCGCCGTCGGCCTGCACCGCCAGCACCAGGCAGCCGCGCACGACGCTGCCGTCGAGCTGCACGGTGCAGGCGCCGCAGACGCCGTGCTCGCAACCGAGGTGGGTGCCGGTCAGCCCGCACTCCTCGCGCAGGAAATCCGCCAGGTGGCGGCGCGGCGCCACGGCGTGGCGCTCGGCGCGCCCGTTGACGTGGACGGTGATCGGTCGGGCGTGGTCGTCGGGGCGCATGGGCTTTCTCGGGTCGCGCCGGCGGGTGCCGGCGGGGCGGTCGCAGCGGCCGGCGTGGCCGCGACCGGTGGATGTCGTGGCGGTGCCGCGTTCAGGCCGCCGCGGCCTGTGCTGCCAGTTCCGGCAGGCGCCGCAGCGCGCGCTGCGCGAGCACGCCGGCGAGGTGGCGCTTGGTCGCGGCGCTGTTCACCAGGTCGGCGTGGGGCTGCAGTTCGGCGCGCAGCGCGGCCACGGCCGTGGCGACCAGCGCCTCGTCGAGCACGCGCCCGTCCAGCACGGCCTCGGCCGCCGGGGCGCGCACCGGCACCGATCCGACGCCGAGCAGCGCCAGCCGCGGCCGGGCGATGCGGCCCCCGTGGAGCTCGGCGGCCAGCGCCAGCCCGACGATCGCGTAGTCGCCGTGGCGGCGTGCCAGTTCGTCGAAGACGACCTGCTCGCCGGGCCGCCGAATCGGCAGCTCGCAGGCCACGAGCACCTCGTCGTCGGCGCGCTGCGTGGTGTACAGGTCGGTGAAGAAGTCGCGCGCGGCGACCCGGCGTTCGCCGCGCGGGCCGCGCAGCAGCACCTCGCCCTCCAGCGCCAGCAGGCAGGCCGGCCATTCGGCGGCCGGGTCGCCGTATGCAATCGAGCCGCCGAAGGTGCCGCGGTTGCGGATCGCGCGGTGCGCGATGTGGGGCGCGGCGAGGCTGAGCAGCGGCGCCAGCTCGGCCACCAGCGGCGAGGCCTCGATCTGCGCGTGCGTGCACAGCGCGCCGATGCGCAGCCGGTCGCCGACGCGCTGCAGGCCGCGCAGCGCCTCCAGTCCGTTCAGGTCGATCAGCAGCGCGGGCTCGGACAGCCGCATGTTCAGCGTCGCCAGCAGCGTCTGGCCGCCGGCCAGCAGGCGGGCCCGGTCGCCGTGGGCCTGCAGCAGGCGCAGCACCTCGTCCAGGCTGTCCGGCTTGACGTGGTCGAAGGCAGGGGCTTTCATGCAGGCGCCTCGGTGCGGAACCCCCGGCCGGCGCGGCGCGGGTTTGTCCGGATGATGTTGTTTACCAACCGCTCAACAATGCTACGCAGCACTGAACGCTTGGTAAATAGCGTCGGTCGTGTCGCAGGATCCGGAGTTTCCCCAGCCCATGTCCCGTCGCCGCCAGCCCGCCAGCCCGGGCGCCGATCGCCCCGCGCGCAGTGCCCCGCCGGCCGACGCCGCGGAAGGCGCGCCGCTGGCCCGGCGCCGGCTCGGCACGGCCGAGCGGGAGAGCCAGATCGTGGCCGGCGCGCTGCAGTTCTTCGCCGAGCGCGGGCTGGACGGCCAGCTGCGCGATCTCGCGAAGAACATCGGCATCACGCACGCGCTGCTGTACCACTACTTCCCCACCAAGCAGGCGCTGATCGACCGCGTCTACCGCGAGGTGTTCGAGGGGCGGTGGAACCCCGAGTGGGAGCGCATGCTCGACGACCCCGGGCTGTCGCCGGAGGACAAGCTGGTCGCCTTCTACATCGCCTACGGCGAGGCGATCTTCGAGCGCGAGTGGGTGCGCATCTTCGTGTACTCGGGCCTGAGCGACCGCTCCATCCCGGACCGCTTCTTCGCGCTGCTGCGCGAGAAGCTGTTCCCGCGCCTGATCCGCGAGACGCGGCGCCACTGCGGCATCACCAGCCGGGCCCGCGCCAGCGCCCGCGAGCACGAGCTGATGATGGGCCTGCACGGCGGCATCTTCTATATCGGCATGCGGCGCTGGATCTACCAGCAGCCGGTGCACAGCATCGACGCGGCGCAGAACGACGAGGTCTTCATCCGCGACCGCGTCCGCTCCTACCTGCTGTCGGCGCGCGAGGTGCTGCAGGAGCCGGCGCCCGCGCGCCGCGCCGCGCCGCGCGCCGCCGGCCACCGTCCACGATCGAAGGGAGCCTGAGCATGGGCCTCGCACTGAACCATTTCTCCGTGCGCACCGTCGACCTGGCGGCCAGCCGGCGCTTCTACGAGGAGGTGCTCGGCCTGGTGGCCGGCCCGCGCCCGGACTTCCCGTTCCCGGGGCACTGGATGTACCAGGGCGACCTCGGCAACCCGGCCCACGCGGTGGTGCACCTGATCGGGCTGGATGCGCAGGCGCCGGCGGGGCTGGCCGGCTACCTCGGCGCGCGCGACGCCGGCACGCTGCGCGGCAGCGGCGCGGTCGACCACATCGCCTTCTTCGCCGACGGCCTGGCGGCGATGCGCCGGCACCTGGCGGGCCTGGGCATCGCCTGCCGCGAGCGCTCGGTGCCGGGCCTGGGGCTGCACCAGCTGTTCCTGGACGACCCGGACGGCATCGTGATCGAGCTGAACTACCCGGCGGCCGAGGCCGCCGCCGCGGGCGCCGCCGCGCTGGCGCCGACCTGACGACACGGCAGGCCGCGGTGGCACGCATCCTCGTCGTCGGCGGATCGCTCGGGGGCCTGCTGGCCGCCAACATCCTGCTGCGCGCCGGCCACGAGGTGCAGCTGGTGGAGAAGGTCGCGGGCTCGCTGGACGGCCGCGGCGCCGGCATCGTCACCCACGAGGCGCTGTTCACCGGCCTGCGCCGTGCCGGCGTGACGGTGGACGAGACGGTCGGCGTCGCGGTCGCGTCGCGCCGGGTGCTCGCCGCCGACGGGTCGGTGACGGCCTGCCTCGAGCTGCCGCAGATCCTGACCTCCTGGAGCCGCCTCTACCGGCTGCTGCGCGCGGGCTTCCCGGACGAGCGGGTGCATGGCGGCCTGGCGGTGCACCGCGTCGAGGACGCCGACGCCGGCCTGCGCGTGCACTGCGCGCCGCCGGCGCCCGCGCCGGGCGACCTGCGGCACCCGGTGGTCTTCGAGGCCGATGCGGTGGTGGCCTCCGACGGCATCCGCTCCGCGGTGCGGCAGCAGCTGCTGCCGCAGGTGGAGCCGGCCTATGCCGGCTATGTCGCGTGGCGCGGTGTCTGCGACGAGGCCCTGCTGTCGCGGCACACGCGCGAGACCGCCTTCGGCCACTTCGCCTTCGGCCTGCCGGCGGGCGAGCAGTTCATCGGCTACCCCGTCGCCGGGCCGGCCAACGACTGCACGCCCGGCCACCGCCGTTTCAACTTCGTCTGGTACCGCGCCGCCGACGACGCGGCGCTGCAGCGCCTGATGACCGATGCCGACGGCGTGCACCACGCGCTCGGCATCCCGCCGAACAAGGTCTCGTGGCGCGAGATCGCCGCGATGCGCGAGGCCGGGCGCGCGCTGCTCGCGCCGCAGTTCGCCGAGGTGCTCGAGAAGACGGCCCAGCCCTTCCTGCAGCCGATCTGCGACCTCGCGTCGCCGCGCGTGGCGCACGGCCGCATCGCGCTGATGGGCGACGCGGCCTTCGTCGCCCGCCCGCACGTCGGCATGGGCGTCACCAAGGCCGCGGAGGACGCGATGGCGCTGGCCGACGCGCTGGCGGTACACGGCGACGACATTGCGGCCGCGTGGCGGGCCTACGAGGCCGCCCGCCTCGGGCCCGGCGAGGCCGTGGTGCGCCGCGCGCGCCGGCTCGGGGCCTACATGCAGGCGCAGGGCCGGGCCGCGTCGCCGCGGCTGCCGCGCCGGACCGCCGAGGGCGTGCTCGCCGACACCGCGATCGACCTCGGCGGCCGCCCGTGGTCGACCTGGGACGACGAGCCGCCCGACCCCCCGCTTCGCCACTGACCTTGCGCTGCCGCCCCCAGCGCCCCCGACCGCCGACCCCCAACGACCCGACGAGGTCGCCACCCCTGTCCGGAGACAACCCGATGACCGAACCCCGCCACCGCGCCGATCCGCCGCCCGCCGCCGTCGCCCCGAGCCAGCCACGGCGTCGCCGCCTGCTGCTGGCCGGCGGCGCGCTGGCCGCCTCGCCCGCGCTCTTCCACGTCGCGCGGGCGCAGGCCGCGCCGATCCGCATCGGCTTCCCGACGCCCCTCACCGGCGCCTTCTCCGCCGAGGCGCAGGACCAGGTGCGGGCCGCCGAGATCGCCGTCAAGGAGTGGAACGACGCCGGCGGCTTCCAGGGCCGCCGCTGCGAGCTGCTGGTGCGCGACGACAAGCTCAACCCGGGCGAGGCGGCGACGCGGACGCTCGAGCTGATCGAGAAGGACAAGGTGAACTTCGTGGTCGGCTCGCTGTCCGCGGCCACCCAGCTGTCGATCAACGCGGTCTGCCGCGACCGCAAGGTGCTGTTCAACTCGATCAGCCAGTCGGATGCGATCAACGAGGCCAAGGACTGGAGCCTCTACACCTTCCACGAGGCGCTGAACCCGCACCTGACCGCGGGCGCGGTCGCGCGCTACGCCTTCCCGAAGTTCGGCAAGAAGGTCGTCTACCTGACGGCCGACTATGCCTACGGCCACGAGATGGTGCGCGGCTTCCAGCGCGCCGGCCAGCCGATGGGCGTGCAGACCCTGGCCGACATCCGCCACCCGCTCGGCGCGGCCGACTACTCCGCCTTCCTGCCGCGCATCCAGTCGCTGAAGCCGGACGTGCTGGTGCTGTGCAACTTCGGCCGCGACCTGGTGAACTCGGCCAAGCAGGTGACGGACTTCGGCCTGAAGAGCGGGATGAAGGTGATCACGCCGGTGCTGCTCTACACCGCGCGCCAGGCCGGCGGCGCGGAGGCCTTCGAGGGCATCGTCGGCGGCACCTCCTACTACTGGGCGATGGAGGACAAGATCCCCAGCGCCAAGGCCTTCAACGACAAGTTCCGCAAGGCGCACGGCGGCGCGGTGCCGTCCGACTACGGCGCGCTCGGCTATGCCGGCGTGCGCAGCGTGCTGCAGGCGGTGCTGAACGCCAAGTCGACCGACTCGGTGCCGGTCAGCATCGCGCTGCGCCAGCTGAAGTACGACTGGTACAAGGGCCCGCAGTCCTACCGCAAGTGCGACCACCAGTCGGTGCAGTCGGTGGTGATCGTCGGCTCCAAGTCGAAGGGCATGAAGGACAAGTACGACGTCTTCGACGTGCTCGCGATCGAGGCCGCCAACGAGGCCAACCTGCGCAGCTGCGACGAGCTCGGCCACAAGGTCACCACGTGACGCGCGACCCGGCCCGGGGCCATGGCCATGGCTGAACTGACGCCCTCGCTGCTCGCGCTGCAGCTGCTCACCGGGGTCGCGCTCGGCGCGGTCTACGCGCTGCTGGCCCTCGGGCTGTCGCTGATCTTCGGCATGCTGACCGTGGTCAACTTCGCGCACGGCGCCTTCTTCATGGTCGGCGCCTTCCTCGGCGTCTACTTCCTCGGCATCACCGGCAGCTTCTGGTTCAGCCTGCTGCTGGCGCCGCTGGTGGTCGGCGCGATCGGGCTGGTGGCCGAGCGTTTCCTGGTGCGGCCGCTGTACGGTCGCGGCATCGACTACCCGCTGCTGCTGACCTTCGGCCTGTCCTACGTGATGATCGAGGCGATGCGCGTGGCCTTCGGCATCGAGGGCGTGCCCAGCGGCACGCCACCGGAGCTGCGCGGCGCGGTCGACCTCGGCTTCGGCTTCTTCCCGAAGTACCGGCTGTTCCTGATCGCCGCCACCGCGGCCGTGGTGCTGGCGCTCTGGCTGTTCATCGAGAAGACGCGCTACGGCCTGATCATCCGCGCCGGCTCGCGCGATGCCGAGATCGTGCGCGTGCTCGGCATCGACGTCTCGCGCGTCTGGTGGCTGGTGTTCGGCATCGGCTGCGCGATCGCCGGCCTGTCGGGCGTGCTGGCCGCGCCGACGCGCGCGGTCAACCCCGAGATGGGGGTCGCGGTGCTGGCCGAGTCCTTCGTCGTGACCGTGGTCGGCGGCATGGGCTCGCTGCCGGGGGCCGTGGTGGCGGGGCTGCTCGTGGGCATCGTGTTCTCGATGACCTCGCTGATCGCGCCCGACCTGGCCGAGCTGTCGATCTTCGTGCTGATGGCCGTGGTGCTGCTGCTGCGGCCCCAGGGCTTCTTCGGCAAGGCGGGGTTGATGTCATGAGCGGGCGTGCCGGGTACGACGGGTCCCCCGTGACTGCCGCCGTCGAGCTCGTGCGGCGCCACCGCGTCGCCGCGGTGCTGCTGTTCCTGCTGGTGTTTCCGCTGCTGATGCCCTACGAGGCGCTGGCGGTGAACATCCTGATCTTCGGCCTCTACGCGGTGGGCTTCAACCTGCTGTTCGGCTACACCGGCCTGCTGTCCTTCGGCCATGCGGCCTTCCTCGGCACCGGCAGCTACCTCTGCGGCATCGCGATCGTGCACGGCGGCTGGCCGTGGTGGGCCGCCATCCTCGCCGGCACCGGCAGCGCGCTGCTGGTCGGCGTGGCGATGGGCTGGCTGGCGATCCGCACGCGCGGCATCTACTTCGCGATGGTGACGCTGGCGCTGGCGCAGATCGTCTACTACGCCTTCTACAAGGCCGAGCGCTGGACCGGCGGCGAGAACGGCCTGCGCGGCGTGCGCGTGGAGACGATCTCGCTGGCCGGCTGGCAGCTGGACTTCGTCGACCCGCGCACCAAGTACTACGTCGTGCTCGCCTTCGTCGCGCTCGCGCTCTGGATCGTCTCGCGCGTGCTGGCCTCGCCCTTCGGCGCGGTGATCGAGGCGATCCGCGAGAACGAGCAGCGCACCGCGGCCTGCGGCTACGACGTCGCGCGCGCCAAGCTGCTGGTGTTCACGCTGTCGGCCGGCGTCTGCGGCCTGGCGGGTGCGCTGCGCGCGCTGCACCTGTCGATCGTGCCGATCGATTCGCTGCACTACCTGCAGTCCGGCCAGGCCGTGATGATGTGCCTGCTCGGCGGCATGGGCACCTTCTTCGGGCCCTTCGTCGGCGCGGCGGTGTTTCTCTACCTGGAGGACGTGGTGACGACGCTGACGCGCCACTGGATGGCGGTCGTGGGCCTGCTGTTCATGGTCTTCGTGCTGTTCTTCCCGCGCGGCATCTGGGGCAGCCTGCTGCACTGGATCGATCGCGCGGGGACGGCCGGTCGCGCGCCGGGACCGGCGTCCACCACCGCGTCGCCCGACCAGGCAGAGGGGGCGCGATGAACACGCCCCCGGCCCGCCCGGACGGCGACGCGCCGATCCTCGAGGTGCGCCACGTGACGCGCCGCTTCGGCCGCTTCGTCGCGCTGAACGACGTCAGCGTGGCCTTCCGCCGGCGTCGCCTGACGGCCATCATCGGCCCGAACGGCGCCGGCAAGAGCACTTTCTTCAACGTGGTCAGCGGCGCCTTCCCGCCGAGCGAGGGCGCGATCCTGTTCGAGGGCCGCGACATCACCGGCCTGGCGCCGCACGGCTTCGCGCGGCTCGGCATCGCCAAGAGCTTCCAGATCACCAACGTCTTCAAGCAGCTCAGCGCGCGCGAGAACGTGCGCGTGGCCGCGCAGATGCGGCGCACCCGCTTCCAGCTCTGGCGCCCGCGCGCGGCCTACCCGGAGCTGCTGGAGCAGGCCGATGCGCTGCTCGAGCGCGTCGGGCTGGCGGACGTGCGCGACAAGCCGGCGAGCGACCTGGCCCATGGCCAGCAGCGCGCGCTCGAGATCGCGATGGCCCTCGCGCCCGACCCCACGCTGCTGCTGATGGACGAGCCCACGGCCGGCATGTCGCCGCAGGAGACCGGCGTGATGATGGGCCTGATCGAGCGCCTGGCCGAGGAGCGGACCGTGATCCTCGTCGAGCACAAGATGAAGCTGGTGATGGGCCTGTGCGAGCGCCTGATCGTGCTGCACCACGGCGAATTCCTCGCCGAAGGCACGCCCGACGAGATCCGCGCCCACGACGAGGTGCGGCGTGTCTACCTGGGGACGGCATGACCCGCGCAAGCGCCTGTGGAGGACCGACATGCTCGTCGTCGACAAGCTGAATGCCTGGTACGACCGCAGCCACGTCGTGCAGGACGTGGGCTTCGAGGTCCGCGCCGGCGAGATCGTCACGCTGATGGGCCGCAACGGCGCGGGCAAGACCACCACGCTGCGCAGCATCATGGGCCTGGTCGGCCGGCGGGCCGGCAGCGTGCGCTTCGACGGCCGCGAGCTGCTCGGGGAGCCGACCCCCACCCGCTACCACCACGGCCTGGCCTACGTGCCGGAGGAGCGGCGGATCGTGCCCGGCCTGAGCGTGCGCGAGAACCTGCAGCTCGGCCTGATCGCCGGCGCGCGCCGCGCCGAGATGGCCCGCATGGTCGACGAGATCGCCGAGACCTTTCCGCGCCTGAAGGAGCGGCTCGACCAGGAAGGCACGTCGATGTCGGGCGGCGAGCAGCAGATGCTCGCGATCGCGCGCGCGATGATGGCGCAGCCGAAGATGATCCTGCTCGACGAACCCTCGGAAGGCATCATGCCGGTGCTGGTGGACGAGATGTTCGAGCTGTTCGCGCGCATGAAGGCGCGCGGCACCACCTTGCTGCTGGTGGAGCAGAACGTCGAGCGCGCGCTGCGGGTGAGCGACCGGGCCTACATCCTCGACCAGGGCCGGGTCGTCCACGAGGGCCGTGGCGCGGACCTGCTGGCGGATGCGCAGATCCAGGAGCGCTACTGCGCCGTCTAGGAGTCTGCGCGGCTTCTGCCGCGCAGACTCCCAGCCTGCGGCCTTTAAGCACGGCTCCCCCGAGCCCCCTCCGGGAGGGGGCTCCAGCGCGTTCGACGGCTCCCACCAGCCTCCCTCCACGAGGGAGGCTCCAGGCAGTCTGACGAGTGGTTCGGCGCCAATCCACGGGCACTGAGCACCGTCATGCGCAGCAGGTTCAATGCCTGTCTGCCGCGCAGACGCCTGGCCAGCCCCCGGCGTGGGCGGTGTCGGCGGCTCGGCCGTCCGCGGGGAGGGCCTCGGGCACCGGCCCGAGCCGCTCCAGCAGCGCATAGAGCACCAGGCCGACGGCCAGCGGCACCAGGTAGTACAGGGCCCGGTAGGCCACCACCGCCGCCAGCAGCGCCCCTTCGCCGACGCGGCCGCCGGACAACAGCGCCAGCACCACCGCCTCCAGCACGCCGAGGCCCCCGGGCACCGGCATGAAGACGCCGACCACCGAGGCCGCCATCAGCGCGCCGAGCACCTCGCCGTAGGGGATCTGCCGGCCCAGCAGCAGGTAGAGCACCGTGCCCATCAGGGACCAGTTGGTGGCCGCGAGCGCGAGCTGCGCGAACGCGGTGCCCGGGGCCGGCAGCGCCAGCGTGCGGCCCCGCACCTGCCAGCGGCGGCCGCGCAGCAAGCCACAGGCGGCGACGTAGGCCGCGGCCAGCAGCAGCATCGCCGCGCCGAGGCCGCGCAGCGCGGCGTCGCCGATCAACGAGTCGTCGGGCGCCTCGATCGCGCCGGCCGCGAACAGGCTGCCAGCCACCAGGCCGTAGCCCAGCCAGTTGGTGGCCAGGCTGATGCCCACCACCTGGGCGACCGTCGCCTCGTCGAGCCCGGCGCGGGCGTACAGCCGCACGCGCAGCGCGATGCCGCCGACCAGCGAGCCGAGGTTGAGGTTGACCGCATAGCTGGCCACCGCCGTTGCCCAGGTGCGCCAGGCCGGCACCCGGTGGGCGGTGTGGTGGCGGCCGATCAGGTCGTAGCTGCCATACAGCGCGTGGCTGGCCGCCGCGACACCCAGGGCGAGCGCGAGCGTGGCCAGCGGGTAGGCGGCCAGCGCGCTGCGGGCACCGCGCCAGTCGATGCTGCGGGCGTGGGCGAACAGCATGCCCAGCACGAGCAGCGCCAGCACCGGCACCGCCCAGCGGCGTACCAGGGGGCCATGGCGCTGCCAGGCCGCCAGCAGCGCGTCGACCCGCGACGGGCGCGCGCCGGGCGCGTCGTCCGCCGGTGCCGCAGCCAGCGCCCGGCTGGCGCCGGCGGCCGGCGCCGCATCCGCGGACGGGCGGGCCGGACCCCGCCGCGGAGAAACCGGGCCGCACGCCCCGTCCGTGTCGGCAGGCGCGCCGGCGGCGGCGGAGGAGGGCCAGGGGAGGGTGCGCATGGCGTGGGCGGCGGCGGGTGGCGTGTCGGCCATCGTGGGGGCGGCACGCGGCCGGCGGCGTCGCCGGCGGCCGCGGCCGGCTGTAGGAGGGGGCCGTCCGTGGCCGCCGGCCGCCACCGCCGCGCGGCTGCCGCTTCAGTTCCGGCGATTGCGGCCGATATCCCCACGACCGCCCGTGCCACGTTTCGCCGCCATGTCGACCCTCGCCGCTCCCTCCGCCCTCCAGCCGACCGACGACGCCGAATCGCGGCGCCTCGCGGCCGTCCATGCCCTCGGCCTGCTGGACACACCGCCCGAGCCGGCCTTCGACGGCGTGGTCCGCATCGCCAGCCAGCTGTTCGGCATGCCGATGGCCTACCTCGGCGTGCTCGACGCCGACCGGCTCTGGCTGAAGGCCAGCGTCGGCCTCGACCGGACCGGACTGGCCGACGACGTGGCCGCCGGCGTGCATGCGCTGCAGCAGTCGCTGGCCGGGGCCTCGCCGCTCACGGTGTTCGAGGACCTGATGGGCGGCGGCCGCACCGCCGACAGCCTGCTGGTGCGCCGGCGCGAGCCGATCCGCTTCCTGGCCACCGCCGGCATCGTCGACGAGGCCGGCCAGCTGCTGGGCAGCGTCGGCGTGATGGACACCGAGGCGCGCAGCTTCAACGCCGGCCAGCAGGCGCTGCTGAAGGACGTCGCCGGCCTCGCGCTGACGGCCATGCAGGCGCGCCAGCGCGGCCGCCTGCTGCAGCAGATCGCCGACAACGACCCGCTGACCGGCGCCGCCGACGCGCGCCAGTTCGAGCAGGCGCTGGACGTGGAGCTGCGCCACGCGATGCGCAGCGGCGAGCCGTTCGCGGTGCTGCGGCTGGACCTGGACGGTCTCGGCGACATCAACACGGCCTATGGCGCGGTCGCCGGCGACGCGGTGCTGCGCGAGGTCGCGCGCCGCCTGCACCAGCAGGTGCGGCTGGGCGACCTGCTGGCGCGCCTGGGTGGCGACGACTTCGGCATCGTGATGCGCCACGGCGGGCTGGACGAGGCCCAGGCGCTGGTGGCGCGCATCGTGGCCGCGGTGCGCCAGCCCATCGTGCTGGCCGGCGGCGAGGAGCTCAGCCCCGGCATCTCGGTCGGCCTGGCCGCCTACGACGACGGCGTCGCGTCGGTGCCGGCGCTGCTGGCGCAGGCCGAGGCCTCGCTGGCCGCGGCGCGCGCGCGCAAGGAAAGCCGCTGGATGGTGTTCGGCCGCCTGTTCGAGGGCGGGCCGGAGCTGCGGCCGCTCGGCCGGACCCTGTAGCGCCGGTCCCGGCGGTCCGGCGGTCTCGGCCGGCCGATGGCGGGTGGCGGATCACGGATGACCGGTGCCGTGTCGCTGGCGGCCGGCCGCGCCGCCCGATCACGCCGGGCCCGCGCCGCGCGGCCGCGTGCGATCATCCCGGCCATGAACCCGGCCCTGCGCGAACTCGTCGATCTGCTGCAGGTCGAGCCCCTCGAAGACAAGCTGTTCCGCGGCGTCAGCGGCGACATCGGCAACCGCGCGGTGTTCGGCGGCCAGGTGCTCGGCCAGGCGCTGATGGCCGCGGCCCGCACCGTGCCCGCCGAGCGGCGCGTGCACTCGCTGCACGCCTACTTCCTGCGCCCCGGCGACAAGCAGGCCCGCATCGTCTACGACGTCGACTGCATCCGCGACGGCGGCAGCTTCACCACCCGGCGCGTGGTCGCGATCCAGCACGGCCGGCCGATCTTCAACCTGGCGGCCTCGTTCCACCGCCCGGAGCCCGGCTTCTCCCATGCCGCGCCCGCGCCGCAGCGGCCCGGGCCCGAGGGCCTGCCGAACCAGCAGGCGCTGTGGGCCCCGCACCTCGCGCGGCTGCCGGAGCGCGTGCAGGCCCGGCTGCGGGCCGAGCAGGCGATCGAGATCCGCCCGCTGCAGGCACTCGACCCCTTCGAGCCGGCGCCGCAGGCGCCGGCCCACGACCTGTGGATGCGCGCCAGCGGCGTGCTGCCCGACGACCCGGTGCTGCACCAGGCCATGCTCGCCTACGCGTCCGACTTCGGCCTGCTGCGCTCGGCGCTGCTGCCGCACGGGCTGAGCTTCTTCGACCCGCGGCTGCACACCGCCAGCCTGGACCACGCGATGTGGTTCCACGCCGAGCCGCGGATGGACGACTGGGTGCTCTACTGCACCGAGTCGCCCTGGGGCGGCGGTGCACGCGGCTTCTGCCGCGGCACGCTGCACGACCGCCACGGGCGCCTGCTGGCCTCGGTGGCCCAGGAGGGCCTGCTGCGGCTGTCCGAGCGGCCGCCGGCAGAGCCGGCCGGCCCGGCGGCCTGAGCATGCACCGCCGCACGGGCCGCGTCCGCCGTGCGGCCGGCCGATGCCGCGAACAGCGGCGGCTTCCCCCGCCGACTCCGCGCTTCGGCGCGGCGAGCCGGTTTCGATAATCCGCCGTCATGACCCCCGCCACCCCCGCCCTGCTGGATCGAGGCGAGGCCGGCCCCGTCGCCGGCGACGGGCCGGCGGGCCCGGTGGCCGATGCGGCCGGGCCGGCGGCCACCGTGGAGACGCCGGAGCAGGCCGCCGCGCGCGAACGGGCCGACGCGGAGGCGAAGGCCGCCGCTGAGCGCGAGGCGCAGCTGCAGCGTCTGCTGACGCACATGCAGACGAACGCGGACTTCCCGTCGCTGAAGGACTCGATCCGCGGCATCCAGAAGGTCGCGCGCTCGGAGTCGGCGCACCTGCGCGCGCTGACCGACGAGGTGCTCGGCGACCCGGCGCTCAGCAACAAACTGCTGCGCATGATCAACGCCGCGTTCTACAGCTCGGTCGGCGGCGGCCAGATCACCAGCCTGGCGCGCGCGGTGGCGCTGATGGGCTTCCAGACGGTGGGCATGCTGGCCACCTCGCTGACCCTGTTCGAGAAGCTGCCCAAGGGCCCCGACGGCGAGCGCGTGAAGCAGGAGTTCAGCCGCGGCCTGATGGCCGCGATGCTGGCCAACCAGTTCTGCCCGCTGCGCCGCCTCGAGGAGAACGCCTACCTGGTCGGCATGTTCCAGAACCTCGGCACGATGCTGGCGTGGATGCACTTCCCGCCGCAGGCGCTGCAGGTCGAGCTGCTGATGCACGAGCGCGGCCTCGAGGGCCACGCGGCGCTGCAGCAGGCCGCGCGCGAGGTGCTCGGCATGGGCTACGACGACCTGGGCATCGAGGTCGCGCGGCTGTGGGGCTGGCCGCCGAGCCTGCAGGCCCAGCTGCGCCGCCTGGAGCCGGCCGATCCGGAGGCCCCGGTCGGCGCGGACGACTACCTGCGCGTGGTCGGCACCGCGGCCAACCAGCTCGCGCTCGAGCTCGAGCAGGTGGAGGACGGCGAGGAGGCGCGCGAGGCGCTGCTCGCGTCCTTCCGCGAGCGCTACGCGATCCCGCTCGGCCTGTCCGAGGAGGACCTGCCGGCCATGGTCGAGCGCGCCGAGAACCAGTGGGCCGACCTGTCGCTCGTGCTCGGCATCGCGAAGGCGGCGCCGGGGGCGGCCAAGCCGGGCCCGCGCGGCGCCGAGGCGCGGCCGACGCCGCGCGGCCTGTCGCAGGGCGCGGTGCGGCGCAAGCCGGTGTCGATCTCGCTCGGCCATGCGCTGGACGACCTGACGCGCCTCGCCGCCTCGCAGGCGCCGATGGCCGAGCTGCTGCAGGTGGTGATGGCGCGGCTGTTCGAGACGCTGGAGCTGCAGCGCGTGATCATCTGCCTGCGCGACGCGTCGAACGGCGGCGAGCTGGTGGGCCGCCTGGGCCTCGGCGAGCGCGCGGTGCAGCTGGCGCCGGTGTTCCGCGTGCCGATGCGGCCGCCGTCGGACCTGTTCGGCCTGCTGGCCGCACGCGGGGCCGACACGCTGATCTCCGACACCGACGATCCCGTCATCGCCACCCGGCTGCCGATCTGGTATCGCCGCCGCATCGACGCGCCGACCTTCCTGATGCTGCCGATGACCGCCGGCACCCAGGCGCTGGGCCTGATCTACGGCGACAAGGCGCAGCGCCAGAGCCTGGCCGTCGGCGAGGCCGAGCTGAAGCTGCTGAAGGCGCTGCGCGACCAGCTGCTGGGCGCGATGCGCCAGCGCGGGCTGGGCGGCTGAACGGCGGGCCGGCCGACCGCTGGCGGCGTCTCAGCCGCCGCGCACCAGCTGCATCACATTCGCCGCGTCCAGGCCGCGCGCCTGGGCCTGCATCTGCGGCAGGTACTGCCCGTGCAGTGCGCGCGCGTCGCCCGTCAGCTGCCCGAAGGCCTCCTTCAGCACCTGGGTCGACATCGTGCGGCCGCCGCGGTAGTAGCGCCAGGCCACGTGGCCGAGCGCGTAGGTGCTGGCGAAGCTCATGCCGGAGCTGACGGCCTGGCGCCCGAGCCCGCCCAGCAGCCCGCCGCCGGCCTTGCCGAGCAGCCCGCCGAGCAGCTTGCGCCCGGCCTGCTCCAGGTACTGCGAGGTCAGGCCGACGCCGACGGTGGCGAGGAAGTCCTTCACGTGGCCGCTGTCCAGCGCATAGCCGTGGGCCTCGCCGATGCGGTAGACCAGCTTCATCTGCAGCGGGATGATGGCCAGGGTCGACAGGGTCTCGGGCAGCAGCTCGAGCGCGCCGTTCAGGATCGCCGCCTGCAGGATCTGGCGCTCGATCTCGGCATCGGCCAGGCGCGATGCGCGCTGCGGCGCGCCGGCCGCGGCCACCGAAGCGGTCGCCGCGTTCGCCGGGCCGGGCGCCGGGCCCGGGTCGATCGCCTGCCAGCCGGGCGCGCCGCCCGCCAGTGGCGCGGCCGCGAGGGACTCGGCCGCGCGGTCGGCGGCGGCGGCGGCGTCGCCCAGGCCGAGCGCGGTGCGCGCCTGCGCGAGGAAGCGGCGCTCGGCGTCCGATTGCCCGCCGTCCGCGTCGCAGACACCGACGGCCATCTCGTAGGCGAGCTGGCGCGCGGCCCCGCCGCGCAGCGCCGCGGCCACCTCCTGCAGGCCGAGGCGCTGCATCAGCACGTCCTGCACCAGGCTGGGCAGGTGCACCGCCTCGGCCTGGCCGAGCCGCTCGGCGATGCGCCGCACCTCGGCGCGTTCGCGCTCGTGCTTGTCGCCGTCGGCGAAGGCGGCCATCACGGCCAGCGCGACGACGGCCTGGGTTTCGGTCAGGGCGGCGGGGGAGGGGGTCACGGGCGATCCTTCGGAGGGCTTCGGGGGCCGGCGGCACGCGGCGAGCGACGGCGGACCGGCGCTTGGTCTCGCGCCGCCGCACAAGGTTCCGGCGGGGCCGCCACCGGGAAGCCCCCACCGCGTCGCCCGGGCCTTCTCTGGCAAACTGCGCTTTCCAAACGAGGGCAGGCATCGCCCCTGGCCCCTGACCATGCGCCCGCTCGCTTCGTACCCGTCCTTCGATCGATCCGCCCGGTGCCGGGCGGATGCGGGTCGCGCCGCGCCGTGAGCGGCCCGTCCGGCGCCGGGCCGCTGGCGCCCGTCCAGACGCCGCGCTACCAGGAAAAGCGCGAGGCCATCCTCGACGCGGCCGTTCGCCGCTTCGACGAGCACGGCGTGCGCGGCGCGACGCTGGCCGACATCGCCGGCAGCGTCGGCCTGGTCACCAACAGCGTCACCTATTACTACCGCAAGAAGGAAGACCTGGCGACGGCCTGCTTCGAGCGCTCGATCGCCGCCTTCGACGCGCTCGCGACGCAGGCCGGCGCCGCGGCCGACGACGTGCCGCAGCGCCTGCAGCACTTCTTCGGCGCCTACGCGCAGCGCCTGGCCGACATCGAGGCCGGGCGCCACCCGCCGCTGCTCAGCTTCAACGACATCCGCGCGCTGCCCGCGCCGCACGACGGGCGCGTGTTCGCGGCCTACACCGACATGTTCCGCCGCGTGCGCGGCCTGCTGAAGGGGCCGTCGACCCGCGCGCTGGGCCGCGAGGACCTGAACGCCCGTGCCCACCTCGTGCTGTCGGTCGCGCATGCGCTGCGCAACGCGATCGGCCGCCACGAGACCGACGAGTACCCGCGCATCGCCGCGCGGGTGGTCGACCACCTGCTGCGCGGCCTGCCGGCGACGGGTGCCGCGTGGCCCCCGGTGCCGCTGGCCGAGCCGCCGTGGCGCCTCGGCCCCGAGGCCGGCGGCACGCTCGACGCCTTCCTGCGTGCGGCCACGGTGCTCGTCAACGAGCAGGGCTACCGCGGTGCGTCGGTGGACAAGATCTCGGCGCGGCTGAACGTCACCAAGGGCTCCTTCTACCACCACCACGACACCAAGCACGACCTGATCACCGAGTGCTTCGAGCGCAGCTTCGGCGTGATGCGCCAGGCGCTGCGGCGTGCGGAAGACGGTCCGGGCACCGGCTGGTCGCGGGCCGGCGCCGCGGCGCGCGCGCTCGTGCACTTCCAGCTGTCGGACGACGGCCCGCTGCTGCGCGCCACCGCGACCAGCGCGCTGCCCGACCAGGCGCACCGGCGGCGCGTCACCCGCACGCTGCACCGGCTCGGCCAGCGCTACGCCAGCGTGCTGGTGGACGGCATGGTCGACGGCTCGATCCGGCCGCTGGACCCGACCGTCGCCGCCGAGGCGGTGATCGCCTGCATCAATGCCGCCGCGGAGCTGCACCGCTGGCTGCCCGCGGCGACCGTCGATTCGATCGACGCCCAGTACGTCCGGCCGATGCTGGAGGGCGTGCTGTGCCCGCCGTCCGTCGCCGCGCCCCCGGCCCTCGGCGACCTGCCGCCGCGGGGCTGCCCATGACCCCCGAGCCGCCGCCGCCCACGGCGCCGGCCTGGCAGCGCCCGGCGTGGATCGCCGCCGGCGTGCTCGCGCTGCTGCTCGGGCTGCTCGGCGTGGTGCTGCCGCTGCTGCCCACGGTGCCCTTCGTGCTGCTGGCGGCCGGCTGCTTCGCGCGCGGCAGCCGGCGCTGGGAGCAATGGCTGCTGGACCACCCGCGCCTCGGCCCGCCGCTGCGCGACTGGCGTGCCACGCGCGCGGTGCCGCTCGCGGCCAAGTGGCTGGCGACGGCGATGATGGCGGGCAGCAGCCTGGCGGCCGCGCTGACGCTGCCCGGCGCCTGGCGCGCCGTGCCGGCGCTGTGCTGCACCGCGGTCGCGGTGTGGCTGTGGCGGCTGCCGACGCGGCGCTGAAGCGCGCCGGCCGGCGCCTGGCGAGCGCCGTCGCTGGCGGCCCGTGACGCGCCCCGGCCCCGGCACGGCGCCACCGCGAAGCCCCGGTTCGGGTGCAGACTGCAGGGATGGACAAGCATTTCCTCTCGCCGCTGTTCGCGCCGGCCTCCATCCTCGCGATGACCGGGGCGCCCCCCGCGCAGGACACCGCGCCGGCGGACCCCGATGCGCGGCTGCGGCAGGCCGTGCGCGAGGCCCTGGCGGCCGACGGCTACGCCGGCCTGGTGCGCCACCTGGACACCCAGGAGAGCGGCACGCTGGCCGAGCTGGCGCAGTCGCGCGCGGACCTGGCGGTGATCGCGCTGCCGCCGGCCGAGGTGCCGGCGGCGCTGGAGATCGCCGGCCGCCTGGCCTGCCGCTGCGCGCTGGTGGTCGGCCGCGGCTTCGACGCGGCGGCCGCGGCGGCGCTGCAGAAGATCGCGCTGCGCGAGCGCATGAGCCTGCTCGGCCCGAACACCCTGGGCTTCCAGTGCCCGCCGCTGAAGCTGAACGCCGGCGCGGTCGGCCCGCTGGCGCGCAGCGGCTCGCTGGCGCTGGTGTCCCAGTCGGGCGCGCTGACCAGCGCGATGCTCGACTGGGCGCGCCGCAACGGCGTCGGCTTCTCGGCCGTGGTCTCGCTCGGCCCGCACGGCGGCATCGACATCGCCGCGGTGCTCGACTATTTCGCGAACGATCCGCGCACCCAGGGCGTGATCGTCTACCTCGAGGGCATCGCCGACGGCCGGCGCTTCATGAGCGCGCTGCGCTCGGCCGCGCACGCCAAGCCGACGGTGGTGCTGAAGGCCGGGCGCCGCCCGGCCGGCAACCAGGCCGCGCAGACGCACAGCCGCGCCATCGTCGGCAGCGACGACGTGTTCGACGCCGCGCTGCGGCGCGCCGGCGCGGTGCGCGTCGACAGCTTCGTCGAGCTGTTCTCGGCCGCGAAGTGCCTGGCCTCGCGCTACCGGCCGGTGGACCGGCGGCTCGCGATCGTCACCAACGGCGGCGGGCCAGGCGTGCTGGCGGCCGACCGCGTCAACCAGATCGGGCTGCAGCTGGGCCGGCTGTCGGCGCCGTCGGTGGCGGCGCTGCAGCCGCTGCTGCCGGCCGCGGCCTCGCTCAGCGACCTGATCGACCTGTCCGAGGACGCCGATGCCGAGGCCTACCGCGCCGCGATCGACGCGGCCGGCCGCGACCGCGAGGTCGACGGCGTGCTGGCGATCTACTCGCCCAAGCCGGCGCTGGCGGCGGGCCCGGCGGATGCCGCGGCCGACGCGGTCGCCGAGGCGGTGGTGCGGCTGAAGGACGCCCACGGCAAGCCGCTGCTGGGCTGCTGGATGGGCGACGCCAGCGTCGGCCCGGCGCGCGAGCGCCTGAACGAGGCCGGCGTGCCGACCTTCCGCACGCCGGAGGCGGCCGTGGGCGCCTTCGGCAACATCGCGTCGTTCTACCGCAACCAGCAGCTGCTGCAGCAGACGCCGCCGCCGCTGTCGGCGCTGGCCCAGCCGGACATCCAGGGCGCGCGCATCGTCCTCGAGAGCGTGCTCGCGGAGCGCCGCCAGGTGCTGACCGAGATGGAGTCGAAGACGCTGCTGGCCGCCTTCCACGTGCCGGTGACGCAGACACTGCTGGCGCGCAGCCCGCACGAGGCGATGATGATCGCGACCCAGCTCGGCTTCCCGGTCGCGCTGAAGATCGACTCGCCCGACATCGCGCACAAGTCCGACGTGCAGGGCGTGGCGCTGAACGTGCTGACCGCCGCCGGCGCACGCGACACCTACGCCGACATGGTCGAGCGCGTGCGGCGGCTGCAGCCGCAGGCCCGCATCAACGGCGTGACGGTGCAGAAGATGGCGCGCGCGCGCCGCGGCCGCGAGGTGCACGTCGGGCTGGTGAGCGAGCCGCCGTTCGGCCCGGTGATCGTGTTCGGCGCCGGCGGCACCATGATCGAGCTGATCGGCGACCGCGCGATGGAGCTGCCGCCGCTGAACCAGTACCTCGCGCTGCGCCTGATCGAGCGCTCGCGCGTGGCCGCGACGCTGGCCGCCGGGCGCGGCGCCGGCGCCGCCGACCTGCAGGCGCTGGCGCAGGTGCTGCTGCGGGTGTCCGAGATGGTCTGCGAGCTGCCCGAGCTGCGCGAGATGGACATCAACCCCATCATCGTCGACGAGCACGGCGCGGTCGCGGTGGACGCGCGCATCGTGGTCGGCAGCGCTGGCGCCGGCGTGCCGGGGCGGCCCTCGGGCGCCGCCGCCGCCGGCTACCACCACCTCGCGATCCTGCCCTACCCGGCCGGGCTGGAGCGGGTCTGGCCGCTGCGCGGCGGCGGCGAGGCCACCGTGCGCGCGATCCGGCCCGACGACGCGAGCATGCTGCAGGACCTGGTGACCCGGCTGTCGCCGCAGAGCCGCTACTTCCGCTTCGTCTCGTCCTTCCACCAGCTGCCGCCGTCGATGCTGGCGCGCTTCGCGCTGATCGACTACGACCGCGAGATGGCGCTGGTGGCGCTGACCAAGACCCGCGCCGCCCAGGACGACGGCGCGATCGTCGAGACCGAGCGCATCGTCGGCGTCTCGCGCTACGTCACCAACCCCGACCGCGCCAGCTGCGAGTTCTCGCTGCTGGTGGCCGACGACTTCGCCGGCCGCGGCCTGGGCTCGCGCCTGATGGAGGCGATCATGCAGGTCGCGCGCGACAAGGGCCTGACCGAGATGCAGGGCCTGGTGCTGCGCGAGAACGCCGCGATGCTGGAGCTGGTGCGCCGCCTCGGCTTCACGGTCCAGGCCTTCCCGGACGACCCGGACTTCCGGCTCGTGACGCACGCGCTCTGAGGGCTGGCCCGGCCGCCGTCGACCCCGGGCTGCCGCCCCTCACCCCCGCCGCGCCGCGGCGGCCTCGCGCAGGCAGGCCATCAGCTGCTCGGTGGTGGCGGTGCGGCGCCGGCCGCGCAGCGTGATCAGGCCCACCGGCGGCAGCTCGATCGGCACGCGGATGTCGAGCGGGGCCAGCAGGCCTTCGGCGGCGGCATGCCGCGCGACCGAGCGCGCGACGAAGCCGAGCGCCGGGCGTGCGCGCACGAAGCCGACGGTGTTCAGCCAGGAGGTGGTCTCGATCACGTCGACCGGCGGGTCGAGCCGGTGCTTGTAGAACATCTGGTGCAGCTTGATGCGCGACGAGGCCCAGGGCGGCGGCATCACCCAGGGCTCGCGCGCCAGGTCCGCCCAGCGCAGCCGCCGGCGCCGCGCCAGCGCATGGTCCGGGCGCGCGACCACGCACATCGCCTCCTCGTGCAGGGCCTCGGTGTCGAGGTCGGGCGAGGCATAGCCGGGCTCGAGCCGGCCGACGAAGAGGTCGATCTCGCCGGCGCGCAGCCGCGGCAGCAGGCGCATCAGGTCGCCTTCCTCCACCAGCACGGTGGCCTGGGCCGAGCGCGCCTTCAGCCGTGCCACCGCGTCGACCAGCAGGTCCGGCGTGGCCACCACCATCGCCCCGACGGCGACGCGCCCGGCGGCGCCGCGCGCGACCGCGGCGATCTCGTCGCGCGTGCGCTCGTAGTCCGCCAGCACGCTGCGCGCGAAGCGCAGCACCGGGGCGCCCGCGGGCGTCGGCTCGGTGCCGCGCGCGGAGCGCTCGAACAGCGCCAGCCCGAACATCCGCTCGATCTCGGCCAGGGTCTTGGACACCGCCGGCTGGGTCACCGAGAGGAACTCCGCGGCGCGGCCGAGGTTGCGGAACTGGTCCAGCGCGACCAGCAGCTGCAGGTGGCGCAGCTTCAGGTTGGAGCGCAGCACGCGGTCGACGTCGGTCATGTCACGAAGGTTATCCGAACAGTCCGATTCTTCATTGGATCCTCATGGGCCGACCCGGAAGAATGCGCCCGTTCCAACGCATCGGGCCGACCGTGCCCCCAGGAGACGAGATGCACCCCACCCGCCGCCAATTCGCCCTCGGCAGCCTCGGCGCCGCCGTGTCCCTCGCTGCGCCGCGCGTGTTCGCCAGCGCCTTTCCGGAGCGCCCGATCACCTTCATCTGCCCCTGGGCGGCGGGCGGCACCGCCGACGTGACCATGCGCGCGCTGTGCGTCGCGGCGGGCAGGGCGCTCGGCCAGACCGTGGTGGTGGAGAACCGCACCGGCGCGAGCGGCATGCTCGGCCTGCGCGCGATGGCCTCGGCGAAGCCCGACGGCTACACCGTCGGCCAGGTGCCGATCTCGGTGACGCGCTTCTCGCAGCTCGGCTCGGTGGCGCTGGACCCGATGAAGGACCTGAGCTACATCGCCCGCGTCTCCGGCCAGACCTTCGGCATCGCGGTGCTGGCCGGGGCCCCGTGGCAGAGCGCGAAGGACCTGGTTGCCGCGGCCAAGGCGAAGCCGGGCACGATCACCTACGCCAGCGCCGGCATCGGCGGCGCGACGCACGTCGGCATGGAGGAGTTCCTGATCGCCGCCGGCGCGCAGATGAACCACATCCCCTTCAAGGGCGGCTCGGAGGCGCTGCAGGCGGTGCTCGGCGGCCACGTCGAGGTGCTGGCGGACTCCAGCTCCTGGGCGCCGCACGTGCAGAGCGGCAAGATGCGGCTGCTGGCGACCTGGGGCGAGCAGCGCACCGCGTCCTTCAAGGACGTGCCGACGCTGAAGGAGCTGGGCTGGAACGTGGTGGTCGACGCGCCGAACGGCATCGCGGCGCCGCGCGGCGTCGAGCCGGCGGTGCTCGCCCGGCTGCGCGAGGCCTTCCGCGCTGCCGCGGCGAGCCCCGAGTTCGCC
This sequence comes from Pseudideonella sakaiensis, assembly GCF_001293525.1. Taxonomy (GTDB): domain Bacteria; phylum Pseudomonadota; class Gammaproteobacteria; order Burkholderiales; family Burkholderiaceae_C; genus Ideonella_A; species Ideonella_A sakaiensis. The sequence continues at coordinate 9,004 of NZ_BBYR01000054.1, read as the reverse complement.
GCCGCCTGCGCGAAGATCGATGCGCCGCTGATGTACCTGGACGGCCCCGACTACGAGCAGTACGTCGCGGCCACCTACCGCAAGGAAACGCAGCTGATCGAGCGGCTGAAGCTGAAGGACCTGCTGAGCAAGGCCTGAGACGCTGTGAGTCCCGGCCCCCGCCCGCCCACGAGGACAAGCGCATGGACACCCGCGTCGACTCGCCGCTGATCCGGCTGCACGCCCACGACAACGTGCTGGTCGCCCGCGAGGCCCTCGCGCTCGGCCGCGAGCTGCCGGCCTTCGGCCTGCGGCTGCGCGCGCAGGTGCCGGCCGGCCACAAGATCGCCGCGCGCGACATCGCGCAGGGCGAGCGCGTGCGCAAGTACGACACGGTGATCGGCGTGGCGACGCGCGACATCGCCGCCGGCGAGCACGTGCACACGCACAACCTCGGCCTGGCCGACGAGGCGCGCGACCCTGCCTTCTGCGCCGACCTGCGGCCGGTCGAGCTGCTGCCGGCGGAGCAGCGTGCGCGCTTCCTCGGGATCGTGCGTCCGGACGGCCGGGTGGCGACGCGCAACTACATCGGCATCCTGTCCTCGGTCAACTGCTCGGCCACCGCGATCCGCCGCATCGCCGACCACTTCACGCCCGAGCGGCTCGCGCGCTGGCCGAACGTCGACGGCGTGGTCGCCTTCGCGCACACCAGCGGCTGCGGCATGTCCTCGCCGAGCGAGCACTTCGACCTGCTGCGGCGCACGCTGGCCGGCACCGCCCGGCATGCCAACCTGGCCGCGGTGCTGGTGGTCGGCCTCGGTTGCGAGCGCAACCAGGTCGCCGAGCTGGTCGAGTCGCAGGGCCTGGCGCAGTCGGCCGGCGGGCAGGCGGTGTGCAGCATGGTGATGCAGGAGCAGGGCGGCACCCGCGCGACGATCGAGGCGGGCATCCGCGCGGTCGAGGCGATGCTGCCGGCGGCCAACGACGTGCGCCGCGTGCCCTGCAGCGCCGAGCACCTGGTGGTCGGGCTCGAGTGCGGCGGCTCGGACGGCTTCTCCGGCATCACCTGCAACCCCGCGCTCGGCGCGGCGATGGACATCCTCGTGCGCCACGGCGGCACCGCGATCCTGTCGGAGACGCCGGAGATCCACGGCGTGGAGTTCATGCTGACGCGGCGCGCCGTCAGCCCCGAGGTCGGCCGCAAGCTGCTGGACCGCCTCGACTGGTGGGCCGAGTACACGCGCGGCCACAGCGCGCAGTTCAACGGCCGGGTCGGCCACGGCAACCAGGCCGGCGGGCTCGCGAACATCGTCGAGAAGAGCCTGGGCTCGGCGATGAAGGGCGGCACGACGCCGCTGGTCGAGGTCTACCGCTATGCCGAGCCCATCGACAAGCATGGCCTGGTCTTCATGGACTCGCCCGGCTACGACCCGGTGGCCACCACCGGCCAGATCGCCAGCGGCGCCAACCTGATCTGCTTCACCACCGGCCGCGGCTCGATGTTCGGCAGCAAGCCGGCGCCGACCCTGAAGCTGGCGAGCAACACGCCGATGTTCCGCCGCCTCGAGGAGGACATGGACATCGACTGCGGCGTGGTGCTGGACGGCGTCGACATCCCGACCATGGGCGAGCGCATCTTCGCGCAGCTCCTGCGCACCGCGTCCGGCGAGCCGACCAAGAGCGAGGCCCTCGGCCTGGGCGACAATGAGTTCGTCCCGTGGCACCTCGGCATCGTGAGCTGAGCCCACCCGCATCCGCCCACCGATCCAACGACCGCGGGCCCCGTCCCGGCCGGCCTCGCCGCCGGCCGCCGCGGCCCGCCCCGACCTGCCCGACACCGTGAGCCTCGACCTGACCCGCCGCGACCTGATCCTCGCCGACCACCTGATCGACGGCCGCTGGTGCGGCGCCGCCGCCGGCGCCCGCTTCGCCGTGACCGACCCGGCCGATGGCAGCCTCGTCAGCGAGGTGCCCGACGCCTCGGCCGAGGATGCGCGGGCGGCCGTCGACGCGGCGCAGCGCGCGCTGCCGGCCTGGCGCGCGAAGCCGGCGCGTGAACGGGCCCAGGTGCTCAAGCGCTGGCACGCCGCCATCCTCGCGCACCAGGAGGACCTGGGGCGGCTGATCAGCCGCGAGCAGGGCAAGCCGCTGGCCGAGGGCCGCGGCGAGATCGCCTACGCGGCCAGCTACGTCGAGTGGTTCGCCGAGCAGGCGGTGCGTGCCAACGGCGAGGTCATCCCGGCGCCGGTCGGCGGCCGGCGGCTTCTGGCGCTGCGCGAGCCGGTCGGCGTGGTCGCGGTGATCACGCCGTGGAACTTCCCGGCCGCGATGATCGCGCGCAAGATCGCGCCGGCGCTCGCGGCCGGCTGCACCGTTGTGGGCAAGCCGGCGGAGGACACGCCGCTGACCTCGCTGGCGCTGGCCCGGCTGGCGCAGGAGGCCGGCGTGCCGGACGGGGTGCTGAACCTCGTCACCGCGTCGCGCGCGCAGGCCGCTGCGGTGGTGGACGTCTGGCTCGCCGACGCGCGCGTGCGCAAGATCAGCTTCACCGGCAGCACGCCGGTCGGCAAGCACCTCGCGCGCGCCTCGGCCGACACGCTGAAGCGCCTGTCGCTCGAGCTCGGCGGCAACGCGCCTTTCCTCGTCTTCGACGATGCCGACCTCGACGCCGCGGTGCAGGGGCTGATGGCGTCCAAGTTCCGCAACGGCGGCCAGACCTGCGTCTGCCCGAACCGCATCTACGTGCAGGACGGCGTGCACGATGCCTTCGTCGACAAGCTGGCGGGGCGCGTCGCCGCGCTGAAGGTCGGGCCGGCGTCGGCCGCCGATTCGCAGATCGGGCCGATGATCAATGCCCGTGCGGTGGACAAGATCGCGCGCCACGTCGAGGACGCGGTGGCGCAGGGCGCGCGCGTGGTCACCGGCGGCCGCCGCCTCGAGGCGCTCGGCCCCAACTACTACGCGCCCACCGTGCTGGCCGGCGCGACGCCGCGCATGCAGCTGTCCTGCGAGGAGACCTTCGGCCCGGTGGCGCCGGTGTTCCGCTTCCGCGACGAGGCCGAGGTGCTGGCGCTGGCGAACGACACGCCCTTCGGGCTGGCCGCCTACTTCTACACCCGCGACATCGCGCGCGCGCACCGCGTCGCGTCCGCGCTCGAGAGCGGCATCGTCGGCGTCAACGAAGGCGCGATCTCCACCGACGTGGCGCCCTTCGGCGGCGTCAAGGAATCCGGCTACGGCCGCGAGGGCTCGGTGCACGGCCTCGACGACTACCTGCAGATCAAGTACGTCTGCGAAGGCGGGCTCGGCTGAGCCGGCGCCGCGTCCCATCCCCGAACCCCAGGAGAGAAGCATGTCCCGCCACCACCGCATCGCCGCGATCCCCGGCGACGGCATCGGCAAGGAGGTGATGCCCGAGGCCCTGCGCACGCTCGAGGCGGCGCAGCGGCGCTTCGGCTTCAGGCTCGACGTGACGCCCATCGCATGGGCCAGCTGCGACTACCACGCGCAGCACGGGCAGATGATGCCCGACGACTGGAAGGCGCAGCTGCAGGGCCAGGACGCGATCCTGTTCGGCGCCGTCGGCTGGCCGGCCACGGTGCCCGACCACGTGTCGCTGTGGGGCTCGCTGCTGAAGTTCCGGCGCGAGTTCGACCAGTACATCAACCTGCGCCCGGTGCGCCTGTTCGAGGGCGTGCCCTGCCCGCTGGCCGGGCGCAAGGCCGGCGACATCGACTACGTCGTGGTGCGCGAGAACACCGAGGGTGAGTACACCAACCTCGGCGGCGTGATGTACCCGGGCACCGAGCGCGAGATCGTGATCCAGGAGACGGTGATGAGCCGCTTCGGTGCCGACCGCGTGCTGCGCTACGCCTACGAGCTCGCGCGCTCGCGGCCGCGCCGGCACCTGACGGTGGCCACCAAGAGCAATGGCATCGCGATCAGCATGCCGTGGTGGGACGGCCGTGCCGACGCGGTGGGTGCCGACTTCCCCGAGGTCACCGTGGACAAGCAGCACATCGACATCCTGTCGGCGCGCTTCGTGATGCAGCCCGGCCGCTTCGACGTGGTGGTGGCCAGCAACCTGTTCGGCGACATCCTGTCGGACCTCGGCCCGGCGACCACGGGCACCATCGGCCTCGCGCCGTCGGCGAACCTGAACCCGGAACGGCGCTTCCCGTCGCTGTTCGAGCCGGTGCACGGCTCCGCGCCGGACATCTACGGGCGCAACATCGCGAACCCGGTGGCGATGGTCTGGTCGGCCGCGCTGATGCTCGACTTCCTCGGCGAGCGGGAGGCGCACGACGCGATCGTGCGTGCGATCGAGCAGGTGCTGCGCGAGGGGCCGCACACGCCCGACCTCGGTGGCCAGGCAACCACCACCTCGCTCGGCGAGGCCCTCGCGCAGCGCGTCGCGGGCTGAACGTCGAACGGCCGGCGCCCCTCGGTCGGCCTCCCCGGCCTCCCCGGCCTCCCCGGCCTCGGACTCGTCGATCGGATCCCCGCACTCGGGGTGGATGACCTCCTCGCCGCGCGACCCGGCCGCAGGCCGCGTCGAGGTACGAGTAGGCCCCGTCCGTGCGGTATGATCCAACTTAACGAACTAGACAGAGTGTCCGGTTCGGCGGGGCCAAGCCGCCAAGGCTTGATGCCCGAAGGAGATGCCATGTTGGTATGGAGAGACGCCGGCGGGATGCCGAACATCTTCTCGGTCGCGGGAGTGGCCGAGGGGCGCGAAGGGCTCTGCTCTTACGAAAGCTACTTCAGCTCCGTCAACCGCATCCTCTTGCGGGACAGCGAGCGCTATGTGTTTGTGCCGAACAAGCTGTCGGCCGCCATGATCGGCGCCTTCAAGGCGATGGGCGGTCGTGTTGTGGACTCCATCGAGACCAGCTACGCCCAGTGGCAGCAGTACGTCGTCTGCGCCGCTCAGGCGGTGGCACGGCGTTCTCGCGCAGCCACGGCCAAACCTCTGCCAGTGACGCCGGTTCGTGCAGTCCGGCGCGTGAGGGCCTTCTTCGTATCCCAGAAGGTCAACGGCCGCAACGCGCCGTAAGGCGCGACCTCAGGCCTTGCGGGGCCACCAGACCTTGAAAGGCTGGACATGAAAGACATCCAACACTCGCCCGCAACCACCTCCCGTGCAACTGCGAGAACCCGTCCAACGAGCCGACAGCAGGCCGACTACGTGCCCGCTTCCGAGGTTCGTGCCTTGCTTGCCAACAGCCTGGCCGCCCGACAAGAGCGGCTGGGTGCTGCCGACATGATCTCCACCGACGAAGCTGCCCGGCTCGTCCAGACGACGCGCGTGACCATCAACGCCTGGATCGCCAAGGGCCGCGCCATCGGCCTGACGCAGACCAAGCGCGGGTTCCGCATGCCGCGCTGGCAGTTCGAGCCGTCGATGTGGGATGCGCTGCCTCGCATGTCAGCTGCGCTCGGCGCTACCGAAGGCTGGGCGCTGCTGTCGTTCCTGGAGTCGCCCCACGGCGGCCTGAACGGCATCACTCCGCGCCAGGCCATCGAGCAAGGTCAAGCGGACAAGGTGATCAAGATCGCAGAGCACGAGGGGAACTGAACCCCCTTCGATGAAACTCCACGACCTTCAGTACCTGCCGCCGGTCACCCTACCGGCGTCGCAGACGGTCTACCGCGTTCAGCGCACCAAGGCTCGTTCTGGCGCCGTCACGGTCGGTCCATTGAAGATGGCACCGATCGGCGACATGTCAGGGCGCTTCGCCGTTGCCACGACCGCTACTGGCTACTTCGCTGAGAGCCCCGAGACAGCCGTCTACGAGTCGCTCGTGCGGCGCGAGGCTGTCTCGCTGTCGATCAGCAACGTGGCGAGTCGCCAGCTCCTTTGCCTGCAGACGACCCGTCCTGTGAACCTGCTCGATCTGCGACAGCATGCGTCGTCGTGGCCGGTGCTGCAGTCGCTGCGATTCCCGGTGACGCAGGAGATCGCCGCAGGAGCCTTGGCGGAAGGCTTCGAGGGCGTCGCCTATCGTTCGGCGCAGCACTACGGCCAGGACTGCTTCGTCGTCTTCGGACCGGGTCTCAAGACGTTCAAGCTGGTCTGGCGCAAAGCGCTGGTACTCGCAGATGGCTCGATGCACCAGGCGCTGGTGACGGCGATTCGTGGCGGCCAGATCATGCTGACGCCATAGGGCAAGACTGTCACCAGCGGTTCATGCTCGAACATCAACCGGCACGGCTGCGTTGTCGAGTATCTTGCCATCGTGCGTCCGGCTGTCCGAAGCAACACTTCGGGCTGCTTTGCCTGCGAACGACGTAGTACCGAGAGCCTTTGAGTGCGATATAGCCGAGACTCTCCAAGGCTTCGAAGTATTCCCGCAGCGCGGCTACCGGAGAAGGAAGGTTCTGCCGCTCCCAGTCGGTCAGCAAGTCCCTGTAGCTGTACAGGAGGGCGAACTTAGTCCGTACCCCGAACGTTCGCCTGCAGTGATTCGCGGCGTGCGTTCCTGTAAACGATGAGTGGGGATTGTGGGCGACGTATTGACCGAAGAGCGTCGCTTGCCAAACACGCTGATCAACCGGCCACCCCGGCGTTGCGAAGGGCGGCAGCCGTACCGGGTGCGCCATGGTCGGCGCGTGGTGCTGGAGTGCCGCGGGTGCGGTCATCAGACGTCGCTGCTGGCGGGCACCGGGATGCAGAACACCAAGCTGCCGTTGCGCACCTGGTTCCTGGCGATGTTCCTGCTCAGCCAGGCCAAGACGGGCCTGTCGGCGCTGGCGCTCAAGCGCCACCTGGGCGTGAGCTACCGCACCGCGTGGCTGCTGCATCACAAGGTCATGGCTGTCATGGCGGCCGCCGACGCCCAGTTGCCGCTGGAGGGCAGCGTGGTCCTCGACGACGCGTACCTCGGCGGCGAGCGGCCGGGCAAGCCCGGTCGCGGCTCGCCGAACAAGGTGCCGTTCGTGGCGGCGGTGCAGCTCGACGGGCAGGGTCGCCCGCAGTACGCCAAGCTCGCGCCGCTGTCCGGCTTCACATCGCGGGCCATCGCAGACTGGGCTCGAGTGGCCTTGCTGTCCGGCACGAACATGCTCAGCGATGGGCCCGGCTGCTTCGCCGGCGTCATCGACGCCGGGTGCGCCCACACACACATCGTCGTTGGGGCCCGAAAGCCTCGTGAGCTGCCGCGCTTCACCTGGGTCAACACGCTGCTGGTCCAACCTGAAGACAACCCGCAAGGCGACGTTGCGCACCTGGTTGCCATTGTCTCGGCAGACCTGGGTGGCGATACGGACGTGCCATACACCAGAGTCGCCACCGGCGCTGACGATCACGGTGGTCGCAATGCCGGCACTGCCAGGCTTACGCACGAGCTGCCCACCGTAGCGGCAAGGACCGTCCAGGAACTGAACCCGGCGACCTGCTGCCGCAGACGACTCTGTATCGGTGACGCGCACGGCGCGTCATCATCCATTTCAGTGCCGACGGAATCTTGACCATGCTGACACTGCATGTAAGGCCGGCACTTTCACCCAGGGCTTCAGCAGCTCAGTAGCGCCTCCTCGGCCTCCTCGGCGCCCTTCCCGACGGGCCGAGCAGCCCTCGGCCGGGCGAGCCCGAAAAAGACGACCACCCGGCCGCGAGGCCGGGCGGTCGAAGCACGTTCCGGGGGACGGAACGGGTGGCGCCCCGGGGGGCGGGCGCCGACCAGCGGACACGGGGGATGCCGTGCAGGCGCGGCGCGGACGTCAGTGCAGCGGCAGCGTGCTCGCCGTCGGCGCGTCGGCCGGCGGCGCAGCCGACGCCGTGTCGGCGGCCTGCAGCGCCAGCCGCTGCCAGCGCACCTGCGCCTCGGCCAGCACGCCGCGCACGTCCGGGCCCAGGCCCGGGTGCTGCTGCAGGAAAAAGAGGTTGGACACGAGCCGCCGGGCCAGCAGCACGCGCTGCGCCGGTTCGGCACAGCGGGTGCAGGGCTCGGCCCAGGCCGTCATCATCGCGACGGTGCCGGCGAGCAGCACGTCGAGGCCGTGCAGGCCGAAGGGGTCGGGGTCGGGGCCGTGGGCGCTGTCGGAGGAGTGCATGGCTGTATCGTAATGCGAATAATTCTCAATTGAAAGTCCCAGGAAAGCCCCTGCGCGCCGTGCGGGCGGCGCGCGGCGCGGTTCAGGCGGCGTCGAGCAGCAGCATCAGACGACCCCCATCAGCAGCAGCACCAGCAGCACGACGATCACGAGTCCCAGGCCGCCGCTCGGTGCGTAGCCCCAGCCGCGGCTGTGCGGCCACGCTGGAATCGCGCCGACCAGCATCAGCAGCAGGACGATGAGGATGATCGTGACGAGGGACATGGTCGGCTCCGTGGCGGTAGGCGGTGGCGGGTTGCGTCGACCATGCTCCGGCGCAGCGCGCGCGGCGGCCGTCGGTCGTCGGCGCGAGCGGACGTGCGCGGCGTCCTACGGCCACGCCGCGCGCGGCCGGCCGTGCGCGCTGACCCCGCGGGCCGGCGTTCTTGCGTGAACTGCCGCTGAGGCGACAATGCGCCCGGTCGCGCGTGCCCGCCGGTGCGCGGGACCCGCGCTTGCCCCGCCGTCGGCGCCGCCGCGGCGGCCTGCCACCGGCCTGCCGGCTGCGGCGCCCGCCGCGCGTTCCCGTCGTCGACCGATCCGAAGCCACCGTGTCCCACGTCTCTCCCGAAGCCCCTGCACCCGCCGACGACGCCCCCGTGTCCTCGCCCTCCCACGACGCCGCGAACGGGGCCCGGCCCGACGCGCCGGACGCCGTCGCGCCGGCCGCTGCGCAGGCGGCGCCCGCCGAGACCGAGGCAGCGGCCGAGGCCGGCGCGGCCTCGCCTGCCGATGCGGCCGGGGAGTCGGCTCCGCCTGCGCACCCCGCGGCGGCCGGGGACGCCTTGACCGCTCCCGCGGTGCCGGCCACCGAGGCCGACGCCGCTGCATCCCCGGCCGATCCCACCGCGCCAGCGCCGGTGGCGTCCGACGCGGCCCCGGGCGATGCGCCCGACACGCCCGAGCCCCCCGACGCGCCCGACGCGCCCGA
>NZ_BBYR01000053.1 GCF_001293525.1 Pseudideonella sakaiensis | reverse complement strand
ACCCGTTTGCGGGGCCCGCTCGGGCGCGCCGGGTTCCTTCACAGCTTCTGAGGCCGCCACCGCGTCCCGACCGTCGACCCATCCACGCCCGGCCCGCCGGCCGCCGCGACGCGGCCCCCGGCGCCGGGCAGGAGCCCGCCGCATGAGCACCCCCCACTGGCGACGCCAGGGCCACGAGCCCGACTACCGCTTCTCGCTGGCCAACGAACGCACCTTCCTGGCCTGGATCCGCACCGCGCTCGCGCTGCTCGCCGGCGGCGTGCTGCTGGAGCAGTTCGCCCCCTCGCTGCAGCCGCGCGGGCTGGCGATGGCGCTGGCGCTCGGCCTGGCGCTGCTGGCCGGCTGGCTCTGCGTCGCCGCCTACCTGCGCTGGCGCGCGAACGAGATCGCGATGCGCCACGACCAGCCGCTGCCGTCCGGCTGGACGATGCCGCTGCTGGCGGGCGCGCTCGCGCTCGCGGCGCTGGCGCTCGGCGTGCTGATGGCGCGGCTGGCGTGAGCGCCGGCCCCGCGCCGTCGCCGCCGGCACCGCGGCGCATCGACCCGGGCCTGCAGCCGCAGCGCACCGCGCTGGCCTGGAACCGCACCGCGCTGGCGGTGCTGGCGAACGGCCTGCTGCTGCTGCGCGCAGGCAGCCATGCCGGCCAGGCCGCGGTGTTCACCGCCGGCACGCTGCTGCTGGCCGGCGCCGCCGCGATGGCCGGCTGCGGCTGGTGGCGCCGCCGCCAGCTGATGCGGGACGACCCGCCCGGCGCGCCCGGGCCGGGCGTGGTCGGGATCGCGCTCGCGGTGACGCTGGCGGCCTGCGTGGCCGGGATCGTGGCGATCGCGGCCGGCGCGGTCGGCCCGGGTTCCGGGCCGGCTCCCTGAAGGCGGCGGCCCGGGCGCTGCATCGGCGCGTGCCGCGCCGGCTCGGTTTCCCGTTCCCGCGGCCGTGCGCGCGGGGTCAAGCGAGCGGGCGGCCCGGCCTCAGCCTTGTGCCGCCGGCTCGGTCGCCGTCGACGCCGGCGCCTCGCCCAGGTCCAGCCAGTGCAGCAGCACCTCGTAGAGCGTGCGCGGCCGCACGGGCTTGCCGATGTGGTCGTTCATGCCGGCGGCCAGGCAGGCCTCGCGGTCCTCGCGGAAGGCGTTGGCGGTCATCGCAATGATCGGGCGCGCGGCGATGCGGGGCAGGCGGCGCATCGCGCGCGTGGCCTGCAGGCCGTCCAGGCCGGGCATCTGCACGTCCATCAGCACCAGCGCGTAGTCGCGCTCGGCGGCCAGGCGCAGCGCCGCCAGGCCGTCCTCCACCGCGTCGACCTCCAGGCCGACGGCATGCAGCAGCTCGCAGGTCAGCAGCTGGTTGACCGCGTTGTCCTCGACCAGCAGCAGGCGGCGGCCGCCGTGGCGTCGGCGCAGGCGGGCGGCCACGTCGTCCGGCGCGTCGCCGTTCGACGCGGCCGCCGCGCTGGGGTCGGCCAGCGGCACGCCGCAGGCGTCGAAGCCGGGCGGCGCGACGAAGCTGCCGGCCTCGGGGCCGGCGTCACGGCCGGCCCGGTGCAGTCCGGTCGCTGCCCCGGATGCGGGCCCGGATGCGTCGCTGCGGCCCGGCTCGCCGTCCGTCCGCGGCGCCCCCGGCGGCAACGCCTCGGCCGGGGCGCCCGCCGGCGCCAGGTCCAGCACCGCGCTGAAGGTGAAGGCACTGCCGTGACCGGGGCGGCTGCTCACGCGCACCTCGCCGCCCATCAGGCCGGCCAGGTGGCGCGTGATCGCCAGCCCGAGGCCGCTGCCGCCGTAGCGGCGGGTGGTCGAGCCGTCGGCCTGCTCGAAGGCGCTGAAGATGTGGGCCTGGCGCTCCGGCGCGATGCCGATGCCGCTGTCGTGCACGGTCAGCGCGACGCGGCAGCGCGCCGGCTCGCCGGGCTCGGGCGTCACCGCGCAGGCCAGGCGCACCTCGCCGCGCTCGGTGAACTTGACGGCGTTGCCGAGCAGGTTCAGCAGCGCCTGCGACAGCCGCGTCGGGTCGCCGCGCAGCACCAGGCCCGCGGGCACCGCGCCGTCGCGCCGCAGTGCCAGGCCCTTGCCGCGGGCCTGGCCCTCGACCAGCGCCAGGCTGCGGTCGATCAGCGCGTCCAGCGCGAAATCGATCGCCTCCAGCCTCAGCTTGCCGGACTCGATGCGCGACAGGTCCAGCACCTCGTCGAGCAGGTGCAGCAGGTGGTTCGCGGCCTCGTCGACGACGCGCAGGCGCTGCGCCGCCACCGGTTCACTCACCTCGCCGCGCAGCAGGTGCACCATGCCCATCAGCGCGTTCAGCGGGGTCCGGATCTCGTGGCTCATGTTGGCCAGGAAGGCACTCTTGGCCCGGTTCGCGGCCTCGGCGCGGTGGGTGCGCTCCTCGACCAGCGCCTCCAGGTCGTGGCGGTGGCGCTCCAGCTCGGCGACGATGCGGCGCGGCTCGGTCATGTCGCGCAGCAGGCCGAGCACGGCCGGGCGGCCGCGGTGCACGAAGGGCGTGCGGCGCAGGCCCAGCCACAGCGGCTGGCCGTCGTGGCGCAGCAGCGCGATCGTGCCGCCGTCGGCTGCGCCGGCAGCGGCGTCGTCCTCGTCGTCGGCCCGGCCTGGCGCTCCGGCGCCGCCGGCGGCAGACCCGGCGCCCGCGCCGGCGTCCGCACCGGCCGGCGTGCAGGCGGCCACCCAGCGCGCCCGCGTCGCGGGCGATGCGAGCGTGTCCAGCGGTTGGGCGCAGAGCGTGGCGGCGTCGAGGCCGAGCATCGCCGGCAGCGCCGGGTTGCAGAACACCAGCCGCCCGTCCTGCGCGACGAACAGCCCGTCGCCCAGCGACTCGAGCACGGCGCGCGAGAAGGCCTCGCCCTCGGCCAGCGCCTGCGCGGCCGCGCGCGCCTCGGCGCGGCGACGCTGGTCGTCCAGGCAGCGGTCGATCGCCGGGCCGAGGCGCGCCAGCCGGTCCTTCAGCACGAAGTCCGCGATGCCCAGGCGCAGCAGGTCGACCGCGCGCTCCTCGCCGATCGTGCCGGAGACCAGGATCACCGGCACCTCGGGCAGCGCCTCGCGCAGCCGCGCGAGCTGGCTGTCGAAGTCGAAGCCGGGCAGCTGGTGGTCGGCCAGCACCAGCTGCCAGCCGCCGTCGGCCAGCGCCTGGCCGAGCGCGGCCACGCCGCTGACCTGCCGGCAGTCCACGGCCCGGCCCTCGCGCTGCAGGTGGCGCACCAGCAGCCGGTAATCGGCGTCGACGTCCTCGATGATGAGGATGCGCAGCCGCGCGCCGGCTGGCCCGCCCGCGGCGCCCGTGCCGCCGGCCCCGGACGGCGCGGCGGTCATGGCCGCAGCGGCTCGTTGGTGGCGAGCCAGTAGACGCCCAGCCGCGCCACCGTCTGCGCGAAGTCCGCGAAGTCCAGCGGCTTGCGCACGTAGCTGTTGGCGCCCTGCTCGTAGCTGCTGAGGCGGTCCTGGTCTTCGTCCGAGGAGGTCAGGATGACCACCGGCAGCGTGCGCGTGCGCGGGTCGGCGCGCACCCGGGCCAGCACCTCCAGGCCGGTCAGCCGCGGCAGGCCGATGTCGAGCAGCACCACGGTCGGGTCGGTGGCGTCGCGGCCGGCGAACTCGCCCTCGCGGAACAGGTAGTCGACCGCCTGCTGGCCGTCGCGCACCACGTCGATGCGGTTGGCGACGCCGGACTTGCGCAGCGCGCGCAGCGCCAGCGCCTCGTCCTGCGGGTTGTCCTCCACCATCAGGATCACGCGTTCGGCACTCATGGGCCCGGGTTCTCCGTCTCGGCGGCCGGCGGCCGCGGGGGCAGGGTGAAGCGGAACGTGGCGCCTTCGCCGGGCCGGCCCTCGGCCTCGAGCCGGCCGCCGTGGCGGTGGATCACCCGCTGCACGGTGGCCAGGCCGATGCCCATGCCGGGAAACTCGTCCTGGCGGTGCAGCCGGGCGAAGGCCTTGAACAGGCGGCCCGCATGCGCCATGTCGAAACCGGCGCCATTGTCTTCGATACAGAACCAGCGCGCGTCGCCGCGGGTCTCCGCGTGCACGCGGATGTGGGCCGCGGCGGCCCCGGCCGAGTACTTCCAGGCATTGCCGACCAGGTTGACCATCACCGCGTCGAGCATGCGCGGGTCGCCCACCACCTGCAGGCCGGGCTCGATCTCCACCGCCACCGCGCGCTGCGGCTCCTGGCGCCGCAGCTCGGCCACCGCGCGCTCGGCCAGCCGGCTGAGGTCCACCGTCTCCGCGTGCAGCTCGCCGCGCACCGTCCGCGACAGCCGCAGCAGCCCGTCGATCAGGCCGCCCATGCGCTGCGCGCCCTGCACGATGTGCTCGAGGTAGCCGCGGGCCTCGGCATCGAGGCGGTCGCCGTGGTCCTCCACCAGCGCGGCCGAGAAGCCGCTCATCGCGCGCAGCGGGGCGCGCAGGTCGTGCGACACGGCGTAGGCGAAGGCGTCCAGCTCCTCGTTGGCGGCCTGCAGCTCGGCGGTGCGGGCGGCCACGCGGCGTTCCAGCTCGGCGTTCAGCGCCTGCAGCGCGTCCTGCGCGGCACGGCGCTCGGTGACGTCCTGCGTCACGCCCTCCAGCCGCACCACGCGACCGTCCTCGAGCACCGGGTAGCCCTGGGCGCGCACCCACTTGCGGCTGCCGGACGGCAGCTCGATCGGCAGCTCCAGGTCGTAGGGGCGGCCGTGGCGCTGCGCCGCCTGCACCGCGGCCGCCAGCGTCGCGCGGGCCTCGCCGTGGAAGCAGGCCAGCGCCTCCTGCGGGCTCGGCACCGGCAGCGGCGGGCGTTCGTAGATGCGCGCGAGCTCGTCGGTCCAGCGGCCCTCGCCGCTGCGCAGGTCGAACTGCCAGCCGCCGACGCGCGCCAGCCGGCTGGTGCGCAGCAGTTGTTCCTCCCGCTCCGCCAGCAGTGCGCGGGCGCGCCGCTCCTCGGTCACGTCGCGCAGCAGCACCTGCACGCCACCCTCGCCGTGGCGGGCATCGAGCGCCATCGCGGTGGCCTCGGCCAGCGCCGGCTCGCCGCCGCGCCGCCGGATGCGCACGTCCACCGGCGGCAGCGCGCGCAGCGGTGCCTCGGCCAGCCAGTCGGCATAGGCGCTGCGCAGGCGCTCGCGGTCGGCGGGCTCGACCAGCGCCAGCGCGTCGCGGCCCACCAGCGAGGCCGCGTCGTCGACGCCGAACAGCGCGCGGCAGGCGTCGTTGACCAGCCGCACCCGGCCATCGACCACGAAGACCACCGCCAGCGGCGTCGATTCGAACAGGCCGCGGAAGCGCTCGCTGGCCTGGCGCTGCTCCGCGACGCGCCGCTCGAGCGCGAGGTGCAGGGCCTGCAGCTGGGCGGCCAGCTCGGCCACCTCGTCGGCGCGCCGCGGCGCCAGCGCCTCGAAGGCCGGGGCGCGGCCCTGCACCACGCCGGCCGCCTCGGCCGCCAGCGCCTGCACCGGCCGGGCCACGCGGCCGGCCAGCCAGATGCTGAGCAGCGCGAACGCCGCGGCGGCGCCCAGGCCGCCCCACAGCAGGCGCCCGCGCAGCGCATCCGCGGCGGCGAAGGCCTGGGCCACCGGCTGGCGCACCACCACCGTCAGCGCCGCCACCTCGTCGGCCAGCGTGTCGCGCGCCGCGGTGGTCAGGAACTCGCCTTCGCCGTTCCACGCCAGCACGCGCGGCGCGGCGCCGCCGCGCAGCGCGTCCAGCGCGTCGGCCGGCAGCGCGAGGGGGCGGTCGAGCCGCGCCGGCGGGCCGAGCAGCACGCGGTCGCTGCGGTCCAGCACCACGGCGCTGCTGCCCGGCAGCCTGCCGTCGTGGCGGTCGATGGCCTGGAACTGCGCCTCCAGCCACTCCCAGCGCAGCGCCGCGACGAGCACGCCGAAGGGCTGGGCCTGCAGGTCGCGCAGCGGCACGCCGAGGTCGATCAGCAGCGGCTCGCGGCCCGCGGACAGGCCGAGGTGCTCGCTCAGCGCACCGGCCGGCCGGCGCCCGCCGATCCAGGGCTGGTGCCAGGCCTCGCGGTAGCCGGCCGCGTCGGGCACCGGCTGGCCCTCGAGCAGCCCGTTGGTGGCGACCGCGATGCGGCCGGCGCCGTCCACCACGCCGACCCAGGCCAGCGCCGGCTGCTGCGCGCGCAGCGACTCGAGCAGCATCCGCAGGTCGGCCGTCTCCATCAGGCCGCTGGCGACGGTGGGCAGCGCGGCCACCGCCTGCAGCTGCTGCAGCCGTTCCTGCAGCGCCAGCGTCAGGCTGCGCGCCACCAGCAAGGCCTCGCGGCGCATCGCCTGACCGTGCGTCTCCACCAGCTGCCCGCGCTCGTAGCGGTCGACCACCAGCGCGGTGCCGAGGGCGAAGGCCAGGCCGCAGCCGCCCAGCATCAGCGCGAAGCGGGCGCGCAGGCTGCGCCGCGGGTTCAGCACCCGGGCGAGCGGGGCCGTGCCCGGCCAGGCCGCGCGCGTCAAGAGGGGGCCCCGGCGCGGGCCAGCTCGCGCTCGGCCGCGCGCTGGCCGGCCTGCAGCGCCTCGTCGACGCCGATGCGCCCGGCCAGCGCCAGGCTGATCTGCTGGCCGACCGCGATGCCGATCGCCTGGGCCTGCGCCAGCGCGCCGACCGGCGCGCCTGGCCGCGGGCGCTGCGGCAGGCCGGGGTCGTCCGGGCGGATCGCGTCGAGGGCGCGCCGCTCGGCGGGCGCATAGGCGGCCGCGGCCTGGAAGGCCGGCGTGTCGTAGGTCGAGCGGCGCGTGCCGGTGGGCACCTGCGACCAGCCACGCGCCTGCGCCACCGCGGCCACGTAGTCGCGCGAACCCGCCCACAGCGCGAAGCGCTGCGCGAGCGCCGGCTGGCGTGCCGTGCGCGGCACCGCGAGCGCCCAGCACCACAGCCAGTTCGCGCCGCGCGGCGTCACCGCATAGGGCGCCTGGTGGAAGGACAGGCGGTCGGCGACCCGGCTGCGCTGCGGGTCCAGCAGCGCCGAGCCGGCGATCGTCGCGTCTACCCAGAGCGCACAGCGGCCCTCGCGGAACAGCGCGAGCAGCTCGTTGAAGTTGTTGCTCACCGGGGCCGGTGGCCCGTAGCGCTGCAGCAGCTCGAGGTAGAGCGTGACGGCCTCGCGCCAGGGGCGGCTGTCCAGCTGGGGCCGGCCACGCTCATCGAAGAAGCGCCCGCCGTGGCCATGCACCATGGTGTGGATCAGCGCCATGTTGTCGCCCCAGCCCGCCTTGCCGCGCAGGCCGATGCCGCAGACGCCGTGTGCCGGGTCGTGCAGCCGCGCCGCGGCCGCGCGCACCTGCGCCCAGGTCGGCCGCTCGGGCAGCCGCAGGCCGGCCCGGGCCAGCAGGTCCGCGCGGGCGAACAGCATCGAGCTCTCGCCGTAGAACGGCACGGCGTACAGCCGCCCCTCGTGCGTGAGGACGCGCCGGATCATCGGCAGCAGGTCGTCCGCGTCCCAGTCGGCCGGTGGCTCGAACGGGCTCAGCCAGCCGCTGGCGGCCCACTGCAGCGTCTCCGGCGCGCCCAGCGTGACCACGTCGAAGCTGGACGCACCGCCGGCCGCCGCCTCCTGGGCCAGGCGCTGGCGCAGCAGGCCCTCCTCCAGCGTGATCCAGCGCAGGCGGCAGCCGGGGTGGGCCTGTTCGAAGCGCAGCGACTGGCGCTGCAGCTCGATCATGTGCGGGTTGTTGACCGTGGCGACCACGAGTTCCCGCGTGCTGCCGTCGCCGGCGGGCCGCGCGGCCGCGGCCTGCTCCGGCGGCGCCGCCGTCGCCAGGGGCCACCAGGCCGGCGCGGCGGCGCCGAGCAGCGCGGCGCGCGCCAGCCGTCCGGCCGCCCGCCGGCGCCCGGCCTGGCGGGGGGCGGGGCGGGCGGTCGCTGGGCTCACGGAGCGCGTCACGGGGCGGGTGGGGGCAGGGCGGGCGGCGGGGCCGCGCACCCGGCAGGCGCGCGCGGCAGGCTCGGCGGCGCCGGATCGGCGGACACCCGAGTCTGCACCAAGCACGGGCGCATCGGCCGGCCTCCGGACCCTGGGGACCGGGGGGCGCCGCGCCTCAGGGCCGCACCCGGCCGACCACCGCCAGCGCGCCGTCCGCCCCGGGCTGCAGCACCACGCCCTCGCCGGAGGCCGGGTAGATGCCGGTCAGCGCGGTGATGTTCACCTGGTGCGTCACCACCACCAGCACGCCGGGGCCGCGCCAGCGCGCCAGCGTGGCGCGCGCGGCCTGCGTCTGGGCCTGCTCCTGGGCGCTGTCGCCGCGGCCGAAGAAGGAGTTGAAGTCGGCGTCCTCGCGCAGCCGGCCCGGGAAGGCCAGCTCCGCGGTGTCGCGCGTGCGGCACCACTGCGAGCTGCGCAGCTCGCCGACGGCGATGCCGCGCGCACGGAAGGCCGCGCCGAGGCGCCGCGCCTGGTCGCGGCCGCCCTCGCTCAGGTTGCGCTGGGTGCTGCAGTCGCCGAGGCGGAACTGCGGCGGGTCGCCGGTGCCGGGCGCCTCGGCATGGCGGAACAGCACGATGCGGCCGTCGCGCAGCGCGGCCCAGTCGCCCTCGCCCTGGGCCGCGGCGGGGCGGGGCAGGCCGGGACCCAGCGCCAGCACGAGCGCGCCCGCGGCGGCCGTGAGCAGGTGCCTGCGGGCCCGCGGTCGGGCGGCGCCCGTTCCGCCCGGCGGGTGCGGGAGGGGGCCGGGGCCGTGGGTGGCCACGTCGTCTGCCGCAGCGGCGCGCGGCGGCTGCGGAAGGGGCTGCGGGGGGAACTGCGGGCGGAACTGCGGGGGGAACTGCGGGTACATCGGGCCTCGAAGGACATCGTCGGCGGGCTGCCGCGGCGGGGGCCGCACGCCGGGGCGGCGCACAGTCCGCGCTTCGAAGCGCCGCGCGTGCCGGAGTTCCACGCGGGGGACGCCCCGCGGTGGGCCGGCGCGCGCGGCCGCGCGGCCCGGCGCCCGGCGCGCCGCGCGCGCCTGCCGGCGCGGCGTCGCTCAGGCGGCGTCGTCCACCGCGTCGCCGGCCAGCGCGCGTTCCACGACCGCCCGCGTCAGCGTCGGCGCAAACGACTCGATGAAGGCATAGGCATAGCTGCGCAGCCAGTGGCCGCGGCGGATCGCCAGCCGCGTCACGTTGACCTCGAACAGGTGCCGCGCGTCGATCGCCCGCAGCGTGCGGTCGCGCTCCGGATCGAAGGCGATCGACGCGACGATGCCGACCCCCATGCCGAGCTCGGCGTAGGTCTTGATCACGTCGGCATCCATCGCGCTCAGCACCACCCGCGGCGCGAGGCCGGCCCGTGCGAAGGCGGCGTCGATGTGCGAGCGGCCGGTGTAGCCGGTCTCGTAGGTGACGAGCGGCCAGGCCGCCAGCTCCGCCAGCGTGACCGCGGACGGGTCGGGCAGGGCCAGCAGCGGGTGCCCGGCGGCACCACGAGGCTGTGCGTCCAGCGGTAGCAGGGCAGCGCCGCCAGCCGCGGCTCGAGCGCCAGCTCCTCGGTGGCCACGCCGATGTCGGCCTCGCCGGACAGCAGCATCGCCACCACCTGCTTCGGCGAGCCCTGGTGCAGGCGCAGCGAGACCCCGGGGTGCACCGCGAGGAAGTCGCGCACCGCCGGCGGCAGCGCATAGCGGGCCTGCGAATGGGTGGCGGCGATGGACAGTTCGCCGCGCCCCTCGGCCGCGAAGTCCTCGCCCGCGCGGCGCAGGTTCTCGGCTTCGAGCAGCAGCCGCTCGACGATCGGCAGCACCGTGCCGCCGGGCGGGGTCAGGCCGGTCAGGCGCTTGCCCGCGCGCACGAAGATCTCGACGCCGAGCTCGTCCTCAAGCTCGCGGATCTGCCGCGAGATGCCGGGCTGCGAGGTGTGCAGCAGGTCGGCCACGTCGGTCAGGTTGAAGCCCGTGCGGGCGGTTTCGCGCACGGCGCGCAGTTGCTGGAAGTTCATCGGGGGCAGGGAGTCGGGCAGCCCGGCGCGGCAGGGGCCCGGCCGGGCGGATCGGCGCGCAGTCTGGCGGCAGGCGCGGCCGCGCCCAAACGATTCTTTCTGCAAAGCTTTCCGCGCCGCCGCATCGAGGCGTGCCGGGATGTCCCCCGCGCGCGGAGGTGGCGAGACGGCCCGCTGGCTCCGTGCGCGCTCGTGGCCGGATGTCCCCCGCGCGCGGAGGTGGCGACGTCACCCTGCCCGATGACGCGGAGTCACCGGCCGCATGTCCGCCGCGAGGGAGGGGCGCGACTTGATGGTCGTCAATAACCCGACTTCGCTCAAGGTTTTTCCCCCTGCTGCCGATAGCCGGGGGCAAGACCGGGGGCCGGCCACGTGACCGAGCCCCCCTTTCCGGCCCGCGCGGCCGGCTTCCACCGCAGGAGTACCCCGATGTTTGCGCACTGGACACTCAAGAAGAGGCTCGTCGCCACGTTTGCCGCCATCCTCGCGCTCGCCGGCGCGCTGATCGCCGTCGCGCTCGTCAACAACGCCCGCCTGCTCGACTCGGTGAAATGGAACACCCACACCTACCAGGTGCTGTCGGAGTCCGAGAAGCTGCTGCTGAGCATGGTCAACATGGAGACGGGCGTGCGCGGCTTCGTCGCCAGCGGCGACGAGGCCTTCCTCGAGCCGCTGCGCAAGGGCGAGAAGGACTTCAACGAGCACATCGTGCTGCTGAAGTCGCTGGTGCAGGACAACGGCGCGCAGCTCGCGCGGCTGGACAAGCTGGCCGCCGAGCAGCGCCGCTTCGCCGAGGTGATCGGCGGTCTGGTCGCGCTGCGGCGCGATGCCAGCGCCGGCAAGGTCTCGACCGAGGCGCTGCTGAAGGAGTTCGGCGCGGGCCGCGACAAGGCCGCGATGGACGCCTTCCGCGCCGGCGTGGCCGAGTTCGCGCAGGCCGAGTCCGGCCTGCTCGCCGCCCGTGCCGAGGCGCTGCAGTCCACCGCATCGACCACCACGCTGACGCTGTCCCTGGGCGGCCTGGCGCTGGGCCTGCTCGCGGCCGGGCTGGGCACCGTGCTGGCGCGCAGCCTGTTCGCCCAGCTCGGCGCGGAGCCGGCCGAGGCCGTCGCGGCGGCCGAGCGGGTGACCGCCGGGGACCTCGGCAGCCCGATCCGCACCCGGCCCGGTGACCAGGCCAGCCTGATGGCCGGCCTCGAGCGCATGCGCCAGGGCCTGGCCCAGGTGGTGGCGCGGGTGCGCGAGAACTCCGAGAGCGTGGCCACGGCCAGCGCGCAGATCGCGCAGGGCAACCAGGACCTGTCGGGCCGCACGGAGGAACAGGCCAGCGCGCTGCAGCAGACCGCGGCGACGATGGAGCAGCTCGGCACGACGGTGCGCCACAACGCCGACAGCGCGCGCCAGGCCAACCAGCTCGCCCAGGGCGCGTCCTCGGTCGCCACCGAAGGGGGCACGGTGGTCGGCCAGGTGGTGGCCACGATGCAGGGCATCAGCGACAGCAGCCGCAAGATCGGCGACATCATCGGCGTGATCGACGGCATCGCCTTCCAGACCAACATCCTGGCGCTGAACGCCGCGGTGGAAGCCGCGCGCGCCGGCGAGCAGGGCCGCGGCTTCG
>NZ_BBYR01000052.1 GCF_001293525.1 Pseudideonella sakaiensis | reverse complement strand
TCGTCGTCGTCGTCGTCGTCGTCCAGCCTATGCAAGATCCATGGCGGCCGTGCGCGCCATCACGGCAGGCTGCGCGCGCAGCGAAAGCCGATGTAGACCACCGCGGTGTCCCGCGGTTTGGTCTGGCGGTGGTCGTGGTGCATCTGGGCGGGGCCGTACCACCAGGAGCCGCCGCGGGTCACGGCCTCGTCGCCGGGGCCGCTGTCGACCCATTCCCAGACATTGGCGCCCATGTCGAACAGGCCGTTGACGCCGGCGGCGGTGCTGCCGACGCGCGCGTGGCCGCGGCCGCGCGAGGTCTGGGCCGGCGCGAGGCGGCCGGCCGGGGCGCAGTCGAGGCAGTTCGCGCCGGCCGGGGTGCTGCCGGTGGGGAAAGGGTAGCGGGTGCCCGTCGCGAAGCCGGCGGGCGGGGCCGGGCGGCGCTCGACGTGGGCGGCCTCGAGCCACTCGGCGTCGGTGGGCAGGCGCTTGCCGGCCCAGCGGCAGTAGGCGGCGGCCTCGGGCTGGGTCAGGTGCACGGCCGGCTCGTCGTCGTCGCCGGGGCGGCCGAAGGGCGCGCGCCAGGTCCAGCCACGGCGCTGCTGCCAGCCGCCCTCGTAGGTGCTGCCGCCGCCGGCGCGCTCGGCCTGGGTGACGAGGCCGGTGGCCTCGGCGTGGCGGCGGAAGGCACCGATCGAGACCTCGGTGCGGTCGATCTCGAAGCGCGCACCGATCGGCTGCATCGCAACCGGGTCCGGCGAGGGCGCGGCGGCGTGGGCCGCGGACGCGGCCGCCAGGCCGCCCAGGAGGCCGAGCAGCAGCAGGCAGGCGCGCTGCGCGGCAGCCCCGCGGCGCGGGATCGAACCGGGAAGCGGGGATCGAGCTTCGGTCACCATGGCCGGCGATGCTGCCAGCCCGGCGTCGCGGGCGCCGGCGGACGACGCGATGCCCCCGCGCTGCCGCGGGGCGGCGCGCCGCGGCGCCGGGGCAACGCCCGGCGTCGCCGCAGGCCGAACGGCTTCGGGCCCGGCCGGACGTGCGCTCGTCTCGCGTCTTCCGTAGCGCGTGCCTCGACTTCTGCGCTGCCGACTGGGCGGCCGGTACGGGTGTCGACCGACGTCACCGAAGGCAGGCGCGCGCGGCCCGCTTGCCGGCCACCGGGCGCGCTGCGGCCGCGGCGCTCAGGCCGGGCGCCGGCAGCGCATCAGCCAGGCCGGGCCGTCGGGCGTCTCCACCGGGCCGACGTCCGCGAAGCCGGCGGCGCGGTAGCAGCGGATCGCACGCAGGTTGTCGGGCCGCGGGTCGGTCTGCACCACGCTGGCCTCGGTCTCGGCGAACAGGCGCCCGACGAAGGCGCGGATCATCGCGCGGCCCAGGCCGCGGCCGAGGTCCTCTGCGTCGGCCAGGAACTGGTCGATGCCGCGGGCACGCGGATCGGTCTCGTCCTCCCACCAGCCGTCGCCGCTGCCCTGCACCCAGTAGCACTGCAGGAAGCCGATCGGACGGTCGCCGATGGAGACGATGAAGGCCTCGGTGGCCCGGGGCTCGCCGGCCGGCTCGACGAAGTCGGCATGCAGCTCGTCCAGCGTCTCGGCCGGCCCCCACCAGCGCGCCACGTGCGGACGCGCCAGCCAGGCCTGCAGCATCGGCAGGTCGGCCGCGCGCACCGGTGCGAAACGGAAGCCGGCGGGATCCGGGGACGGGCCGTTCACCGGGGGGACTCCTGTCCCGCGCCGGACGCCGCGAGCGCCCGCAGCTTCAGCACGGTGGCCCAGTTGCGCGTCGTGACGCCGCGGCCGGCGCGGCCGAGCAGCGCCTCGCCGACCGCGCTGGCCAGCAGGCCGGCCGGCGCATGCAGGTAGCCGGCCGCATCGGTCACGACGAAGCGCTCCGGCGGCAGCGCCAGCGCCTGCAGCGGCTGCAGGGCCTGCAAGGCCGCCGCGTCGGCACCGAAGGCGACGAGGACGCGGACGTGCTCGGCCGGCGGCGGCTCGAAGGGGCGGCGGTCGACGATCGCGGCCAGCTCGTCCGCGGTCTTGACCAAGGTGGGAACCGCCACGCCCAGCTCGCGCTGCAGCGCCTCGGCGATGGCCGCCGCCAGCCGCGCCGGGGCCGCGCGGCTGCGGGTGGAGAACACCGCGTTGCCGCTGTTCAGCAGCGTCGCGACCGCCTCGTGGCCGAGCGACGCCAGCACGCGCCGGAACTCGGCCATCGGCACCCGGCGGCCGGCCCCGACGTTGACGCCGCGAAGGAGGACGATGCACCGGCGCATGCGCGGCAGTGTAGGCGCGCGGCGCCCCTCACACCCCGCCGGCTAGAGCATCGCGTCCCGGCACAGCAGGTTCACGTTGACGGTGCGGAACACCGGGTGCGTCGCGAGGCCCACGCCGACCCGGCGGTAGTCGGCGCCGAAGACATTGGTGCGGTGGGCGCGGCTGGCCACGCCGTCGTCGACGATCAGCGCGATGACGTGGTCGCGCGCCGTCTCCGGGCCCTGGCTCAGGTTCTCGCCGCAGGCCGTCGGCCGCCCGAGGCGCCGGCTCGCGCGCTCGGACGGCTGGCTGCGGTCGCTGCCGACGTGGCCGACGGCCGTGCCGCGGCCGAGGTCGAGCGCATGCGCCTGCGCGGCGTCGCTCAGGCAGGCGTCCGCCACCAGCGGCGGCTGCGGCGCGGCCCGCTTCAGGTAGGCGATCGCCTCGTCGACCGCCGGCCGGCCCTCGGTCATCTGCACGCGCAGCTCGCCACGCGTGAAGACGCGGTCGCGCCCGAGGCTGGCGTAGTGCTGGGCGACGAGCTGCGCATAGGCCTGCGGCTGCGCCCGCGCCAGGTTGAGCTCGTCGACCACGGCCTGTGCGCCCGCGGGCAGCGCCGGGCAGACCCCGGGCACGGGCACGGGCCCGGGCGAGGCCACCGCAGGCGCGCGCGGGCTGCCGCAGGCGGCCAGCGCCAGCAGCAGGGCTCCGGCGAGAGGCACGGAGATGTTCGGAAAGGCAGGCATCGGTGCGAGGACCCCGGCGCGCCGGACGTGGCGCGGGCGGACGGGAGTCTGGCGATGCGCAGCCGCGGCAGCCGCCACGTACGGTGAAAGCCTGCGCTCGCAGGCCCGACGGATGCAAGGGCTTGCGGTTTCCGGACAGCGCCCCGGCGGCCAGGAGGCGCGCGTCGGCGGCCGAGCGGCCGTCAGTCCCCCTTGAAGCCGCTCGCCTTGACCACCGCCGCCCAGCGCGGCGCCTCGGCGCGCACCATGCGCTCGGCCTCGGCGCGCGAGGTGCCGGTGACGGTGAAGCCGGCATCGACCAGCTTCTGCCGCACCTCCGGCGCGCGCACCGCGGCCGCGACCTGCGTGGCCAGCAGGTCCTGCACGGCCGCCGGGGTGGCGGCCGGCACGAAGACGGCGAACCAGGCCGAGAAGTCGACCTTCGGCAGGCCCGCCTCGGTGAAGGTCGGCACGTCCGGCAGCAGCGGCGAGCGCTGGGCCGCGGTGGTGGCCAGCGCGCGCATCTTGCCGCCCTTGATCTGGGCCACGCCGAGCGCCGTGGACACGAAGGCGCCCTGCACGTCGCCGGCGACGATCGCCGTCACCGCGTCGCCGGTGGCCCGGTAGTGGATGGGCTCGATCTTGAAGCCGCCCGCCTGCTCCGCGAACATCTCGGCGCCGAAGTGGCCGGGCGTGCCGGCGCCGAAGGTCGCGATGTTGGTGCGGTCGGCCTTCGCGCGCGCAGCCTTCACGAAATCGGCCACGCTCTGCGCCGGCGAGGTCGTCGGCACCACCAGCAGGAAGTCCGAGCGCACCACCTCCGACAGCACGGCCAGCTCGCGCGCCGGGTCGTACGGCAGCTTCGAGAACGCGGGCGGCGCGATCGCGATCGAGCCGACCTCGCCGAGCAGCAGCGTGCCCCCGTCGGCCGGCGCCTTGGCCACGGCATTGGCAGCGATCTGGCCGCCGGCGCCGGTGCGGTTGTCGACCGCCACCTGGCCCTTCAGCAGCTCGCCGAGCTTCTGCCCGAGCAGCCGGGCGACCACGTCGGGCCCGGTGCCGGGCGGGAAGCCGACCAGCAGCTTCAGCGGCTGCGGCAGCGCCGGCTGGGCCCGGACCGGCGCGAGGCCGGTCAGGGCCAGGCCCACGGCGGCACCGAGGCCGAGCAGCACGGGACGACGAGCGGTCATGGCGAGGGCTCCTGCGGATGGCGGGAGCGCAGTGTCCGCGCCCGGCGGCGCGCCGCCTGTCATCCGAGAAGGCGACAGCGGCGGCCGGCGTGGCCGCGGCGCGGGAGAGCGCCGCCCGCGGCGCTCGCTCAGCCGCGACCGACGAAGGCCGCGAACAGCTCGCTCTTGAAGTGCAGCCCCAGGCGCTCGAAGGCGCGGGCGCGGTAGGTCTTCACCGTGGCCACGCTCAGGCCCAGGTCGGCGGCGATGCCGTCGTAGCTCCAGCCGCGCAGCAGGCGCTCGCAGACGTCGAGCTCGCGCGCGGTCAGCGCCGGGCAGCGGCGCTGCAGCGCCTCGCGCCGGCCCGCGGCGCCATCGCCCCGGTCGGCGGCGCCGGACGCGGGGCCGCCCGGGTCGACGTGGCCAGCCGG
Source organism: Pseudideonella sakaiensis (assembly GCF_001293525.1). Taxonomy (GTDB): domain Bacteria; phylum Pseudomonadota; class Gammaproteobacteria; order Burkholderiales; family Burkholderiaceae_C; genus Ideonella_A; species Ideonella_A sakaiensis. The sequence continues at coordinate 39,184 of NZ_BBYR01000052.1, read as the reverse complement.
CCCCTCGCCGGGGGCCGGCGCCACGTCCCCGGCCTCCGCGCCGCCAGCGCCTGCGGCCGGCCACGCGAGGTGCCGCTGCACCGCGGCCAGCAGCAGCGGCGCGAGCGACGCGAAGCCCGCCAGCTCGCCGTCGCCGAAGCGGCCCTGGTGCTGGTGGTGGTAGACGTTCACCGCCAGCAGCGAGCCGTCGTCCTCGCGCCGGGCCACCGAGAGGCGCTCCAGCACGCCGTGGCGGCGGTAGATCGCCTCGCGGTGGTCGCGGCTGGGCGCCTCGTCGGCATGCATGCGCAGCACCGCCGCCTCGCCCGGCGCGACCGCGTCGAAGCTGCGGTCGCCGCGGTACAGGCCGGCGTGGTAAGCCGCGAAGCAGTCCCGGGTGGTGTCGGCCACGCCGACGCTGGACGACAGGTGCAGCACCGGCCGCCGGTCGCGCCAGGTGCGGTAGACAGCCCAGGACGCGGCCTGCAGCCGCGCCTCGTTCAGCCAGCCGAGCGTGGCCGCCGCGAAGCCGGGCGTGCCGATGCCCGCCACAAGCGCGGCGAGCGCCGCGGGGCTCGGGCCCACCGGCGCGGCGGCAGTCGGCAGTGCCCAGGCGTTCAGCGGCATCAGCGCAGGCCGCCCGGCACGGGGACCGGCGCGGGGTGGTGCAGCCGCTGGTCACGGGGCCGGCGGCGCGACAGGAGGGCGGAGGTCACGGGGAACAAGTCGATGAGGTCACGGGAGACGAGCGCCGGGGCGACGGCAGCGTCGGCTGTCGGCGCCACACCGTCGTCGCCGACCCGGCCGGCCGTCATCCTCTGGGATGACCGGCCCGCGGACCCCGCGGCGGCGCTTTGCGGCGATGCTAGGCGCCGCGCGGCGGCTGTCCATCCCGGCCGACCCGCATCCGTGCGCCACGCGCCCGCCGGGCGCGCGCCCCCCGCCCCTGCCGACGAGACTCCGCGTGACTCCCGACTTCCCGACCGCCCCCCCGCTCTGGCCGATGACCCGCGTCGAATGCCGGGTACGCCCCCTGGTCAGCCTCGGGCCGGGCAAGCACGGCGAACGCCGCTACGTGCCGCTGGCCGGCGGCCGCGTCGCCGGGCCAGAGCTGAACGGCGAGATCCTCGACGGCGGCGTCGACTGGCAGGTGCAGCGCGCCGACGGCGTGCTGGAGATCGCCGCCCACTACGTGCTGCGGCTGGACGACGGCGCGCTGGTCGAGGTGCAGAGCGACGGCGTGCGCCACGCGCCGCCCGAGGTGATGGCCGCGCTCGCGCGCGGCGAGCCGCTGCCGCGCGAGGCCTACTACTTCCGCACCCTGATGCGCTTCCAGACCGGCGCGCCCGCCTGGCAGCACCTGAACCGGCTGCTCGCGCTGGCCGTCGGCGAGCGGCTGGCGGACTGCGTGCGGCTGGACGTCTACCGGGTCGGCTGACGCGGGCCGGGCCGCCGCGCCGGGTCGCGGCCACGCGCCCCCCGTCCAGTCCCCGATTCCCGCAGTTGATCGCCACGCGGCGGCGACCGGCCGCGGCCGGGCCTAGGATGCGCCGCATGCCCACCCTGCCCCCCGTCCCGCACGGCGACCGCTCGCTCTGGCTCGGCTATGCCGGCCTGTGCCTGCTGTGCTGGCTGCTGTACGCGATGGCCGGCGCCGAGTGGCTGCGCGGCGGCTGGCGCGCGTGGCAGGCCGCCTGGGAGGCGACCTGGAACCTCGGCCCGCCGATCCTGCTCGGCACCGCGGTGCTGCCCTGGGTGCGGCGGCTGCAGGCCCGGCCGCGGCCGCTGCCGCGGCGGCTGGTCGCGCATGCGCTGGCCGCCACCGCCTTCGCGCTGGCCTGGCATGCGCTGGACTACGGCATGGCCTGGGCGCTGTTCGGCCTGGAGCATGCCGACGCGACGCTGGCTCAGCAGGCGCTGTGGCGCAGCGCCTGGGCCGTGTTCATCTATACCGCGCTGGTGCTGGGCTTCGGCGGCACGCTGCACGCCCGGCGCGCGCACGCGGCGGCGCTGGGCATCGCGCAGGCGGAAGCCGCGCGGACGCGCGCCGAGCTGTCGGCGATCACCGGTTCGCTGAACCCGCACTTCCTGTTCAACACCCTGAACACCCTGATCCTGCTGACGCGGCGCGACCCGGCCGCCGCCGAGCGCGGCCTGCTGGGCTTCTCGCGGCTGCTGCGCCAGCTGCTGGACACGCAGCGCGACGCCAGCGACCGCGTGACGCTGCGCGACGAGGTCGACTTCGTGCGCGACTACCTCGCGATCGAGGCGCTGCGCCTGGGCGAGCGGCTGCGCGTCGACTGGCGCGTGGAGCCGGACGCGCTGGACGCGCTGCTGCCGCCGCTGACGCTGCAGCCGCTGGTGGAGAACGCGGTGCTGCACGGCATCGCGCCGCGCATCGACGGCGGCACGGTCACGATCGAGGCCGCGCGCAGCGCCGCCGGCGGCCTCGCGCTGCGCATCGCCGACGACGGCGCGGGCGCCGAGGCGCCGCCGGCCTTGCCCGACGGCCGCGCCGCGCGCCCGCCGGCCGGCCCGCGGGCGGATGGCCGGCGCGGCCCGGGCCTCGGCCTGGCGGCGCTGCAGCGGCGCTTCGCGCTCGACTACGGCGGCCGCGCCCGCCTCGCGATCCGCACCGCGCCGGGCGCCGGCTTCGAGGTGCGGCTGGACCTGCCGCCGGAGGACGGCCCCCGATGACCCCGAGCACCCCCACCCCCACCTTCATCGCCGAGGACGAGCCGCTGGCCCGCGAAGGCCTGGCCGACTGGGTGCGCGCGCTGCCCGCGCTGAGCCTGGTGGGCAGCGCCGGCGACGGGCCCGAGGCGCTGCGCCAGATCCGCGCGCTGCGGCCGGCGCTGGTGCTGATGGACATCCAGATGCCGGGCCTCACCGGCCTGCAGGTGATGCGCGCGCTGGCCGAGGATGCCGCGCCGCTGCCGGCCGTGATCTTCACCACCGCCTACGACGAGCACGCGTTGGCCGCCTTCGAGCTGCACGCGGTGGACTACCTGCTGAAGCCTTTCGCGCAGGAGCGCTTCGTCGAGGCGGTCACGCACGCGCTGCAGCACCCCGCGGTGAGCGCCCGCGAGCGGACGCTGCCGGCGCTCGAGCAGGCCGCTCTGGCGGCCGGGCCGCTGGAGCGGGTGCTGGTGCGCGACCAGGGACGCATCTTCCCGCTGCAGGCGGCGCAGATCGAGTACCTGCGCTCCGACACCAAGTACACCGCGCTGGTCAGCCGCGGGCGCAGCTACCTGGTGCGGCTGCCGATCACCAGCTTCGAGCAGCGGCTGGATCCGGCCCGCTTCCTGAAGATCAACCGCGCCTGCATCGTCAACCTGGACTTCGTCGAGTCGATGACGCCCGACGAGTCGTCGCAGTACGTGATCCTGCTGCGCGACGGCACGCGCGTCACCGCGAGCCGCGAGGTGTCCAAGCAACTGAGGGCCGATTCGCTGTGAACACCTGCCACCCTGCCCCTGCCCGCGCCTGCGCCCTCGCCCACGTGCCCGCCCGACCGCCGCAGTGGGCGCACCCCGTGCCACCGTCGGCGCCACGCGACGAAGACGACCACGCCGACGTGGCCGCCGCCGCCGATCGCCCGGCCCGCGGCCCGGCCGCGCGGCCGCGGGCCGCCCCGGGGCGCGCGGCCGCGCTGGCCTGGCTCGCCGGCGGCCTCTTCGCCGGCGGTGCCGCGGCCCAGGCGCCCGCCGGCGCCTTCGCGCCGGGCGAGTTCGATGCGGTCGCGATCAGCGGCGTGGCCGACGTGCGCTTCACCCAGGGGCCGGCCGAGCAGGTCGTGGTCGAGGGCGACGAGGCGACGCGCCAGTCCGTCACCGTCGAGCTGCGCGGCCGCACGCTGCAGATCCGGCCCTCGGGCAGCTGGCGCTTCTGGAGCGGCCAGCGGCCGCAGATCGCGGTCACCGCGCGGCAGCTGACGCGGGTGTCGATCAGCGGGGCGGCCGACTGGGTGGCCGCCAGCCCGGTCGAGGCCGACCGGCTGACGGTGAGCATCGCCGGCTCCGGCAATGCCCGCTTCGACCAGCTGCAGGCGCGGCAGCTGAACTTCAACGTCTCCGGCGCCGGCGACGGCCGCGTGGCCGGGCGCACCGACGAGCTGTCGCTGTCGATCGCCGGGCGCAGTGCCTTCGACGGCGAGCAGCTGCGCGCCGCGCGCGCCCGCGTGTCGGTCAGCGGCATCGGCAACGTGAAGGTCTGGGCCACCGAGAGCTTCGGCTACTCGGTGGCCGGCGTCTCGACGATCGACGTCTGGGGCAGCCCGCCGCAGGTGCGGCGCAGCGTCGCCGGCCAGGCGGAGGTGCACGACCGCGGGCCGAAGCCTTAGGTCGGGCGGCGGAGGCCGCCCGACCAAAGGCACTGATGCCCGGCTCCCCCGGGGCCCGCTCCGGCCTCCGGGCGAGGCGGCGAGGCGGCGCGGCGGGGGAGGCCGCGGTCGGCCGCGGGCCGCGCCGTGGGCGCCGTCAGCGGATCCGGTCGCCGTAGCGGATCTCGACCAGCCGGCCTTCCTCGAAGCGCAGCGTGGTCAGGAACTGGCCGGGCCCGGGGCGGTAGGTCCACTCCTCGCCGGCGACGCAGGCCGGTGCGCGCGGCGGCTTGCCCGGCACGGCACCGGGCAGCACCACCGGCCCGCCCGGCGTGCCGGCGCCGAAGCGCGGGCTGCGGCAGGCCTCGTCGCGCTGCCAGGGCTCGCCGCACTTGCCGCGCACCGCGGCGCGGGTGTCGCCGAGCTCGGCCCACTGGCCGCCGCAGCGCAGGGTCTCGGCGCCGGCGCCGAGCGGCAGCAGCACGAGGCAGGTCAGTGCGGCGGCGGCGCGCCGGTGGACGGAGGAGGCGCTCGGGAGGGGCATGGGCGGGCTCGGCGGGCAGGCAGTCGGGCGGGGGGGCAGGCGGGCAGGCGGGCAGGCGGGCAGGCGGGCAGGCGGGACCAGCGGTAGGCCCTCCGGTTCAACGCGCCGTGCGCCCGCACGGCCGACAGGCTCGGACGTTCGAACGAGCGGACGAGCGGACGAGCGGACGAGCGGACGAGCGGACGAGCGAACAGTCTGCGATCGCCGACCGGCGGTCTGCGGTCTGCGGTCTGCGGCCCGCGGTCCGCGGGAGTCCAGCAGCGCAGGGACGCCAGCTTGCTGCCGCGGGACCCGCGGGCGCCGTCACCCGCCGCCGAGTTCCACCGCGGCGGCCTCGATCGCATCGATCACCGGCACCGTGGACTGCACCAGCGTGCCGAGTCCGGCGAAGGCCGCGCCGCCGAGGACGAGCGCGCGGGCACCGTCGCGCACGGCCGCGTCGGCGGCGGCCTGCAGCGCGCCGCGCCAGGGGCCGGGGTCTTGCGCCAGCGTGCGTCCGTCGACGGGCAGCGCCTGCACGCCCGCCAGCGCCTCGGCCAGCCCGAAGTCGCGCGCGCGCTGCTGCAGCAGCGGCACCCAGGCCGGGCCGCAGGTGAGCACCGCGAAGCGGCCGGCGCGCCGGGCCGCGGCGCGCATCGCGGCCTCGGCCAGGCCGACCACCGGGCGCGACGCCGCCAGGCGCCGCAGGTCCTCGAGGCCGGGGTCGCCGAAGCAGGCCAGCAGCACCGCGCGCGGCGCCGGCGCCCGGCCCAGCCGCGCCTGCAGCGCGGCGGCGCCCGCCCGTGCGCCGGCCTCGAAGCGCTCGGCGGTGTCGATCACCGGCGGGCCGTCGGCGGTGGTCAGCGGCTCCAGCGCGGTGCCGGCCGGCAGCTGCCGCGCCAGCGCCTCGGCGACGCGCTGCGTCATCCAGGGCGTGGCGTTCGGGTTCAGGACGAGGATCATGGTGCGCGGCGCGGCCTCGGCTCCGTCGCCACGCCGTCCCCGCTCGCCGCGCCATCGCTCCCCGCGCGCGCGCCGTCAGCCCGGGCCCGGGCCGGCGCGTCCGGCCTGGCCGGCGCCGCGCCCTGCGCCGCGGCCCAGAACTCGCGGATCACCTCCAGCGCGTCCGGCGCCGGCGCCTCGCGCTGCGGGCGCAGCCGGGTCTCGATCAGCGCCAGGTGCTGGGTCATCGTGCGCATCGCGCGGCCGGCATCGCCGCTGCGCAGCGCGGCGAGGATGTCGGCATGCTCGTCGCAAGCGCAGCGCATCGCGCGCGCCGGCTCGAAGCGCGCCACCAGCATCGAGGTGCGGCTGACGAGGTGGTGCAGCTCGCGCCGGATCAGCGGGTTGCCGGTGGCCTCGGCGAGCTGCAGGTGGAAGTCGCCGGACAGGCGGATCGACGCGGCCCGGTCACCCGCCTCGGCGGCGGCCCGTTCACGCGCCAGGTGCTCCTCCAGCGCGCCGGCGCTGGCGGTGTCCAGGCAGCTCGCCAGGTGCCCGACGATGCCGCCTTCCAGGATGCGCCGCGCCTCGTAGATCTCGCGCGCCTGCTCCAGCGTGGGCGCGGCCGCGAAGGCGCCGCGGTTCGGCACCAGGTCGATCAGGCGCTCGTGGCCGAGGCGCTGCAGCAGCTTGCGCACCCGCTCGCGGCTGACGCCGAAGACCTCGGCCAGCGCCAGCTCGCGCAGCGGCGCCCCCGGCGGAATGCGCGCCGACAGCAGGGCATCGGACATCACGCGGTGCAGCAGGGCTTCGTCGGCCGACATGCGGACGATGATACGGAGCCGGGGGCCGGTGCCCCCGGCGATCGGCGGCGCCGTCGGCCCGGACCACCTCGCCGGCGGCCCCACGGCGGCCCGGCGGCGGCGCGAAGCGCCCGGCCGTTGCGAGCGCGCCGGTTCAACCGGCGTGCGCCAGCCAGTGCCGCGCGATCTGCTCGCGCGTGGCGATCCAGGCGTCGCCGCGCTCGGCCAGGTGGCGCAGGATCGCGTCGACCGCGCCGATGCGCCCGGCGCGCCCGACCATGCGCAGGTGCAGGCCGATCGACAGCATGCGCGGCCAGCGCTCGCCCTCGCGCAGCAGCCAGTCCGCAGCGTCGCAGACGTAGGCCGCGAACTCGCGCCCGGTCGCGAAGCGCTGGGTGTGCTGGAACTGCATGTCGTTGGTGTCGAAGGCGTAGGGCAGCACGAGGTGGCGCCGGCCGTCGACGTCGACCTGGTAGGGCGTGTCGTCGTTGTACGCATCGCTGTCGTAGAGGAAGCCCTGCTCGACCAGCAGGCGCCGCGTGTGGGCGGTGGCCACGCTGCGCGTGTGCCAGCCGACCGGCCAGCGGCCGGTGGCCGCCTCGATCGCCTCCGCGGTGCGGCGGATCACCGTGCGCTCCTCCTCGAGGCCGAGGCCGGCCGCGGTCTGCCAGCGCCAGCCATGGCCGGACACCTCGTGGCCGCGCCGCACCGCGTCGCGCGCCAGCCACGGCGAGCGCTCGACGGCGCGGCCGCAGGCGCTCAGCGTGAAGGGCGCGCCGTGCGCCTCGAACAGCTCGGCCAGCCGCCACCAGCCGGTGCGGGTGCCGAACTCGAAGTGGCTGTCGATGCAGGGGTCGGGGCCGTCCTGGCGGTCGATCACCTCGTAAACCGCCTCGTTGCGGGCGTCGCCGTCGCGCACCGAGAACTCGGCGCCCTCCTCGAAGTTGACGACGAAGGACACCGCGAGCCGCCGGCCGTCGGGCCAGCGCACCGCCGGCGGGTTCGGGCCGTAGCCCCGCAGATCACGCATCTCGTTCCTTTGCTGCGGCAGTCGACCGCGGGCCGCCGGTCCCGTCCCGCGGCTGCGGGCCGGGGCCATCGGTTGCGGGCGTCAGTCCGCCTTGATGTTGCGGGCCTTGACCACCGCGGCCCATTTCGCGAACTCCGCGTCGAGGAAGGCGGCGGACTGCGGCAGGTCCAGGCTCAGGCCCTCGGCGCCGCTGTCCTGCAGCCGCGCGCGGAACTCGGGCAGCGCCTCGACGCGGCGCAGCTCGGCATTCAGCCGCTCCAGCGTCGCCGCCGGCGTGCGCGCCGGCGCCAGCAGCAGGTACCAGGCGGTGAACTCGTAGCCGGGCAGGCCGGCCTCGGCCACCGTGGGCACCTCGGGCAGCAGCGGCGAGCGGCGTGCGCTGGTGATGGCCAGCGCGCGCAGCTTGCCGCCCTTCACCAGCGGCAGCGACGAAGTCAGGATGTCGATCGACAGCGCCAGCCGCCCGGCCATCACGTCCTGCAGCGCCGGCGCGGCGCCCTTGTAGGGCACGTGCAGCAGGTCGACGCCGGCCAGCGACTCCAGCAGCGCGGCGGCCACGTGGCTGGTGCTGCCCGTGCCCGAGCTGCCGTACTCCAGCTTGCCGGGCTGGGCCTTGGCCTGGGCCAGCAGGTCCTTCAGGCTGGCACCGGTGAAGCCCGGGCCGGTGACCACGAGGCTGGGCACGTTCGCGATCACGCCGACGGGCACGAAGTCGCGCCGCGTGTCGTAGGGCAGGCGCGCCAGGATGAAAGGGTTCACCGCGTGGCCGACGGTGGCCACCAGCAGCGTCTGCCCGTCCGGCGCCGCCTTGGCGACCGCGTCGCTGCCGATCACGCCGCCGGCCCCGGGCTTGTTGTCCACCAGCACCTGGCGGCCGGGCGCCGCCTCCTGCAGCTTCTGCGCGAGCAGGCGCGCGTAGGCATCGGCGGCCCCGCCGGCGGAGAACGGCACCACCAGGCGCAGCGGGGCGCTGCCCTGGGCGGCCAGCGGGCCCGCGGCCAGGCCGGCGCCCAGGGCCACGGCGGCGGAAGCGGCGCGCACCAGCATGGCGCGGCGAAGACGGGACAGGGACATGGAAGCTCCTCGATCGAACAGTCGGCAGGGCCATCCGCCCCGGCATTGTGCACAATCGGCATTGCTTTGTGCACTGTGCCGGCGGTGAGCAAGATCCGGCCCACGGCCTCGGCGGGCGACAGCGGACAATCCCGGCTTCGCCGCCCCGCCCCCGCGCCCGATGACGATCCAGTGGTTCCCCGGTCACATGCACGCCACCCGCAAGGCGATGGCGGAGCGCGTGCGCGACGTCGACGCGGTGGTCGAGCTGCTCGATGCGCGGCTGCCGGGCTCGAGCGAGAACCCGCTGCTGGCCGAACTGACACGCGGCAAGCCGGCGCTCAAGCTGCTGAACAAGCAGGACCTGGCCGACCCGGCGCTGACGCGCGTCTGGCTGGACCACCTGCAGGCCCGCCCGGCGACGCGTGCGCTGGCGATGGACGCCTCCGAACGCGCGCCGGCGCGCCGGCTGGAGGCCGCCTGCCGCGCGCTGCTGCCGAACCGCGGCGGGCTGGTGAAGCCGCTGCGCGTGCTGATCTGCGGCATCCCGAACGTCGGCAAGTCCACGCTGATCAACTCCATGCTGGGCCAGCGCGCCGCCCGCACCGGCGACGAGCCCGGCATCACCAAGACCGAGCAGCGCATCATGCTGGCCGAGGACTTCGCGCTGATCGACACGCCGGGCCTGCTGTGGCCGCGCATCGAGGTCGACGAGAGCGGGCTGCTGCTGGCCGCCAGCGGCGCCGTCGGCCGCAACGCCTACGACGAGGAGGAGGTGGCGCGCGCGCTGCTGGGCCGCGTGCGGCCGCGCTACGCCGACCGGCTCGCCACCCGCTACCGCTTCGCGCCGGCGCCCGCGGCGCCCGACGACGAGGTGCTGACCGAGATCGGCCGCCGCCGCGGCGCCCTGGGTCCCGGCGGCCGCATCAGCCTGCAGAAGGCCGCCGAGGTGGTGCTGAACGACTTCCGCAGCGGCGCCTGGGGCCCGCTCACGCTCGAGACGCCCGAGGAGTTCGCCGCCTGGTGCGCCGCCGCCGCCGCGCGCGAGGCCGAGCGCGCCGCCCGGCGCGAGGCCGAGGCTGCCGCACGCGCCCTCGCACGCTCGGGCCGGCGGCTGGCGTCGTCGGGCGACGAGCCGGAAGTCGACGAGTAGGCGGGCCCGGACCACCCGGCCGCGCTCGAGAAAAGGCCGGGCCGCCCCCAGTTTTCTTGTCCCCCGCGGGGGGCGGGACGGGCAGCGCCCGGCCCTGGGGGCGCTCTCAAGACCCCTCGTCGTCTCCGTCGCCCCGCTCGTCGTCCTCCTGCCGCGCCTCCTCGGCCTGCCGGGCCAGCGGCGCGACCACGCCGGCGAGGTCGTCGACCAGCGCCTGCGGCGGCGCCGTGGGGCCGAGGCGCAGCGCTGGCGGGGGCAGCGCGCTCATGTAGGGCGCGCGGCTCCAGCGGTCGGTGTCGCGGTGGACGACGGCGAAGTGGGTGGCGAGCGCGGCGAGCGCGGCCGCGCCGATCGCCACGCCGGTGGCGCGGCGGTGCGCCGGCAGCACCACCGCGAGGTGGCGGTGGATCCACGCGGCGCCCATCAGCAGCTGGAGGGGCCCGGCCGCGTACCAGGGCAGTGGCCAGCCGAGTGCGCCGCCGAGCAGCGGCAGCAGCACGCCGACCGCCAGCGTCGCGAGCAGCCAGGGCAGCAGGATGCGCAGGTGCGCGACGAACTCGAAGCGGTGCTGGAACAGCTTGGAGACCAGCGCCCAGGCCGCGCACCAGCCGGCCATCGCGAGCGGCCAGCCGACCACCGCGGGCCACCAGGCGAGCAGGCTGGCGCCGGGGTCGAGCTCGATCGCATGGCGGCCGAGGATCAGCGCGAACAGCGGCAGCACCAGCAGCGCGCTGCGCGCGAGGCCTGGCGGCAGCGGCCGCTCCGCGTCGAGCACCTCGCCGGGCAGGCGCAGGCGCAGGCGGGTCTGGCCGAACTGCAGCGCGGCACCGGTGGCCGGCAGCGCCTGGCGGGCTCCCGACGCGAGCCGCCGGCCGTCGACGCGGGCGCCGTTGACGGTGTCGAGCACGGCCAGTGCGGGCAGGCCCGCGGCATCGAGCTCGAGCCGGGCGTGGTGGGGCGCGACGTGCGGGTCGTCGATCACCAGGTCGTTGTCGAAGGCCCGGCCGATCGTCAGCGGCCAGGCCCGCACGTCGACCACGCGGCCGGGGCGGCCGTCGCGCTCGAGGCACTCGATCAGCGCGAGGCGGCGGGCGGGGTCGTCCATGCGTAGCCGTCGAGGTAGTGGGCGGTCAGGCGGCGCGCGTTCTCGGCCGTGACGCCCCAGGCGTCGAGCCGGCCCTGGGCGCCGACACGCTCGCCGTCCAGCGTGGCCACCAGCACGCTGAGGTCGTGCAGGCCCTCGAGCCGGGTGTAGGCGCGCAGGCAGGCCACGGCGCGCAGCGGCAGCCCGTCGCGCTCGATCGTGCGCTCGACGCAGCGCGGCGCGGTGCGCTGCGCCTCCTTGCCCCCCATCGGCTCGTTCGCGAAGCTGCCGGCGTAGCGGTCGGCGAAGCGCAGCGCGCCGATGCGGCTGCCGTCGTAGGCCTCGTGGCGCACCGACAGGTGGCCGGTCTGCAGCGCGCCGGTGACGAAGACGCGGCTGTCCATCGAGCAGGCGCTGTGCTCGAACTGCAGGCTGCGCAGCGCCTGCGGCGAACTGCGCCCCCAGCAGCGCATGAAGCGCTCCTGCGGCACCGGGATCACGTAGCGGGGGTGGCCGGCGTTGCGCCAGGGCTGGGCGAGGAAGGCGCGCGTCAGCGCCTCCTGGTGCGCGGTGAGCTGGCGCGTCACCTCGGCCCAGGCCGGCGCGGTGACTGGCGCGGCGGCGCGGCCGCGCTCGATCAGCGCCCGCACCGGCTCGGCCGGCACCAGGAAGCTGACCTGCTCGCCGTCGCGCCGCGTCGCCACGTTGACGCCGACCAGCCGGCCATCGTCGTCGAGCGCCGGGCCGCCGCTCATGCCGGAGCTGATCGAGCCGCCGAAGAACAGCGTCGTCAGGAAGCTGCGCTCGACCGGGCCGTTGTAGCTGCCCTCGGACACCGCGAAGCCGACGTCGAGCGGGTTGCCGAGCGCATAGACCCGCGCGCCGCGCTGCAGCGGCTCGTCCGCGGGCCGCAGCGGCACCGCGCCGCGCCCGGCCAGCGGCGCCGGATCGACCGGGCGCAGCAGCGCGAGGTCGTGCACCACGTCGAAGGCCAGCAGCTGCAGCGCGCCCTGCTGGCCGTCCACCGTCGCATAGACCAGGCGGTGGCGCTGCGGCTGCATCGCGAACTGGCTGACCACGTGGTAGTTGGTCACCAGCAGGCCGGACGGGTCGACCAGGAAGCCGGAGCCGACCGAGGACTGGCTGTCCTGCGTCTTCAGCAGCGTGCGCACCTGCAGCAGGCGCTGGCGGCTGCGCTCGTAGATGCGCTGGCCCGGCGGCGACAGCGGGGCCGAGGCCGCGGCGGCCGGCGCCGGCAGCGTGCTCGGACCGCCGGCGGGCAGCAGCGGCTCCGTCGCCGGCAGCGCGGGAGCGGGCCGGCCCGGGGCGGCCGGTGCGATCGGCGCGGCTGGCGCCCCCGGCGGCACGCCCGACGCGGCCGTCGGCGCGGGCCGCGCGGGGCCGACGTTCACGGCGGCGGCGCCGAGCGCGAGGGCCGACAGCACCAGCCCCGCCAGGGCGGCTCGACGCGAGATCATCGGCCGGATGTTAGCCGCGGCCCTCGAACAGCCCCGGCTGGCCGCCGAATTGGGCCTGCTCGCAGCTCAGCAAGGCCAGCTTGGTGGCCAGGCCGCCGGGGGCCGAGAAGCCGCCCGGCCGGCCCGCCGCCGCCAGCACGCGGTGGCAGGGCACCAGCGGCGCGAACGGGTTGGCGCCGAGCGCCTGGCCGACGGCCCGCGCGCTGCCGGGCTCGTGCAGGGCCTCGGCCAGCTCGCCGTAGGTGGCGATGCAGCCCGGCGGGATCTGCCGGGCCTCGGCGTAGACGCGGCGGTGGAACGGCGGCACGTGCCCGTCGTCGAGCACGACGTCCGCCAGGGTGTCGGGCGCACCGCCGATCGCCGCGCACAGCCGCGCGACGATGGCGGCGATCGGCGGCGGCAGGGCCGACGCCGGATGGGCGGGGAAACGCCGCCGCATCGTGCGCGCCAGCGTCGCGTCGTCGGCCTCGGGCAGCTGGCAGCCGGCCACCGCACCGTCGGCGTTCCAGGCGATCGCGCAGCGGCCGACCGGCGTGTCGAAGGCGGCCCAGCCGGCGGCATCGAGCGAACCGGCCGCGGTCCGCCTGCCGCCGACGGCCGGCGCCGCGCCCTGCGGTGCGGAGTCGTCTGCCGCCGGCCCGCGACCGCTCACTGCGGCACGAAGCCGGTGGCCTTGATGATGCGCGACCAGGTGGCGGTATAGGCGCGCTCGCGCTGGCCGAGCTGCTCGGGCGTCATCGCGCCGACGCTCAGGCCCATCGCGGCGAGCCGGTCGTGCACCGCCGGCTTCGCGACCACGCGGGCGACCGCGGCGGCGAAGGCGTCGAGCGTCGCGTTCGGCGTGCCGGCGGGCGCGAAGATGCCGTAGTAGGGCACGTCCTCGAAGCCGGCGAGGCCGAGCTCGGCGAAGGTCGGCACGTCGGGCATCACGGCCTGGCGCGTGCCGCCGAGCACCGCCACCACGCGCAGCTTGCCGCTCTTGTGGTTCTCGATGAAGTCGGGGATGGAGCCGACGCCGGCGGCGATCTGGTTGCCCAGCATGTCGCCCATCATCGGCGCGCTGCCGCGGTAGGGCGCGGCCACCAGGTCGAGCTTGTACTTCTCGCCGATCACCTTGACGAGGAACTCGGGCACCGAGGCCGGCGCCGGCACGCCGACGGCGCTCTTGCCGCCCTGGCCGCGCACCCACGCGAGGTAGTCGTTGAAGCCGGCCGCGGGCGTGCCGCCCGAGACCGCGAAGGCATTGACGAAGGTGGCGAAGCCGGCGGCCGGCACGAAGTCCTTCGCGGGGTCGAAGCCCGGGGACTTGATCACCTGCGGCAGGATGGAGATCGAGTGGTCGTGCGACAGGAAGAAGGTCGTGCCGTCGGGCGCGGCGGCCTTCAGCGCCTGCGCGGCGAGCTGGCCGCCGGCGCCGGGCTTGTTCTCGACCACCACCGTGGCGCCCAGCTCGTCCTTCAGCGACTCGGCCAGGATGCGGGCGATCGCGTCGGTGCCGCCGCCGGCCGGGAAACCGACCAGCAGCCGGATCGTCTTGCCGGACTGGGCGCTGGCCGCGCCGCTGGCGGCGAGCAGGCCGAGGGACAGGCCGGCCGCCAGCAGGCGGCGGCGCGGCAGGGAACGGGCGGAGGGGGCGTGGGCCATGGTCGTGCGGCGCGGGGGCGTGGCGGAAGCCCGCAGCATAGCCCCTGTGAACGGCGGCAGGCCGGCCCGCCGCACCGGCCCGTCGCACCGGCCGGGCGCGTCGCGGCGGGTGCGCGCCGGGGAGCTCAGGCCGCGGCCATCACGCGCCGCGCCGGCGCGAGGCGTTCCTCGCCGTAGAAGCCGAAGTCGAGCTGGGGCCGGCGCCCGCTCATCAGCTCGGCCAGCGCGCGGCCGGAACCGGCGCCGTGCGTCCAGCCCAGCGTGCCGTGGCCGGCATTGACCCAGAGGTTGTCGACCGGGCTGCGGCCGATGTAGGGGATGTTGGTGGGCGTGCTGGGGCGCAGGCCGGCCCAGAAATTCGTCTCCGACAGGTCGGCCACGCCGGGGAAGAGCTGCTCGTAGCGCTCGACCAGCGCGCGGCAGCGCACGCGCGCCGTCGGCGAGTCCAGCCCGGTGTCGTAGCCCGCCATCTCCGCCGTGCCGGCGATGCGCACCGTGTCGCCGAGGCGGCTGATCGCGATCTTGCGCGCGTCGTCGATCATGCTGACGACGCTCGCGTCCGCCGGGCGGCGCAGCCGCAGCGTGGCGGAGTAGCCCTTGGCCGGGTAGATGTTGAGCAGCACGCCGAGGTGGCCGAAGTGGCGGCGCAGCAGCGGCGCGGTGTGGCTGCCGAGCGCGGCCACGACCTGGTCGGCGGCCAGGTCCTCGCGGCGGCCGGTGGCGAGCTCGCGCACCCGCACCCGGTCGATGCGGCGGCCGCGGGCGTCGAAGCCGGCCACCTCGTGGCCGAACAGGAAGCGCGCGCCGCGCTCGGCGCAGCGGCGCGCGAGCTGCTGTGTGAAGAGGCAGGCGTCGCCGGACTCGTCGCTCGGCGTGTAGGTGCCGCCGGCGATGCGCTCCGCGCTGGCGCGCAACGCCGGCTCCACCTGCAGCACCTCGTCGCGCGACAGCACGCGGCGGTCCACGCCGTGGCGGCGCATCAGCTCGGCGCCCGCGGCGCCCGCGTCGAAGTCCTCCTGGCTGGAGAAGAAGTGCAGGATGCCGCGCTCGAGGCGGTGGTAGTCGATGCCGGTCTGCGCGACCAGCGCCTTCAGCGACGCGTGGCTGTAGCGCCCGAGCGCCACCAGCTGGGCCACGTTGCGCTCGAAGGCGCCATCGGTGCACTGGCCGAGGAAGCTCAGGCCCCAGCGCCACTGGTGCGGGTCCAGCCGCGGACGGAACAGCAGCGGCGAGTCGTCGCGCAGCAGCCACTTGGCCACCTTGAACGGCGCCTGGGCATTGGCCCAGGGCTCGCAGAAGCTGACCGAGATCTGCGCGCCGTTCGCGAAGCTGGTTTCCAGCGCCGCGTCGGGCTGGCGGTCGACCACGGTGACCTCGTGGCCGGCTTCCAGCAGGTACCAGGCGGTGCTGACGCCGATGATGCCGGCTCCCAGGACGACGACGTGCATGACGGAACTCCTTCGACGGACGGACAGGGCCGCGGGCGTCGTGCGCCTCAGGCCGCCAGCGGACGCGCGATCAGCTGCGCCGCCACGATGAACATCACCAGCGCGACCGTGGCATCGATCGCGCGCCACACCCCGGGCCGCTGCAGCCAGCGCGAGGCCGCGGCCGCGCCATAGCCCAGCGCCGTGAACCACGTCGCGGAGGCCAGCCCGGCACCGACGGCGAAGGCCGCGCGGGCATCGCCCGGCTGCTGCGCGCCGACGCTGCCGAGCAGCACCACGGTGTCGAGGTAGACGTGGGGGTTCAGGTAGGTCAGCGCAAGCGCCGTGCCCAGCGTCGCGCGCAGCCCGGCGCCGCGGCCGGCCACGGCCAGCCGGCCCCCGCCGGTCCAGGCCCGGCGCAGCGCCAGCGCGCCATAGGCCAGCAGGAAGGCCGCGCCGCCCCAGCGGAACACCTCCAGCAGCCCCGGCGCGCTGCGCACCAGGCTGCCGAGGCCGAACACGCCGGCGGCGATCAGCAGCCAGTCCGACGCGGTGCACAGCGCGACCACCGGCCCCACGTGGGTGCGCCGCAGCCCCTGCTGCAGCACCAGCGCGTTCTGCGCCCCGATCGCGACGATCAGGCCGGCCGTCATCAGACCGCCCTGCACGAAGGCGCCGGCGGCGGTCGCGGTGGCCGGTGCGGCGGCGGCCGCGGCGGCAGCGAGCGACGGATCGGTGGCGGGCGACATCCACGGATTGTCGGCAGGCCTCCGCCGCGCGTGAAGCGGAATTCATGGAATTCCACTTACATTAGGACGGCTGATACAGGACGCGCGATGAACGACCTCGATCCCGCCGCCCTAGACGCGCTCGCGGCGCTGGCCGACGAGGGCAGCTTCGAGCGGGCCGCACAGCGGCTGCTCGTCACCCAGTCGGCCGTGTCGCAGCGGCTGCGCAACCTCGAGGGCCGGCTCGGCCGGCCGCTGGTGGTGCGCTCGCGGCCGCTGCGGCTGACCGAGGCCGGCAAGCACCTGCTGCGCTACGCGCGCCAGTGGCAGGCGCTGCGCGCCGACATCGCGCGCGAGCTGGGCGCCGGCCCGGCCAGCGGCACGGCCCCGCTGCGCATCGCGGTCAATGCCGACAGCCTCGCCACCTGGGTGCTGCCCGCGCTCGACCCGCTGGTGCAGGCCGGCCTGCTGATCGAGCTGCTGGTCGACGACCAGGACTTCACCCACGACGGCCTGCGCGAGGGCGCGGTGCTCGGCTGCGTCAGCACCGTGCGCGAGGCGCTGCGCGGCTGCCGCGTGGTGCCGCTCGGCGTGATGCCCTATGTCGCGGTGGCCAGCCCCGGCTTCGTCGAGCGCCGGCTGCCGCGTGGCCTGCGGCCGGAGGACCTCGCCCAGGTGCCCTTCCTCGTCTTCAACCGCAAGGACGACATGCAGGCGCTGTGGGTCTCGGCCGCCTTCGGGCTGCGCCAGCCGCGCCTGCAGGCGCGCTACGTGCCCTCGTCCGAAGCCTACGTGCACGCGGCGACCATGGGCTGGGGCATCGGCGTGGTGCCGGAGCTGCAGGTGCGCGCGCTGCTCGGCGCGGGCCGGCTGGTGGCGCTGGCGCCGCAGGTGGCGGTGCCGGTGGCGCTGTACTGGCACGAGTGGCGGCTCGACGGCGAGGCCACCGGCGACGCGGCCGCGCAGCGAGGCGGCGCGCTGGCACGCATCGGCGACGCGCTGGTGCAGGGCGCGCGCGGGGCGCTGGCCGCGCCCCCCGGGCGGGCCGGCCGGCGCGCGGCAGCGTCGGGCCCGCGCCACGCCGGGGCGTGACGAAATCGTCGATTCGTCGATGCGCGCTGCAGCGCGCCCGCCACGCCTCACACTTCGTCACAGGCCTGCCATCGAGCCCTGGTGACACTACGGACTCAAGTCGGCGCCCACTCGCGCCGAATCACCCTTCAGGCAAGGGGCCGCGTGGGCGGCTCCCGGGAGACGGCGATGTGGAACAGGGTCGGTGGTTGGATCACGGCATGGCGCGGCGAGGGCACCCGTGCCCCGCGCCGCGTGCCGCGCCGGCCGGACCCGGCGGACATGGGCATCGACGTCGGGCTCGACGAGACGCTCGAGTCCCGGCTGCCGCCGCTGATGGACTGGGTCGCGGCGCGCCCGCCGGCCCAGGGCGCCGTGGTGGCGCCGCTCGGCACCGACCGGCGCTCGCGCATCGCCTGAAACACTCGCCCGGGCCGCGCACCGCGCCCGGGCCGTCGCGCCGCCTCAACGCACCAGCAGCACCGGGGTGCGGCACTGGGCCAGCACCTTGTTGGTGACCGAACCCATCACCAGCGTGCCCAGCGCGGAATGGCCGTGCGAGCCCATCACCAGCAGGTCGTGGCGGCCGCTGTCGGCCAGCTTGGCGATCACCTCGGCCGCGTGGCCGGTCTTCGCGACGAACTCGGCCTGCATGCCGCGCTTGCCGAAGAAGGCGCGGATCGGCTTGAAGACCTTCTCCGCCTCCTCGGCCTGGTAGCTCTTGACCAGCTCCTTGTCCAGCACGGCGACGGCCCGCGGCGGCAGCGGGGCGGTCACCGTCAGCACGGTGTAGGCGTGCGCGGGGCCGAGCCATTCGTCGTGCGCCGCGAGGTAGGCGAGCATGCGCTTGGTGTAGCTGCTGCCGTCGGCGGCGATCAGGATCTTCATCGGGCGGGCTCCTCGGTTCCAGGGGTCGTCGGGGCGCGCAGTCTCGCACGCAGGCCGCCCGCTCGGACTTGAGCCAGCGCAAATCGGCGGGGTTCCCTGCCGGACGCGCTCACCCGGCCGAGCGGCCCTCAGACCTCGACCAGCCAGTCCGGATCGTGGCCCTCGGATTCGCCGCGCCGGGCATGGCCGCGGGCATTGCTGACCACCCGCGTGGTCCCACCGCCGGGGTGCGCGACGAGGTAGTCGTGCCGGCAGTGCAGGTGGCCGTGGATCCAGGTGCTGGCGGCCGGCAGCAGGTCGTCGTCGGCATTGCAGAAGCTGGCGGTGCCGGGCTGGTGGCCGTAGCGCGGGTCGGCACTGCGCAGGCTGGGCGCGTAGTGGGTGACGACGACGGTACGGTCCCAGGCCTCGCCGTCGCCCTCGCCGGGCCGCCGCGCCAGCTCGCCCGCGAGCCAGCGCCGGCACGCGAGCGACTCCTCGCGCACCGCCGCCGCATCGAAGACGCGGCCGTCGCAGGTGGCACGCATCACCTGCACGTAGTAGGTGGCGGCACGCATCGCCCGCTCGCGGCCGGCCGGCCCGAAGACCTCGAAGTCGCTCCAGCGCACGGTGCCGACGAAGCGGATGCGCGCGCCGGCGCGGTCGCGCAGCACGCAGTGCTCGCGCTCCAGCAGCCGGATGCCGAGGCCGGCGCAGTGGGCGCGCAGCGCCGGCAGCGCCTCGCGCAGTTCGCGCTGGTCGAACTCGTGGTTGCCCGGCACGAACAGCACCGGCACCGGCCAGCCGCGGAAGCGCCCGAAGCCCTCCCAGCGCGCGCAGACGTCGCCGGCCAGCACCAGCAGCTCGGCACCGGGTGCCGGGCGCGGCTGCAGGTCCTCGGTCTCCAGGTGCAGGTCGGACAGCAGCTGCAGGCGCATCGCGTTCAGCGCACGTCCGGGCGGTCCGGCAGCTCGTTGGGGGCCGTGTCGCCGGCCATGCGCGGGAAGTGCGTGCGCAGCAGCGCATCGACCGCGTCCACGGCCCGGCCGAGGCCGCCCTCGTAGTCGCCGGCGCGAAAGGCCCCGGCCATACCGTCGACCAGGCCTTGCCAGTGCGCCGGCGGCACGCGGCGGTCGATGCCGCGGTCGGCCACGACCTCGATGCGGTGCTCGGCCAGCAGCAGGTAGATCAGCACGCCGTTGTTCAGCTCGGTGTCCCAGACGCGCAGCTTGCCGAACAGCGTGATCGCGCGCTCGCGCGCGCTCGCGCCACGCCAGAGGTAGCTGAGCGGCAGCCCGGCCTCGATGCTGACGCGGATCTGGCCGGTGTGGCCCTGCTCGCTGGCCGCCACGCGCGCCTCCAGCCGCGCGAGCGCGCCCGGGCCGAGCGCCCGGCGGGCATCGTGCTCGTCGAGCCAGCGGTGGCGCAGCAGGCGCAGCCAGCGGTTCATGGCCGCGCCTCCGCGACAGCGGCGGCGCCGGCCGGGGCGAGCGTCCGGAATGCCATCACCAGTCCCCCGAGGCGCCGCCGCCGCCGAAATCGCCGCCGCCGCCGGAACTGAAGCCGCCGCCGCCCCCCTCACCACCGAAGCCGCCGCCGCCGCCCCAGCCGCCGGTGCCGCCCCAGATCACCGGGCCGGCCGAGCCCGCGCCGCCGCGGCGCAGCCCGCCGCGCGGGCCCACCGTCGCGCCGCGCCCCCGCAGCGCGCCGATGCCGAGCACCCCCACCAGCACCACCGCCAGCAGCGCCACCACGCCGCCGAGCAGCAGGCTCGCGCTCAGCCACCAGGCGGCCGCGCCGCTGCCGGCGCCGGTGAGCAGCGCGCCGAGCCGGCGGCCGAAGACCGCCGTCGCCAGCGCGCCCAGCACCGGCACGCCGGCCAGGAAGAAGATCGCCAGCTCGGCCAGGTCCAGGCCCTCGCTGCCGGGGCCGCCGCGCAGCGTGGGTGCCTGCGCGGGCAGGCCCTCGCCGCGGATGCGCTCGCCCAGCGCATCGACGGCACGGTTCAACCCGCCGGCGATGTCGCCGGCACGGAAGGACGGCACGATCTGCTGGTCGATCACGCGGCGCGCCGCCAGGTCGGGGATCGCCCCCTCCAGCGCCTTCGCGACGGCGATGCGCACCTTGCGCTCGTCCTTCGCGACCAGCAGCAGCACGCCGTCGCCAACGCCGGCGCGCCCGAGCTTCCACTGGTCGCCGACCCGCTGCGCATAGGCCGCGAGGTCCTCCGGCTGGGTGCCCGGCACCAGCAGGATCACCAGCTGGGCGCCGGTCTCGCGCTCCAGCGCCTCCAGCTTGGCAGACAGCGCCTCGCGCTGCGGCGCGCTCAGGCTGCCGCTGCGGTCGATCACACGCGCGTCGAGCGGTGGCACGGGCTGCAGCGGCTGCGCCGCCGCGGGCCCGGCCAGGCCGGCCAGCGCCAGCGCGGCCGCGGCCGCGGCGAGCACGCGCCGCAGCACCCGGCGCGCGCCGTCGCCGGCTGGTGCCGGTGCCGGTGCCGGTGCCGGTGCCGGCGCGGACGCGCGGCGCACAGCGGCCTCGGCGTCCATGGCGCCCGCGGCGAGGCTCATCGCGCCGCCAGCGCCGCCAGGCGGGCCCGCTGCGGCATCACTTCGAGGCCGGCTTGTCGAAGCTCACCGTCGGCGGCACCGCGATCTGCGCCTCGTTGGCGACGCCGAAGTTCGGCTTCACCTCGTAGCCGAAGAGCTTGGCCGTCAGGTTGCTCGGCACGCTGCGCACCAGCACGTTGTACTCGCCGACCGCCTGGATGTAGCGGTTGCGCGCCACGGTGATGCGGTTCTCGGTGCCCTCGAGCTGCACGCGCAGGTCCTGGAAGCCCTGGTTGGCCTTCAGGTTCGGGTACTGCTCGCTGACCACCAGCAGCCGCGACAGCGCGCTGCCCAGCTCGCCCTGGGCCTGCTGGAAGCGCTGGAAGGCGGCCGGGTCGTTCACCAGCGCGGGCGTGGCCTGCACCGCGGTGGCCTTGGCGCGCGCCTCGACGACGCGCGTCAGCGTCTCCTGCTCGAAATTCGCCTCGCCCTTCACCGTCGCGACCAGGTTGGGCACCAGGTCGGCGCGGCGCTGGTACTGGTTCAGCACCTCCGACCAGCCCGCCTTGACGTCCTCGTCCAGGCGCTGGAAGTCGTTGTAGCCGCAGCCGCCGACGAGCAGCGCGGCGGCCAGCACGGCGGAGGCGGTCCAGGGGCGACGGGGCATCGGCAGGCTCCTCGGGGTCGGGGTCGAGCGGCGATGCTACTGCGCGGGCGCGGCGGCGAGCGGGCACCGGACCGAGGCCAGGCCGAGCCGTGCCCGGCCCGCACGGTCCCGCTATGCTGCCCGCATGGACCTCCACGTCACCCAGGCGCTGCGCGCCGGCCGCGCCGCTGCGCCGGCGCCGCCCGCGCCGGGCCAGCACGCCCTCGTCGCCGGCGGCGCCGGCGCGCTGGGTGCGGCGGTGCTGGAGCGGTTGCTCGGCCGCGGCGGCTTCGGCCGGGTGCGGGTGCTCGTCGAGCAGCCCCTGGCCGCGCACCTGCGCGGCCTGGAGCCGCTGCGCTGGCAGGGTGCGGCCACCGCACTGCCCGACGGGCCGCTGACGACCGCGGTGCTGGTGCTCGACCGCGGCCGGCACGCCAACGGCCGCGAGGCGGCGTTCTGGCGCCCGCGCCCGGAGGACCTGCCGGCCTTCGCCGGCGTGCTGCACGCGGCCGGCGTGCGCCGGCTGCTGGTGGTGACGCCGCAGGCGACCGCGCTGCCGCAGGCGCTGCGCCACGGCCTGGCCTCGCTGGACGAGCAGGCCGTGGCGGCGCTGGGCTTCGAGCGCCTGGTGTTCATGCGGCCGGCCCAGGCTGGCGCCGCCGAGCGCGCAGCACGCGCGCCGGAACGGCTCGCACAGTGGCTGCTGTCGCAGCTGCGGGTGATGGTGCCGCAGCGCGAGCAGCCGGTGCGCGCCGCCAAGGTGGCCGCCTTCGCCGCCGAGCTGGCGCATGGGCTCGCCAACGCGCCGCCGGGCACGCGGGTGGTGCCTGCCGAGCAGGTGTGGGAGGCGGCGCAGGCGCCGGACACCGCGGCCGCGGCACGCGCCTGGCTGGCCGGGTCGGCGATCGGGCACGCGACGGTGGCGCTGCCGCGGATGTAGGGTGCGGGCGGCCGCGGGTCGCCGCGGCCAGGGTTCGAGGCGTCAGAAGCTTCGTTCACAGCTTCTCAGGCCTGCGGCATCAGATGTCGGGCACCCGATCGGGCGCCATCCGCGACGGACGGCGGCCGGGCGGCCGTTCAGCCGTCCGCGTTGATCCGCGTGATCAGCTGCTGCAGCACCTCGGCCGCGCGGTGGTTCTCGACCTGGCAGGTGCCGGCCGCCTGGTGGCCGCCGCCGCCGTAGGCCAGCATCAGCTCGCCGACGTTGGTCTTGCTGCTGCGGTCCAGGATGGACTTGCCGGTCGCGAAGACGGTGTTCTGCTTCTGCACGCCCCACATCACGTGGATGGAGACGTTGGTCTGCGGGAACAGCGCGTAGACCATGAAGCGGTTGGTGGCCCAGATCGTGTCCTCGTGGCGCAGGTCGAGCACGACGAGGTTGCGGTGCACGCTGCCGCAGCGCGCGATCTGTTCCTTGGCCTTCTCGGCATGCGCGTGGTAGAGCTCGACGCGCTCGCGCACGTCGGGCAGGCCGAGGATGTCCTGGATGCCGTGGGTCGCACAGTAGGCGATCAGGTCCATCATCAGCTGGTAGTTGCTGATGCGGAAGTCGCGGAAACGGCCCAGGCCGGTGCGCGCGTCCATCAGGTAGTTCAGCAGCACCCAGCCCTTGGGATTCAGCACCTCGTCGCGGCTGAACTGGGCGGCATCGGCCTTGTCGACCGCGGCCATCATGTCCGGCGCGATGCGCGGGAAGGCCGCAGCGCCGCCGTAGTACTCGTAGACCACCCGCGCGGCCGACGGCGCCTGCGCGTCGATCACGTGGTTCCGGCGCTCGCCGGTGTTGCGGATCGTCTCCGACAGGTGGTGGTCGAAGGCAAGGTGCGCGCCGGCCACGTAGGGCAGGTTGGTGGTGATGTCGCGCGGGCCGATGTCGACCTTGCCGTCCTGCATGTCCTTCGGGTGCACGAACTTGATCTCGTCGATCAGGTCGAGCTCCTTCAGCAGGACGGCACAGACGAGGCCATCGAAGTCGCTGCGGGTGACGAGGCGGAATCGGGCAGGGCTCATGGCAGGCTCGGCAGGTGGACAACGCGGGTTCCGACCTTATCGGCCGCCGGCGCGCCGGCTTGACCCCGGCGCATCCCTTTGTTGGGGGGCCTGCGGCGGAGGCCGGCCCGAATCAGCCGGCGCGTTGCGGTTCGTCCGCGCCGGCGGCAACGGCGGCGCCGTCCGCGGGCGCGATCTCGGTGGCCTGCGACCACCAGGCCTGCCAGCCGGCCGGCCCGCGGCGCCAGAGGTCGGTGTGCCAGACCTCGCGCGCACGGCCCGAAGGAAACACCAGCGTCGCGCGGTAGCGCAGCGCGGCCAGCCCGGCGTCGACGTGCACCTGCATCGGGCCGGCGCGCCAGTCGGCATAGAACGGCGCCTCGGCGAGCAGCGCCAGGTAACGGTCGCGCCCGAGCGTGCGGCCCGCCGGCGTGACGAGCTGGTAGTCCGGCGCGTGCAGGCGGGCGACCGCGGCCAGGTCGCGCGCCACCAGCGCCGCGATGCGCTCGCGCTCCAGCGCCTCCAGCTGCTGCGCCGGGGTCATGGGCTGGCCGGCGCGCGCCTCACTGCGCCGGCAGGAAGCCCTCGATCGAGAGGTAGCGCTCGCCGGTGTCGTAATTGAAGCCGAGCACGGTGGCGCCGGCC
The DNA here is from genome assembly GCF_001293525.1 of Pseudideonella sakaiensis. GTDB lineage: Bacteria > Pseudomonadota > Gammaproteobacteria > Burkholderiales > Burkholderiaceae_C > Ideonella_A > Ideonella_A sakaiensis. The sequence continues at coordinate 15,252 of NZ_BBYR01000052.1, read as the reverse complement.
GGCAGCTCGGGCAGCTTCTGCGCAATGGCCGCCAGCGTCGCGCCGGAGGAGATGCCCACCAGCAGGCCCTCCTCGCGGGCGCAGCGGCGCGCCATCTCGCGCGCGGCCTCGGCCTCGACCTGGATCACGCCGTCGAGCAGCTCGGTCTTCAGGTTCTTCGGGATGAAGCCGGCACCGATGCCCTGGATCGGGTGCGGGCTGGGGGCGCCGCCGCTGATCACGGGGCTGGCCGACGGCTCGACCGCGTAGACCTTCAGCGCCGGCCACATCGCCTTCAGCACCTGCGCGCAGCCGCTCAGGTGGCCGCCGGTGCCGACGCCGGTGACCAGCGCGTCGACGCCGGACGGGAAGTCGGCCGCGATCTCCTGCGCGGTGGTGCGCACGTGCACGTCGATGTTGGCCGGGTTCTCGAACTGCTGCGGCATCCACGACCCCGGGATTTCGGCCAGCAGCTCCTTCGCGCGCGCGATCGAGCCGTTCATGCCCTTCTCGCGCGGCGTCAGCTCGAAGCGGGCGCCGTAGGCGAGCATCAGGCGGCGGCGCTCGATGCTCATGCTCTCGGGCATCACCAGCACCAGCGGGTAGCCCTTGACGGCCGCCACCATCGCCAGGCCGACGCCGGTGTTGCCGCTGGTCGGCTCGACGATGGTGCTGCCCGGCTTCAGCGCGCCGGAGGCCTCGGCGGCCTCGACCATCGCGAGCGCGATGCGGTCCTTGATGGAGCCGCCGGGGTTGCTGCGCTCGCTCTTGACCCAGACCGAGGCGCCGGGGCCGAACAGGCGGCGGATGCGGATGTGGGGCGTGTGGCCGATGGTGGCCAGGACGCTGTCGGCGAGCATGGGCGTTCTCCTCGGGAAGACACGGGCCGAACGCCGGACGGCGGCCGGGGTGGGGCGGCGATTATGGGCGTGATAATCCCCCCATGTTCGCGCCGCTGCAAAACGACACCTTCCTGCGGGCCTGCCGGCGCGAGCCGACCGCCCACACCCCCGTGTGGCTGATGCGCCAGGCCGGCCGCTACCTGCCCGAGTACCGCGCGACGCGGGCCCAGGCCGGCAGCTTCATGGGCCTGGCGACGAACACCGGCTACGCCACCGAGGTCACGCTGCAGCCGCTGGAGCGCTATGCGCTGGATGCCGCGATCCTGTTCAGCGACATCCTGACCGTGCCGGACGCGATGGGCCTGGGCCTGAGCTTCGCGGCCGGCGAGGGCCCGCGCTTCGAGCGGCCGGTGCGCGACGAGGCCGCGGTGGCCGCGCTCGAGGTGCCGGACATGGCGCGGCTGCGCTACGTGTTCGACGCCGTCACGTCGATCCGGCGCGCGCTGAACGGGCGGGTCCCGCTGATCGGCTTCGCCGGCAGCCCCTGGACCCTGGCCTGTTACATGGTCGAGGGCGGCGGCTCGGACGACTACCGGCTGGTCAAGAGCATGCTCTACGGCCGCCCGGACCTGATGCGCCGGCTGCTGGCGGTCACGGCCGACGCGGTCGCGCTGTACCTGAACGAGCAGATCCGCGCCGGCGCGCAGGCGGTGATGGTGTTCGACAGCTGGGGCGGCGTGCTGGCCGACGGCGCCTTCCAGGACTTCAGCCTCGCCTACACGCGCCGCGTGCTCGGGCAGCTGCTGCGCGAGCACGCGGGCGCGCACATCCCGCGCATCGTCTTCACCAAGGGCGGCGGGCTGTGGCTGGAGGAAATGGCCGTGCTGGACACCGAGGTGCTGGGCGTCGACTGGACGGTGGACCTGCAGGCCGCGCGCCGGCGCACCGGCGACCGCGTCGCGCTGCAGGGCAACCTCGACCCGAACGTGCTGTTCGCGCCGCCCGCGCGGATCGAGGCCGAGGTGGCCCGCGTGCTCGAGCGCTTCGGACCCTGGGCCGGGTCCGACGGCCGGCGCGGCGGCCATGTCTTCAACCTGGGCCACGGCATCAGCCAGCACACGCCGCCGGAGCACGTGACGGCCTTGGTGGAGGCCGTGCACCGGCTGTCGCCGCGCTGGCACGGCGCGGCAGGCTGAGGCCGGGCCGCGGGCCGGGGCGACGGCCGGGCCGCGGGCCGGGGCGACGGCCGGGCCGCGACACCGGACGGCGGCGCCGCGCGCAGCGCTGCCCGCAGCGCCGTGAGGCACCGTGACGCGCCGATCCGGTGAGCGAAGGCCTCGCGCGGCGGTTCCAGTCGGTTTCACCGCCGGCCGTTTAACGGCATGTCATCGGCGCTTGTCAAGCAAAAAAGTTTGTGAGCGACGGGTCGGCAGGCCTTGACTTATCCCCATCGCCACGGCAGCGACGGGCTTTGCAGCCACGTGTTGCATCGCAGCAGCCCGGATTCCGCAACCCTTCGCTAAGTGCTTGATTCTTATCAGCTTAATGGGTCTGCTGCGAAAGTGTGCAGCGCAGCCCGATTCCAGCCGGATCAAGCAGTTAGCGCGGCTGTGGGCAGCTTGCCCACAAAGTTATCCACAGAAGCCGTGGACAGCCCGGAAAGCGTCGGCGAATCAGGCACTTAGCGCCGTTGTTTGAAACTTTCGTGAACTTCCGCCGCTAAATGACAGCGCCCCGCTCCCGCCCCGCGCGGCCCGCCGACGGCGGCCCGGTGCCCGTGCCAGCGGACGCCGGGCCGGCGGGCGGCCCGGCCGGCCCGCCCGCCGCGGCAGCGCCGGGCGCGCGGGTGCGCGTGGCGGTGGACGCGCCGCAACACAGCGGCCTGGCCGGCCCGCTCGACTACCTCGCCGACCGGCCGCTGCCGGCCGGCACGCTGGTGCGCGTGCCGCTCGGCGCGCGCGAGGTGCCCGGGATCGTCTGGGAGGCCGCCGATGCCGGCGACGGGGGAGACGACGCCGGCGGCGTGGCTCCGGCGGACGGCGGATCGGCCCCGGGGCAGGCGGTCCCGCAGGCGCCGGGCGGCCCGTCGCCGTCCGCGCCGGCGCTGCGCCCGGTCGTCGCCGCGCTGGAGGCGCTGCCGCCGCTGGGCGCGGCCTGGCGCCAACTGGTCGCCTTCGCCGCCGGCTACTACCAGCGCGGGCTCGGCGAGGTGGCGCTGGCGGTGCTGCCGCCGGAGCTGCGCCGGCTCGACGAGGCCGCGCTCGGCCGGCGGCTGGCGCGGCGGGCGAAGGCGGCGGATCGCGCCACCGGACGCCGCCAGGCGGCCGCAGCAGCAGGCGGGGGCGGCGCGGCGGACGCAAGGGACGCAGCGGACGCAGCCAGCGCGGCAGGCGCCACCGGCCCGGCGCACGCGACAGGCGCTGCAGGCGCGACGAGCGCGGCGAACCCGGCCGGCCCGGCAGCGGCCCCTGCCCCCGGCGCCGGGCCCGCGCCGCCGGTCCCTGCGTGCAACGCGCCGGAGCCCAGCCCGGAGCAGCAGGCGGTGCTCGAGCGCCTGCGCGCGCTGGCCGCCGCGGACGGCGCGCCGCCGGCGGTGCTGCTCTACGGCAGCACCGGCAGCGGCAAGACCGAGGTCTACCTGCGCGCCGCCGCCGAGGCGCTGGCGCGCGGCCGCCAGGTGCTGGTGCTGGTGCCGGAGATCAACCTGACGCCCCAGCTGGAGGCGCGCTTCGCTGCCCGCTTCGCGGGCCACCGCCTGGTCGCGCTGCACAGCGCGCTCACACCGGCCCAGCGCCTGCGCCACTGGCTCGACGCCCACCTGGGCGAGGCCGACCTGGTGCTGGGCACCCGGCTGGCGATCTTCGCGTCGCTGCCGCGGCTCGGCCTGCTGGTCGTCGACGAGGAGCACGACCCGTCCTACAAGCAGCAGGAGGGCGCCCGCTACTCGGCGCGCGACCTCGCCGTCTACCGCGGCCGGCTGGAGCGCGTGCCGGTGCTGCTCGGCTCGGCCACGCCGTCGCTGGAGACCTGGCAGCACGCGCAGACCGGCCGCTACCTGCGGCTGGACATGCCCACCCGCATCGGGCGCGCGCCGCTGCCGGCGGTGCGGCTGGTCGACATGACGCAGATTGCCCGCCGCGCCGGCGGCACCGTGCTGGCACCGGCGCTGCTGGCCGCGCTGCACGAGCGGCTGGCGCGCGGCGAGCAGAGCCTGCTGTTCCTGAACCGCCGCGGCTACGCGCCGGTGCTGCAGTGCGGCGACTGCGCCTGGCGCAGCGGCTGCCCGCACTGCAGCGCGTGGCGGGTCTTCCACAAGCTCGACCGGACGCTGCGCTGCCACCACTGCGGCCTGAGCGAGCGGGTGCCGCGTGCCTGCCCGGACTGCGGCAACCCCGACATCACGCCGGTTGGGCGCGGCACCGAGCGGCTCGAGGAGCAGCTCGCCGGGCTGCTGCACCACCCGGACGGCCGCCCGGCGCGCGTGGCCCGCATCGACGCCGACAGCACCCGCGGCACCGGCGTGCTGCAAGCCCGCCTCGGCGCCGTGCACGACGGCGAGGTGGACGTGCTGGTCGGCACGCAGATGATCGCCAAGGGGCACGACTTCCGCCGCGTCACGCTGGTGGCCGCGGTCAACCCCGACACCGGCCTGTTCAGCAGCGACTTCCGCGCGCCCGAACGCCTGTTCGCGCTGCTGATGCAGGCGGCGGGGCGGGCCGGCCGCGACGCCGCCCGCGCCGGCCGCGCCGAGATGTGGCTGCAGACCTGGCAGCCGCAGCACGCGCTCTACGCGGCCCTCGTCCGCCACGACTACCCCGCCTTCGCCGCCGCGCAGCTGGCCGAGCGCCGCAGCGCCGGCCTGCCGCCCTTCAGCCACCTCGCGCTGCTGCGCGCCGAGGCGCGCGACGCCGCCGCGGCCACCGGCTTCCTCGACGCCGCCGCCGCGCTCGCGCCGACCCTGCCGGACGCGCCAGCGCTGCTGGACGGCGTGCTGATCTACCCGCCGGTGCCCACGGCGGTGGCCCGCGTGGCCGACGTCGAGCGGGTGCAGATGCTGGTCGAGGCCGGCTCGCGGGCCCGGCTGCAGCGCCTGCTCGCGGCCTGGCTGCCGGCGCTGCACGCGCTGCGCCGCGAGCGCGCCGGCCCGGGCCAGCGCATCCTGCGCTGGGCGGTGGACGTGGATCCGATGGAGATCTGAGGCCTGCCCGGCGGCCGGCCCGCCGGGCCGGCCTGGCGCTCGACCGCCCACTCCGTCCGGTGTCTGGGCCGGATGCTTGGCCGGCGCGTCTGCCGGCTGCCGGCCGCGTCGGCCAGCTCACTGCTGCCTCGGCGGGCACCCCGCTTGACAGCAAGTTTCCACAGAAACTACACTGCCGGCCAGTTTCCATGGAAACCGCCCCGTGTCCGTCGCCACCGCCCCGCCGCCCGCCGACCTCGAGGACCACCTCGGCTTCTGGCTGCGACGCGTCTCGAACCACGTCTCGCAGGGCTTCCAGCAGCGGCTCGCGGCCGAGGGCGTGTCCGTCGCGGAATGGGTGGCGCTGCGTACCCTGCTGGCGCGGCCCGGCTGCCGCCAGGGCGACCTGATCGAGGCGCTGGGCATCACGAAGGGCGCCGCCTCCAAGCTGGTGACGCGCCTGGAAGGCAAGGGGCTGGCCGAGCGCCTGGCGCCCGACGCGGCCGGGCGCGAGCAGCGCCTGGCACTGACGGCCGCCGGCCGGGCGCGGGTGCCGGCGCTGGCCGCGCAGGCCGATGCGAACGACGCCCGTTTCTTCGGCCACCTCCCGGACGCCGAGCGGGCCGCACTGCTGGCGACGCTGCAGGCGCTGGCCGCGCACCACGGCATGGCCACGCTGCCCACCGAGTGAAGCCCTGCACCCGCCCGCGCGCCGGCGCACGCCGCGCCGGACCGTCACCGACCGAGACCGACCCCATGCCCCCCGCCGCCGCATCCCCCGCCGCCGCAGACACCGTGCGCGACACCTTCGCCGCCTCGCAGGCCGGCCAGCTCCCCTTCGGCCAGGTCGTCGGCGCGCTCGCCGCGGCCGGCGTCACGGCCTACCAGGTCGACCACCGCGCCGGCCGCATCACCTGCTGGCAGGCCGACGACTCGGCGCAGACCCTCGCCCTCGAAGGATCGACGCCGGCGCTGGGCGCGGGCTTCGACGCGGAAGCGGTGCGCGCTGCCATCCGCGCCGCGCAGCAGGGCACGCTGGCGTACCCGGACTTCAAGCGCCGGACCCAGGCCGCCGGCTGCGTCGGCTACACCGTCTGGATCGCCGGCCGGCACGTCGTCTACCACGGCCGCCTCGGCGAGACCCACGTCGAGCCCTTCCCGCGCTGAGCGGGCGGGCGGCTCGGCGGCCGGGCCGCCGGCATCGCTTCGCGGCCGCGGACCTCGCGTCCGGCGTCGGCGACGTCCCCCAGGCATGGGATGGGCGAGCGGGCACGCGCTGTCCCCGCGGGCAGGCCGCAGGCATGCTCCGCCCATGCCTGCACCCCCCGCCTTCCCCTCCCGCCGGCAGGCCGCGACACCTGCAGAGGGCCGGACCGGCCGCACGGCCGCCGTGCTGCTCGCCGCCGCAGCCGCGCTGCCGGCGGCCGCCCAGCGGGCCGGCCCGCTCGAGCCCCCGGGCGACGCCGTGCCGCTGACCGTGGTGCAGCCGGTGTTCCCGGCCGGGGCCGGCGCGCCACCGGGCGGCGTGCGCGTCGAGGTCAGCGGCACCGTGCGCGCCGACGGCCGCTTCGAACCCGCCACCGTCCGCGCCGACCCCGGCGTGGAGGCCTATGGCGACGCGGTGCGTGCCGTGGTCGGCAGCTGGGGCTTCCTGCCGCCGGTCGACGAAGCGCGCTGCGTCCCCACCGACGGGGCGGTGCAGCTCTCCGTCTGGTTCGAAGGCAGCGCCGCCGCGCCGCGCGTCTACGTGTCACGCCCGCCGCCCGCGCCGCGGCCGCCGGTCCCTGTCGTCGAGACCCTCCAGCGAACCCTGCCCACCTTGCACGACGGCGTCGAAGGCTGGGTCATCGTGCTGTCGAAGCTCGCGCCGGACGGCGGGATCCTCGGCACCGCCGTCCGGGCCAGCTCGCCGCGCGGCCTGCTCGACGAGGCCGTGCTGGGCATCGCGCGGCGGCAGCGCCATCGCTGGACCGTCCAGGCGCCCGAGGTCCCCGCGTGCCTGCAGCAGCAGTTCGTGGTCTGCTACGGTCCCGGCCTGGGCGTGGCGCGGCATCCGGTCTGCCCATGAGCCCGCCGGGCCGCCCCAAGGGCGAATACCGGCGTGCGCAGCACGAAGGTCATCCTCATGACCCCGCCGGGCAGCCCCCAGGTCCTCTTCCCCTCTGCCGAACATGCCCCACACCGACCTGCGCCTGGCCGCCGCGCTCGCGCTGCTGGCCGCCGCGCTCCTGCCCCCCGCCGCCGCCCAGTCGGGCGGCCTGGAAGCACCGGGCGCCGCCACGCCGCTGCTCGTCGTCGAGCCCGCCTTCCCGCCCGGCGCCGTCGCGCCGGCGCCGGGCGTGACCATCGAGGTGCTCGGCACCGTGCGCCAGGACGCCTCCTTCGTCGCGCAGACGCTGCAGGCCCGCGACGGCGAGCACCCGGCCTTCGTCGCCGCCGTGCGCGAGGTCATCGGTCACTGGCGCTTCCTGCCCGCGGTCGACGACGCGAGCTGCACGGCCACCGACGCCCCGGCCCGCCTCTTCGTCACCTTCGCGGGCAGCGCCGCCGCGCCATCGATCTCGATCACACGGCCGGCGGCCACGCCCCGCACGATCCCGCGCGTCACCGACCTCTTCAACCGGATGCGCCGGCCGAGCTTCACCGGCCTGATCGAGGGCCGGGTGCTCGTGCTGTCGCTCATCGATCCCGACGGCGTCTCGCGGGCGGTCAGCGTGCGCTACAGCTCAGCGCCCGGCCGCTTCGACCGCGCCGTGCTCGACCACGCGCGGCGGACCCTGGTGGACTGGGCCCCGCCGAACCCCACCGCCGCGGTCTGCACCCAGCGCGAGTACCGGATGTGCCTCGACCCGGCGGACCGCCACGCGGCCGACGTGGTGCGGCATCCGGTCTGCGATGAGCCGGGGGCAGGCCGCTGAGCCGGCCTTCCGACTTCGTGGTGGCGACCACCGACCATTCCCCTGAGTGATGTCTCGACCCTGGTGGTACCGTGCAGCGACGGACCCCACTGCATCGACCAGTTCGCACACCTGCGTGAACGCGGCTTCAAGATGACCGGCACGGACCACGGCGACGAGGCCCGGAAGGCCAGCGAAGAGCTGCAGCGCAGGCTCGAGGCTTCGGCCGATCATCCCGAGCACCATGAAAAGACCGTCTGGCTCACACGCCGCTTCAACCACGGGCTGGCCGGTGCCTACCAGCGCCACCTCGTCGGGCTTCCCGGCTAGCGTCCCTCGCCGTCAGCGGCCCGCGATCCCGGCCGCCGGCGCCGCGCGACGCGCTATCCGGCCCTGTCATCGCCAAGGCCTCCTCGTGCGCGCACTCGGTGCAGCCGTGCTGGCCCTCGCGGCCCTGCTGCCGCATCCAGCGGCGGCCCAGGCGGGCGACGCACAGCTGCCGGGCGAGGCCACGCCGCTGCGTATCGTCGAGCCGGCCTTCCCGCCCGGCGCGCGTACGCCCGCCTCGGGCGTGACGGTGGACGTCGTCGGCACGGTCCGGGCCGACGGCAGCTTCGTCGCGCAGACGGTGCAGGCGCGCGATGGCGAGCACCGGGCCTTCGTCGCGGCAGTCCGCGAGGTGATCGACCACTGGCGCTTCCTGCCGGCCGTCGACGCCCGCAGCTGCAGCGCGGTCGACGGGCCGGCCCGGCTGGCCATCGGCTTCGAGGGCGACGCCGGCGCGCCACGGATCTCGGTCACCCGCCCGGCGTCGCCGCCGCCGCGTCCCGCACCCATCCGGCGCTCCTCCAACCCCGGGCCCGAGCCGGTCTTCGACGAGCCGGTGGAGGGCTGGGTGCAGATGCTCTCCCGCGTCGACCGGGACGGCCGCACGCAGTCGACGACCGTGCGCTACAGCTCGCCCGCGGGCCGCCACGATGCAGCAGCACTGGCCTACACCGCGCGCACCGTCGTCGAGTGGATCGAGCCGCCGGAGACGACCGCCTGCATCCAGCGAACGCAGGTCTTCTGCGTCGAGGACGCGGCGCGCGACCGCACGGCGGTGCTGCATCCGGTGTGCGAGCCGCAGCGGGAGAGGCAGCGGCGAGAACGCCGGCTGAACCGCGCGCGATGAGCGGCGCGTGCCGGCCGTCGAGCGGCTGCGGCACACGGGGCCGGCTGCTCAGGGCATGGCGGCCGCGTTCGCGACCGGCGCCTCACCGCCTGCCGCGCCCCCGCCTCACTCCGGCGTCACCCCCGCATCCTTCACCACCTTGGCCCACATCGCCGACTGCTCCTTCAGGTGCTGGGCGAACTGGGCCGGCGTGCTGCCGACGACGTCGACGCCGAGCGCGGTGAACTTCTCGCGCGTCTCGGGCAGGTTCAAGGTGCGCACGATCTCGGCGTTCAGCTTCTCGACGATGGGCGCCGGCATGCCGCCGGGGCCGGCGATGCCGAACCAGACGCTGACCTCGTAGCCGGGGATGCCGGCCTCGGCCACGGTGGGCAGGTCGGGCACGTGGGGCGAGCGCTTCGGCGAGGTGACGGCGAGCGCCTTGAGCTTGCCGGCCTTGACGTGCTGGATCACGTTCGGGATGTTGTCGAACATCAGGCCGACCTGGCCGCCGAGCAGGTCGGTCACCGCAAGGCCGCTGCCCTTGTAGGGGACGTGCACGATGTCGACGCCGCCCATCTGCTTGAACTTCTCCATCGACAGGTGGTTCGAGGAGCCGTTGCCGGTGGAGGCGTAGTTCAGCCCGCCCGGCCGGGCCTTGGCCTGGGCCAGCACCTCGGCCACCGAGTTGGCCTGCACGGCCGGCCCGACCACCAGCAGGTTGGGCGTGGTGGCGGCCAGCGTGATCGGGGTGAAGTCCTTCACCGGGTCGTAGGGCAGCTTCTTGAAGAGGCTGGGGTTGACGGCGAAGGCGAAGGGCATGATGAACAGCGTGCTGCCGTCCGGCGCCGCCTTGGCGACCGCGTCGGTGCCGATCACGGTGCCGCCGCCCGGCTTGTTCTCGACCGTGACGGGCTGGCCCCAGACGGTCTGCAGCCGCGCCGCGACGGTGCGCGCCAGCGTGTCGTTGAAGCCGCCCGGCGGGTAGGGCACGACGATGCGGATGGGCTTGCTGGGGTAGGCGGTGGTGCCCTGGGCGGCGGCCGGCAGCGCGGCGGCCAGCACCGCGGCGCCGAGGGCGCCCACGGCCAGCAGGGGCAGGACGGCGCGCCGCGTGCGCCCGGTCGGGGTGGCTTGTCTCATGCCGGTTCTTCTTTCGTTGCAGCGAAGGGCCCCGCATGCGCGGGACGGCGGTGGGTGCGGCCGGGCCCCGGCCGCTCGGGATCAGACGTAGCCGGGGCCTTCGATCGCGGGGTGCGCGGCGAGGAAGTCCTCGTCCACGTCCAGCCCGATGCCCGGCGCCTCCAGCGGCAGCACGTGGCCGTCGCGGTCGACCTGGAAGGGCGGGGCGGAGACCATGCGGTCGCGGTAGAGGTTGTTGCGCGAGACGTCGCCCTCGAAGTAGCCGCCGTTGTCCAGCGCCGCCAGCAGGTGGATGGAGGCGGCCATGTTGAGGCCGGTCATGCAGGTGTGCGGGTGGATCGGCAGCTTGCGCGCCGAGGCCATCGCGGCGATGCGCAGCACCTCGGTCAGGCCGCCGGCCTTCGAGACGTCGGGCTGCAGGATCGAGATGGCGCCGTCGGCGATCACGCGCTCGAACTCGTGGCGGGTGAAGTGGTTCTCGCCGGCGGCCAGCGGCACCGCGGCGTAGTGGCGCGCCGCGGCGTAGCTGGCGTGGTCGTGCGCGGGGAAGGGTTCCTCCAGCCAGTCCACGCCCAGTGCCTGCAGGCCCGGCATCACGCGGCGCGCGTCGTCCAGCGTGTAGCCGGTGTTGGCGTCGACCAGGATCGCGATCGACTCGCCCACGGCCCGGCGCACCGCCTCGACGCGGGCCAGGTCGCGCGCGGGGCTGTCGCCCACGCGCAGCTTGATCGCGCGGTAGCCGGCGGCGATGTGCGGCAGCGCCTCGTCGACCAGCGCGGACGGGTCCTGGAAGCCGAGCGAGACGCCGCCGGCATAGGCCTTGACCGGCCGCCGCGCGCCGCCGAGCAGCTTGTAGAGCGGCCAGCCGACGGCCTTGCCGCGCAGGTCCCACAGCGCCAGGTCGATGCCGCTCATCGCGATCGCGCAGCCAGCGCCGACGCCATGGCTGGCCAGCTGCTTCCAGTAGATGCGGTCCCAGACGCCGACCACGTCGCTCGCGTCCATGCCGACCACCAGCTGGCGCAGCGTGGTGTTGACCAGCTGCGCCACCGCGGTGTGGGCCTTGCCGTGGTGCGACTCGCCCCAGCCGACCAGGCCGCCCTCGGTGGTGACCTTGACGACCACCGCGTCCTTCTTCACGGCCCGGCCCATGCCGAGGCTGACGCTGTGCTCGGGCGCGATCGGGAAGGACACGGGGTAGGCGCGCACCTCGCGGATGCGCAGGGCGGAGTCGCTGGAGATTGGGGCGGCAAGCATCGGGGGTTCCGGAGGGTCGGGCGGGATCGGGGGATCGGCGGCCAGCGCGGCGGCCGGGTCAGAGGTAGCCCTGGGCGGGCATCAGGCCGCCGCGCAGCAGGGCTTCGCCGGCGGTCTCGACCAGCGTGGCCGGCAGCCGGCTGCCGTCGATGCGCCAGGGCGGCGGCTGCGTGGCGCCGGCCGGGCCGTGGGCCATCCAGTGGTCGAGGGCCTGGTTGGCGCGCGTGAAGGCGTTGCCGCCGGGCAGCGGCGCGGCGGCCGCGAAGACGGTGTCGACCACGGCGGCCAGCCGCGCCGAGCGCTCGGCGGCGGCATCGCGGCGGCCGGCGCGCAGGTCCTCGATCACCTGCCGCAACGCCGGCGCGAAGACATTGGCGGTGCTGAGCAGGAAGCCGTCGTAGGCGCCGCCGGCCGCGGCCAGGTGCCGCGCGTAGTCGCCCTCGGCGCCGCGCACCAGCAGCAGCTCGCGCACGCCGGCGGCGGCCACGCGGTCGGCCCCGCTGGTGTCCTTCAGCAGCAGCGCGTTCGGGTGGCGCGCGGCCAGCGCCGCCACCGTCTGCGGCGCCATTTCGTTGCCGGTGACCTGGGGCAGCTGGTACAGCGCCATCGGCAGGCCGGTGCCGAGCACCGCGTCGAGGCCGGCCTCGATCGCCGCCTGCGACAGGCCGGCGCCGCTCGGCGGGCAGACGGTGAAGCCGCAGACGCCGGCCGCGCGCAGCGCGCCCAGCGCCTCCGCCTCGCCGGTCGCCTGCTGCAGCCAGGCCAGGTGCCCGAGCAGGGTGCGGCGCATGGCCTCGGCGTCGGCCTTCAGCACCGCGACCAGCACCGCCATGCCGCGCGCCCGCGCCAGCGGCAGCAGGGCCTCGAGCCAGGCGCGCGTGCGGCCCTCGTCGAGCTCCCAGCCGTCGCCGGTCGAGCCGGGCACGAGCAGCCCGCCGACGTGGCCCTGCAGGGCATCCAGGTGGCGCGCCAGCCGCTCGGTGTCCAGCGTGCCCCCTGCGCCGTAGTGGGTCAGCAGCGGGCACCACAGCGCCGGCACGCCGCCGGGCAGCAGGCGGTCGAGCAGCGCGCGTCGCGCGGGGGACAGGCGGGCGGCGTCGATCATCGTGCGGCGATTCTGGGCAGCGCCCGCCTTGCCCAGAAGGTGGCGCAGGCGAATTCAGATATGCTTCCTAAGCATTCCAAAGCGGCCCCCACCGGGGCTGCCCCCGCACCGCACCGCGCTGCCCCGCATGCTCAACCTGCGCCGCATCGAAGCCTTCCTGGCCGTGGCCGAGGCCGGCTCGATCTCGCATGCGGCGCAGCAGCTGGACCTGGCGCAGTCGGTGGTGAGCCGCCACGTGGCGGCGCTGGAACAGGCGCTGGGCACGCGGCTGTTCGAGCGCACCGGCCGCGGCGTGGTGCCCACCGACGCCGCGCAGGCGCTGGCGCCGCGCCTGCGCGCCGCGCTGGAGGACATGCAGCGCGCCACCCAGGCCGCCGCCGAGTGGGGCCCGGAGCCCGGCGGCACCGTGCGCGTGGGCCTGGTGCCGGCGGCCACGCGGCCGCTGGTCGGGCTGCTCTACCAGCGCGTGGCCGAGCGGCTGCCGCGCGTGCGGCTGCAGGTGGTCGACGGCTTCAGCAACGCGCTCGAGGAGCGCCTGGTGCAGGGCGAGCTCGACCTGGCGGTGATCAACCGCTTCGGCGGCACCGCGCTGCGCGGCGAGGAGCGCCTGGCGGTGGTGCCGACCCAGGTGATCGGGCCGCCCGGCGCCTTCGCGCCGCCGCCCGCCGAGATCGCCTTCCGCCAGCTGGCCGACCTGCCGCTGGTGCTGCCGTCGCGGCCGAACGCGTTGCGCACCGCGCTCGACCAGCTGGCCCGCCAGGCCGGCATCGTGCTGAAGGTGATGGTGGAGGCCGACTCCACGCTCACGATCCGCGACCTGGTGCGGCAGTGCGGCCTGTACAGCCTGCTGCCGCGCCAGATGTTCGACGACGAGCTGTCGGCGGCCACGATGAGCGCGGCCCGGCTGGTGCGCCCGGAACTGCCGCGCACGCTGGCGCTGGTGTCCGGCGCGCTGCAGGCCGACAGCGCCGCGGTGCGCGCAGTGGCGCACGAGATCCGCAGCCTGGTGCCGACGCCGCCGGTGCGCGCGCTCTGGTGCTGAGGGCACCGCGGCGACGCGCCGCGAACGGTGCGGAACAGGCCGCCTTTGCGGCCCATTTCAGGCGATCCGGCGTGCGGCCTGCCGCACGACGAGGCTCAAGGGCCGGCGCCGCGGGTCGATAAGCCGTACTCGCCCACCCGTCCGCCGGGTGTCGCCCCCGCCCGAGGTCCGCCATGCCCCTTACCGCCGCCCTGTTCCGCCCCGGCATGCAGTTGATGCGCCACCTGCGCGTGCCGACCAAGATGGCCCTGATGGGCACCTTCCTGATCGTGCCGCTCGCGCTGCTGGTGGCGCTGACCGCGCAGCACACCCAGGCGGACCTGCGCTTCGTCGATGGGGAGCTCGAGGGCACCCGCCTCGTGCGCGCGATCAGCGGCGCGGTCGACCGGGTGCAGTGGCAGCGCGACCTGACGATGCGGGTGCTGTCCGGCGACGCGGCGGCGCAGGCACCGCAGCAGGCCGCCCGCGTCGAACTGCAGCAGGCGATCACGGCGCTGGACGCCGCCGTCGAGGCGACCCCGGGCACCGACGTGGGCGCCGCCTGGAAGGACAAGCGCGCGGCGCTGGCCGCGCTCGCCGAGGGCCGCCATGCCAAGGTGCGCACGGCCGCCTTCGACGAGCACGCGAAGGCGGTGCAGTCGCTGCGCCAGCTGCTGCTGCTGGCCGCCGAGCGCTCCGGCCTGGTGCTGGACCCGGAACCGGTCACCTTCTTCCTGATGGACGTCGCCGTCGAGCGCGTGCTGCCCTGGGCCGAGCTGATCGCCGCCACGCGCGGCCAGGTCAGCGCGACGCTCGCCCGCGGCGACGTCAGCAACACCGAACGCGTGCAGCTGCTCGGGCGCATGGATGCGCTGGAGCTGCACCTGGCCGACACCCGGATGAAGCTGGATGCGCTGGAGCGCAGCGGCGGCCGGCTGCCGCCGGGCACCGCAGCAGCCTTCGACGGCTCGCGCGCCTTCATCGGCAAGGTGCGCGCCGTGCTCGGCGCGGACGCCATCCTCGGCGAACCGGGCCCCTTCTTCGACGATGCCTCGCGCGCGCTGCAGGCGGTGGTGGACTTCGACCGGCAGGTGATCGGCGAGCTCGAGCTGCAGCTGGGCGCGCGCCGCGACGCCAGTGTGCGCCTGCTGGCGATCGAGCTGGCGGTGTCCGCCGGCGGCGTCGCGCTGGTGCTCTACCTGGCCCTGTCGTTCTACTTCAGCTTCCGCGGCGCGCTGGGCGCGCTGCGCAAGGGCGTGGCGGCCGCCGGCAGCGGCGACCTCGCCCACCGCACCGAGGTGAAGGGCCGCGACGAACTGGCCGAGATCGGCCAGATGCTCGAGGCGATGAACGGCCGCCTGTCGGCCATGGTCGCCGAGATCCGCAGCAGCGCGGTGCGCGTCGGGCAGGCGGGCCACCAGGTGGCCGGCAGCAGCGAATCGCTGTCGCAGCGCACCGAGGAGCAGGCGGCCTCGCTGCGCCAGACCGTCGCCACCGTGGCCCAGCTGAGCGCCGCCGTGGCCGCCAACGCCGACTCCGCGCAGGAGCTCGACCGCATGACCGGCAGCCTGCGCGTGCAGGCCGAGGCCGGCGGCGAGGCGATGCGCCAGACCGTGTCCTCGATGGGCC
Organism: Pseudideonella sakaiensis; assembly: GCF_001293525.1. Classification (GTDB taxonomy): domain Bacteria; phylum Pseudomonadota; class Gammaproteobacteria; order Burkholderiales; family Burkholderiaceae_C; genus Ideonella_A; species Ideonella_A sakaiensis. The sequence goes on along the minus strand of NZ_BBYR01000052.1, from coordinate 49 downwards.
AGCTCGAGTCCAGCTCGCGCCGCGTGGCCGAGATCATCGGCGTGATCGA
>NZ_BBYR01000051.1 GCF_001293525.1 Pseudideonella sakaiensis | reverse complement strand
GCCGCCGACGAGGTAGCGGCGGGCGCCGGGGGGGAGGGGGGCGGTCATCTGCTTGCTGAGTTCGGGATGGCAGGACGCAGGCCTGCCGGCCGAGAATTCTCTCCCCAAGGCTTTCCGGAGGATGTATGGCGACGGGGAACGGCAACGATCTGGCGCGGGCACGGCTGGCCGGCAGCAACCTGGTCGGCTTGACGCACGAGCGATCGAGCAAGTTCAAGAAGGAGGCGGCGCGCGAGGCGTCGCTGCGGATCGGCGAGCTCCTGAAGCAGGCGGACATCCGCGTCTGGCAGGACACGGGCCTGGTCCAGAAGGGCATCTCGGCGGCGGACTACTGGCTGCAGCAGTGCATCCTGGTGCTGCAGCAGGCCCCGCTGACGATCAACATCGAGCCCTTCAAGTTCTTCGGAGCCGCGGTGTCCGGCGACCGCGTGCAGTCGATCTGGAACCGGCTGCGCTCGAAGGGCCCCGGCTACACCGATTTCCGCGAGGGCGCGGAGCAGACCATGTTCGGCTACGACGATGGCGACGGCACCGTCAATGGCGTCAACGTCGGCCAGGACATCAAGAAGTACGGGTCCACCGGCGGCATGGGCGCCAACGGCCAGCCGCGCTCGCACAGCTTCGTCGGGGACATGCGGCCGAAGTACGCCGGCGTCAACTTCAGCTGGGCCAGCTGCGGCGCCGCCTGCACCTACGGCATGTCGCACTTCGTGCTGAAGGACTACCTGCGGATGAATGCCGCCTATGCGCCGCGCGACAGCTTCGGCGTCGAGAGCCGCAGCCAGATCGGCAGCTTCTTCAACCTGGAGCCGATCCTCGCGAACTGCGCGACCTACGTGCTCGAGCAGATCATGCAGAGCGCGCGCACCCGCGTACCGCCGGGCCCGCCGGCCAACCCGCCGGTGATGCCGATCTTCTTCCACGAGAAGGCCAAGGGCGGGGACGGCAGCAAGGGCAGCGACTACATCGAGGCCATCCTGCACACCGAGGTGGTGTTCGGGCGGGACGTCGAGGTGCTGCGCATCGCCCGGCAGGAGGTGCGCGACACCAAGACCGGCGACCCGATCAAGAACAAGACCTGGACGGTGAAGAAGGCCACGATCGAGAAGAACATCAAGGCCTTCTCGAAGCAGCACGGCGTGAAGGTCGAGTATTTCTGACCGCCCCCAGGGCCGGGCGGTGCCCGACCCGCCCCCCGCGGGGGTCGAGAAAACTTGGGGCGGCCCGGCGTTTTCTCGAGACCGCCCCCAGGGCCGGGCGGTGCCCGGCCCGTCAGTCGGGCCAGCGCAGCTGCACGCTGCGCTCGCTGCGGTAGGGCTCGTCGATCGCGACGTAGCTCTTCTCCGCCCGTGCGCCGGCCACCCAGTCGGCCACGCCGGGCAGCGCCTCGACGCGGTCGAGGTAGGCGGCCACGGCCGGCGGCACCGGCAGGGCGTAGGTGCGGATGCGCATGACCACCGGCGCGAAATAGGCGTCGGCGATGCCGAAGTCGCCGAACAGCATCGGCCCGCCGTGGCGCTCGAGCAGCCGGCTCCATAGCCCGACGATGCGCGCCAGGTCCTCGGCCACGCCGGGCTGCTCGCGCAACACGCGCGCGCCGACCTCGGGCAGCAGCGCCTCGATGTTCATCGGGCAGTGGTTGCGCAGCGCGCCGTAGCCGGCGTGCATTTCGGCGCAGAGGCTGCGCGCGTGGGCCCGGGCCGCGCGGTCGGCCGGCCACAGGCCGGCGTCGGGAAAGCGCTCGGCGAGGTACTCGCAGATCGCCAGGCTGTCCCAGACCGTCACCTCGCCGTCGCGCAGCACCGGCACCTTGCCGGCCGAGTCCAGCGCGGCCAGCGCGGTCTTGAACGGCGAGCCGGGCTGGAAGTCGTCGAAGCGCAGCAGCCGCTCGCTGAAGGGCAGCCCGGCCTGGCGCATCAGCACCCAGGGCCGCATCGACCAGGAGGAGTAGTTCTTGTTGCCGATCGTCAGTTCGAGGGAGGCCATGGCGCAGCGCGGTCGGGGGTGGAAGGGCCCGGCATCCTAGCCAGCCGCCGGCCGGCGCGGGGTGAGGAATCGGCAAGGCGGCGATGCGCGGGGCGCATCGCGTCGCCGTGCACCGGCGCCGTACGACGCGGTGCACCGGCGCATCGCGCCCCCGCGCAGGGCGCCCGCCCGCCTCCCGGCGCGCGGGTGCGCCGGCGCAGGTCAGCGCGCCCGCTTGCCGCCCGGCGCGCGCAGCCGGTCCAGCCGCGCCGGCCCGACGCGGCCGTCCAGGTGGTCGGCCATCACGCCGCGCAGGTCGGCCGGGTCGATGCCGAGCGCGGCCAGGCCGGGCAGGGTGCCGGTGGCGACGTTCGGCACCTGCATCGAGCGCAGGTTGTCGCGCGACAGCAGCGGCTCGCCCGGCAGGCACTCCATCAGCCGCGCCTGCAGGCCGGCGATGCCGTCCGGCAGGCCGAACACCGGCCGCGGGTGGCCGGCCCAGGTGCCGGCCAGCCGCACCAGCTCGGCCAGCGTGAACTCGGCCGGCCCGGCGCATTCGTAGGTGCGGCCGATTGTCTCGGGACGGTCCAGCGCGGCGACGATCGCGGCCGCCACGTCCTCCACCCAGACGGGCTGGAAGCGCGCCGACGCGCCGGCGAGCGGCACCACCGGCGCGAGCGACTGCAGGCGCGCGAAGGTGTTCATGAAGCGGTCGGCGGCGCCGAAGATCACCGACGGGCGGAAGATCGTCAGGTCCAGGCCGGCCGCCAGCAGCGCGGCCTCGCCGGCGGCCTTCGAGCGCAGGTAGTCCGACGGCGCGTCCGGCGCCACACCGAGGGCGCTGACGTGCAGCAGCCGCCGCACGCCCTGGGCCCGGCACGCGGCCGCCAGCCGGCGCGGCAGCTCGGCGTGCACCGCGTGGAACTGCGCCGCGCTGCCGTGCAGGATGGCCACCAGGTGGATCACCGCGTCGTGGCCGGCCACCAGCGCGGCCAGGGTCGCGTCGTCGCGCAGGTCGGCGGCCGGCAGCGCGAGCGTCGGTAGGTGGCGCAGGTGGGCGGCGCGCTGCGGGCGGCGGCTCGGCACGGTGATCGCGCCGCCGGCGCCGCCGCTGCGCGCCACCAGCCGTTCGCAGACGCTGCGGCCGACGAAGCCGCTGCCGCCGAGGACGAGGATGCGGCGCGGGCCTTCGGGCGGGATCACGGCAGGTCCCGCACGGTGGCGGCCGTGACCTCGCGCGGCCCGACGGTCGGACCGAGCCGGCCGCGCAGGGGCTGCTCCGGGTGGCCCAGGCGGGCGGCGTAGTAGAGGGCGTTGCTGAGCACCTTCTTCACGTAGTCGCGCGTCTCGTTGAAGGGGATGTTCTCGACCCACACCGCCGTCTCCAGCCGCGGGCCGTCGCGCCAGCGCTTCAGGCGGTTCGGCCCGGCGTTGTAGGCGGCGGCGCCCAGCGCCTGCGAGCCGCCCTGGTCGTCCAGCACCAGCTTCAGGTAGCTGGTGCCGAGCAGCAGGTTGGTGTCGCGGTCGTTGATCAGGTCGGCGCTGTACGGCAGGCCGATCTTGTTGGCCGTCCAGCGCGCGGTGGCCGGCATCAGCTGCATCAGCCCGGAGGCGCCGACGTGCGAGCGCGCGTCCATCACGAACCGCGACTCCTGTCGCATCAGGCCGTAGACGTAGGCGGCGTCGAGCCCGATCTCGCGCGTGCGCGCCACCACCTCGCGGCGGAACGGCGTGGGGTAGCGCTGCGCCAGGTCCACCTCGTCGACGGTGCGCTCGCTGGCGGTGATGCAGCGGTCCCAGACCTCGCGGTCGCAGGCCCACTGGGCGGCCGCCAGCAGCTCGCGCTCGCCGAGGCCGCGCAGGCTGAAGTTCCACTCGCGCACGCCCTCGCTGCGCAGGCCGATGCCGATCAGCTGCAGCCCGCGCTCCAGCCCGGCGTTGCGCACCGCGCCGACGCGCTCCTCGGCGCTCAGCGGTGCCGGGCTGGCCGGCATGCGGGCGCGCCGGCCGATGTCCTCGGCCGCCAGCGCGCCGTAGAAGCTGAGCTCGCCGGCCAGGGTCTCCTGCAGCGCCCGGGCCTGGGCCACGTGCAGGTCGGCCTGGGCCACGGGCAGCCTGCCTTCCAGCGCGGTGACCTGCAGCGCGCGCGCCTTCCAGTAGCGCCAGGCCGGGTCCTTCTGCTCGCCGGGGCTCAGCGCCTCCAGCGTCTGCAGCAGCTTCTCCCAGGTGGCGACGCCGCGGCCGGCGGCGTCGCCGGTGGCCGCCTGGCGCAGCAGCGCGCGGGCGCGCCAGGCGATGGTGTCGTCGGTCCAGTCGACGCGCAGCGCGTCGCGCACGTCGCGGCGCGGCTGGTGGCGTTCGGCGTGGCGCTCGGCGCGGTCGTACTGCGCGGGGGCCTCGGGCAGCAGCTTGAGCGCCGACCACTTCGCCAGCGTGGCCCAGGCCCAGCCCGCCAGGTCCGAGGGCAGCGCCGCGTCCCAGCGCCGCTGCAGCGCCTGTTCGGCCGCGTCGACGTCGCTGGCGGCCAGCCGCATCAGGGCCAGCGTCGTCAGCTCGGCCGCCGCGCGCGGGCTGGCGGCGGCCTTGCGGGCCAGGTAGCGCGCCGGGTTGTCCAGCACCTCGTCCAGCGACTCGGTGACCGAGGGCCCGAGCAGCGCCAGCGCCTGGCGCACCGCGCGCGGGCGGTAGGTGTCGGTGGCGGCACGGGCCTTGGCCCAGACGTCGGCGCTGCCGAACTGGCGTGCCTCGAACAGCGTCGCGGCCATCGCGGCGCAGCCTTCGTCGGCGTCGCGCTGGGCCAGCCAGGCGGCGCGTGCGGCGTCGCGCACCTCGCGTCCCGCCTGCTGCTCGATCAGCAGGCCGTAGCAGACCACGTCGCGGTCGTCGTTCATCCGGAAGCGGGGACGGTCCGCGGCGAAGGCAGCCCAGTCCTTGCGGCGGCCGAGCTCGAGCAGCCAGTCGTTGCGCAGCCGGTCCTCGACGTAGGTGCCGGGCCAGCGCGCGTAGAAGGCCTCCACCTCGGGCACCGTCGCCTCGGGCAGGCGCAGGTTCAGGTCCCAGTAGTCGACCCACATCGCCAGCGGATGGCGGCTCGCCAGCACCGCGGTGCGCAGCGCCGCCAGCCGGGCGCGGTCGCGCTTGCGCCAGGCCTCGCGTGCGTCGAGCAGCGGCTCGGCCTGCACCGCACCGGGCGCCGGCGTGGCCGCGACGGCGGCGGTGGCGGCCGGCGCCGCGGTGCCGGCCTCGGCCGCGGCCCAGGGCAGCGCGAGCGCCAGCAGGCCGCCGGCCAGCCAGGCAGGCAGCGGCGGCCGCGCGCGGCGCAGCGGAACGGGGAGGCGGGCGCGGCGGCGCATCGCGCACACTGCAGGCTCGGCAATCATGGGCATGTCCAGGAAATGATGATGGCGACCTCGGTACCGCACGCCCCCGGCGAGGAGCGCGCCGCCCTGCGGCTGCGCCTGCGCGCCGCCCGCCAGGCCTTCGTCGCCAGCCCCGAACGGGCAGCGGCCGAGGCGGCCCTCGGGGCGCATCTCGCGGGGGTGCTGCGGGCACTCGAACCGCAGTGTCTGGGTCTGTACTGGCCGATTCGTTCCGAATTTAACGCAGCGCCCGCCTGTGCGGCCGACCCCGTGCTGGCCGCGCCGCCCTGGGCGCTGCCGTGGACGCAGCGCAGCCCGCGGGAGATGCGCTTCCGCCTCTGGGACCGCGCCGCACCGACCGCCCGCGACGAGTGCGGCCTGCCCTGCAGCGAGGGTGCCGAGGTGACGCCCGACGTGGTGCTGGTGCCCTGCCTCGGCTACACCGTCAACGGCTACCGCCTCGGCTACGGGGCCGGCTACTTCGACCGCTGGATGGCCGCGCACCCCCAGGTGACGGCGGTCGGCGTGGCCTGGGCGGTCTCTCGCCTCGCGCCCGGGGAGTTCGTGCCCGAGCCGCATGACCAGCCGCTGATGCTGGTGGTCGACGAGCACGGCGTCGTCGCGGGCTGAGCGGCGACCGCCCGCCGCCGTCGCGGCCCGCCGCCCGTCGACTCACGCGGCCGGCCGTCCGGCCGCCGCCGCCGGTCCCTCGTCGGCCTCGCCCAGGGCCCGCCGCGTCTCGGCGGCCTGCGACAGCACCCAGTCGGCGAACTGCCGCACCTCCGGCCGCTGGGCACCGGCCCGCGACACCGCCAGCCAGTAGACCAGCGGCACCGACAGCCGCCCGGCCGGGCCGAAGGGCTCGACCAGCTCGCCCCGCGCCAGCGACTCCGCCACCAGCGCCATCCGCGCCAGCGTCAGCGCCTGCCCGGCGATGGCGGCCTGCACCTGCTGGTAGGTGAAGTTCAGGTACATCCAGCGCCGCGGCTGCAGGCCGGGCTGGCCGTGCACCGCGAGCCAATGCCGCCAGCTCAGCACCTGGGCGCTCGGCCGGTAGTCGTCCTCCTCGGCCAGCGCATGCTGCGCGAGGTCGGCGGCGTGGCGCAGCGGTGCGCTGTCGCCGCGCGCGGCCTGCTCGACCAGCCAGGGGCTGGCGGCCGGCGTCAGCACCTCGCCGAACAGCCGCAGCGAGCCGGCGCCCGCGCGCTCCGCGGCGCAGTAGCGCAGCGCCACGTCCAGCTCGCCGTCCTCCAGGTCGACGATCGCGTCGCTGGCCGAGACGCGGATGTCGATGTCGGGGTGCAACCGCTGGTAGGCCTCCAGCCGCGGAATCAGCCACAGCGATGAGAACGACGCGAAGGTCGTCACGCTGACCACGCGGCGCCCGCGCGACTGCCGGATCTGCCGCACGCCGTTGTCCAGCTGCGCCAGCGCGGGCGCGGCGGCGCGCAACAGCAGCGCGCCGTCGGCCGTCAGTTCGACGTGGCGGGTGCCGCGCAGGAACAGCACGGCGCCGACCTCCTCCTCCAGCGACTGGATCTGGCGGCTGATCGCGGACTGCGTCAGGTGCAGCTCCTCGGCGGCGGCGCGGAAGCTCAGGCGCCGCGCCACCGCCTCGAAGGCGCGCAGCGGACCGACGGACAGCGGGCGCTGGCGGGACGGGGCATTCATGCGCGAATGGTATCAATCCCGGCCCCCGACGTCATTGGACGGCACCGCGCGCGCAGCCTACATTGACGTCACGCCGGCAAAGGGAACCGCCCTCGCCGCATCACCCGGAGCCTGCGATGACCTCGACCCGACTCAGCCCGCTCATGACCACTGCGCAAGAATTCGCCGCCCGCGGCGAGGCCGCGGCCTGGCGCCTGCCGGCCGGTACCGCGCTGCGCCTGGCGGCCGGCCCGGGGGCGCGCTGCCTGCGCGTGGCGGCCGGCCGGGTCTGGATCACGGCCGCCGGCGACGGCCGCACGCCCCCCGAGGACCGCGTGCTGGGGCCCGGCGACACCCTGGCGCTGGCCCACGGCAGCGAATGGGTGCTGGAGGCCTGGGGCGACGACGCCCGCTTCCAGCTGCTGGTGCCGCCGGACGCCTGCCGCGCCCGCGCCGCGGCCGGCCTGCGCCGGCTCGGCGCCGCGCTGCGCGCGCTCGGGCGGCGCGGCCCGGCGATGCGCTGGGAGGCCGGCGGCGCCTGAGCCGCTGCGGCCGCGCGGCCGCCGCCCGACCGACCCGGCTCAGCCGGCGCGCTTCCGGCCGGCCGGTGGCAGGGCCGGTCGATCTTCTGCGCCCCGCTTCGCCGCAGGCCGCTTCTCCAGGGCGCGCTTCGCCACGGCTCGCTTCGCCGGGGCACCCTTTGCCGGGGCCGGCCCGGCCGTGGCCCGTTTCGGCGCCGCCGCGGCCCGGGCACGCAGGGCCGCGCCGATCGCCAGCCGGGCCCAGGGCGCCATCGCGGCGTCGGACTCCAGCGCCTCCTCGGGCACTGTCCAGTACGGCAGCTCGACCACGCCGCGCCCCGGCATCTGCGGCGCGAAGATCCGGCCGCCGGCGGCGCGGAACTGCTCGCGGGTCGCGTCGTCGGCCTTCAGGTACAGCGTCTGCCGGCTGATCAGCGCGATGAACAGCTCGTCGACGTAGAGGCCGTGCCCGCCGAACATCCGCTTCAGCCGCACCGGGCCGTGCGGCGCCAGCAGCTGGGCGCAGTGCTCGGCGAAGCCGGGCGGGGCGGCCACGGTGGGGGTGGTCGGAGAGGGGCGGGGCATGCCCGCCAGTCTTGCACAATGCCGGGCAGTTCCGGGCGCGGCCCGGCCTTCGAAAGACCTCGCATGTTGCCGCTGGACCGTTCCGAAGTGCGCGCCAAACTGATCGCCGCCCGCCAGGCCTTGCCCGACCGCCTCGAGCGCGCGGTGCAGCTGCAGGGGGTGCTGCGGGTCTGGCTGGTCGGCCGGCGCGAACAGACGATCGGCGGCTACTGGCCGATCAAGGGCGAGTTCGACCCGCTGCCGGCGCTCTACCGCTGGTCCGAGGCCGGCGAGGGCCGGCGCATCGGGCTGCCGGTGGTCGATCGCGAGAGCGGCTCGCTGCGCTTCCACGTCTGGTACCCCGGCTGCCCGACCGAGCTGGATGCCTACGACATCCCGAAGCCCAAGGACACCGAGGTCTTCGAGCCGCAGATGCTGCTGCTGCCCTGCGTGGGCTACGGCCCGGGCGGCGTGCGCCTGGGCTATGGCGGCGGTTTCTACGACCGCACGATCATGGCCTTGCGTCCGCGGCCCTACACCGTCGGGCTGTGCTACTCGAACGGCTTCCTGCCGATGCTGCGCAGCGAACCCGAGGACCTGCCGCTGGATGCGCTGCTGACCGACGACGGCGTCAGCTGGCAGCGCGACGCCTGAGCGCGGGCCGTGCCGGGCCGTGCCGGGCGCGGCCCTGGCGGCTCAGAACCGCTTGCCGATCCCGAGGCTGAACAGCACCGGGTCGATCTTGAAGGTGCCGGCGGTGGCGCCGAAGGAGCGCACGTCGGTGCGGAGGTACACCTTCTTCACGTCGGCGTTGAAGAGCCAGCCGCCGCCGACCGGGATGTCCACGCCGACCTGCGCGGCCAGGCCGACGCTGCTCTTCTCGATGCTCGGGCCGAGCGCGGTGCGCACCGCGGGGTCGAAGTTCACCGACGAGAAGCGCGTGTAGTTGATGCCCGCGCCCACGTAGGGCCGCGCGCTCGGCAGTCCGGTGACGTGGTACTGCAGCGTCAGCGTCGGCGGCAGGTGCTTCAGCGTGCCGATCCGGGTGCCGTTCGAACTCAGGTCCTGCTTCTGCGGGTAGGTGAGGATCAGCTCGGCCGCCAGGTTGGGCGTGAAGAAGTAGCTGATGTCGACTTCCGGGAAGACCTTGTTGTTGATCGACAGGTTCAGGCCGGTGGAATCCTTGTTGGCCGAGTCGAGGTGCAGCGCGCGGGCGCGCACGATCCAGGCGCCGCTGTCCTGCGCGCTGGCGGCCAGCGGCAGTGCGGCGCCGGCAGCCAGGGCCAGCACCGCCAGGAAAACACGGCTCGGGGAACGGGAGGAAGGCAGGGAGGGCATGGAGGGCTCGTTCGTCTTGGGGGGAAGCGGCGCGCCCCACCCGGGACGCGACGAGCCCATTGCAGCCTGCCTCCGGCGGCGCGCACCTGACGCAGCGCAAGCCGGTGGTGCGGCCTCGCGGGCGGGCACGCCTTCCTTGACCTGCGTCAAACGCCCCGCGGCCGGCGCGCCACGGCGCCAGCCACCGCCCCGCGCGCCCCTCAGGCCGCGGCGCCCAGCCCCAGCCGCCGGCACAGCTCGAGCGTGAGCGCTGACTGGTTCATCGTGTAGAAGTGCAGGCCCGGGGCCCCGCCGGCGATCAGGCGCTCGCACAGCCCGGCCACCACGTCGAGGCCGAAGGCGCGCACCGACGCCGCGTCGTCCATGTAGCCCTCCATCTTCAGCGCCACCCAGCGCGGGATCTCGATGCCGTCGCGCTGCGCGAACTGGGCGATCTTCGCGAAGTTGTGGAAGGGCATGATGCCCGGCACCACCGGCACGTCGGCGCCGAGCCGGCGCGTCGCCTCGACGAAGTGGAAATAGGCGTCGGGGTTATAGAAGAACTGCGTGATCGCGGCGCTCGCGCCGGCGTGCACCTTCTGCGCGTAGTGCTCCAGGTCGCGCGCGGCGTAGCGTTCGCCGGGGTGGTACTCGGGGTAGGCCGCGACCTCGATGCGCCAGTCGGCGCCTTGCGTCTCGCGGATGAAGCGCACCAGGTCGGCGGCGTAGCGGAACTCGCCGCTGGTCGCGGTACCGCTGGGCAGGTCGCCCCGCAGCGCGACGACGCGGCGGATCTGCTGCGCGCGGTAGGTGCCGAGGATCTCGGCAATGCCCTCGCGCGAGGCGCCGATGCACGACAGGTGCGGTGCGGCCTCGTGACCGCTGCGCGCGATCGCCGCCACGGTGGCCAGCGTCTTCTCGCGCGTCGAGCCGCCGGCGCCGTAGGTGACGCTGAAGAACTCGGGCGCCAGCGCCCCGAGGTCCTGCACCACGGTCTTCAGCTTCTCGTCGCCGACCGGCGTGTTGGGGGGGAAGAATTCGAAACTGATCGGGATCGGGTTCATCGTGGGGACTCCGGGGCGGGCGCGCCGCGCGGGCGCGCCCAGACGAAGAATTCGGTGTTGCCGTGGCCGCCCTGGATCGGGCTTTCGAAGTAGTCGGCGACGGCCAGGTCCAGCGCCGCACAGGCGCCGCGCAGGCGCTCCTCGACGAGCCGGTGCAGCGCCGGGTCGCGCACCAGGCCGCCCTTGCCGATCTGCGCCGGCTGCAGCTCGAACTGCGGCTTCACCAGCATCAGCAGGTGGCCGTGCGGGGCCAGCCAGGGCCGCACCGCGGGCAGCACCAGCGTCAGCGAGATGAAGGACAGGTCGCCGGTCAGCAGGTCCTGGCTGCCCGTCGGCGTCTGCGCGGCGAAGGCGCTGCCCTGCGGCGCGCGCGCGTTCAGGCCCTCGTGGCAGACCACGCGCGGGTCGGCGCGCAGCCGCTCGTGCAGCTGGCCGTGGCCGACGTCGATGCCGGTCACGCGGGCGGCGCCGCGCTGCAGCAGCACGTCGGTGAAGCCGCCGGTGCTCTGCCCGAGGTCCAGGCATTGCCAGCCGCGCACGTCCAGCCCGCAGCGCGCCAGCGCGCCGTCGAGCTTGAGGCCGCCGCGCGACACGAAGCGCAGCTCCGCGTCGTCGGTCACCTCCAGCCCGGCATCGTCGGGCAGCTCGAGGCCGGCCTTGCCGACCACGGTCCAGCCCGACGGCGCCAGCCAGCGCACCGCCTGCCGCTCGATCAGCCGCAGTGCGGCCGAACGCGTCGGCGCGAGGCCGCGCTGCAGCAACAGTCGGTCGGCGCGCATCGCTCGGGCGGGCGCGGGCCGCTGGGCCGCGCGCCCGGCCAGGCCGCTCAGTAGCGGTAGCTGTCCGGCTTGTACGGGCCCTGCTTGGACACGCCGATGTAGGCCGCCTGCTCGTCGCTCAGCTCGGTCAGCTGGGCGTTCAGCGTCTTCAGCTGCAGCCGCGCGACCTTCTCGTCCAGGTGCTTCGGCAGCACGTAGACCTGGCCGACCTCGTACTTCGCGGCCTGCGTGAACAGCTCGATCTGGGCGATCGTCTGGTTCGCGAAGCTCGACGACATCACGTAGCTCGGGTGGCCGGTGCCGCAGCCCAGGTTCACCAGCCGGCCCTTGGCCAGCATGATGATGCGCTTGCCGTCCGGGAAGATGATGTGGTCGACCTGCGGCTTGATCTCTTCCCACTGGTACTTCTCGACCGACGCGATGTCGATCTCGTTGTCGAAGTGGCCGATGTTGCAGACGATGGCGTTGTGCTTCATCGCCAGCATGTGCTCGTGGGTGATCACGCCCTTGTTGCCGGTCGCGGTGACGAAGATGTCGGCCTTGTCGGCGGCCCAGTCCATCGTCACGACGCGGTAGCCTTCCATCGCGGCCTGCAGCGCGTTGATCGGGTCGATCTCGGTCACCCAGACCTGGGCCGACAGCGCGCGCAGCGCCTGCGCCGAGCCCTTGCCCACGTCGCCGTAGCCGGCGACCACGGCGATCTTGCCGGCGACCATCACGTCGGTGGCGCGCTTGATGCCGTCCACCAGCGATTCGCGGCAGCCGTACAGGTTGTCGAACTTGCTCTTGGTGACGCTGTCGTTGACGTTGATCGCCCGGAACATCAGCGTGCCCTTGGCCGACATCTCGTTCAGGCGGTGCACGCCGGTGGTGGTTTCCTCGGTCACGCCGATGATCTTCGCGCCCTTGCGGCTGTACCAGGTGCCGTCCTCGGCCAGCTTGGCCTTGATCGCGGCGAACAGCTCGCGCTCTTCCTCGCTGCCGGGGTTGGCGATCACCGACGGGTCGGTCTCGGCCTTCTTGCCCAGGTGCATCAGCAGCGTCGCGTCGCCGCCGTCGTCCAGGATCATGTTCGGGCCTTCGGCGTCGCTGCCCTTGGGGCCGAACTCGAAGATGCGGTGGGTGTAGTCCCAGTAGTCCTTCAGCGACTCGCCCTTGTACGCGAAGACCGGCGTGCCCTCGGCAACCAGCGCGGCGGCGGCATGGTCCTGCGTGGAGAAGATGTTGCACGAGGCCCAGCGGACCTCGGCGCCGAGCGCCTGCAGCGTCTCGACCAGCACCGCGGTCTGGATCGTCATGTGCAGCGAACCGGTGATGCGGGCCCCCTTCAGCGGCTGGCTGGCGGCGTACTCCTCGCGGATCGCCATCAGCGCGGGCATCTCGGTTTCGGCGATGCGCAGTTCCTTGCGGCCCCACTCGGCCAGGGACAGGTCGGCGATGGCGTGATCGACGGCGGACGGCTTCAAAACGGCATTCATTGTCAGGCTCCGGTGTGGAAACCCGCCGCGCGGCCGGGGCCGAGGGGTGCCGAATGTGTGTGCCAGCTCACCCTCGAGGCCCCGGACGGGGCGGGTGAGCGCGGTTGCAAAGAAGGGGCTTCGAGCCTGGGATGCCGTGGCGGCACCTTGCAACGCTCCTCGAAACCAGCGGCGATTGTAGCGAGCCCGGCCCGTCACGGCCACCGTGTCGTGATGCCGCTCAAGCCGGGTCGGGAATTGGCCGACAACGCGGAAGACCCCGTTGGCCTGCCCCGTCCGCATCCACCCCCTTCCGACCGCGCCGTCCGTCCCGTCGTCATGAAAAGCCGAGCCGGCACGCAAGACATACCCGTCGCGGACCTGCGCGTGGGGATGTACGTCCACCTCGACCTGGGGTGGATGTCGCACCCCTTCGCGCTGAGCCATTTCCGGCTGACGGGGCCGGAGCAGATCGAGACCCTGCGCGGGCTCGGCCTGAAGACGGTGCGCTGGAACCCGGCGCTGAGCGAGCTGCCGGCGGCTGCGGCGGCCGAGGCCGGGCCCGTCGCCGGCGCCGTGCAGGCGGTGCCCGGGGCTCCCGTCGAGGAGACGGCAGCCGCCGGGCCGACGCCGGCCGGTGCCCCGTCGTCGACGCGCGCCATCGCGCCGGCGTCCGCCGCCGCCACGCCGCCGCTGCCCGCCGCGGTGGCAGGCGATGCGGGCGCGGAGCACGACGCGCTGGTCGTCTGCGAGCGCCAGTTCCAGGAGGCCGCCGGCGAGCTGCGCCGCGTGCACGACGACGTGATCGACCACCCGGAACGGGCGCGCGACGGCGCGGTCGCGCTGTCCGGCGCGCTGCTGCAGAAGATGGCCGGACGCCAGGAGCTGTGCATCCGCGTGCTCGGCGAGAACCTGGGCGACCGGCACAGCGCCCACGCGCTGAACGTGGCGCTGCTGTCGATGCTGATGGGCCGCGCCTTCGGCTGGTCGGACGAGGAACTGCTGAACCTCGGCGTGGGCGCACTGATGCACGACATCGGCAAGCTGGAGCTGCCCGAGCGCCTGCGCCACCGCGACGAGCAGTTCACCGCGGCGGAGATGCGTTACTACGAGGAGCACGTCGCCCGCGGCGTGGCGCGCGCGCGCCGCATGGGCCTGCCGGCGGCGGCGCTGCTGGTGATCGGCCAGCACCACGAGATGGCCGACCGCAGCGGTTTCCCGCTGAAGATCGGCAGCGACCGGATGACGGCGGCGGCCCGCGTGGTCGCGCTGGTCAACCGCTACGACCGCCTGTGCAACCCGGTGCGCGCCCACCTGTCGCTGACGCCGCACGAGGCGATCTCGCTGCTGTTCGCGCAGTGCCAGGCCAAGTTCGACACCTCGGTGCTCGGCGCCTTCGTCAAGATGATGGGCGTCTACCCGCCGGGCTCGGTGGTGCAGCTGACCGACGACCGGCTGGCCATCGTCGTCTCGGTGAACTCCTCGCGGCCGCTGAAGCCGCGGGTGCAGGTGTTCCGGCCGGACGCGCCGGCCGGCGAGCCCGCGCTGCAGCCGCTGAACCTCGAGGCCACCCCAGGCCTCGGCATCCGCCGCAGCCTGAAGCCCGCCGCGCTGCCCAAGCCGGCGCTGCAGGCGCTCGCGCCGCGCCAGCGGGTGGCCTATTTCTTCGAGCCGGTCGTGCGCGAGGCCACGCCGGCCGAGCCGCCCGAGGCGCTGGCGGCATGAGCCCGCCGGGCCGCCCCCAGGGCGAATACTGGAGTGCGCAGGCACTCGTCCCGCAGCCCGCGCCGCGCAGGGGTGTCCGGTGAGCGCCGTGCTGGCTGCCCGTGCCGCCGAGCCGGCGACCCCGTCGGTCGCGCTGGCCGCGGCGCTGATCGATGGCCTGTGCGACGCCGTCTGGCTGGTCGACCCCGACTACCGCGTGCTCGCGGCGAATGCCGCCGCGGGCCGGCTGATCGGCCTGCCGGCGTCGACCCTGCTCGGCCGCCACGTGCTGGACCTGCTGGTGATGCCCGAGGACCGCTGCTTCTGGCAGGAGGTCGACGATGGCGGCGAGGCCTGCCTGGACTCCCAGACCCTGCTGCGCCGCATCGACGGCAGCACCCTGCCCGTGCTGCGCCAGGTGCAGCCGGTGGGCTGGGGCGGCCGCTGCGCCTACCTGGTGATGCTGCGCGACCTGAGCGAGCAGCGGCGCGTCGAGAACGAGCTGGAGGAACGCCTGGCCGAGCTGCGCGCCACGCTGGAGTCGACCGCCGACGGCATCCTCGTGATCGACCTCGACGGCCATGTCCGCACCTTCAACCAGACGTTCGCGCGCCTGTGGCGCCTGCCGCCCGAGCTGGCGGCCCGGCCCGACGACGACGAACTCTTCGACTGGATGCGCCAGCAGGTGGCCGAGCCGCTGGCCTACATGCGCCGCCTGGCCCAGCTCGACGCGGCCGGCGCCCAGGCGACCGCCGACACCTTCGGGCTGAAGGACGGCACGGTGGTCGAGCGCGTCAGCCTGCCGCAGCTGCGTCGCGGCGAGCCGGTCGGGCGGGTGTTCTCCTTCCGTGACATCACCGAGCGCATCGAGGCCTCGCGCCGCATCGACAGCCTGGCGCACACCGATGCGCTGACCGGCGTCGCCAACCGCCAGGTGCTGATGGACCGCCTGCAGTTCGCGCTGGCGCGTGCGCGCCGCGAGCACGCGCCCTGCGCGGTGCTGGCGATCGACCTCGACCACTTCAAGCACGTCAACGACTCCTTCGGCCACGGCATCGGCGACCGGGTGCTGGTCGAGGTCGCGCAGCGCCTGACCGGCAGCCTGCGCGAGGTCGACCAGGTCGCCCGGCTGGGCAGCGACGACTTCACGCTGCTGCTCAACCAGGCCGACGCGGCCACCGCCGAGACCGCGGCGCGCCGCGTGCTGGGCGCCATGCAGCGGCCCTTCGAGGTCGACGGGCTGCGCTTCAACGTCACCTGCAGCATCGGCATCGCGCTGCCACTGCCCGACACCGACACGCCCGACGACCTGCTGCGGCGCGCCGGCATCGCGCTGGAGGAGGTCAAGGCGAGCGGCCGCGGCCACTTCCGCTTCCACCGCGCGGCCGACGACCAGGACGGCGAGCGCCTGCGCAGCCGGCTCCAGCTCGACCATGCGATGCGCCAGGCGCTGCCGCGCGGCGAGTTCCGGCTGCACTACCAGCCGCAGGTCGACATCGCCGACGGGCGGCTGCTGGGCGCGGAGGCGCTGATCCGCTGGACCGATGCGCAGCTCGGCGAGGTGTCGCCCGCGCGCTTCATCCCGGTGGCGGAAGAGAGCGGCTTCATCGTGGCGATCGGCGACTGGGTGCTGCGCCAGGCGCTCGCGCAGGCGGCGCGCTGGTACGGCGACGGCGCGGACCTGGTGGTGTCGGTGAACGTCTCGCCGCTGCAGTTCCAGCAGCCCGGCTTCGTCGAGGGCGTGGCGCAGGTGCTGGCGCAGGCCGGCCTGCCGGGCGAGCGGCTGGAGCTGGAGCTGACCGAATCGCTGCTGGTGCGCGACGCCGAGGAGACGCTGCAGCGCCTGCAGGCGCTGGCCGCGCTCGGCGTCCGGCTGGCGATCGACGACTTCGGCACCGGCTATTCCAGCCTGGGCTACCTGAAGCGCTTCCCGATCTCGCGGCTGAAGATCGACCGCAGCTTCATCAAGGGCCTGCCCGGCGACCCGAGCGATGCCGGCATCGTGCAGGCCATCGTGCAGCTCGGCCGCGCGCTGCGGCTGGAGGTGATCGCCGAGGGGGTCGAGACCGACGCCCAGCGTGCCTTCCTGCACGGGCTCGGCGCCCAGCAGTACCAGGGCTTCCTGTGCGCGCCGGCGCTGGAGGTCGAGGCCTTCAATGCCCGCGTCGGCCTGCCGGCCGGGGCCGCCGCCCAGTGGCCGGCGGTGCGGCGCGTCAGATGACGCGCTGGCGCTGGCTGCCGAGGCCCTCGATGCCGAGGGTCATCACGTCGCCAGTGCGCAGGTAGCGCGGCGGCTTCATGCCCATGCCGACGCCCGGCGGCGTGCCGGTGGCGATCACGTCCCCAGGCAGCAGCGTCATCACGCGGCTGACGTAGCTCACCAGCCGCGCCACGCCGAACACCATGGTGGCGGTGCTGCCGCGCTGGCGCGGCTCGCCGTTCAGGTCCAGCCACAGCGAGAGGGCCTGCGGGTCGGGCACCTCGTCGGCCGTCACCAGCCAGGGGCCGATCGGCCCGAAGGTGTCGAAGCCCTTGCCCTTGTCCCAGGTGCCGCCGCGCTCGAGCTGCCACTCGCGCTCCGAGACGTCGTTCACCACGGTGTAGCCGGCCACGTGCGCCAGCGCGTCGTGCTCGTCGACCGCGCGGGCGGTGCGGCCGATCACCACGCCCAGCTCCACCTCCCAGTCGCCGCGCGTGCTGCCGGCCGGCAGGCGGACCGGATCCTGCGGGCCGCTGATGCAGGTGGTGGCCTTCAGGAACACGATCGGCTCGGCCGGCACCGCGAGCCCGGCCTCGGCCGCGTGGTCGGCGTAGTTCAGGCCGATCGCGACGAACTTGCTGATGCCGGTGAAGGGCACGCCCAGCCGCGGCCGGCCGCGCACCACCGGGAAGTCCGACGGGTCGAGGCGGCGCAGCCGCTTCAGGCCGGCCAGGCCCAGCGTCGGCAGGTGCAGGTCCGGCACGGCGGAGGACAGGTCGCGCAGGCGCCCGTCGCGGTCGACGGCACCGACGCTCTCGCGGCCCGGGGGGCCGAAACGCAGCAGTTTCATGGGCAGGCAGCAGGTGGGGGCGGGAAGGTGCACGGCGCGCCGGGCGGCATCGATGCTAGCCCTCCTTGCCGGCGCGGGCGATCGCCTGCCGCAGAATGGCCCCCCGCATCCTTCCGGAGACCGCGCATGTCCCTGTACAAGTTCCGATCCAAGTCGTCCGGTGACCTGATCATGATGGGGCCGAACGGCGACCAGCTGCTGGGCCTGATCGGCAAGGCGCCCGCGGCGCAGGGCATCCTGCCCGCGGCCGAGTTGCCGGCGGCCATTGCGGCGCTGGAGCGCGCGGTGGCCGAGGCCGAGGCCACCGCGCCGCGCGATGCCGGCGAGGGCGAGGCCGACGAGCCCGACGCGAAGCGCGCGGTCGGCCTGCGCCAGCGCGTCTGGCCGATGGTCGAGATGATGAAGCGCGCGTCGGCCGCGGGCCACGACATCGTCTGGGGCGTCTGAATGGTGCCGGCCCGGGGAGGGAGGTCCGCATGAGTCTCCAGGCCACCCGCGTGCTCGCGATCCGCCATGGCGAGACCGCCTGGAACGTCGACACCCGCATCCAGGGCCAGCTCGACATCGGCCTGAACCCGACCGGCCGCCGCCAGGCCGAGCGGCTGGCACGGGCGCTGGCGCAGGAGCCGCTGGCCGCCGTGTACAGCAGCGACCTGTCGCGCGCGGTCGACACCGCCCGCCCGGTGGCGGCGGCGGCCGGCCGCCCGCTGCGGCTCGACGCAGGGCTGCGCGAGCGTGCCTTCGGCCGCTTCGAGGGCCGCACCTTCGACGAGATCGCGCAGGCCTGGCCCGACGACAGCCTGCGCTGGCGGCGCCGCGACCCGTCCTTCGGCCCCGCCGGCGGCGAGACCCTGAGCGCCTTCTACGACCGCTGCGTGGCGACCGCCGAGCGCCTGGCGGCCGCCCACCCCGGCGAGGCGATCGCGCTGGTCGCGCACGGCGGGGTGCTCGACTGCCTGTACCGTGCGGCGACCCGGCTCGACCTGCAGGCGCCGCGCACCTGGCTGGTCGCGAACGCCGGCATCAACCGGCTGCTGTACACCGGCGAGGGCTTCACGCTGGTCGGCTGGGCCGACCTGGGCCACCTGCAGGACCTGTCCCTCGACGAGTTCGCCGATGGCGGTGCGGCGGCCGACCGGGCGGGGCCGGCGGCATGACGGCGAACGGTGCCTGGGAGGGCCCGCCGGCGCGCGCCGGTGACCCGGCCTCCGCGATCGCGACGCCGGCGCTCGTCGTCGCGCTCGAGGCGATGGAGCACAACCTCGCCGCGATGGCCGACTGGGCCCGGGCCCGCGGCCTGCGCCTGCGGCCGCACGCGAAGATGCACAAGTGCGCGGCGCTGGCGCGGCGGCAGATCGCCGCCGGCGCCGTCGGCGTGTGCGTCCAGAAGCCCGCCGAGGCCCATGCGCTGGCCGCGCAGGGCGTGCACGACCTGCTGCTGACCAACGAGGTGGTGGACCCTCGCAAGCTCGCGGGCCTGGCGGCGCTGGCGCGGCAGGTGCGGCTCGGCGTCTGCGTCGATGCGGCGCTGGGCGTCGAGCGGCTGGCCGAGGCGGTGCGCGCGGCCCGCAGCGTCGTCGACGTCTACGTGGAGGTCGATGTCGGCCAGGGACGCTGCGGCGTGCCGGCGGCTGCGGCCGGCGCGCTGGCGCACCGCGTGGTCTCGCATGCGCCGGAGGCTCCCGGGGGCCCCGGCCTGCGCTTCGCCGGGCTGCAGGCCTACCACGGCGGCGCCCAGCACCTGCGGCGGCCCGAGGCGCGCGCCCAGGCCATCGCCCATGCCGCCAGCCAGGTGCGGGCGGCCGTGGCGAGCATCACGGCCGGCGGCATCGCCTGCCCGCTGGTCACCGGCGCCGGCAGCGGCAGCTTCGTGCACGAGGCCGGCAGCGGCCTGTGGGGCGAGCTGCAGGCCGGCAGCTACCTCTTCCTCGACGCCGACTATGCGCAGAACACGCCGGATCCCGGTGCGCCGGACTTTCGCCATGCGCTGTTCGTCAAGAGCCAGGTGATGAGCCGAGGGGCGGCCCACGCCGTCGTCGACGCGGGCCACAAGGCGCATGCGATCGACTCGGGCCTGCCGCGGGTCTGGGAGCGGCCGCTGCAGTTCGCGAACGGTGGCGACGAGCACGGGGTGCTGAGGCCGGGCGACGGCGCCGCAGCCGCGGACCTGCCGGCGCTGGGCGAGACGGTGTGGCTGGTGCCCGGGCACTGCGACCCGACGGTCAACCTGCACACCCACCTCGTCGGCGTGCGCGGCGGGCTGGGCGACGGCGTGGTCGAGGCGGTGTGGCCGATCGACGCGCGGGGAGCGCTGCGCTGAGCCGGCCGCTGCGGCGCCACGACATTCGTCACCAGGCAGCGCCGAAGGTGTGCACTTTCACACGGTTCTTTGTACCATCGGCGCCTCGCGCAAGCACCCCGTCCCGGGTGCGGTGGCGCATCGGCCGACGGGGATCGAGTGCCGTCCTCTCCGGCGTCCGAGCACGCGCCTTGCTCTCACCCACGCAGTCCACCGGCAGCCCAGATTGATCCCTCCCCGAGCCGACATCGACGCACGCCTGCGCCTGGGCGCCGTTCGCTTGCCGGCCCTTCCGGAGATTCTGCTCAATCTGCTGGAACTGTACCGGCGCGACGATGCGCAACTGAGCGAATTCGCGGAACTGATCTCCCGCGATGCCGCGATGGCGACCAAGCTGATGGCCGTCGCCAACAGCGCCGCATACCGCCACCGCGGCCCGGTGGGCAGCGTCGAACGCGCGCTGGCGGTGCTCGGCACCGAGACGGTGAAGACGCTGGTGATCAGCCAGTCGGTGTTCCAGGCCTTCTACGGCCTGCCGGCGCTGCGCGACACGGACCTGCGCCCGTTCTGGCAGCACGCGCTGCTGGCCGCATCCGCCGCGCGCCAGCTCGCCCGCCTGTGGGACTACCCGCGCGAGGACGAGGCTTACCTGGCCGGTCTGCTGCACGACATCGGCCGCCTGGGCCTGCTCGCCGCCGCCCCGCAGGACTACGCGACGGCTTTCGCGACCGAAGACGATGCCGGCCTGTGCCAGCTCGAGCAGCGGCTGTGGCGCGTCAGCCATGCCGAGGCCGGGGCCTGGCTGGTCGAGCGCTGGCGGCTCGACGGCAGCCTGGCCGACAGCGTGCGCTACCACCACGAGCCGGTGGCGCGGCTCGCGGCGCTGCACCCGCTGCTGCGCATCGTCGCGCTGGCCCACCGCGTCGCCGAGCATGCCGCGGCACCGGGCGCCGAGGACGCGCCGCTGGGCGCGCTGGCCGACGCCGCCGCCGCGCTCGGCATCGACCCGGCCGCGCTCGGTGGCGTGGTGCGCATGGCCCGCCAGCAGCTGGATGCGGCGGCCCGGTCGCTCGGCATCGAGTGGCCCGCCGAGGGCGATGCCGGCTCGGCGCGGCTCGCGCGCCTGTCGGCCGATGCGGCGGCCGAGCGCCTGCGTGTGGCCCTCTCGCCGATGATGGTGGCGGCCACCGTGCTGAACGACCTGCCGCTGGCCGGGGACGAGTCGGCGCTGCTGCAGCGGCTGGCGGACGCCGCGCGCATCGTGTTCCAGTTCGGCGAGGTGGTCGTGATGCTGCCCGACGCGTCGGGCCGCGGTCTGCGCTGGCTGGGTGCCACGTCGGCCGCCGAGATCGCCGCCGCGCTGCCGATGCAGTGGACCGAGTTCTCGCTGCCGACGCAGCCGGGCACGCGCGTCGGCGACGGGCTGGCCGCGCGCCAGCCGGTCTTCCTCGCGCGCGACGCGGCGACCCCGCTGGAGATCGCCGAGGACCAGCTGTTGCGCCTGCTCGCGACCGACCAGCTGGTGCTGCTGCCGCTGCCGGCCGGTGACGCGCGCGGCGAGCGCCGGCCGCCGGCGGCACTGGTCTGCGTCGGCGACGCCGCGCTGATGGCCCACCTGCGCCTGCGCCGCGAGCTGCTGGCCGCCTTCCTGGTGCAGGCCCAGGCGCTGCGCACGCGCGCGCAGGCGCTGCAGGCCGTCGGCGAGCGCGAGCGTGCCGAGCTGGTGGCACGCCATGCGCTGGGGCTGCGCGACCTCGCGCACGAGGTCAACAACCCGCTGTCGATCATCCAGAACTACCTCAGCCTGCTCGACGTCAAGCTGGCCGCCGGCGGGCGCGATGCCTCCATCGGCCAGGACATCGGCGTGCTGCAGCAGGAGGTGGCGCGCGTGGGCCGGCTGGTGCGCGCGCTGGCGGAGCCGGCCGGCGCGCCGCCGCAGGCGGTCGACGTGAATGCGGCGATCACCGACGTGGTGCGGCTGTTCCGCCAGTCCGGCGGCGGCCTGGCCGGCGCGGCGGCGGTCGACATCGTCGACCACCCGCACCCCGGCGGCGCGCAGGTGCTGGCCGGGCGCGACGCGCTGCGGCAGATCCTCGTCAACCTGGTGAAGAACGCGGTCGAGGCGCTCGGTGCAATCGAGGCCGGCACCGGCCGCGTGGTGGTCGCGCACAACGGGCTGGTCAACCGCGATGGCCGGCTGATGGTCGAGATCAGCGTGCGCGACAACGGGCCCGGCATGGCGCCCGAGACCCTCGCCGGGCTCTTCACGGCGCCGACGGCCGGCGAGGCCGGGCGTGCCGGCCGCGGCCGCGGCCTGGCGATCGTGCAGGGACTGGTGCACGGCCTCGGCGGCTGGGTGCAGTGCCGCAGCGGCGTGGGTGGCACCTGCGTGGATGTCTTCCTGCCGCACCGCGCGGCCGATCCGGCCGCGCCGGCTTCCGAACCATGAGCGTCCTGCCCATGCCCGATCCCGCCGCGCCGGACCGCCGGATCCGCCTCGACCCGGTCGCCTCCGGCGCGGTGGCCGACGGCCCCTGGCCGCCGGCACGCCTGCTGGTCGTCGACGACGAGCCGCGGCTGCGCACCAGCCTGGCCGAGCTGCTGGCCGCGCGCGGGCACGCGGTGGCGGTGGCCGGCGATGCACGCGCGGCGATGCGCCAGCTCGACGAAGGCGGCTTCGACCTGGTGCTGCTCGACCTGCGCCTGCCCGACCTGGGCGGGCACGCGGTGATGGACCACATCAACCAGCGCGGGCAGGACGTGGGCGTCATCGTCGTCAGCGGCGAGTCGGACATCAATGCGCCGATCGGCGCGCTCAAGCGCGGCGCCGACGACTACGTGCGCAAGCCCTATGCGATGCCGGAGCTGCTGAAGAGCATCGACCACACCTTGCAGCGGCGCCGGCTGCTGGCCGAGAACCGCCGCATGGCGGCGCGGCTGGAGCACTCGGAGCGGCTGTACCGGCACCTGGTGGACAGTTCGCCGGACGTGATCTACACGCTCGACCCGCAGGGCTGCTTCACCTTCGTCAACGACCGCTTCGAGAGCCTGCTCGGGGTGGATCGCCACAGCCTGATCGGCCAGCACTTCTCGGCGCTGGTGCACGAGGAGGACCGCGACCGCGCCTTCCACGTGTTCAACGAGCGGCGCTGCGGCGAGCGCGCGTCGCGCAACGTGGAGCTGCGCATGCGCCCGCCGGCGGGGCGCCGCCCCGGCGCGGGCGGCGCGGCCGGCGTGCCGACGCTGCTGTTCAACTCGATCGGCATGTACGCCGGGCTGGGTGGCGCCGACGGCGCCGCCAACGACGCCCAGGCGGCGCCGGTCTACAGCGGCACCTATGGCGTGGCGCGCGACATCACCGAGCGCAAGCGGGCCGAGGAGACGATCTCCTACCAGGCCTACCACGACGTGCTGACGGACCTGCCGAACCGCATCCTGTTCCGCGACCGGCTGGACGTGGCGATGCTGCAGGCGATGCGCAGCGGCACCGAGCTGGCGGTGATGTTCATCGACCTGGACCGCTTCAAGCTGGTCAACGACACGCTCGGCCACATGCGCGGCGACGACCTGCTGAAGCAGGCCGCCGGGCGGCTGAAGGACAGCCTGCGGCGCGGCGACACGCTGGCCCGGCTGGGCGGCGACGAGTTCGTGATCATGCTGCCGCGGCTGGGCAGCCGCGAGGACGCCGCGGTGGTGGCGCGCAAATGCCTCGAGTGCCTGCAGCTGCCGTTCACGCTCGGCGACCAGGAGGTGCTGATCTCGGCCAGCATCGGCATCGCGGTGTTCCCGGCGGACGGCCAGACCATCGACCAGCTGCTGGCGCATGCCGACATCGCGATGTACCGCGTCAAGGGCGACGGCAAGAACGGCCACTGCTTCTTCCACCCGGACATGCTGGACGCCTCGCACGAGAAGCTGTCGCTCGGCAAGGGGCTGCGCCAGGCGCTGGACCAGGGCGA
Organism: Pseudideonella sakaiensis; assembly: GCF_001293525.1. Taxonomy (GTDB): domain Bacteria; phylum Pseudomonadota; class Gammaproteobacteria; order Burkholderiales; family Burkholderiaceae_C; genus Ideonella_A; species Ideonella_A sakaiensis. The sequence goes on along the minus strand of NZ_BBYR01000051.1, from coordinate 24,857 downwards.
GCTGGAGATGTACTACCAGCCGCAGGTCGACGTGCGCACCGGACGCATCGTCGGCGCCGAGGGCCTGATGCGCTGGAACCACCCGCAGCGCGGCCTGCTGACGGCCGGCGAGTTCCTGCCCTTCGCGGAGGAAGGCGGCCTGATCCTGCCGATCAGCGACTGGATGCTGCAGACCGTCTGCCGCGACCTGGCGAGCTGGAGCGCCGTCGGCGCCGACGACGTGGTGCTGGCGCTGAACCTGTCGCCGCAGTACCTGGAGCGCGGCGAGTTCGTGCAGAAGCTGACCCGCGCGCAGGCGCACTGGGGCTTCCGGATGAGCCGCATCGAGGTGGAGATCACCGAGAACATCAGCATCCGCAACCCGCAGTACGTGATCGAGCAGCTCAACGGCCTGTGCCGGCTCGGCGTCAGCGTGGCGATCGACGACTTCGGCACCGGCTATTCCTCGCTCGCCTACCTGCACCGCTTCCCGGTGCGCACCGTGAAGATCGACCAGTCCTTCGTGCGCGAGATCCAGCACGTCAACGGCCATTGCCCGGTGGTGCTGGCGATCATCGCGATGGCCAGCGGCCTGGGCATGAACCTGGTGGCCGAGGGCGTCGAGACGCCCGACCAGTCGCAGTACCTGGAGCAGGCGGGCTGCACGCGGATGCAGGGCTTCCTGTTCCACCCGCCGATGCGCGCGGCCGACTTCCTGCAGCTGCTGCACGAGCAGTCGGCCGGGCGGCGGCCGGCGGCCTGGCTGGGCCAGCGCACGCTGACCGCCCAGGGCCAGCTCTCCTTCGGCGGCTGAGCGCGGCTGCGCCGGCGACGCGGGCGCTCAGGCGCCGTCGAACAGGTCCGTCACGCCGCCCTTGGGCGGCGCGACGCCGAGGTGCCGGAAGGCCGCGAGCGTCGCGATGCGACCCCGCGGCGTGCGCTGCAGGAAGCCCTGCTGGATCAGGTAGGGCTCGATCACGTCCTCGATGGTGCCAGGCTCCTCGCCGATCGCGGCCGCCACGTTGTCCAGGCCGACCGGGCCGCCGTCGAAGCGGTGCACCACCGCCTCCAGCAGCTTGCGGTCCATCAGGTCGAAGCCGAGCGGGTCCACGTCCAGCAGCGCCAGCGCCTTGTCGGCCAGCGGCTTGTGGATGCGGCCGTCGCCCTTCACGTCGGCATAGTCGCGCACGCGGCGCAGCAGCCGGTTGGCGATGCGCGGCGTGCCGCGCGAGCGGCGCGCGATCTCGTGTGCGCCGTCCTCGTCGCAGGCCACCTCCAGCAGGCCGGCCGAGCGGCGCACGATGCGCGCCAGCTCCGCGGGCGTGTAGAACTCCAGCCGCGCAACGATGCCGAAGCGGTCGCGCAGCGGGTTGGTCAGCATGCCCGCGCGCGTGGTGGCGCCGACCAGCGTGAAGGGCTGCAGGTCCAGCTTGATGCTGCGTGCGGCCGGCCCCTCGCCGATCATGATGTCGATCTGGTAGTCCTCCAGCGCCGGATACAGGATCTCCTCGACGACCGGGCTGAGCCGGTGGATCTCGTCGATGAAGAGCACGTCGTTGCGCTCGAGGTTGGTCAGGATCGCCGCCAGGTCCTTCGGCTTCTCCAGCACCGGGCCGCTGGTCTGGCGCAGGTTGACGCCGAGCTCGTTGGCGATGATGTGGCTGAGCGTCGTCTTGCCGAGGCCGGGCGGGCCGAACAGCAGCACGTGGTCCATCGCCTCGCGGCGCTTGCGGGCCGCGCCGATGAAGATCTCCAGCTGCTCGCGCGCCTTCGCCTGCCCGACGTAGTCGTCCAGGCCCTTGGGCCGCAGCGCGCGCTCGATCGCCTCCTCGTTCGGCGAGGCCGGGGCGGCGCTGACCACCCGCGGCGGCGGCGCGAAGTCGTCGGTGTGGATGCTCATGCCGCATTATCGGCAGCCGCGTGCGCGGCGCGGCGCCGCCCGATAATCCGCCGATGATCGGACGCCTCAGCGGCCTGCTGGCCGAAAAGACCCCGCCGCAGGTGCTCGTCGACGTCAACGGCGTCGGCTACGAGCTGGACGTGCCGATGAGCAGCTTCTACCACCTGCCGGCGCTGGGCGAGCGCGTCACGCTGCTGACCCACCTGATCGTGCGCGAGGATGCCCACGTGCTGTTCGGCTTCCTGACCGCCGCCGAGCGCGCCACCTTCCGGCTGCTGATCCGCATCAGCGGCATCGGGCCGCGCACCGCGCTGGCCATCCTGTCGGGGCTGAGCGTGAACGACCTCGCGCAGGCGGTCGGCCTGCAGGAGACCGGCCGGCTGGTGAAGGTGCCGGGCATCGGCAAGAAGACGGCCGAACGGCTGCTGCTGGAGCTCAAGGGCAAGCTCGGCGATGCGCTGGTGGCGCCGGCGCAGGCCAGCAGCCCGGCGCAGTCGGACATCCTGCAGGCCCTGGTCGCGCTCGGCTACAACGACCGCGAGGCGGCGGCCGCGCTGAAGTCCCTGCCGCCGGATGTGGCGGTGGCCGAAGGCATCAAGCTGGCGCTGAAGGCCCTGAACAAGTAGCGCGCGTGGCCGGCGCCGGCCGCCCGCGGCCTCAGCGCTTGAACAGCCCGAGCCGCTGCGCCTCCAGCGCCGCCTCGGCGCGCGAGCTGACGTTCAGCTTGCGGTAGATCTGCTTCACGTAGTCCGCGATGGTGTGACGCGACAGGCCGAGCTGCACGCCGATCTCCGGCAGCGTGAAGCCCTTGGCCACGCGCAGCAGCACCTCGTTCTCGCGGTCGGTGAGGGCCACGTGGGGCAGGTTCAGCGCGGGCTCGCGCGGCTGGTTCTGGGCCGCGAAGTAGGAGATCACGCGCCGCGCGATCGACGGCGACAGCGGGGGCTCGCCCTGGCTCATGCGCTTGAGCTGCTCGGCGATCTGCTCGCGCGGCTGCTCCTTCAGGATGTAGCCGAAGGCGCCGGCCTGCAGGGCCGGGAAGAGGTGCTCGTCGTCGTCGTGGATGGTGACGACCACGGACTGGGTGTCCGGCTGCTTCTCGCGCAGCGTCGCCACCACGTCGACGCCCGAGCCGTCGGGCAGGCCCAGGTCGATCAGCGCGAGGTCGAACTTCAGCGCATCGGTCAGCTGGATCGCCTCCTTCACGCGGGCCGCCTCGGCGATCATCGCGCGCGGGAAGACCTGCACGACCAGTTGCCGCAGCCAGGCCCGGATCTCGGGCAGATCCTCCAGCAGCAGGATGTTGGTGATGGTCGGCGTCAAGTCGCGGCCTCCAGGGGACGTCGCCCGATCCTAACAAGCGCGCGGCGCCGTGCGGGCGATACCGGCGTGATCGGGTCGGCCATGGCCGGCGCACGGCCCGGCGCGGCACCGGTCACAGCGGCAGGCTCAGGCGGATCACGGTGCCGAGCCCCGGGCCGGATTCGATCAGGCACTGGCCGTTGAGCTGCTTGGCGCGGTGCTTCATCGTCGTCATGCCATGGCCGCGGTCGAGGCCGCGGTCGAAGTCGGCCGGGATGCCGCGGCCGTTGTCCTCGACGACCAGGCCGTAGTCGTGCTCGCCGGCGTAGCAGCGCACCTCGCAGCGCGAGGCGCCGCTGTGCTTGATGATGTTGCTGACCGCCTCGCGGAGGATGCGCGTGGTCTGCACGAAGGCGCGCGCCGGCAGCAGCTTGTCGTTGTCCTCGGCCGGGTTCTCCCAGCGCACCTCGATGTGGGTCTGGCCGAGGCGCAGCACCGTCTCGGCGCGCCAGTCGGCCATCGCGTCGGCCAGGCGCATCGGCCGGCCGCTGAGGCCGCGCACCGACAGCCGCATCTCGTCCAGCGCCTCGCGCGCCAGCCCGGCGATGCGCTCGTTGTTGCAGGTATGCACGATGGTCAGCAGCTTGGCGCCGAGGTCGTCGTGCAGGTCGGCCGCGATGCGTTTGCGCTCCTGCTCGGTGATCTGCTCGACGCGCAGCTCGGCCATCTGCGCCACGTTGTGTTCGATCTCCGCGGTGATCCGCCGGACCTGGCCTTCCAGCGAGCCCCGGCTGGCCTCGGCCTCGACCAGCGCATGGCCGAACTGGCGCAGCAGCCACAGGCCGACGCCGAGCGCCGGCAGCGCGCCCCAGGGCGAGGTGGCGATCCAGGCGACCACGCCGTGCCAGGGCAGCCCGGGCGGCAGGCCGGCGTGTTCGACCAGGCCCCCGGCGACGCCCACGCCGACCAGGCCGAGCATCGTCAGCGCGTCGTGGCGCCGCCGCGACCATTGGCCGGCCACGTAGAGGCCGAGCGCGGTGGCGAGCTGGGCGCCGAGGAGCAGCCACCAGGCCCCGGTGGCGGCCGCCCGCGCCGCGGCGGGCAGCAGCACCAGGCTGACCGGCAGGAGCACGCACTGCAGGCCCAGCAGCCGCGCCCAGGCCCGCGGCACCGGCCAGCCGCCGAAACGCAGCAGGAAGTTCACGGCGCACGCGGTGACCGCGGCGGGCAGCACGCTGCGCAGCCACTGGCCCGCCGTGCCGCCGAGCGGCGGCCAGGGCACCCACGCGGGCGCCAGCAGCGCGGCCCAGCCGAGCGCGGCCAGGCCGAACCACGCCAGGTGGCGGCCCCGTGGATTGGCCAGCGTCAGCAGCAGCATGAAGGCGCCGAGCATGCCGACCCCGGCCAGTGCCAGGCGCACCGCGGTGCGCGTCGCGGCCTGCGTTTCCTCCAGCTGGGACGAGAGCAGCTGGGCCGGTCCGAGCTGCGGCGCCGACAGCGCCGCCGCGCGGCGCGGGTCCAGCGCGTGGCCCGGCGGCGGGCCGCGCAGCCACAGTTCCAGCTCGTTGCCGCTCGGCCGCAGCAGCGCGTCCGGCAGCGCCACCAGCCGCGGGCGCGGGCAGTTCGGCGCGGCGCCGGGCGCGGGCGGCTGCTCGCGGTGCAGCCGCTGGCCGTTCAGCGAGACATCGAGCCAGCCGCAGACCTCGGCGAAGCTCGCCGCCAGCACGCGCTCCGGCCCGGCGTCTTCCGGCTTGTCGAAGCGCAGGCGCAGCCGCACCCGCCCCTCGGCATCCAGCGGCAGGCGCTGGCCCAGCGCGGGCAGCTCGACGCGGCCGACCGGCACCGCGGCGCCGCTGCCGGGCGGGCCGGGCAGCACCTCGGCGCTGGCCAGGCGGCGCGCCGGCGTGCCGCCGTCCTGCGCCCGGGCGGCGCCGGCCTGCAGCCCTGCCGCCAGCAGCCACGCCAGCAGGAGCAGCGCCAGCAGGGATCGCGGTGGCCGTGCGGCCGGCAGGCCGCGGACGGCACGGCAGGGGAACATGGCCGGCGATTGTGCGCGAGTCGGCCGGCGGCGTGGGGCCTTGGCGCTGCGGCGACAATCCGCGCCTCACGCCCCCTCCTGCCCCGCCCTGCCCCCGTGATCCTGCGCCACGCCTTCATCCCCGTCGACAACGCCCGCCTCGCGCACCTGTGCGGCACGACCGACCAGCACCTGCGCGACATCGAGGCGGCGCTGGACGTGGCCATCACGCGCCGCAACGAGTCCTTCCGCGTCGAGGGCGGCAAGCCGCAGGCCGAGCGCGCGGTGGCGCTGCTGCAGTCGCTGTACGACCGGGCGCAGCAGCCGATCGCACCGGAGTCCTTCCAGCTGGCGCTGGTGCAGGCGGCGGCCGGGCCGGCGCGCCCTGCGCGGCGCGGCGCCGAGGCCGGCCCCGAGGCGGGCGCAGCCGCCGCCGACGGGCCGCCGGTGCTGCGCACGCGCCGCGGCGACCTCGCGGGCCGCACGCCGAACCAGCAGCGCTACCTCGCGAGCATCCTCGCGCACGACATCAGCTTCGGCATCGGCCCGGCGGGCACCGGCAAGACCTTCCTCGCGGTGGCCTGCGCGGTCGATGCGCTCGAGCGCAGCAGCGTGCAGCGCATCATCCTGACGCGGCCGGCGGTCGAGGCGGGCGAGCGCCTCGGCTTCCTGCCCGGCGACCTGGCGCAGAAGGTCGACCCCTACCTGCGCCCCCTGTACGACGCGTTGTACGACCTGATGGGGCTGGACAAGGTGACCCGGGCCTTCGAGAAGGGCCTGATCGAGGTCGCGCCGCTGGCCTTCATGCGCGGCCGCACGCTGAACCACGCCTTCGTCATCCTGGACGAGGCGCAGAACACCACGCGCGAGCAGATGAAGATGTTCCTCACCCGCATCGGCTTCGGCAGCAAGTGCGTGGTGACCGGCGACGTCAGCCAGATCGACCTGCCGCGCGGCGAGACCAGCGGCCTGGTCGAGGCCGAGCAGGTGCTGCGGCGCGTGCGCGGCATCTCGACCACGCGCTTCACCGCCGCCGACGTGGTGCGCCACCCGCTGGTCGCGCGCATCGTCGAGGCCTACGACGCCGCCCGGGCGGACGAGCGGTGAGGGCGGCCCGACCGGCGCTGCAGCTGTCGCTGCAGTTCGCACGCGACCCCGCGCTGCGGGCGCACCGCGACGCGCTGCCGCGCGCCCGCGTCGCGCAGTGCCTGCGCGCGGCGCTCGAGCGGCCGGCGGAGCTGGTCGTGCGCATCGTCGGCGCGGAGGAGGGGCGGGCGCTGAACGCCGACTTCCGCGGCAGGGACTACGCCACCAACGTGCTGACCTTCGACTACGCGCACGAGCCCGTGGTGCAGGCCGACCTGGTGCTGTGCGCGCCGGTGGTCGAGCGTGAGGCGGCCGAGCTCGGCCTCGCGCTGGCCGACCACTACGCGCACCTGCTGGTGCATGGTGCGCTGCACGCCCAGGGCTGGGACCACGAGGACGACGCGGAGGCGGCGCGAATGGAGGCGCGCGAGACCGTGGTGCTGGCGGGGCTCGGCGTGGCCGACCCCTACGCGCCGCGCTGAGCGGCGGCGGCGCGCGCCGGCCACAGCACCGAGCCGATCGCCACGCCCATCAGCAGCAGCGCCGCGGCGTCCTGCCAGTGCAGGCGCTCGCCCAGCCACAGCGCGCCCGAGACGACGCCCAGCACCGGGATCATCATCACGCTGAGGCTCGAGGCCATCGGCGGCAGCGCCCGCGCGAGCAGCAGCCAGGCCGGCTGCGCGAAGCCGAAGATCAGCACGGCGTTGTAGACGATGGCGCCGACGGCCGCCGGCGGCACCGGGCCCCAGCGCCCGCGCTCCAGCGCCCAGGCCAGCGCGCTCATGGCCAGCGTGGTGGCCACGCTCATCCACCACACCAGGGTCAGCGTCGGCTCGGGCAGCGTGGTGCGGCGCAGTTGCTGGGTGCCGAGCGCCCACACCACCGCCGCCAGCAGCATGCCGCCGACGCCCGCGGGGCTGCCGGCCATGCGGCCCAGCTCGTGCCAGAGCAGCAGCGTCACGCCCAGCCCGGCCGCCGCCACGCCCCAGGCCTGGCGGCCACGCAGCCGCTCGCCGTACAGCGCGAGCCCCCACAGCGCCGCGAACACCGGCATGGTGTAGCCGAGGATGGCGGCGCGACCGGACGACAGCGTCGGCAGCGCGAGGATCATCGCGACGTGCCAGACCAGCATGTTGGTCAGCGTCAGCCGGGCCAGCGCCGGCCAGTGCGCGCGCGGCACCGCCAGCGGCAGGCGCTGCCAGCGCAGCGCGGCCCACAGCACCGGCAGGCCCAGCCACATCGAGAGCGCCCGGAAGGACAGCGGCGGATAGGTGCTGACGCCGAGCTTCATCACGGGCCAGTTCAGCCCCCAGACGAGGGTCAGCAGCGCCAGCAGCACCAGCTGGCGCCGGTCGAACGCGACCGCGGGGGTGCCCGGTGCGCTCAATGGGTGCCCAGGTAGCGCTTGCGCCAGAAGAACCAGCTCAGCGACACGCCGATCCCCACCAGCAGGCCGACCACGATCCAGAAACCGGCCAGCGTGTGCACCAGCGGCAGCCCGTCGAAGTTCATGCCGAAGAAGCCGGTGACCAGGTTCAGCGGCAGGAAGATCGCGGTCAGCACGGTGAGGGTGCGCATGACCTGGTTGGTGCGGTCGCCCTGCGCCGAGAAGTGCATCTGCACCGCGGTCTCGGCCGAGCCTTCGAGCCGGCGCACGTGGCTGAGCACGCGCTCCACGTGCTCGAGCACGTCGCGCGAGCGCACGCGCAGCAGCTCGCGCTCGCGGCGCGCGGCCTCGTCCGTCTCGGGCGGCCATTCCTCCAGCGCGTCGATCCACTCGACGATCGCCGCGCGCTGGTCCTCGCAGGTGTCTTCCAGCTGGTGCAGCAGGTCGCGCGAGGCCAGCAGCACCTGCCAGTCGAGGCGGCGCTTGGGGTCGAACAGGGCCTGCTGGAGCTGGCCGAGCTGGCGCGTCAGCAGCCGGCGCAATGCGAGGTAGCCGTCGACCACGTGGTTGACCATGCGCAGCATCAGGTCGGCCGCGCTGGGCGGCAGCCGGGTGCCCACGCGCGGATCGGTCGCCTGGGTGGCCTGGGCCATGCGGCCGGCGAAGAAATCTCGCACCACGCAGTCGTCGGGGTGCACGCTCAGCAGCACGCGGTCGAACAGCACGAAGCCCACCGGGCTGGTGTCGATCGCCTCGAGCGTGGGGGCCGCCGGTGCCGGGTCCGTACGGGCCGGTGCGGCCGCCCCCTCCGTGGCCCGGGCGCCCGCCGCGAGCCGGCGGAACACCAGCAGGTCGTACCAGGTCGTGGATTCGAAGTGCGAGGGCAGCTGCTCGTTCAGCAGGTCGCTGACGTGCAGGTCCACCAGGGCCGACCCGGTCCAGCGCTGCAGCGCGGCCTGGACCTCGGCGGTGCGCTGCCCGAACTCGCCGCGCGGGACGCCGACCCAGAGCCAGCCCTCGGCCGGCGCGGACGCCGGCAGGTCGGCCAGCTCGAGCGCCTGCTCGCCGTCGACGTGGAAGACGCGCATCGCGCGGGGGGCGGCCCGCCTCAGGCGCCGCTGCGCAGCGCCCGGGCCGCGTCCAGCGCGAAGTAGCTGAGCACGCCGTCGGCGCCGGCCCGCTTGAAGGCCAGCAGGGACTCCAGCATCACCGCATCGTGGTCCAGCCAGCCGTTGGCGGCTGCCGCCTTCAGCATCGCGTACTCGCCGCTGACCTGGTAGGCGAAGGTCGGCACGCGAAAGCCGTCCTTGACGCGGCGCACGATGTCCAGGTAGGGCATGCCGGGCTTGACCATCACCATGTCGGCGCCTTCGGCCAGGTCCAGCGCCACCTCGCGCAGGGCCTCGTCGGAGTTGCCCGGGTCCATCTGGTAGACCTTCTTGTTGCCCTTGCCCAGGTTGGCGGCCGAGCCCACGGCATCGCGGAAGGGGCCGTAGAAGGCGCTGGCGTACTTCGCCGCGTAGGCCATGATCCGGGTGTGGATCAGGCCTCGCTCCTCCAGCGCGGCGCGGATGGCGCCGATGCGGCCGTCCATCATGTCGCTCGGGGCCACGATGTCGACGCCGGCCTCGGCCTGCACCAGCGCCTGCCGCGTCAGCACCTCGACGGTCGGGTCGTTGACGATGTAGCCGGTCTCGTCCAGCAGGCCATCCTGGCCGTGGCTGGTGAAAGGGTCCAGCGCCACGTCGGTCATCACGCCCAGCTCGGGAAAGCGGCGCTTGAGCTCGCGCACCACGCGCGGCACCAGGCCGTCGGGGTTCAGGGCCTCGCGGCCGTCCTCGGTCTTCAGCGCCGGGTCGATCACCGGGAACAGGGCCAGCACCGGCACGCCCAGGCGCAGGCACTCCTCGGCCACCGGCAGCAGGCGGTCCAGGCTGAGGCGCTGCACGCCGGGCATCGAGGCGACGTCCTGGCAGCGGTCGCTGCCGTCCAGCACGAAGACGGGCAGGATCAGGTCGCTCGGGTGCAGCCGGTGCTCGCGCACCAGCTCGCGGCTGAAGGCATCGCGCCGCAGCCGGCGCGGACGGTGGGCGGGGAAGGGCGCTGGGACGTGCACGACAACGGCTTTCGGGGCGGGCGCGGCCGGCGGCCGCAGGCCCGGGATGATAGTCGTGCCGCCCGCGGGGCGCGCCGGGCCGCCGCGGCCCACGCGGCTCGCGATAATGCGCGGCATGCTCTGGGTCAAAGCGCTGCACATCATCTTCGTGGCGAGCTGGTTCGCCGGCCTGTTCTACCTGCCGCGGATCTTCGTGAACCTGGCCTCGGTGCCGGCCGACAGCCATGCCGAGCGCGAGCGCCTGCTGCTGATGGCGCGCCGCCTGCTGCGCTTCATGGGCCCGCTGGCACTGCTGGCGATCGGCCTCGGACTGGTGCTGTGGCTGCACTACGGCATCGGGCGCGGCCCGGGCAATGGCTGGCTGCACGCCAAGCTGGTCGGCGTGCTGGCCGCCGGCGGCTACCACCATGCCTGCGCGAAGCTGCTGCGGCGCTTCGAGAATTCGGCCAACACGCGCAGCGAGCGTTGGTTCCGGGTGTTCAACGAGGGGGCGATCCTGCTGTTCGCCGCGATCGTGGTGCTGGTGGTGGTCAAACCCTTCTGACACCGTGGCCCGGCCGGTCGCACGCCACCGCAGTTCGGCAGTTCCGCTGACGCTGCTGTACGGCGCGCTGATCGTCTACGCGAGCCTCTACCCCTTCGAGGGCTGGCGCTGGCCCTCCGTCTCGCTGGGCCACTACCTGGGCCTGCCCTGGCCGCGCTGGTGGACCGGCTTCGACCTGGTGTCCAACCTGCTCGGCTACATGCCGTTCGGCGCGCTGCTGTTCCTGGCGGGGGTGCGCAACGGCTGGCGGGCGCGCCAGGCGTGGCTGGCGGCCACGCTGGCGGCGCTGCTGCTCAGTGCGTCGATGGAGACGCTGCAGAACTTCCTGCCGCAGCGCGTCGCGTCGAACGTCGACCTCGCACTGAACACGCTCGGGGCCGCGCTCGGCGCGGGCCTCGGCGTGGTGGCGCAGGTGCGCGGCGGCATCGCGCGCTGGCAGACCCTGCGCGACCGCTGGTTCGCGCGGCGCTCGGCCGGCGGCCTGGTGCTGCTGGTGCTGTGGCCGATCGGGCTGCTGTTCCCGCTGCCGCTGCCGCTGGGCGTCGGGCAGGTGATTCCGCGCGTGCGCGAGGCGGTGCTGGACGCGCTGGAAGGCAGCTCGGCGGAGGCCTGGTCCCGCGAGTGGCTGCAATCGGGCGCGAGCGCAGCCGGGCTGACCCCGGCCGGCGACTTCCTCGCGGTGGCGCTCGGGCTGCTGGGCCCCTGCCTGCTGGCCTACGCGATCTCGCCGCCGGGCTGGCGGCGCAGCGTGCTCTGCGCGGGGGCACTGGTGCTCGGCACCGGCGCGACCACCCTGTCGACCGCCTTGAACTTCGCGCCCCAGCATGCGCTGACCTGGGCGACGCCGGCCGCGCTGAGCGCGCTCGCGGTCGGTGCGCTGCTGGCGCTGCTGATGGCGCCGCTGCCGAGGCGGGCCGCGGCTGCGATGGCGCTGGTGGTGCTCACGGCGCTGGTGGCGCTGGTCACCCAGGCGCCCACCGACCCGTACTACGCGCAGAGCCTGCAGGGCTGGGAGCAGGGGCGCTTCATCCGCTTCCACGGCGCGGCCCAGTGGGTGGGCTGGCTGTGGCCCTATGCGGCGATGGTCTACCTCCTGACGGCGATCGGCGCGCCGCGGGAGCGGCCGCTGCGCCGCGACTCGCAGCTGCCTGCGCCGTAGAATCCGGCGCATGAGCTATTACGAGCGGCACGTCTTCTTCTGCCTGAACCAGCGGGAGAATGGCGAAGCGGCGTGTGCCCAGCAGGGCGCGCAGGCGGCCTTCGAGCACTGCAAGTCGCGTGTCAAGGCCGAAGGCCTCGCGGGTCGCGGCGGCGTGCGGGTGAACAAGGCGGGCTGCCTGGACCGCTGCGCCGGCGGGCCGGTGGCGGTGGTCTACCCCGAGGCCGTCTGGTACACCTTCGTCGACCGGCACGACATCGACGAGATCGTCGACAGCCACCTGAAGCAGGGCCGCGTGGTCGAGCGGCTGCTGCTGCCGCCGGACGTCGGCCGCTGAACGCCGCGCCCCGCTGCCCGCGTTCCTCCGGCCGCCGCGGCCCCCGATCTTCCCCGCCATGAATTCGCAGACCCAGCGCCTGACCGTGGCCGGCCCTGCCGGCGTGCTCGAATGCGCGATCGACGAGCCTCCGTCGGGCACGCCGGTGCTGGGCGTCGCCGTCGTCTGCCACCCGCACCCGCTGCACGGGGGGACGATGGACAACAAGGTCGCGCAGACGCTGGCGCGCGCCATGGTGCAGCTCGGGCTGCGCAGCGTGCGCTTCAATTTCCGCGGCGTCGGAGGCTCGGCCGGCACCTGGGACGAGGGCCGCGGCGAGGTCGACGATGCGCTGGCGGTGGTGGCCTCGCAGCAGGCCGCCGGGCCGCTGGCGGTGCTGGCCGGCTTCTCGTTCGGCGGCTACGTCGCCGCCGCGGCGGCCGACCGGCTGCCGGCCGATCGACGCCCGCGCCGCCTGGTGCTGGTCGGCCCGTCGACGCAGAAGCAGCAGCTGCCGGCCGTGCCCGCGGACACGGTCGTGGTGCACGGCGAGGCCGACGAGGTCGTGCCGCTGTCGGCCACGTTCGACTGGGCGCGTCCGCAGTCCCTGCCGGTGACGGTGCTGCCCGGCGTCGGCCATTTCTTCCACGGCCAGCTGCCGCTGCTGCGGCGGGTGGTCGTCCAGCAGCTGCAGGCACCCGCCGGGTGAACTTCCGCCGCCGGCCCGCGGTCGCACGCGGTGCCGTCCGGCCCGATCGCCGGGCCGGGAGCCTCCGGCCCGAACCCGTCTCCCTCCGAGCTTCAATGACTGTCCTGACCCCTGGCGCCCCGGCGCCTGCCCTCACTTCCTGGCGCCAACTCGCCGCCCGCGCGCTGCTCGCGCTCGCCGGTGTCGCCGCGGCGCTGCCCGCGGCGCAGGCCCAGGCGCCGCAGCCGCCCGAAATCGCCGCGCGCCACTACCTGCTGCTCGACCTGACGAGCCAGCAGACCCTGGCCGAGCGCGATGCCGACGCCCCGGCCGACCCGGCCTCGCTGACCAAGCTGATGACGGCGTATGTCGTGTTCGGCGCGATCCGCGACAAGAAGCTGTCGCTGGAGCAGACCCTGCCCGTCTCGCGCCGCGCCTGGGACGAGCGCAAGGGTGGCGGCTCGCTGATGTTCATCGACACCACGATGACGCCGAAGGTGGACGAGCTGCTGCGCGGCATGATCGTGCAGAGCGGCAACGACGCCTCCGTGGCGCTGGCCGAGGGCGTGGCCGGCAGCGTCGAGCAGTTCGTCGGCATGATGAACCGCCAGGCCCAGGCCTTCGGCCTGAAGAACACCAGCTTCAAGAACGTGACCGGCCTCACCGAGCCCGGCCACAAGAGCACCGCACGCGAGCTGGCGGTGATCGCCAGCCGCATCATCCGCGACTTCCCCGAGTTCTACCCGTACTACTCCACCAAGGAGTACCGCTACAACGCGATCACCCAGCCGAACCGCAACCTGCTGCTGCGCCGCGACCCGAGCGTGGACGGCATGAAGACCGGCTACACCGAGGCCGCCGGCTACTGCCTGATCGCCAGCGCGCAGCGCGAGTTCCCGAACCTCGGCGCCAGCGGCGACGCGCCCGGCAAGCGGCGCCTGCTCAGCGTGGTGCTGAACACCGCGTCGATGGAGGCGCGCGCGAACGAGAGCCAGAAGCTGCTGAACTGGGGCTTCCAGGCCTTCGAGACGGTGCGCCTGTTCGAGCAGGACAAGCCGATGGCCACGGTCCCGGTCTGGAAGGGCCGTGCCAGCCAGGTCCGCCTGGGTGCCCAGGGCGCCGTCTTCGTGACGGTGCCGCGCGGCGAGGCGGCGCGCCTGCAGACCGCGATCGAGCGCAGCGACCCGCTGGTCGCGCCGCTGGCCGCGGGCCAGGCGGTGGGCACGCTGAAGGTGACGACCGCGGGCGGCGCACCGGTCACGCAGATCCCGCTGGTGGTGATGGACGAGGTGCCGCAGGCCGGCCTGCTCGGCCGCGCGTGGGACGCGCTGCGTCTGTGGATCAAGTAAGCTGATCAGCCGCCCCGGCCCCCGACCTGGAACGCCCATGACCGCGCTGCCCGACTCGATCTGCTACCTGAACGGCGACTACCTCCCGCTCGCCGAGGCCAAGGTCTCGGTGCTGGACCGCGGCTTCGTGCTCGGCGACGGCATCTACGAGGTGGTGCCCGTGTACGGCCGCCGCCTGTTCCGCTTCGCCGAGCACATGGCGAGGCTCGAACGGAGCCTCGGCAAGCTGCGCATCCCGAACCCGCTGACCCGCGACGGCTGGCTCGAGCGCTGCCGTCGCCTGGTCGACGAGGTGGCGGCGCGCACCGGGGCCGAGGACCAGGTCGTCTACATGCAGGTGACGCGCGGCGTCGCGCCGCGCGACCACGTGATGCCGGAGGGCCTGACGCCTACCGTGTTCATGATGTGCAACCCGATGAAGGCCCCGGGCGCGGAGCAGCGCCAGCGCGGCGTGGCCTGCGTGACGGCGCGCGACTTCCGCTGGGAGCGCGGCGACATCAAGAGCATTTCGCTGCTCGGCAACGTGCTGGCGCGCCAGATCAGCGCCGACCAGGGCGCGCTGGAAACCATCATGTTCCGCGACGGCCACCTGACGGAGGCCGCGGCCTCGAACGTCTGGATCGTGCGCGAGGGGGCGGTGCTCGGCCCGCCGAAGAGCGAGCACGTGCTGGAGGGCATCCGCGTCGAGCTGATCCGCGAGCTGTGCGAGGAGGTGGGCATCGCCTACAACCTGCGGCCGATCGCGGAGGCCGAGGTGGCGAGTGCCGACGAGGTGCTGCTCAGCTCGGCGACCAAGGAGATCCTGCCGGTGACCTCGATCGACGGCCAGCCGGTGGGCCACGGCGCGCTGCGCGGCAAGCCCGGCCCGGTGTATGCGCGGCTGCACGAGGCCTATGTGCGCGCCAAGTCGACGCAGTCGATCTGACGCCCCGCTGAACCTGGAGCCGGCCATGCGCGAGATCCCGCCCGAAGAATCGCTGATCGAGTACCCGAGTGCCTTCCCGATCAAGGTGATGGGTCTGAACGTCGAGGGCTTCGTGCACGCGATGACGCGCGTGGCCGAGCGCTTCGACCCGGGCTTCGACGCCTCGACCGTCGAGCTGCGCCCGAGCAAGGGCGACAAGTACCTCGGCGTCACGCTGACGGTCACCGCCACCAGCCGCGAGCAGCTCGACGAGCTGTACCGCACGCTGTCCACCCACCCGATGGTCAAGGTGGTGCTGTAGGGCGCGGCATGATCGTGCGGCGGCTCGGCCGCGTCGACTACGCGGCGACCTTCGAGGCCATGCGTCGGCACACGGCCGAGCGCATCGCTGCGGGCGCCACCGAGGCCGGGCCGCCCGACGAGCTCTGGCTGTGCGAGCACCCGCCGGTCTACACGCTGGGGCTGGCGGGCCGCGAGGCGCACCTGCACGCGCCGGATCCGCAGGTGCCCGTGGTGCGCACCGACCGCGGCGGCCAGGTCACCTACCACGGGCCCGGCCAGGTCGTCGCCTACCCGCTGGTGGACCTGCGGCGACTGCGCATCTACGTGAAGGAGTACGTCTACCGGCTCGAGCATGCGGTGCTCAAGACGCTGGAGTCCTTCGGCATCACGGGCCACCGGGTGCCGGGCGCGCCCGGCATCTACGTCCGGCTGGACGATCCGCGGGGACATGCCGCGCTGGAAGCCGCCCCCCCGCGCGAGCGCCTGGGCGTGGCGGCTGCGGATCCCTTCGCCGGCCTCGGCAAGGTCGCCGCGCTCGGCATCAAGGTGTCCCAGCACCGCACTTACCACGGCCTCGCGCTGAACGTCGCGATGGACCTGGGCCCCTTCCAGCGCATCGACCCCTGCGGCTACGCCGGGCTGCACACGGTCGACTTGGCTACACTGGGCCTCGCCGTGGGGTGGGACGACGTGGCCGACCGGCTGGCCGGGCGCCTGGTGTCCCACCTCAGCCCCTGAACGGCCCGCACCCGGCGGGCCGCAGGCGCCGCGACGCGCGGCCGCTTTCCGACATGTCCACCGAGCAAGTCACCCCCCCGGCCCTGCCGACCGAGACCTACGACGCCAGCGCCAAGCAGAAGGCGCAGGCCAAGACCTCGCGCATCCCGATCAAGGTGGTGCCGGCCGAGACGCTGAAGAAGCCGGACTGGATCCGCGTCAAGGCGGGCTCGCCGACCACGCGCTTCTACGACATCAAGCGCATCCTGCGCGAGCACCGCCTGCACACCGTCTGCGAGGAAGCGTCCTGCCCGAACATCGGCGAGTGCTTCGGCAAGGGCACCGCGACCTTCATGATCATGGGCGACAAGTGCACCCGGCGCTGCCCCTTCTGCGACGTGGGCCACGGCCGGCCCGACCCGCTGGATGCCGAGGAGCCCGCCAACCTCGCCAAGACCATCGCCGCGCTGCAGCTCAAGTACGTGGTGATCACCAGCGTGGACCGCGACGACCTGCGCGACGGCGGCGCGGCGCACTTCGTCGAATGCATCCGGCGCGTGCGCGAGCAGTCGCCGCAGACCCGCATCGAGATCCTGACGCCCGACTTCCGCGGACGCATGGACCGGGCGCTCGAGATCCTGAAGGCCGCGCCGCCGGACGTGATGAACCACAACCTCGAGACCGTGCCGCGCCTGTACAAGGAGGCACGCCCGGGCTCCGACTACGCCTACAGCCTGAGCCTGCTGCAGCGCTTCAAGGCCTTCGCGCCCGACGTGCCCACCAAGAGCGGGCTGATGGTGGGGCTCGGCGAGACCGACGAGGAGATCCTGGCGGTGATGCGCGACATGCGCGCCCACGGCATCGACATGCTGACGCTGGGCCAGTACCTCGCGCCCAGCGGCCACCACCTGCCGGTGCGGCGCTACGTGCACCCCGACACCTTCCGGATGTTCGAGCGCGAGGCGGCGGCGATGGGCTTCTCGCACGCCGCCGTCGGGGCGATGGTGCGCAGCAGCTACCATGCCGACGAGCAGGCCCATGCGGCCGGCGTGACCGCCGGCTGAGCGACAGCGGGAGGACGATGATGCGGCGCAGGCAGTTCCAGCGATCGATGTTCCTGCTGCCGGCGCTGGCCTTGGCCGGCCCGGCGGCGCGGGCGCAGTTCACCGAGACCGATGCGGCCGCCGGCATCCGCGCTGCGCTGGAGCGCGGCGCCCAGGTCGCGGTCGATCTGCTGGGCCGCAACGACGGCTTCCTCGGCAACCCGAAGGTGCGCATCCCGCTGCCGGGCGTGCTCGAGGATGCGGCCAAGCTGCTGCGCGCCACCGGCCAGCAGCGCCGTGTCGACGAGCTCGTGACCACGATGAACCGCGCCGCCGAGGCGGCGGTGCCGCAGGCGCGCAGCCTGCTGGTCGCGGCCGTCAAGTCGATGAGCGTGGACGATGGCCGGCGCATCCTCTCCGGTGGCGACGACTCCGTGACGCGCTTCTTCGCCGAAAAGACGCGTGAGCCGCTGTCCGAGCGCTTCCTGCCCATCGTCACGCAGCAGACCGAGCGCCTCGCGCTGGCCGACAAGTACAACGCGGTGGCGGGCAAGGCGGCCGGCTTCGGCCTGGTCCGCAAGCAGGACGCCAACCTGCAGCAGTACGTCACCGGCAAGGCGCTGGACGGCCTCTACCTCGTGATCGGCGAGGAGGAGAAGAAGATCCGCGCCGACCCGGTCGGCACCGGCAGCGCGATCCTGAAGAAGGTGTTCGGCGGACTGCGCTGAGGGCGCCGCGTCACGCAGGGCCCCGTGCCGCGGTCCGCGGTGCCCGCATCCGTTTTATCGATCCCCGCGAGGGTCCGACGCGAAACGGCAGGTCTCGGGGGCGCCTACAAAGCCTTCGACAGCTCGAACAGCAGCACCGAAGGCAGCGCGGTGTCGAGCGCGGCGCGCCCCACCCGCGCCACGTGGCGGCCGTTCGCGGCATCGGACATCTCGTAGGCGTCGCCCTCCTCGACGATCTCGACGAAGGCCAGCGTGGGGACCTCGGCCCACAGCTCCGATTGCAGCCGCGCCAGCCGCTCGCCGGCCAGGATGCCCTCGACGATCACGCCGTCCGGCAGGCCGTCGCGGCAGAACTCCTCGGCCTCGGCAATGGACGAGACCAGGTCGATGGCCAGGCCCATGTGGTGGATGGCGTCGCGGATGCGCGCGCGCACCTCGCGCCGCGACGCGATCACCAGCACCCGGCTGCCCACCAGCGGCAGCGAACTCGGGCCGGGTGCGGCGTCGTCGCTCAGGTCGATGCTGCTGGCCCCTTCCAGGCTGTTGTTCGCGGTGCGCGGGAACTCGAACACCGCGACGACGCGGCCGGCCTCGTCCGGGCGCTCGATCAGCAGGTCCATCGTGTGCGCGATCTGCTCGATCAGCCGCCAGGCCAGGGTGTCGGCCGAAGGCGGCTCGGGCGGACGGCCGTCCTCCGGCTGCGGCAGCGCGAAACTGCAGGACAGGCGGGCGTGCGCCGGCCAGGTCTTGATCGACACGTCGAACAACACCTCCACCGCGGCGTGCTGCAGCGCCCAGTCCACCAGGCTGTCGAGCAGGCCCTGCAGCAGTGTCGGATCGGCCAGCACCTCGGCATCCTTCGGGCGCGGCGACGTGTCCAGGCGGCACCCGCGGGCCGCGGCGTCGCGCGCCCGGTGCTGCAGCACCTCGCGCAACAGCTCCGTCAGCGGGAGGCGCTCATGGGACAGGCGCAGCCGGCGCGAGGCGAAGCGGCTCAGCTGCTGCGCGGTGATGCCGACACGGCGGGCGGCCTCCACCTCGGTGCGCAGGCCGGCGAGGCCCTCGGCGTCGATGCGGCCGGTGGCGACCATGGCCTGGATGCGCTCCAGCGCCAGCGTCAGCGGGGCCGCCACCTCGGCGCCGACGCTGGCGAGCAGCTCGTGCCACTGCGTCGGGTCGGCGCCGGCGCTGTCCCCGTTCACCGGGCGGCCCTGGCGGGAGGGTGCGGGGCCGGCGGACGCGCAGCGGCGGCGGTGATCACACCACCCCCTGGGCGCGCAGCGCGGCGCGGGCCGCGGCGTCGAAGCCGGCGGCCTCCAGCACCTCGTCCGTGTGCTCGCCCAGCAGCGGCGGCGCGCGCCGGTAGCTCACCGGCGTGGCCGACAGCTTGATCGGGCTGGCGACGAGCGGCAGCGGGCCGGCCTGCGGATGCGTCAACTCGACGCGCATGCCGCGCGCCAGCACCTGCGGGTCCTCGAAGGTGTCGGCCAGGCTGTTGATCGGGCCGCAGGGCACCTTCGCTGCCTCGAGCGCCCCCAGCCAGTCGGCCCGCCGACGCCGGCGCATCACCGCGGCGATCAGCGGCACCAGGGTCTCCCGGTGACGCACGCGGTCGGCGTTGCGGGCGAAGCGCGGGTCCTCGGCCCAGGCCTCGCCGGCGACGCCGCAGAACTTCGCGAACTGGCCGTCGTTGCCGACGGCGAGGATGACGTGCCCGTCGGCCACCTCGAAGACCTGGTAGGGCACGATGTTCTGGTGCGCGTTGCCGGCGCGGCGCGGCGCCTGGCCGGTGCACAGGTAGCCGGCGCCGAGGTTGGCGAGCATCGCGACCTGGGTGTCGAGCAGCGCCATGTCGACGACCTGGCCCTCGCCGCTGCGGTCGCGGTGGCGCAGTGCGGCCAGGATCGCGACCGTCGCGTACAGGCCGGTGAACAGGTCCGCCACCGCGACGCCGACCTTCTGCGGGCCGCCGCCCGGCAGGTCGTCGCGTTCGCCGGTCACGCTCATCAGGCCGCCGAGGCCCTGGATCGCGTAGTCGTAGCCGGCGCGCTCGCGGTAGGGCCCGGTCTGGCCGAAGCCGGTCACCGAGCAGTAGACCAGCCGCGGGTTGAGGGCCCGCAGGCTGTCGGCGTCCAGCCCGTAGCGGGCCATGTCGCCGACCTTGTAGTTCTCCACCAGCACGTCGGCCTGCTGCGCCAGCCGGCGCACCACCGCCTGGCCCTCGGGCCGCGCGATGTCGAGCGTGATCGAGCGCTTGTTGCGGTTCGTGCCGAGGAAGTAGGCGGCGTCGCTGGTCTCGCGGCCGTCGCGGTCCTTCAGGAAGGGCGGGCCCCAGCCGCGGGTGTCATCGCCGCCCGGGTGGGTCGGCCCGCGCGGGCGCTCCACCTTGATCACGTCGGCGCCGAGGTCGGCCAGCGTCTGGGTGCACCAGGGCCCGGCGAGCACCCGGGACAGGTCGAGCACGCGCACGCCGGCGAGGCTGGTGTCGGCAGGCGTGTCCATCGGTGTCTGCGGCATCGGCATGTCACCGATTGTGAGGCCACCCGATAATCCGGGCGATGGCAGAACGTCGACGTTCAGCGCAGGCCGCGTCCGCGGGGGTGCGGGCGCGCGCGCCGGCAGCGGCCCGGGGCCCGGCCCTGGCGCTGGCCCTGGCCCTGGCCCTGGCCCTGGCCCTGGCCCTGGCCGCCTGCAGTGCGACCTACGATTGGCGAGAACTGCGCGCGGACGAAGCCCTGGCGTTGTGGCTGCCCTGCAAGCCGGAGCAGCGCGAGCGCCGTGTGCCGCTGGCCGGCGGCGTCGTGGCGATGCGCATGCTGTCCTGCGAGGCGGGCGGCCAGGTCTATGCGGTGGCGCGCGTCGACGCCGCCGATCCGTCCCGCCAGGGGCCGCTGCTGCAGGCGCTGCGCGAGGCGCTGCAGGCCAACCTCGGCGGCGCGGCGCCGGCGCCCGGCCCGGCGTGGGCCGCGGCGCCGGTGGCCGGCGAGACACCGCACCCGCTCGCGCAGGCCCTGGCCCTCGAGGGCCGGCATGCCGATGGGGCCACGCGCGCGCAGGTGCGCTGGTTCTGCCGCGGCGAGCGCATCTACCAGGCCACGGTGATCGGCCGCACGCTGGATGCGCGGGCCGCCGAGACCTTCTTCGGCTCCCTCAAGCTGGCGGGATGACACGGCAGCGGGCGACAGGTGTCGCGCGGAGGTTGCAGGCACGCGCCAGCGGCGCGCCCGACGGGCCGCCGCGGTTGCGCTCGTCCGTCCGAGTGGGGATCATTGGCGACTCGGTGCCTGCCGAGCCGGGCGGCCGGCACGGCCGGCCCTGACCTGGAACACGATGCCCGGCCTCCTGATCATTGCCCACGCCCCGCTTGCGTCGTCGCTGAAGACCGTCGCGCAGCACGCCTTTCCCGACTGTGCCCGGCGCCTCGAGGCCTTCGACGTGTTGCCGCAGATGTCGCCCGAGGACATCGAGGCCGCTGCGCGAGAGCTGCTCGCGGCGGTGCGCAACCCCGACGCCCTGATCCTCACCGATGTGTTCGGCGCGACCCCCTGCAACGTGTCGCAGCGCCTGGCGGGCCAGTTCTCGGCCCTGGCCGGCGTGCAGGTGAGGGTCGTCGCCGGGGTCAACGTGCCGATGCTTTGGCGGTCGCTGTGCTACGCCGACGACAAGCTCGACCTGCTGGTGACCCGCGCGCTCGCCGGCGCGACGCAGGGCGTGATGCAGCTCAGCGGCTCGCGCCCGCAGAACCAGGCCCAGAAGCCCCCGTCCCATGATCCGAACGCCCATCAGCATCAGCAATAAGCTCGGCCTGCATGCCCGCGCCTCGGCCAAGCTGAGCAAGCTCGCCGGCAGCTTCCGCAGCGAGATCTTCCTGTCGCGCGAGGGACGGCGCGTCAATGCCAAGAGCATCATGGGCGTCATGATGCTGGCGGCGGGGCTCGGTGCGCAGCTCGAGCTCGAGGTGGATGGCAGCGACGAGCAGGCCGCCACCGACGCGATCGTCGCGCTGTTCGACGACAAGTTCGGCGAAGGTCAGTAGGCGCGCGGCGCGCGCCGGCGGTGGCCGGGGGCCCCTCCGTGGCGCAGGACGGACGACGCCGCCGGCGCTCAGCGCGCGGCCGGCAACCGGCGCCAGCGGGGCTGCAGGTCGGCGAGCCGGAGCATGAGGGGCAGGTCCGCCGTCTGGAAGTCCGTATCCCACGCCGGCGGACCGAGCAGCCGGGCGCCGCAGCGCAGGTAGGCGCGCAGCAGCGCCGGAGTCTCCACCGCGAGCTGGTGCGACAGCGCCTCGACCGGGAGCGCGATGCGCGGCTGGACGTGGTGCTCGATCGGTGCGAGGTGGCCCGCGCGCAGGCGCTCCCAGAGGCTGGCGGCGGCATGGCCGCCGTCGCGCAGGCCCAGGCTGGCACAGCCGATCACGGTTTCGACGCCGTGGCCGGGCATGAACTCGGCCAGGGCGCCCCACAGTGCACCGACCGCGAACCCGGCGCGCCACTGCGGCGCCACGCAGGCGCGGCCGAGTTCGGCCATCCGGGCGCGCAGCGGCCGCAGGCGGGTCAGGTCGAAGGCGGTGTCGCTGCAGAAGCCGCCGGTGCGGCGCGCCGCGGCGGCCGTCAACACCCGGTAGGTGCCCACCACGGGCCCGCAGGAGCCGTCGTCGTGGCGCGGGCGCAGGAGCAGGTGCTCGCAGTGCGCATCGAACAGGTCGGCTTCGTGGCCGGCCGGGGTGCCCGGCGGCACGCGCGGGCGGGCGCCGAGCTCCTCCACGAAGACCCGGTGGCGCAGGCGCTGGGCCTCCGCCACCTCGTCCGCATGGCGTGCCCACGCGGTTTCGAAACCGACCACCCGGCGCGCCGGCAGGGCGCCGTTCAGGGCGGCCGGATCGATCAGGCGGAGCCGCCCGGGCGAAGTGAGCGGGGTCAGGGGGGCATGCATGGCGCGTGGAACTCCAGGGTGCTCGCACACGCCGGCCGGGGTACGTGGATCAGCCATCGGCGGCCCAGGGGCGGAGACGGAGCGGTGCAGCGATGCTGGGCCGTCGCGGTGACGCCGCGGTGACCCCCGCATGACGGGCCGGTGACGCTGCGCGCGTGGCGCGCCCGCTGCTAGCATGGGGCGATGAGCATCCAGGTCTTCGGTCTTCCGGTCTCCCGGGGCGTCGCGATCGGGCGCGCGGTGCTCGTTGCCTCCAGCCGCGTCGATGTCGCGCACTACTTCATCGACGCCGCCGAGACGGACGCGGAGATCCGCCGCCTGCGCGAAGCGCGCGACACCGTCGCGGCCGAACTGGAGGCGCTGCAGCGAGACCTGCCTGCCGATGCGCCGAGTGAGCTCTCGGCCCTGCTCGATGTGCACCTGATGCTGCTGCACGACGACATGCTCGCCACCGCGACCAAGCAGTGGATCGTCGGCCGGCGCTACAACGCCGAGTGGGCGTTGTCGGCCCAGCTCGAGGTCCTCGCCCGCCAGTTCGACGAGATGGAGGACGAGTACCTGCGCGAGCGCAAGGCGGACCTGGAGCAGGTGGTCGAGCAGATGCTGCGTGCGATGGCGCGCCGCGGCGCCGCGGGTGGGCCGCTCGCGCACCAGCTCCTGCCCGGCGGCCGCGACGGCGCGGGCGAGGACGCGCTGGTGCTGGTGGCCAACGACATCTCGCCGGCGGACATGATGCAGTTCAAGCGCAGCGTCTTTGCCGGCTTCGTCACCGACGTCGGTGGCAAGACCTCGCACACCGCGATCGTCGCGCGCAGCCTGGACATCCCTGCGGTGGTGGGCGCGCGCGAGGCGAGCCGCATCATCCGGCAGGACGACTGGGTCGTCATCGACGGCGATTGCGGCGTGGTGATCGTCAACCCGTCGCCGATCGTGCTGGAGGAATACCGCTTCCGGCAGCGCCAGAGCGAGCTGGAGCGGGTGCGCCTGGCCCGGCTGCGGCACACGCCGGCCGTGACGCTGGACGGCGAGCCGGTGGAGCTGCTTGCCAACATCGAGTTGCCGAGCGACGCGCCGGCCGCCCTCGAGGCCGGCGCGGTGGGCGTCGGCCTGTTCCGCAGCGAGTTCCTGTTCATGAACCGCAATGGCGCGCTGCCCGACGAGGAAGAGCAGGTGGCGGCCTACACGCAGGCAGCGCAGGCGATGAACGGCCTGCCGGTCACCATCCGCACGGTGGACATCGGCGCCGACAAGCCGCTGGAGCGGATGACCGTCAACGACCTGCGGCACGAACACGCGCTGAACCCGGCGCTCGGCCTGCGTGCGATCCGCTGGAGCCTGGCCGAGCCCGCGATGTTCCGCCGCCAGCTGCGGGCGATCCTGCGCGCGAGCGTGCACGGCCGCGTGCGCATCCTGATCCCGATGGTGGCGCAGCTGCGCGAGATCCGTCAGACGCTGGAGGCGATCGAGCGCGCACGCGCCCAGCTGGCGGAAGCGGGCCAGGCCACCGGGGACGTGCAGGTGGGCGCGATGATCGAGGTGCCAGCCGCGGTGCTGATCCTGCCCACCATCCTGCGCCATTTCGACTTCGTCTCGATCGGCACCAACGACCTGATCCAGTACACGCTGGCGGTGGACCGCTCCGACGAGGCCGTTGCCCACTGCTACGACCCCTGGCACCCCGCGGTGCTGCAGATGCTCTCGACGACGATCGGCATGGCGCGCGCAGCTGGCAAGGAAGTCTGCGTCTGTGGGGAGATGGCCGGAGACCCGGCCTTCACGGAGCTGCTGCTCGGCATGGGGCTGCGCAGCTTCTCGATGCACCCGGCGCGTATTCCGCTGATCAAGCAGCGCATCCTGCGGGCGGACACGCGCAAGCTCGCCGCGCGCCTGCCGGCGATCCTGGCGCACGAGGAGCCGGAGCAGGAGGCGCGCCGGCTGCTCCAGCTCTGATCTCGCCAAGCCGTCTCCGCGGCCCCCGGGCGGTGCCGGAGCGGAACGCAGGGGCGGGGCTTGCCGCGGAAAGTGCGCCGAGGCTTGCGGCGCGCTTCGAAAGCATGCTACAGTCGCGGTCTTCGCTGTTCACGAAAGCGCGCAACGAAGGGCCTTCAAGAAAAGGCAGTTGTGGGCGGAACCAATGCCCTGCCACTGCCCGATTTGAGAGCCGTCGGCCAAGCCCGACCGACCGCAGTGATCAGCGATGACACTGCAAAATAGTCGGGAAAAGCTTGACGACAACGAAGAGAAGGTGCTAAAGTCCCATCTCTTTGCTGCTGTCGACAAGTCGACCGGCAGAGTTCTTTAAAAACAAACAGCCGATAAGCGTGGGCGTGGAGAGTTGAGATGGCGAGGTGTGCTGAAAGGCATGCCGAGTCTTCTGGACTTAAAAC
>NZ_BBYR01000050.1 GCF_001293525.1 Pseudideonella sakaiensis | reverse complement strand
TCGTTCACAGCTTCTTCAGACGTCGACCTCGACCGCGTCGCCGTTGAGCTCCATCAATTCGCGCCGCGCGGCCGCCTCACCCTTGCCCATCAGCCGCGTGAACATCGCCTCGGCCGCGGCCGGGCCGCCGTCGCCCAGGCTGCAGGGCAGCAGGCGGCGGGTCTCGGGGTTGAGCGTGGTGTCCCACAGCTGCTCGGCATTCATCTCGCCCAGGCCCTTGAAGCGGCTGATGGTCCAGCTGCCCTCGCGCGCACCCTCCTTGCGCAGCTTGTCGAGGATGGCGCCGAGCTCGCCTTCATCCAGCGCATAGAGCTTGGCCGCCGGCTTGCGGCCGCGCGCCGGCGCATCGACGCGGTACAGCGGCGGGCGGGCGATGTGGACGTGGCCGCGCTCGATCAGGCGCGGGAAATGGCGGAAGAACAGCGTCAGCAGCAGCACCTGGATGTGCGAGCCATCGACGTCGGCATCGCTCAGGATGCAGACCTTGCCGTAGCGCAGGCCGGACAGGTCGGGCTGGTCGGCCGGGCCGTGCGGGTCCACGCCGATCGCCACCGAGATGTCGTGGATCTCGTTGTTCGCGAACAGCCGGTCGCGCTCGACCTCCCAGGAGTTCAGCACCTTGCCGCGCAGCGGCAGGATGGCCTGGGTCTCCTTGTCGCGGCCGAGCTTGGCGCTGCCGCCGGCGGAATCGCCCTCGACGAGGAAGAGCTCGTTCCACTGCAGGTCGCGGCTCTCGCAGTCGGTCAGCTTGCCGGGCAGCACGGCCACGCCCGAGCCCTTGCGCTTCTCCACCCTCTGGCTCGCGCGCTGGCGCGTCTGGGCCTGGCGGATCACCAGCTCGGCCAGCTTGCGCCCGAGCTCGACGTGCTGGTTCAGCCACAGCTCCAGCGCCGGCTTCACGCAGGCCGAGACCAGGCGCAGCGCATCGCGGGAGTTCAGGCGCTCCTTGGTCTGGCCCTGGAACTGCGGGTCCAGCACCTTCGCGCTGAGCACGAAGCTGGCACGCGAGAACACGTCCTCGGCCATCAGCTTGACGCCCTTGGGCAGCAGCGAATGCAGCTCGATGAAGCCGCGCACCGCCTGGAACAGGCCGTCCTTCAGGCCGGACTCGTGGGTGCCGCCGGCCACGGTGGGGATCAGGTTGACGTAGCTCTCGCGCAGCAGCGCACCGTCCTCGGTGAAGGCGACGCACCAGGCGGCGCCCTCGCCTTCGGCGAAGTTCTCCGTCTCGGCGGCACCGGCGTGGTGCGCGCCCTCGAACAGCGGGATCAGCGGCTCGGCCGGCAGCGCCTGCAGCAGGTAGTCGCGCAGGCCGCCCTGGTAGAGCCAGGTCTGCGTCTCGGGGGCCCGCTCGCCCGGCTTCTCGACGCGCAGCGTCACGCTCGCGCCCGGCATCAGCACGGCCTTGCTGCGCAGCAGGTGGGTCAGCTCGGCGCGCGGGAACTCGGCGCTGTCGAAGTAGCGCGGGTCGGGCCAGACGCGCACGGTGGTGCCGTGGCGGCGGTCGCCGCCGGCGGCCTTGCGCAGCTGCAGCGGCTCGAGCACGTCGCCGCCGGCGAACACCAGCCGGGCCACCTGGCCCTCGCGCCAGACCGTGACCTCCAGCCGGCGCGCGAGCGCGTTCGTGACGCTGACGCCGACGCCGTGGAGGCCGCCGGAGAAACTGTAGGCCCCGCCGGCGCCCTTGTCGAACTTGCCGCCGGCGTGCAGCCGGGTGTAGACGATCTCCAGCACCGGCACGCCCTCCTCGGGGTGCAGGCCGAAGGGAATGCCGCGCCCGTCGTCCTCGACGCTGACCGAGCCGTCGGCGTGCAGCGTGACGTCGATGCGGCGGCCATGCCCGGCCAGCGCCTCGTCGGCGGCGTTGTCGATCACCTCCTGCACGATGTGCAGCGGGTTGTCGGTGCGGGTGTACATGCCCGGGCGCTGCTTCACGGGCTCCAGGCCCTTCAGCACGCGGATCGAGGCTTCGCCATAGGTGCCGGCGGCCGGCGTCGGGGTCGGTCGGGTCGACATGGCGGCGGATTGTAGGCAGGGGCCCGCCAGCGGCCGGGCGGCGCTTTCGCTACAGTGCCGGGATGTCCTCTGCCCCTCCGCCGGCCCCTCCGGCCGCTGCCCGTCCCCTGTCGATGACCCAGGTGCTGCTGTGCGGCGCGATGGTCGTCACCCTCGCGATGGGCATCCGCCACGGCTTCGGGCTGTGGCTGCAGCCGGTGACGATGGAGCGCGGCTGGAGCCGCGAGACCTTCGCCTTCGCGATGGCGGTGCAGAACCTGGCCTGGGGCCTCGCCGGCCCGGTCGCCGGCGGCCTGGCCGACCGCTACGGCGCCTTCCGCGTGCTGATCGCGGGCAGCCTGCTCTATGCCGGCGGCCTCGTCGTGATGGGCCTGGCCACCTCGGGCCTCGCCTTCACCGGTGGCGCCGGGCTGATGCTCGGCATGGCGCAGTCGGGCACCACCTACGCGGTGGTCTACGGGGTCATCGGCCGCAACGTCGCGCCGGAGCGGCGCAGCTGGGCGATGGGCGTCACGGCCGCCGCCGGCTCCTTCGGCCAGTTCCTGATGGTGCCGGTCGAGAACGGCCTGATCGGCGGCATCGGCTGGCAGAACGCGCTGTTCGTGCTGGCCTGCGCGTCGCTGGCCATCATCCCGCTGGCCTTCGGCCTCCGGGAGCCGGCCGCGTCCGCCCGCCCTGCCGGCGCGCAGAGCATGCGCGAGGCGCTGCGCGAGGCCTTCGCCTACCCGAGCTTCCGCTGGCTGACCGCCGGGTACTTCGTCTGCGGCTTCCAGGTGGTCTTCATCGGCGTGCACATGCCGAGCTACCTGAAGGACCACGGGCTGTCGCCGAACGTCGCGACCACCGCGCTGGCGCTGATCGGCCTGTTCAACGTGGTCGGCACCTACGCGGCCGGCTCGCTCGGCCAGCGGCTGCCCAAGCGCTGGATCCTGTCCACCATCTACGCGCTGCGCTCGGTGGCGATCGTGGTGTTCCTGAACGTGCCGCTGACGCCGGCCAGCGTCTACGTCTTCGCGTCGGTGATGGGCGTGCTGTGGCTGTCCACGGTGCCGCCGACGAATGCCGTCGTCGCGCAGATCTTCGGCGTCCAGTACCTGTCGATGCTGGGCGGCTTCGTCTTCCTGAGCCACCAGGTGGGCAGCTTCCTCGGCGTCTGGCTCGGCGGGCGGCTGTACGACGCCACCGGCAGCTACGACGTGGTGTGGTGGATCTCGGTCGCGCTGGGCGTGTTCGCGGCGCTGGCCAACCTGCCGGTGCGCGAAGGCGCGATCGCCCGCCCGGCCGTTCCGGCCCGCGCCTGAAGCCCCCGCCCAACGCCCCACGATGGACGCCCCGCTCGCCGCCCCGCCCCGCGACGCGGAAACCGCGCCGACGCGCCGCACGCGCCGGCTGCGGCGCGCGCTCGTGGCGGCCGCGGTCGCTGCCGTGCTCGGCGGGGTGTTCGCCGCCTACCTGTCGCCCGAGCTGCGGGTGCAGCTGGCGCAGCAGCTCTGGGCGTGTTTCTGAGGGCCGGCGCACGCGCCCATGGAATCGCCTGCCGTGCCCCCGCCCGCCGCGCCGGCGCTCGCCCCGTCGGCGTGGGTCTGCCGCTGGAGCGCCGACCTGCGCGCTCCGACGCGTGTGCTCGACCTGGCCTGCGGCAGCGGCCGCCACGTGCGCTGGCTGGCCGGCCGCGGCCACGCGGTGACGGCCGTGGACCGCGACGCCGCGGCGCTGGCCGGGCTGCGCGGGCTGGCCGGCGTCGAGGCGCTGCAGGCCGACGTCGAGGCCGGCCCCTGGCCGCTGGCGGGGCGGCGCTTCGACCTGGTGCTGGTCACGAACTACCTCTGGCGGCCGCTGTGGCCGGCGCTGCGCGACAGCCTGGCCGATGGCGGCCGGTTGGTCTGCGAGACCTTCGGGGTCGACCAGGCCCGGATCGGCCGCCCGTCGAACCCGGACTTCCTGCTGCGCCCCGGCGAGCTGCTGGCGGCCTGCGCGGGCCTGCACGTGGTCGCCTTCGAGCAGGGCCCGGAGGTGGACGCCCAGGGGCGGCTGCTGCGCCACGTGCAGCGCATCGCCGCGCTGCAGCGCGAGCCGGCCGCCGACGACCCGGCGCGTCCGCGGCTGTCGGCCGATCGGCCGGCCGCGGCGTTGTGAGGGCCTGGCCCGGCGCGCGGCCGGTGGCGCGGCGGGGCGGCCCCGACCGGCGCGCCCGCCGCGCCCGCTAAAATCCCGCGATTCCGAGAGATCCCCGCATGAAACCCATTCTTGGCAGCATCGTCGCGCTGGTGACCCCGATGCACGACGACGGCCGCATCGACTTCGATGCCCTGCGCCGCCTGATCGACTGGCACATCGCCGAAGGCACGGACTGCATCGGGGTGGTCGGCACCACCGGCGAGTCGCCGACGGTGTCGGTCGAGGAGCATTGCGAGGTCATCCGCGTGGCGGTGCAGCATGCGGCGGGCCGCGTGCCGATCATGGCCGGCACCGGCGGCAATTCCACGCGCGAGGCGATCGAGCTGACGCGCTACGCGCGCGAGGTCGGTGCCGACTGCGGCCTGTCGGTCGTGCCGTACTACAACAAGCCCTCGCAGGAGGGCATCTACCAGCACTTCAAGGCGATCGCCGAGGCGGTCGACCTGCCGATGATGCTGTACAACGTGCCGGGCCGCACCGTGGCGGACCTGGGCGTCGAGACCGCGCTGCGCGCCGCGCAGCTGCCCGGCGTGTTCGGCATCAAGGAAGCCAGCGGCCAGATCGACCGGGCCGCCTGGCTGATCCGGCACGCGCCCGAAGGCTTCTCCGTCTATTCCGGCGACGACGGCACCGCGGTGGCGCTGATGCTGCTCGGCGGCCGCGGCAACGTGAGCGTGACGGCCAACGTCGCGCCGCGCGCGATGCACGAGCTGTGCATCGCCGCGATCGAGGGCCGCGTGCGCGAGGCCACCGCGCTGCACATGAAGCTGCTGGCGCTGCACAAGCACCTCTTCTGCGAGCCGAGCCCGGCGCCGACGAAGTGGGCGCTGCAGCGCCTGGGCCGCTGCGGTGCGGGCCTGCGGCTGCCGATCACCCCGCTGACGCCGGCCGGCCAGGCGCTGGTCGATGCCGCCCTCGCCGAGGCCGGGCTGCGCTGAACCGAAGGCGCCCCGAACCGATCCCATCCCGCGGCCCCGGCGTTTCGCCGGGCCTCCCGCAGCCGGCGCCGCGTCCCCGACGGGCCCGCGTCGAGACCCCGGAGTTCCCAACGTGCCCCTGCCCCTGACGTCCCCCCGAGCCCGCGCCGCCTCCCGCCTGGGCCTCGTCGCCGCGGCCGCTGCCCTGCTGGGCGGCTGCTCGACGATCGAGAACCTCGCCGCCGGCGACAAGGTCGACTACCGCGGCACGCAGACGCGCTCGGCCGGCCTCGAGGTGCCGCCCGACCTCACGCAGCTCGCGCGCGACGGCCGCGTGCCGCAGCCCGGGGCCGTCGTCAGCGCCTCGACCTTCCAGTCCGGCACCGTCGCCGCGCCGCAGCCGACCGCCGGCGTCGCGCCGCCGAAGCCGAACGCGGACCTGCGCATCGAGCGCCAGGGCAACGAGCGCTGGCTCGTGACCTCGATCCCGCCCGAGCAGCTCTGGCCGCAGCTGCAGGCCTTCTGGCGCGACATCGGCTTCCAGCTCGTGATCGACCAGCCGCAGACCGGGCTGATGGAGACCGAGTGGGCCGAGAACCGCGCCAAGCTGCCGAACGACCTGCTGCGGCGCACCCTCGGCCGCATCATCGACCCGCTGTACTCGACCGGCGAGAAGGACAAGTTCCGCACCCGCGTCGAGCGCGCCGGCTCGGGCAGCGAGGTCTTCATCAGCCACCGCGGCCTGGTGGAGATCTACACCAATGCGCAGAAGGAAACCACCGCGTGGCAGCCGCGGCCGAGCGATCCCCAGCTCGAGGGCGAGTTCCTGCAGCGCCTGATGGTCGCCCTCGGCGCGAAGGAAGAGACGGCGAAGAGCGTGGTCGCGGCCAGCGCCACCACGGCGCCGCCGGCGCGCGCGCGCGTGCTCGCCGACCAGCCCACCCCGACGCTGCAGGTCGACGACGGCTTCGACCGCGCCTGGCGCCGGGTCGGCCTGGCGCTCGACCGTGGCGGCTTCACCGTCGAGGACCGCGACCGCAGCCAGGGCGTCTACTTCGTGCGCTACGTCGATCCGGCGCAGGCCGGCCAGGAAGAGCCGGGCTTCTTCAGCCGGTTGCTCGGCGGCGGCAAGAAGTTCGAAGGCCCGGTGCGCTACCGCGTCGCGGTCAAGGGCGAAGGCGAGCGCAGCACGGTGCGCGTGCTGACCTCCGACGGACAGCCGGAGAAAGGCGAGGCCGGCCGGCGCATCGTCGGCCTGCTCGTCGACGACCTGAAGTGACGCGGCCGCGGCGCTAGCGGTGCTGCGCTTCTGCAGCCTCGGCAGCGGCAGCAGCGGCAACGCGACCGTCGTCGAGGCCGGCGACGGTCACCTGCGCCAGCGCGTGCTCGTCGACTGCGGCTTCTCGCAGCGCGAGCTGCTGCGCCGGCTGGCACGCGCCGGCCTGGCGCCCGCCGACCTCGACGCCATCTTCGTCACCCACGAGCACGGCGACCACGTCGGCTGCGCCTTCGGCTTCGCGCGGCGCCACCGGCTGCCGCTGTGGACCAGCCGCGGCACCTGGCGCGCCTGCCTGCGGCTCGCCGCAGGCAGCGGCGACGAGGCGGCGTCCGGGCTGTCCGCCGTGCCCGACCCAGGCACGCACCCGGCCGCGGACGCCGATGCCGGCCCGGCGGGCGACCCGTCCGGCGAGGCCCCGGCGCCGCTCGACGGCCTGCTGCGCCTGGTGCGCGATGGCGAGACGGTCACGCTGGGGGCGCTGCGGCTGCAGCCCTACACCGTGCCGCACGACGCGCGCGAGCCGCTGCAGCCGGTGTTCGACGACGGCGCGTCCCGGCTCGGCGTGCTGACCGATGCCGGCTGCGCGACCCCGCACCTGCTGGAGCGCCTGGCTGGCTGCCGGGCGCTGGTGCTGGAGTGCAACCACGATCCGGCGCTGCTGGCGGGTTGTGCCTACCCGGCCTCGGTGAAGGCACGCATCGGTGGCCGGCTCGGCCACCTGGCCAACCCGGCCGCGGCCGCCATCCTCGCCGCATGCCGGCACCCCGGCCTGTCGACGGTGGTGGCGGCCCACCTGAGCGAGCGCAACAACACGCCCGCGCTGGCCCGCTCCGCGCTGGCCGAGGTGCTGGGCGCGGCCGCGGCGGAGATCGACGTGGCCGATCCGCTCGCCGGCCTGGACTGGCGCACCGTGGGCTGACCCGCCAGGCGCCTGCGGGCGTTCGCTCACGGGGGGCCTGGCCTGGCCGCGTCCGGTGGCTCCGGGCGCAGCAAATACAAAGGCCGCCCGAAGGCGGCCTCGAAGGATCGGGGCGCTGTCGTCAGCGCCGCGCGATCACTGGCTGGCGGCCGAAGCGGCGGCGCTGGCGGCGTCGGCCGGGGCGCTGGCGGCTTCCGAAGCGGCCGGGGCCGGGGCGGGCGCGGGCGCGGGTTCCGGCGCGGCGACCGGCGCCGGGGCCGGCGCGGGTTCTTCCTTCTTGCCGCAAGCCGTCATGGCCACGGCAGCCACCAGAGAAGCCAACAGGAGCGACGCTTTCATCATTTATCCTCGAAGTCGTAGGTCGAACACATTTACCGGCGATTGTGAGTACTCAGCGCCCCAGACTGGGGCCCGACGCTCAACCCTTGCGGCATGGAAAGCTCGAACCTTTCCTGTGCCTAGCCCACGATTATAGGCCTGAATAGGTACTGACCCTAGAGTCCCAGGTTCGTGACCGGAAAGGACTCGCTGGATCGTTGCAGAAATGCATCAAGATCGTCCCGGTCGCGCACTCCGTCAGCGCGCTGAAAGGACAGGCGCCCCCGGAAGCGCACGCGGTCGTGCACCCGCAACGCCAGCACGCCCGGCGCCAGCACCATCGTGGGGAGCGCCTCGACATCGGCCTCGTCGGCCGCCCGGCACTGCACCACGTGCGACCATTGCCGGCGCCAGCTCACCCAGCGCGGGTGCTGGCGCTGCACCGCGTCGTAGTGCGCGGCCAGCAGCACCAGGCGCCGGTGCCCCATCGCCCAGCGGGTGAGCTCGTCCACCGTCGCGCGATCGCCGAGCGGCCAGTCCGAGAAATCCCGGTCGACGAACCAGAGCTCGCGGCAGCCCTGGTCGGCCACCCGTGCGAGCGCATCGCGCCAGGCCTGCTGGAAGTCGGCCCGGCCCAGGAAGGCGCGGGTGGCGTCGGCCGCGCCGGCATCGTCGGGAGAGGATTCCATGCTCACTCCTCGGAAGGGGAAGAACGCGGGCCGCGGCGGCGCGCAGGCTGCGCGGCCGGCTCGGCGGCGGCCCAGCCGCTGCGCACCCAGTCGCCGAGCAGCGCCCGTGCGTCGTCGCCGAGCCGTGCCACATCGGCCGCGGCGAGCCGGCGCTCGTCGGCCAGGCGGCGCATCAGCCGCGCGTCGCGCCCGCCGGCCCGGTAGGACTCGCCGTTGACGAACACGTGCCAGGCGTCCCACATCATGCGCGTGCGCCGGTCCAGCCGCACCGCCTGGCCCGCGCGCAGCGGCCGGCCCGGCTCGAAGGCGACGCCGGGCGGCGGCTCGCTCAGCCACTCGCCCAGCGAACAGGCCAGCGCCGAGCGGTCGCCGACGAGACGCTGCACCTCGCGGGCGGCGGCGTCGAGCAGTGCCGCCGGCACCTCGCCCGGGCGGTCGGTCGCCGGCTGCGCCGGGTCGCGGTAGAGCGGCGGCTCGCCCTCGCCGGCCGCCTGTGCCGCCTCGGCGGCCTCGGCCGCGGCGTCGAGGCAGCGCTGCAGCACCTCCTGCGCGAGCTCGTCGCGCGCGGGCGCACGGAAGCCGACCGAGGCCGTCACGCACTCGCCCTGCGCCACGCCCTCGTGGCCCCAGCCGGGCGGCAGGTAGAGCATGTCGCCCGGCGCCAGCAGCGCCTCCTCGGTGGGCCGGAAATCCGCCAGGATCTTCAGCGGCAGGCCGGGCACGCGGGAATCGTCGCCGGGCGGCCCGTAGCGCCAGCGCCGCTGACCGTGCAGCTGCAGCAGGAAGACGTCGTAGGAGTCGACGTGCGGGCCGACCCCGCCGCCGTCGGAGGCATAGGAGACCATCAGGTCGTCGCGCCGCGCATCCGGCACGAAGCGGAAGCGCGACAGCAGCGCATGGGCCGCCTCGTCGTGGCGGTCCACGCCCTGCACCAGCAGCGTCCAGCCCGGGCGGGCGGCCGGCGGCAGGCTGCGCCGGCCGAAGGGCCCGTGGCGCAGCCGCCAGCCGCGCGCGTCCTGCGTCACCAGGCGCGACGAGACGGCCGGCTGCGCCGCCAGCGCGAACAGCGCGTCGCGCCCGAGCGCGGCAGCCGCCGGCAGCGTGGCCGGGTCGACCGCAGCGCGGATCAGCAGCGGGCGCTTCTGCCAGTGGCGGCGCATGAAGCGCGCGGGGCTCAGGCCGCCCAGCAGCGCCAGCGGCTGGTCGGGTGCGGGCGGCAGGCCCGGCACGCTCGGGGAGTCATCCATGGCGGCATTGTGCCGGCCCCGGGCCACCGGGCCTGTGCGATCATCCCCGGATGCTCATCATCGCGCCGTGCGTCGTCAGCCTCGTCTGGCGCCTCGAAGACACCCAGGGCCAGCTGATCGACGAACTGACCGAACCGGTGGAGTTCTTCGTCGGCGGCGACGACCTGCTGCCCAAGGTCGAGGAAGCCCTGCTGGACCAGGAGGCCGGCCACCAGGCCGACCTGCACCTCGAGCCCGAGCACGCCTTCGGCGACTACGACCCGCAGCTCGTCTTCTTCGAGGCGCGCGCGCTGTTCCCGGACGGCGTCGAACCCGGCATGCAGTTCGAGGGCCCGCCCGAGGGGGCCACCACGCCCGGGCTGTCGCCCGACGCGATCTACACCGTCACCGAGGTCTACCCCGAGCACGTGGTGCTGGACGGCAACCACCCGCTGGCCGGCATCGCGCTGCGGCTGTCGCTGACGGTGCGCGACGTGCGCGCCGCGACGGCCGACGAGGTGGAGGCCGGCAGCGTGGGCAGCGCGAGCGGCCTGCAGGTGCTGTCCGCGCACCCGGCCGACCCGCACCTGCACTGAGCGCCGGCGTCCCGGCCGTTCAGCCGCGCCCGGTGGAGCCGAAGCCGCCGCTGCCGCGCTCGCTGGCCTCGAACCGGTCGACGCGGCGGAAGCTCGCCTGCAGCACCGGCACGATCACCAGCTGCGCGATGCGGTCCATCGGCTGGATGGTGACCGGCTGGCTGCCGCGGTTCCACGCGCTGACCATCAGCGGCCCCTGGTAGTCCGCATCGATCAGGCCGACGCCGTTCCCCAGCACCAGGCCCTGGCGGTGCCCGAGGCCGGAGCGCGGCAGCACCAGCGCGGCGAGGCCCGGGTCGGCCAGGTGGATGGCCAGGCCCGTCGGCACCAGCTCCGCCTGGCCCGGCGCCAGCGTCAGCGGCGCCTCCAGGCAGGCCCGCAGGTCCAGGCCGGCGCTGCCTGGCGTCGCGTAGGTGGGCAGTTGCCCGTCCATGCGCGGGTCCAGCACCTGCACGTCGACGCGGATCATGCGCCGCCCTCCCCGTCCGCCAGGCGCTGCGCGATCTCGGCCACCAGCGCGCGCGCCAGCGTCAGCTTGTCGGCCTGCGGCAGCGCGCGGTGGCCCTGGGCATCGACCAGCAGCAGCGCGTTGTCGTCGCGCCCGAAGGTGGCCGGGCCCAGGTTGCCGACGATCAGCGGCACCCCCTTGCGTGCCAGCTTCTCGCGCGCATGGTGCAGCAGGTCGTGGCTTTCGGCGGCGAAGCCGACGCAGTAGGGCCGGCCGGGGGCACCCGGCGCGGCAGGCGGCGCGAGCCGCGCGACCTCGGCCAGGATGTCCGGGTTCTCGGTCAGCTCGAAGCTCGGGGCCAGCTTGCGACCGCCCTTCTTGATCTTGTGTTCCGACAGCGTGGCCGGGCGCCAGTCGGCCACCGCGGCGGTCGCGACGAAGACGCCGTGGCGCGGCGCAGCCGCCAGCACCGCGTCGTGCATCTCGCGTGCGGTGCGCACGTCGACGCGGCGCACGCCGCGCGGCGTCGGCAGGTGCACGGGTCCGGCCACCAGCAGCACCTCGGCGCCCGCCTCGCGGGCCGCGCGCGCGATCGCGAAGCCCATCTTGCCGCTGGACAGGTTGGTGATGCCGCGCACCGGGTCGATCGGCTCGAAGGTCGGCCCGGCGGTGATCAGCACGCGCCGGCCGGCCAGCAACTTCGGCTGGAAATGGGCCACCAGGTCGAGCAGCAGGTCGGCCGGCTCCAGCATGCGGCCATCGCCGACCTCGCCGCAGGCCTGGTCGCCGGCGTCCGGGCCGAACACCTCGGCCCCATCGGCGCGCACCTGCGCCAGGTTGCGCTGCGTGGCCGGGTGCGACCACATCTCGCGGTTCATCGCCGGCGCCAGCAGCAGCGCGCAGCGCTGCGCCGGGCGGGCCAGGCAGGTCAGCGCGAGCAGGTCGTCGGCGCGGCCCTGCGCGAGGCGGGCGATCAGGTCGGCGCTGGCCGGCGCGACCAGGATCGCATCGGCCGACCGCGACAGGTTGATGTGGGCCATCGCGTTCGGCTCGCGCAGGTCCCAGGGGCTGGTGACGACCGGGCGGTTCGACAGCGCCTGCATCGTCACGGCCGTGACGAACTGCTGGGCGGCCTCGGTCATCAGCACCTGGACCTCGGCGCCGGCCTTGACCAGCAGCCGCAGCAGCTCGGCCGACTTGTAGCAGGCGATGCCGCCGGACAGCGCCAGCACCAGGCGGCGGCCGGCCAGCTCCGCCGGCGGCGGGGGCGCGGCGGCGACGGGAAGGTCCAGGGGGTCGGGCATGGGCTCGGCGCTCGGCATCGCGGGGCCGCGATTGTCTCCGATGCCCGCCGGCGCGAAGCTCAGGCGCCGGATCGTCCGGCGCACCCCGCCGGGCCGCGGTCCGCCGCGGGCCGCGGCGGGCGGGACGGGCAGCGCCCGGCCCTGGGGGCTCAGAACCCGAGGCTGGCCAGCAGGTCGTCGACCTCGCCCTGGTTGCTGACGACGTCGGTGCGGCCCTCGGGGTTCACGACCGGGCCGCTCAGTGCCTGCTCGACGCGCGGGCCGGCGCCGGGCGGCGCGGCCTGCACCAGCAGCTTGACCAGGCTGTCCTCCAGCTCGGAGGCCAGCAGCACCACCTTCGACACCACCTGGCCGGTGAGGTCGTGGAAGTCCTGGGCCATCATGATGTCGGTCAGGTGCTGGTCGATGCGCTCGACGGCCGACTCGACGTCGCCGACGAAGTTCATCACCGCGCCGGAGGCCACCGCCTTCACCGGGTCCGCGACGATCGCCGCGCCGATGCGCCGCGTCTCGGCGGCGATGCGGCCGTGCTCGGCCTTCGCATGGTCGACCGAGTTCAGCACGCGGTGCGCGGCGTCGCCGGTCTTCTGTGCGATGTAGTTCAGGCGGCTGCGCGCGTCGGGCAGGCCCTCGGCGGCAATCTGCAGCCGCGGCATCACGCCCAGCTGGTTCAGGGTGTCGTGCAGCTGGCGCGTGATCGCGCCGAGCTGCTGGTAGACGTCGACGGTCGAAGACGCAGGCGCCGTCGGCGCGGCCTCTGCCTCGACTTCGGGCAGGTCGTTCAACTTCATGGCGGGCTCCCTCAGGCCGTGGCGGCGATCTTCTGCATGATCTTCTGCACCTTCTCCTCCAGCGTGGCCTTGGTGAAGGGCTTGACGATGTAGCCGGCGGCGCCCTCCTGGGCGGCGCGCACGATGTCCTCCTTGCGCGCCTCGGCGGTGACCATCAGCACCGGCAGGTGCTTCAGCGCATCGTCCTTCTTGATCGCCGTCAGCAGGTCGAAGCCGGTCATGTTCGGCATGTTGATGTCGCTGACGACGAAGTCGTAGCGGCCGTTGCGCAGCATGCCGAGCGCGACGGCGCCGTCCTCGGCCTCCTCCACGTTGGCATAGCCGATCTCCTTCAGCAGGCCGCGCACGATGCGACGCATGGTCGAGAAGTCGTCGACGACGAGAAACTTCATGTCGGTGGGGTGGGTCATGGCGGTCCTTTCGTGTCTCGGCCGTCTCCGGGATCACCGGCCAGCGCGTTCCTGAACGAGGTTGGGCTTGATGTCGGCCAGCGGGTGTGGGCTGGGCGGCTCGGCGGCGGCAGCGGGCGGCGCCTCGGCCGAGACGAAGGCCCGGTCCTCGGCATCGCGGTTCATCACGATGATGCTGATGCGGCGGTTGACGGGGCTGTCCGGCTGGTCGCGCTCGAGCAGCTGGCTCGAGGCCAGGCCCTGCACCCGCAGCACGCGCCGGTCCGGCAGGCCACCGGCCACCAGCTCGCGGCGCGAGGCGTTCGCGCGGTCGCTGGACAGCTCCCAGTTGGAATAGCCGCGCTCGCCGCCGCTGAAGGGCTGGGCGTCGGTGTGGCCCTCCAGCGTGAGGCGGTTCGGCACCTCGGCCAGCACCGCGCCGATTTCCTGCAGCAGCTCGCGCATGTAGGGCTTCACGACCGCGCTGCCGCTGTCGAACATCGGGCGGCTCTGCTCGTCGACGATCTGGATGCGCAGCCCGTCCTTGGTCAGGTCGAGGCGGATCTGCGAGCGCATCGCCGCCAGCTTCGGGTTCGACGCCAGCACGTTCTGCACCTTCTCCTTGAGCTCCTCGAGGCGGGCCTGCTCGGCCTTGCGCTGCTCGTCCTTCAGCGCCAGCAGGTTGACGGTCGCGCGCTGGGCCTCCAGCTCGCCGCGCTTGACCTGGCCGTTCTGCCGGCTCAGGTCGGTGCCGCCGCCCTTGATGACGTGGGAGGAGTCGCCGGAGCCGGAGCCGCCGTTCAGCAGCGCCACCTTCAGCGGACTCTGGAAGAAGTCGGCGATGCCCTTCTTGTCGCCCTCGGTGGTCGAGCCCAGCAGCCACATCAGCAGGAAGAAGGCCATCATCGCGGTCACGAAGTCGGCGTAGGCGATCTTCCACGCGCCGCCGTGCGCCGCGTGGCCGCCCTTCTTCACCTTCTTGATGATGATGGGCTGGAGCTTCTTGGCATCACCGGCCATGGCGGGGCTCCGTCATTTCTTGCCCTTGACGTGGCCTTCGAGCTCGCTGAAGGTGGGCCGGTCGCCCGAGTACAGCACCTTGCGGCCGAACTCGATCGCCACCTGCGGCGCGTAGCCCTGCATCGAGGCCAGCAGCGTGGTCTTGATGCACTGCAGTTCCTTGCCGGCATCCTCGACCTTCTGCTCCAGCAGCCCGCCGAGCGGCTCGACGAAGCCGTAGGCCAGCAGGATCCCGAGGAAGGTGCCGACCAGCGCCGAGCCGATCATGCCGCCGAGCACCGCCGGCGGCTGGCCCACCGAGCCCATGGTGTTGACCACGCCGAGCACGGCCGCCACGATGCCGAAGGCGGGCAGGCCGCCGGCCAGGCGCGCGATCGCGGCCACCGCCGCATGCTCCTCCTGGTGGTGGGTCTCGATCTCCTGGTCCATCAGGCTCTCGATCTCGTGGGCATTCAGGTTGCCCGACACCATCATCCGCAGGTAGTCGGTGATGAATTCCGTGACGTGGTGGTCGTTGCCGACGGTCGGGTACTTCTGGAACAGCGGCGAGCTGTGCGGATCCTCGACGTCCTTCTCGATCGACATCAGGCCCTCCTTGCGGGCCTTCTGCAGGATGTCGTACATCAGCGACAGCAGCTCCATGTAGCGTGCCTTGCTGAACTTGCTGCCCTTGAAGCAGCGGCCGAGGCCGGACAGCGCCGCCTTGACCACCTTCATCTGGTTGTTGGCCAGGAAGGCGCCGATCGCCGCACCGAAGATGGTGATCAGCTCGAACGGCAGCGCGTGCAGGATCACGCCGATGTTGCCACCGTGCGCGATGTACACGCCGAAGATGCAGCCGAGGGCGATGACCCAGCCTACGAGTACGAACATGGTCGGGAAATCCGTGGTGGAGGGGCGGGATCCATCCAGAAACCGGGCGCCGGTCGCGTCCTATATCGGACGGGGAGCCCAGGTCTTGAGTGTCGGCGGCGACGCGGCGGGGCCATCGGCCGATGAGGCGGGGAAACGCGGGCCAAACCGCCGGCACCACCTCGGCCCGGGCGGGATGCGCCGGACCAAAAAAAACGGGCCCGAAGGCCCGTGGTCGAAAGCACATGCGGGGATGTGCCAGGAGGAGACACGAAACGAAACAAAAGCAAAAGGACCCAAGCAAACTTCGAGCCAACGTCGGCTCCCCGCAGGGAGAGCCGTTCGCCTTCCTTCTATCGGCCGCGGCGGCCGGAACTGAAGGCCGGGGGGCTCGCCCCGGTGGAACTCAGTGCATCTGGATGCCGCCGGCCGCCTTGCCCTTGCCGGCGCGGGCCGGCGGGTTGCACAGGCCGCAGACGTAGTGCTTGGCGATCTCGTGCGGGTGGGTCACGAAATGGCCGCCGCACTTGGAGCAGGGGGTCATCGTCAGCATGCCGTTGTCGACGAACTTGACCAGGCGCCAGGCACGGGTCACCGAGAGCAGCGCCTCCAGGCCCTGCGCGGTGGTCTGCTCCTGGTAGAGCTGGTAGGCCTTGATCACGGTGTCGATCTCGTCGAGCTCGGCCACCTTGTTCAGGTACTCGTGGATGTTCAGGAACAGGCTGGCGTGGATGTTCGGCTGCCAGGTCATGAACCAGTCGGTGGAGAACGGCAACTGGCCCTTGCTCGGCGACTTGCCCGACACCTCCTTGTACAGGCGCAGCAGGCGCTCGTAGGACAGGTCGGTCTCCGACTCGAGCACCTGCAGGCGGGCGCCGAGGTGGATCAGCGTGATCGCACGCTCGATCTGCTTGGCTTCGGTCAGGATGCTCTTGGTGCGGGCCATGGTGGGTACCTCGGGGTCGAACGGGCGGTGACGGGCGAAGGGCGGCGGTCGGCGCGCGCGGCTCAGGCGGCTTCGCGGTGGCGGCCGGCCATCAGGATGCTGGCGTGCAGGCGGCTGGTGGTGTCGTTGGCGGCGCCCTTGCCGTGGTTGGTCAGCAGGCCCCAGACCAGGTCGTCGTCCATGCGGAAGCGGCACAGCAGGGTGTTGCCGGAGGCGATCTTCATCATCTGCGACGGCGTCAGCACCGCGATCATCGCCGCGGTCTCCTCGCTGATGCCGAGGCGGAACAGGGCCTGGTCGCGGTCGGCGCGGACCAGGCTCTGCGCCAGCATCAGGTAGGACAGGTTGGCTTCGCGGATTTCGGTGAGGATCTGGTCGCTGTTCATGGTGGGCTCCGGTGTCGTGTCGTCGTGTCGGTGTCGGTGTCTCGCCGTGACTGCCGTGGGGCATTCGTCTCAACGTGAAACGGATTGTGAAGATCGGAGTTGGGCGGTGACATCAGCCCTTCTCTGTCGCTTCAGTCCCGGTTCTTCCGCGCGCCGTGTCGGACAAATTCCTACACGCGCGTCGGGTCGCGGCCCACGCCCCGGCGGCCGCCCGTCCCGCGCCGCAGCGGAACTGGGCCGGCAAGCCCGCGCTGATCCGGGCTTCCGGGCCCCGGGGGCCGCCTAGCATCGATGCCGTCGATCCACCCCGGCCCTGCCGACCCGTCATGCACGCTCCCCTCCCTGCGATCCACCTCGTCGTGATGCAGCCCACGGGCTACGTGCACTCGCTCGGCCTGCTGGACCCGGCGCGCTACCTGCGCCACATGCTGCGCCGGCTCGGCGCCAGCGTGAGCCTGGCGAAGAACCGGCTGCGCGAGGACGCGCTGAACCTGGTGTTCGGCGCCCACCTGGGCTTCCCGGCCGAGCTGCTGGCGCGCCACGCCTGCGTGTTCGTCAACCTGGAGCAGCTCGGCCCCGGCGGCGCCGCCGTGACGCCGGACTACCTCGCGCTGCTGCGCAGCGCCCCGGTGGCCGACTACGACGCCGACAACCTGGCGGCCTACGGCGGCACGCCCGACACCGTCCCGGTGCTGCCCTTCCTGCACGCCCCCTACCTGCAGCGGCCGGACGCGCTGCCGCTGGACGAGCGCCCCTTCGACCTGCTGTTCTTCGGCAGCATGAACCCGCGCCGCCAGCGGCTCATCGAGCGCATCGAGGCCTGCGGCCGCAGCGTCGCGGTGTTCGACGCGCCGCTCTACGGCCCCGAGCGCGACGACTACATCGTGCAGGCCCGCGCGGTGCTGAACTGCCACTTCTACGACTCCTCGCGCTTCGAGCAGGTGCGCGTCGCGCACTGCCTGTCGCTGGGCACGCCGGTGGTCTCGGAGCGCCGCGAGCGCACGCGCCCGGGCCCCGCCTTCGAGGACGCGGTCGACTGGTTCGACGAGGCCTCGCTGGAGGCCTTCTTCACCGGGGTCTACCCGCGCCCCGACTGGGCCTCGCGCGCCGCCGACCGCCTCGGCGGCTTCGCCGCCGCCGACCCGCTGCCGGCCTACCGGGCGCTGCTGGCCCAGGCGGTCGCCGTCGAGGCCGCGCACCGCCGGCGGCGCGACCCTGCGCCGGACCGGCCGACCCGGCTCCACCTCGGCTCGGGCAAGGACTACCGGCCGGGCTGGCTGAACCTGGACGTGATCGAACGCGCCGAGCCCGACCTGGTGCTGGACCTCGGCCGCCCGGTGGCGCTGCCGCTCGAGGCGGCCACCCGCTGGGGCGGCCGCGTGCTGCTCGCGCCGGGCCAGTTCCAGCGCATTTACGCCAACAACGTGCTCGAGCACGTGCCCGACCTGCCGATGCTGATGGGCAACGCGCTGACGCTGCTGGCCGAGGGCGGCGAGATCGAGATCGAGGTGCCCTACGAGAAGGCGCCGACCGCCTGGCAGGACCCGACCCACGTGCGGGCGATGAACGAGAACTCCTGGATCTACTACACCGACTGGTTCTGGTACCTCGGCTGGTTCACGCACCGCTTCGAGGCCACCGAGTCGACCTGGCTGGACGCCCGGCTGCAGCCCTGCCCGCACGAGCAGGCCGCCTTCATGCGGGTGCGGCTGCGCAAGGTCGCCACCTCGCCGCGCGAGCGCACGCTCGCCCGCACGATGCAGGCCGACTTCGGCGGCCTGGACGACGACCCGCTGCCGGTCGCGCTGCGCGAGCCCGCGCCGGCCGGGACGCCTGCGCCGGCGCTGCGCGCCGCCTGAGCGGCCCGGCCGCCCGATCCCATCCCGCGCGAGGAGGACACCCCATGGACACCCTGATCGTCGGTGCCGGCTTCGCCGGCGCCACCTGCGCCCGCCGCCTCGCCGACGCCGGCCACCCGGTGCGCGTGATCGACAAGCGGCCGCACATCGCCGGCAATGCCTACGACCGGCCGAACGAGCACGGCCTGCTGGTGCACGAGTACGGCCC
This sequence comes from Pseudideonella sakaiensis, assembly GCF_001293525.1. Classification (GTDB taxonomy): domain Bacteria; phylum Pseudomonadota; class Gammaproteobacteria; order Burkholderiales; family Burkholderiaceae_C; genus Ideonella_A; species Ideonella_A sakaiensis. The sequence goes on along the minus strand of NZ_BBYR01000050.1, from coordinate 4,246 downwards.
GCACATCTTCCACACCAACAGCGACAAGGTGGTGGACTTCCTGTCGCGCTTCACCGCCTGGCGGCCCTACGAGCACCGCGTGCTCGCGGTGCCCGATGCGGCGAGCGGCGAGGCCTACCCGATGCCGATCAACCGGCGCACCATCAATGCGCTGTACGGGCTGGACCTGGACGAGGCCGGCGTGGCCGCCTTCCTCGAGCGGGTGCGCGAGCCGCGCGAGCCGCTGCGCAGCTCGGAGGACGTGGTGCTGAACTCGGTCGGCCGCGACCTGTGCGAGCGCTTCTTCCGGGGCTACACCCGCAAGCAATGGGGCCTGGACCTGGCCGAGCTGTCGGCCGGCGTGGCCGCACGGATCCCGACGCGCTGCAACGACGACGACCGCTACTTCACGGACCGCTTCCAGGCCATGCCGCAGGACGGCTACACCCGGATGTTCGCCCGCCTGCTCGACCACCCGCGGATCCAGGTCGAGACCGGCGTCGCCTACGACCCGGCACGCCACGCCGCCGAGCGCCTGATCTTCACCGGCCCGATCGACGAGTACTACGGGCACCGCCACGGCCGCCTGCCCTACCGCTCGCTGCGCTTCGAGCACGAGCACCGCACGGACTGCGACCGGTTCCAGCCGGTGGGCACCGTCAACTACCCGAACGACCACGCCTACACGCGGATCACCGAGTTCAAGCACCTGACGGGGCAGGTGCACGGCGGCACCGCGCTGGTGCGCGAGTACCCCTGCGACGACGGCGAGCCCTACTACCCGATCCCGCGCCCGGCCAACGAGGCGCTGTTCAAGCGCTACCAGGCGCTGGCCGAGGCCGAGACGCAGGTGCACTTCATCGGCCGCCTCGCCCAGTACCGCTACTACAACATGGACCAGGTGGTCGCCGCGGCGCTCGCGCTGTGCGAGCGGCTGCTGCAGCCCTCGGCCGCGGCGCTCGAGGCCGCCTGACCCGGAGCCTGTCGATGAAGCCCTTCCTCGCCCTTTTCCGCGCCGGCCCGAAGTCGCTGCACCCGCATGCGGTGCAGGGCATCGAGCAGCTGCCCTTCGACTACGCGCTCTCGTGGTTCGGCGACACCCCGCCGGAGGCCCCGGGCGCGGCCTTCGTGCACCTGCAGAAGGGCCCGAAGTGGCCGGGCCTGGAGCAGACGCTGCTCGTGCACGCCGCGCAGATCGCCGGCTACCGCTACGTCTGGCTGCCCGACGACGACCTGCTGTGCGACCCGGCGGGCGTGGCGCGGATGTTCGCGGTCTGCGAGGACCTGGGGCTGGAGCTGGCGCAGCCCGCGCTGACCCCGGACTCCTACTTCTCGCACGCGATCACGCTGCAGCACGCCGGCTTCCAGCTGCGCTTCACGAACTTCGTCGAGATCATGGCGCCGGTGCTGTCGCAGGCCATGCTGGCGCGCGTGCTGCCGACGCTGGCCGGCAATGCCAGCGGCTACGGCCTGGACGGCCTGTGGCCGCGCATGAGCAGCCTGGGCCGGCTGGCGATCATCGACGCCACGCCGATCCGCCACACCCGGCCGGTCGGCGGCCCGAACCATGCGCTGGCCAGCCGCAGCGGCCTGACGCCGGTGCAGGAGGACTGGCTGGTCAGCGCCGGCCACTTCATGGACGACTGCTCCGACATCCACCTCAACTACGCCGGCCTGCTGCAAAGCGGCGACGCCTTCTGCCTCGGCGGCACCCAGGTCGAGATCGAGACCCTGCTCGCACTGCTGCACGAATCGGCCGGCCGGCTGCCGATGAGCAAGGTGCAGCTGACGCGCTACCTGGCCAACCACCTGTACTACTGGTCCGGCGAAGCGCGCGGCGGCCAGCGCTACCCGCGCGCGATGCTGCGCATGGTGCTGGAGCAGGCGCTGGCCGGCACCGGGATCCGCTTCCCGCAGCCGCAGTCGCCGCAGATCCAGCGCCTGTTCCCGAACTACAACGACGCCTGACGGGCGACGATCCCGGCGCCGTGGCGCCGGAAGGCCCGGCTTTCCGGCCCAATTCCCCGCTTCGGCCGGCGCCGATCGCGCGAACATCGACCCAAGCCCCGCCGAGCCGCCACCTGGCGCGCACCGGCGCCGGGCTGCCGAGGGATTGCCCGATGTCCGACCCGAAACCGCTGTACGTCACCCGGCCCGAGCTGCCGCCGCTCGAGGAGTTCCTGCCCTACCTGCGGGAGATCTGGGACACGCGCGTGCTGTCCAACAACGGGCCCTTCCACCAGCGCTTCGAGGCCGCGCTGGCCGAGCACCTGGGGGTGCCGCAGATCTCGCTGTTCGCGAACGCGACGCTGGCGCTGGTCACCGCGCTGCAGGCGCTGCGCATCACCGGCGAGGTGATCACCACGCCCTACTCCTTCGTCGCCACCGCCCACTCGCTGATGTGGAACGGCATCAAGCCGGTGTTCGTCGACATCGACCCGGTGACGCTGAACCTGGACCCGCGCCAGGTCGAGGCGGCGATCACGCCCGCCACCACGGCGATCCTGCCGATCCACTGCTACGGCACCCCCTGCGACGTGGCGGCGCTGCAGCGTATCGCCGACGACTACGACCTGAAGCTGATCTACGACGCCGCCCACGCCTTCGGCGTGCAGCGCCTGGAGAACGGCCGCCCGCGCAGCGTGCTGAACCACGGCGACCTGTCGGTGCTCAGCTTCCACGCCACCAAGGTGTTCAACACCTTCGAGGGCGGCGCGATCATCTCGCCGGACGCGAAGACCAAGCAGCGCATCGACCACCTGAAGAACTTCGGCTTCGTCAACGAGACCACGGTGGTGGCCACCGGCATCAACGGCAAGATGAGCGAGTTCAACGCGGCGCTCGGCCTGCTGCAGCTCGGCCACGTCGACGCGGCGATCCGCCGCCGCGGCGCGATCGAGGCACGCTACCGGGCCCACCTGGCCGGCGTGCCCGGCCTGCGGCTGCTCGAGCCGCTGCCGGACACGGTGCCCAACCATTCGTACTTCCCGGTGCTGATCGGCCCGGACTTCGGCACCCCGCGCGACGCCGTCTACGAAGCCCTCAAGGCCGCACGGGTGATGAGCCGGCGCTACTTCTACCCGCTGATCTCCGACTTCCCGATGTACCGCGGCCTGCCCTCGGCCGACCCGCAGCGCCTGCCGGTGGCGCGCGCCGTCTCGGACCAGGTGCTGTGCCTGCCGATCTACCCGTCGCTGGACGATGCCGAGGTGGACCGCGTCGCCGGCCTGCTGCGCGACCAGGCGAAGCGCCCGGTGCGCGCCGCGCGCCCGGCCCGGGCGCGCGCCGGCGCAGCCGCTGCGGCCGCGACCGGCAGCGGCGCCGCGCGCATCGCCCGCCCGGCGGCCGCGCTGGCCGCCGCCGCGCTGCCGGCGGCCTGACGCCCGTGTGACCCCACGGCGGCCCACCCGCGCCGCCCCGAGCCTCCCGGAGGACCCGCCCATGCCCCCCCGCCTGTTCGGACTCTACGGCGCCGGCGGCTTCGCCCGCGAGGTGATGCCGATCGCCCGCCAGCAGCTGGAGTCCAGCGGCTGGACCCTGGTCTTCGTCGAGACGCAGCCCGTCGCCGACGCGGCCAACGGGCTGCCGATCCTCTCCGAGGACGCCTTCTTCGCCACCGCGGCGCGCGAGCGCGGCTTCGCCGTCGCGATCGCCGACTCGGCGGCACGCCAGTCGATCGCCGAGCGCTGCGAGGCGCGCGGCGCCCGCCCGATGACGCTGCTGGCGGCGAACGCGACCGTCTACGACGCCAACCGCATCGGCGACGGCAGCATCCTGTGCGCCCACACCACCGTCACCTCGAACGTGGTGATCGGCCGGCACGTCCACGCCAACCTCTACAGCTACATCGCGCACGACTGCGTGGTGGAGGACTGGGTGACGCTGGCGCCGCGCGTCAGCTGCAACGGCAACGTGCACCTGCAGGCGCACTGCTACATCGGCACCGGCGCGCTGCTGCGCCCGGGGGAGCCGCGCGGGCGGCCGCTGAGCATCGGGCGCGGCGCCGTCGTCGGCATGGGGGCGGTGGTGACGCGCGACGTGGCGCCGGACACCACCGTGGTCGGGAACCCGGCCCGGCCGCTCGAGCGGCGCTGATCCCGCGGCCGCGGCCGCGGCGCAGCCGCGCGCGGCGCGGCGCAGCGCCGACCGATCGCCCGCCGGGCCGCTCAGAAGCTGTGAATGAACCCGGCGCGTCCGAGCGGGCGCCGCAAACGGGTGCAATCAAGGCGCAAACCGCAGCCATAGCTCGGGCTATGGCGAGGATTTG
>NZ_BBYR01000049.1 GCF_001293525.1 Pseudideonella sakaiensis | reverse complement strand
AAGGGCTGCCCTATACGGATCAAGGACTTACAGCGGTTGGTGTCGAACTCCGGAGTCCTCGGTGTGTGGCCGCCGCGGTGAGAGCTGCTCTCAGACCGCTGGACAAGGACCCAAGGCCTGCGCCCGTGCCTTTCCTACGAGCTCGAAGGCCGGACCCAACAGCTAGACGCACTGGCGCCGCGCCAAAAAGCCATAGGGCAAACACTTAGGCCTGCACAGGCCCCGCTCTCATGAAAGCTCTTGCACCGGATGCAAGGTCGATCTACACTGTCGTCACGTTGCACCAAACAGGTGTCGCGGCCCACGATGAGAGGAACGACTTCATGCAGATCATCTTGCGCACACAGGACGGCCGGGCTGTCCAGAACCCAGCACTCGTACCACCGCCGCCGCCGCGGCCTGATCCTTCCTACATGGCCTTCGTTAGCGGCGCCGGAAGCTGCGCGGGCTCTGTCTTCCTCAATGTTCTTCTTCACTCTAGCGAGGCTTTCCATGGATAACGACACCTGTTTCGATCTTTATGACCGCACCGGCGACGCCGCCGGTGTTTTTGCTGGTGTTACCGGCGGAGCTATCTCAGGGCCCTTCATCGGCGTAGCTACCGATTACTTTATCGATTCGGTCGGCGAATGTGCATGTCTAAATGACTGTCCAGATCCCGTGGACATGAGTGGCGCCTATGAATGCGGCAAGATTGGCTATTGCGACACCTCTTCGGGTGACGCCAACTAGGAGCACGAGGCTATGACAGATCAGAAAATCACCGATACAGCATACTGGCCGGCGCTTGAGCAAAACACGTTTTCAACCAACGACTTTTGCCAGACTAGCGGAGTCGACGATACGCATTCTGTGATCACAGATTTCGTTGACTGGTGCAGACCAATTGCCGACAAGGGCGCCTGGGCCATCGCCGGGCATACGATTACAGCTACCGTTCTCGGAATACTGGAATGAGTCTGGCTATACTAAATAGTCTTCGGAGGCTGTCCGCAATCAATCTCAAGCGGATGCGCGAACGTAGCAAGATCACTCAAAAGCAGGTTGCGGAGTATTTTGTAGCGAATGGCGTTCAAATTTCGGAATCGACCATTAGTCGCTGGGAAAGTGACCCAGGGACAGCTACCGCAGAAGATTTGACTCTTTACTTTGAGGCGCTTGGCTATCTTGACATACAAACTCCAGGCCTAGAGTTGGCAAATCCCTTTGCTGACATTTATGCAGTACGCGACAAATTATGTGATCTGGCTAAGTCACTTCCGCAGCCGCCAATCGACGAAAATGTTGGCCTATCCAAGGTACCGACAAGGCCGGCAATCGTAGAGGCGATTCGATCTTCCTTTAGCAGGCCGGTGATAAATCTCGTTGGATCACGCGACGCCGGAAAGTCGACCTTCGCAAACTCATTACTTGGCAAGAGTTTGCTGCCGACAGGGCGGTTGGCGGTATCCAAAATACCAACTCTGGTAAGGCATATCGGTAGCCACCATGAACCGGGTAGCGGCAGAACAACATACGTGGTTTCTCGTGCTGAATCTGCTCAAGCTAAGCTTGGTTTGCCCTTTACTCCTGTTGAAGCTGGCGACCCAGAACTTCTAGACGCATACACCCATAATTCAACTACGGATACCGCTCTATCAACAGATGATATAGGCCTAATTATCATCTATGACGATGCGTCTATACTTCAGAACTACGATATATTGGATTTACCCGGCCTTGGCGACAATAGTGAAGACACAATGGCCGCAAGGACTGAGTTAGAAGCCGCCCTAGATTCCAATACTAACAGCCTGCTGTTTCTGCTGATGCCGCAGGACTATATTCTTGCCGGAACGGACAAGGGGGTACTTGATGACTGGATTAAAAAGGCACCACATATCTCTCTTATTCGCCTGGTCATTACTAAATGCGTCGACCCTGGTCGACCCTTGATCGACTTGCCACGCGCCCTAGCCACATTTGAGGAGAAACTAGGCTGGCCGGTAAGTCAACTGAGTTCGCTTGCGTTTTATCAGCCAACACCAGCGGAATGGGCGGCAAAAGTGAACACGCGTTCCTGGAGCGTTGGCAGGACGAAACTCAAGACGCTACTTGAAGAAGAAGCGCCAGCGATATTTAGAGAGCGGTTCGACTATCGGATTAAATTGCTGAAGGAATCCGTAATCGAATCAATAAACGTGCGCTCCAAGAACATTGCAGCGCTTTCGAAGAAACAGGAAGCGCTGCACGCCGCCCTAGCCAAACTCGAGTCAGAAACGCTCCCAGCCGCCGAGAAGTCCGTGAGGGCAGCGCGGGACAAACTGCCAATGGTTTCCACCATTGCTTTTGACACGCTGGAAAGCAATCTGGCCATCCTCTTTAATTCACTCGAAAATCCCGCGATCCTTCAGACACTCATCGAGCAACGCTTTCGATTAGATGACGACAAAGAACTGGCCAGCAAGACATGCGGGATTGTTCTTGCGGAGCATATCAACAAGGAAGTTCAAGGATTGGTTAGCCAAGCAATATCTCAAATACAAGGCGCACTCAACGAAAACTACCAATCAATGGACGCCCTTGGCAACGCCATTAAAGATTTTGATGGCCTAAAATATATTGACGCAGACAGCGAAATCAGGAACTCAGCTATGGGCCTGTTCGGGGTAGCTGCGTTTAGTGGCGTTGGAGGAGTCAGCCTGATGTCGGGAGCCGCAGGTATCGCAGGCCTGGGCGCCGTCGCAAGTATCGTGTCTACAATCATGCCGCCTGCGCTTGTAGTCGTCGGCATAAGGTTACTTATGAAACTTGTTGCGGAGTCAAAGCGAGATTGGCGCGCAAGAATGGCAGAGGCTGCTGCGTTAGCAATTAAGAAGTCGTCGTTGCGAGCGTCGATAACCATTCATTTGCTTAGCCAAAAGCCCATTCTGGAACGAAAAGGTAGAGAAGCGTTAGACGGAATTACTAGAACCAACTTCGAGAATCTTTCTTCACTGCGCACATTGGCAGAGGACAGCGGCCGATCAATTGTGATCATGGAAAGATATAGAGTTTTCTTGGATTCCTTCACCACACTTCCGTGGCCCAAACTTCAGAGCACCTGACGCTTAACAGGCTGCTGAGAAACCTAACCACACTCGCCCCTGCGGAGTG
>NZ_BBYR01000048.1 GCF_001293525.1 Pseudideonella sakaiensis | reverse complement strand
CACCGGGCCTCGGGGCACGGCTCGGGTCGGGAGCGTTTCGATGGCCGGCGGCGATCAGGCGCATCGTCGCTGGCTGCGGGGGGCGCTGCGGTGAAGCCGTCGTTGCAGGTCCGGCTGTCGCAGCACCTGGCGCTGACGCCGCAGTTGCAGCAGTCGATCCGGCTGCTGCAGCTGTCGACGCTGGAGCTGCACCAGGAGGTCGAGCAGATGCTCGAGCAGAACCCCTTCCTGGAGCCGGAGGACGACAACGGCGCGCCGTACGAGCCGCTGGCGGAGCGGCTGAGCGCGGCGGAGCGGGCGGGCGAGCGCGAGACGGAGCGGGCGGCGGAGGGGGGCAGCGAGGCGGCGGACGAGGCGGCGCCGGTGGACGCGGCGGAGTTCGGCGCCACGGAGCGCGAGGACTGGGAGAACGGCACCGAGCACGACGACTTCGACGGCATCCGCGAGACGCCGAGCAGCGCGTCGGGCTCGGCCGGCAGCGACGACGGCGAGTTCGAGGCGATCGACCGCAGCGCGGGCGGACCGAGCCTGCAGGAGCACCTGCGCGAGCAGCTGCTGGGGCTGCGGCTGTCGCCGGCCGACGCCGCGGCGGTGCACGTGCTGATCGAATCCCTGGACGAGGACGGCTACCTGGCCGACCCGCTGGAGGAGATCGCCGCCCAGCTGGTCGACGACGAGGAGGCGCGCGAGGACCTGCTGGACCGGCTGCGCTGCGGTCTGAAGTGGCTGCAGAGCATGGAGCCGACCGGCGTGGGCGCGCGCAACCTCGCGGAGTGCCTGTGCCTGCAGCTGCGCGCCCGGCCACGCAGCGAGGCGCAGGTGCTCGCGATCATCGTCTGCAAGTCGCACCTGGAGCTGCTGGCGCGGCGCGACATGAAGCGGCTGACGGCCGCCACCGGCGCCGACGAGGCCCTGCTGCGCGAGGCGCAGCAGCTGATCGCCGGGCTCGAGCCCAAGCCGGGCCGGCCCTTCACCCGCGCCGAGGCGAACATCATCGTGCCGGACGTGATCGTGCAGAAAGCGGGCCGCGGCTGGAAGGTGGTGCTCAACCCCGACGTGATGCCCAAGCTGCGCATCAACGACCTGTATGCCCAGGCGATCCGCCAGCAACGCGGCGGGCGCGGCCAGGCCGCGCAGGGCGCGCACGCCGGGCTGAGCTCGCGGCTGCAGGAGGCGCGCTGGTTCATGAAGAACATCCAGCAGCGCTTCGACACCATCCAGCGCGTCTCGCAGGCCATCGTGGAGCGGCAGAAGAGCTTCTTCACGCATGGCGAGATCGCGATGAAGCCGCTGGTGCTGCGCGAGATCGCCGACGAGCTGGGCCTGCACGAGTCGACGATCTCGCGCGTGACCACCGCGAAGTACATGACCACGCCCTTCGGCACCTTCGAGCTGAAGTACTTCTTCGGCTCGTCGCTGAACACCGATGCCGGCGGCAACGCCTCCAGCACCGCGGTGCGGGCGCTGATCAAGCAACTGGTTGCGGCCGAGGACCCGGCGCGGCCGTTGTCGGACAGCCAGCTCTCCAGCATGCTCGAGGAGCAGGGCATCCAGGTGGCGCGGCGCACCGTCGCGAAGTACCGCGAGGCGCTGAAGATCGCGCCGGCGAACCTGCGCAAGACGCTGTGAGCCTGCCGCTGTTCCTGCCCTGCGCGGCGGGCGTCGAGGACTGGCTGGCGGCCGAGGTCGCCGAGCTGCTGCCGGGCAGCGCGCTGCGCCGGCAGCGCGGCGGCGTCGGGCTGGACGGCGGCCCGGCGGAGGTGATGCGGCTGAACCTCGGCTCGCGGCTCGCGCAGCGCGTGCTGGTCGAGGTGGCGGAAGGGCCGTACGCGCACGAGGACGACCTCTACGCGCTGGCGCGCTCGGTCGACTGGACGCAGTGGATCACGGCGCGGCACACGATCCGCGTCGACACCACCGCCACGCGCAGCCCGCTGCGCAGCCTGAACTTCGCGACGCTGCGCATCAAGGACGGGGTCTGCGACGCGATGCGCGAGGCCACCGGCGAGCGCCCCAGCGTCGACACCCGCCACCCCGATGCGCCGCTGCTGCTGCACCTCGGCCCGGAGCGTGCCGCGCTCTACGTCGACAGCTCCGGCGAGCCGCTGTTCAAGCGTGGCTGGCGCGAGGACACCGGCGACGCGCCGCTGAAGGAAACGCTCGCCGCCGCGCTGCTCGCCGCCGCGGGCTGGCGGGGCCGCCCCGAGGCCGGCGGCGCGCTGCACGACCCCTGCTGCGGCTCGGGCACGATCGCGATCGAGGCGGCGCAGATCGCCTGCGGCATCGCGCCGGGCCTGCAGCGCCGCTTCGCCTTCGAGCGGCTGCTGCCCTTCGTCGATGCCGCCACGCGGGCCGACTGGGAGGCCCTGAAGGCCGAGGCGCGGGCCCGGGTGCACGCCAGCACGGTGCCGATCCACGCCAGCGACGTCTCCTTCCGGATGGTCGACTTCGCGCGGCGCAATGCCGAGCGCGCCGGCGTGGCCGACGCGATCCGCTTCAACGGCGGCGATGCGCTGGACCGCCCGGCGCCGGCGCTGCCGCCGGCGCTGCCCGGCACGCTGATCGTCAACCCGCCCTACGGCGAGCGCATCGAGGTGGCCGGCCGCGCCGGGCGCGGCGCGCGCGAGGCCGGCGCGGCGCAGCGGCCCGGCGCTGGCCGCGCGCCGGCCCACGTCGCCGAGGCGCCGCCGGACGACAACCGCCGTCTCGCCGACGACTTCCACGCACGGCTGGCCGCGCACTGGAAGCAGGCCTACACCCGCCACCCCGGCGGCTGGACCGCCTGGGTGCTCAGCCCGGACCCGGCGCTGCCCGGCGCGATGCGCCTGAAGGCGGCGCGCCGCATCCCGATGTGGAACGGCCCGATCGAGTGCCGGCTGTACCGCTTCGACCTGGTCGCCGGCTCGATGCGCGCGGGCGCGCCGGGGACCGGGCTGCAGCGATCGGCCGAGGAGGCCGCGGCCCCGCCGCCCGGCGAAGCGGCCGGCGGCTGACCCGCGGCGCCGGCACCGCAGCCGCTCGCACCCTCGCGACGCGGACGACGCCGCGCCCCAGCGCCCGCCGCCGCGGCGGACGCCGCCGCGCCTCAGCGTCCGCCGAAGCGGCCGAGGATCGCCCCGATGTCCCCGAGCCCGCCGGCCAGCGGGTCCTGGTCGGGCAGGCGGCCCTCGGGCGTCAGCTGGTCGACCGCCTGGGGCAGCAGTTGCGCGAGCTGCTCGCCGGCGGCCTGCGGCGAGAGGCCCAGCTGGCCGGCCAGTTGCCCCAGCAGGTCCCCGCCGAGCACGGACTCGAGCTGCTGCGCCGACACCGGCAGGTTCGCGCCCGGGCCGACCCAGGAGCCGGCCACGTCGCCGAGGCCGCCGCGCTGGAACTTCTCCAGCAGCCCCGACAGGCCGCCGCCCTGGGCCAGCAGGCCGAGCACCGCGCTGATCAGCGCCGCCTGGCCGCCGCCGCCCTGGCCGCCGCCGAGCAGGCCGCCGAGCGCCGCGCCGAGCGCATCGCCACCCTGCCCTCCGCGGCCCTGCGCCGCGCCGCCGAGTGCCCCGGCCACTGCATCGAACAAGCCCATCACGCTTCCCCTGGAGGTGGATTGGCGGCCAGTGTACGGGGCGGCGCCGGGCGCCGGGCGTCGCCCCGGCCCGCGGCCCGCGGGTGTCCGCGGCGCGCGCGCCGCGTCCCGAGCCCGGGCCCGTTCCCCGTGGCCCGCGTCAGCCGCCGGCTGCCAGGCCGAACCAGCCGAGCACCGCCAGCGGCGCGGTGTCGGCCCGCAGCACGCGCGGGCCGAGCGAGACGGCGGCGAAGCCGCAGGCCGCCGCGGCCTCCTCCTCGGCGGGCGTCAGCCCCCCTTCCGGCCCGCTCAGCACGCACCAGCGGGCGCCGGTCGGCGCGGCCGCGGCGGCGGCCGCCCAGGGGCGGGCCTCGCGCAGGCTGAGCACGGCGCGATGCGCCCCGTGCGGCGGCGGCAGCCCGCGCAGCCAGTCGGCCAGCGGTCGGATCGGCGCCACCGCGGCGACCCGGTTGCGGCCGCACTGCTCGCTCGCGGCCACCGCCACCGCCTGCCAGTGCGCGGCCTTGCGCTCGGCCCGCTCACCGGCCAGGCGCAGCACCGAGCGCTCGCAGACCAGCGGCTGGATCGCCGCCACGCCGAGCTCGACCGCCTTCTCGACCAGCGTGTCCATGCGCTCGTTGGCCGGCATCCCGACGGCCAGCGTCACCTCGGCGGCGAGCTCGCGCTCGACGGGCAGGTGCTCACCGACCTCGACCTCGACCACCTGGCGCCCCATGCGCGTGACCTGCGCGGACCATTCGCCGCCGCGGCCGTCGAACAGGCGCAGCGCGCTGCCCGGCTGCAGGCGCAGCACCTGCAGGTGGCGCGAGGGCCCGGGTGGCAGCGCCAGGCTCAGGCCGGCGGCGAGCGGATCGGGGACGTGGATGCGGACGGCCATGGGCGCAGGACGGGCAGCGACTCGGGACCTGGATGATCGCGCAGGAAGCCCGCGGCACCGGGCCGGACGGCGGGGAACGGGCGCACGCCTGCGGGCGGCGCCGTCAGCCCGCCGGCGGCCCCGCCTCGCGGCGCCAGCGCCGCCAGACCCGACGCCACGCGGCGACGCGCGCCCGCAGCGCCCGCCACGGCGGCCAGGCGGCCACCCACGCATGCCAGCGCGCCTGGGTGGCGCGCCACCAGGCCAGCGCCCGCGCGAACCAGCGCAGCTGCACCAGCTGGGGCTCGGTCAGCACGAACAGCCGCCCGACCAGCGCGGTGCCGGCCGCCTTCGCCAGCAGCACCACCGCGAGGCCGATCAACGGATGGCCGCGCTCGATGGCCCACAGCGCCATCAGCTTGACCGGGACCAGCAGCAGCGAGGGCGCGAGGAAGACGGCGGCGGCGAAGCGCGGCGGCAGCCGCGCGATGCGGCCTTCGAGGCGGGCCCAGGGCGGCCAGCGGGCCAGGCGTCCGAGCGCCGCCACCAGCGGCTCCCAGCCCCACTGGCCGAGGGCCAGCAGCAACGCCGCCAGGCCGAGCAGCAGCCCGCGCAGCAGGCGCCAGGGCCAGGGTCGGGCACGCGGGGCGGGCATGCCCCGGAGTCTAGGCGCGCGCACGGCGCGCGCCGGCCGGGGCTACTTGTCGCGCAGCTCGCGGCGCAGGATCTTCCCGACCGGCGTCTTCGGCAGCTCGTTGCGGAATTCCACGATCTTCGGCCGCTTGTAGCCCGTCAGGTTGGCCTCGCAGTAGGCCCGCACGTCGGCCTCGCTGACATTCGGGTCGCTGCGCACCAGCACCAGCTTCACCGCCTCGCCCGCCTTCGCATCGGGCACGCCGACCGCGGCGCATTCGAGCACGCCGGGCATCTGGCCGACCACGTCCTCGACCTCGTTCGGGTAGACGTTGAAGCCGCTGACCAGGATCATGTCCTTCTTGCGGTCGACGATCTTGAAGTAGCCGCGCTCGTCGACCACGCCGATGTCGCCGGTGCGGAAGAAGCCGTCGGCGGTCATCACCTTGGCCGTCTCGTCCGGGCGCTGCCAGTAGCCGGCCATCACCTGCGGGCCGCGGATCGCGATCTCGCCGGGGGTGCCCAGTGGCACCTCGCGGCCGTCGTCGTCGAGCAGCGTCAGCTCGGTGTTCGGCATCGGCAGGCCGATGTTGCCGCTGAAGGCGGTGCTGTCGACCGGGTTGCAGGTGGCCGAGGGCGAGGTCTCCGACAGGCCGTAGCCCTCGACGATCGGGCAGCCGGTCTTCTCGAGCCAGATCTTGGCGGTGGCGCTCTGCACCGCCATGCCGCCGCCGACGGAGATCTTCAGGTGGCTCCAGTCCACCGTGCCGAAGTCCGCGTGGTGGGCCATCGCGTTGAACAGCGTGTTGACCGCGGGGAAGCTGTGGAAGCGCTCCTTCGCGAGCGCCTGGAACACGGCCGGCAGGTCGCGCGGGTTCGGGATCAGGATGTTGCACCCGCCCATGCGCATGCCCAGCATCATGTTCGTGTTGAAGCCGAAGATGTGGTAGATCGGCAGCGCGCAGATCGTCACGATCTGCTCGCCGGCCGGGATCTTCTTCAGCGCCGGCTGGTACCAGGCCTCGGACTGCAGCACGTTGGCGACGAGGTTGCGGTGCAGCAGCACCGCGCCCTTGCTGACGCCGGTGGTGCCGCCGGTGTACTGCAGCACCGCGATGTCGTCGGGGCCGAGCGACGGCGCCTGGACCGGCAGGCCCGCGCCCTGGGCCAGCGCCTCGTTGAAGCGCACGGCGCCCGGCAGCTGGTAGGCCGGCACCATCTTCTTCACGTTGCGCACGACGTAGTTGACGATCAGCCGCTTCGGGAAGCCCAGCATGTCGCCGAGCGCCGTCAGCACGACCTTCTTCGTCGGCACGCTGGCGATCACCTGCTGCAGCGTGGCCGCGAAGTTCTCGACCATGATGATCAGCTTCGCGCCCGAGTCCTTCAGCTGGTGCTCGAGCTCGCGCGGCGTGTACAGCGGGTTCACGTTGACGACGACGTAGCCCGCGCGCAGCACCGCGGCCACCGCCACCGGGTACTGCGGCACGTTGGGCATCATCAGCGCCACGCGGTCGCCCTTGGCGAGGCCCTGGGCCTGCAGCCAGCCGGCAAGCGCGCGCGAGGCCTCGTCGACCTGGCGGTAGCTGATCGACTTGCCCATGAACTTGTAGGCCGGCAGGTCGCGGTACTTGGCGAAACTCTCCTCCAGCAGTCCCACCAGCGACGTGTACTGCGCCACGTCGATCTCCGCCGGCACACCGGCGGGGTACTGCTTGAGCCAAGTCTTTTCCATCGATTCGCTCCGAAGACGGGGGGCGATTCTGACGGATCGCTGACGCCCCCCGCCTAGGGGGATTCGATAGCGGAATGCCGCGTGCCGGTGGGGCCGCGCGGGGCGCCGCGGCCCCTGGACGGGCTGCACCGCGGCCCGTATGCTGGCCTGGCCGCCGGCCCCTCCCGCTGCCCATGACGTCCACCGTTCCCCGCCACGTCGGCCTGTGCCTCGCGCTGGTGCAGTTCTTCTTCGCGCTGAGCTGGACGGTGTACGTGCTCTACCTGCCGCAGCTGGCGGCCCAGGCCGGGCTGCCGAAGGCCGCGGTGCCCTGGCTGCTGGTGCTGGACCAGGCGGTCTTCCTGGTGGCCGACTACGCCTGCGGCATCGCCTCGGACCGCATCGCCGACGCCACGCGGCGCTTCGGGCCGGCGGTGCTCGCGGCCACCGCGGTGTCCGGCGCGGCCTTCGTGCTGATGCCGATCGTGTCGCCCGCGGGCTCGCCCGCGCTGCTGGTGGCGGCGACGCTGGTGTGGGCGGTCGGCTCCGCGGCGCTGCGCGCGCCGCCGATGAACCTGATCGGCCGCTATGCCGCGCGGCCCAGCCAGCCCCGGCTGCTGGCGCTGTCGATGCTCGGCCTCGGCCTGGCGGCCGCACTCGCGCCCTACCTCGGCCTGGCGCTGCGCGAGCGCGATCCGCGGCTGCCGTTCGCACTCGCCGGCCTGGCCGTGGTGCTGGCCACGGCCGGCATCGTCTGGGCCGAGAGGGTGCTGCTGCGCGTGCGCGAGGCCACCGGCACGGCGCCGGCCGCCGCGCCGGCCGGCCTGCCCCCGGCGCCCCGGCCGCCCTGGCCTGCCGCGCTGGCCGCGGCCGTGCTGGCCGCGCTGGCCTTCCAGCTGCACGTCTTCCTGAACAGCACGCCGATGTACCTGCGCTTCGCGTCGCCGGAGGCGCTGGCCTCGCTGGCGCCGGTGTTCTGGGTCGGCTTCAACCTCGGGCTGTGGCCGGCCAGCCTGGCGACGAAGCGGCATGGCGGCTTCGCCGTCACCGGGGCCAGTGCCTTGCTGGCCGCCGGCGCGGCACTCGCCGCGGCGCTGGCCGGCAGCCTGCCGGCGCTGGTGGCAGCCCAGGCGCTCGCCGGGCTGGCCTGGTCGGGGCTGCTGATGAGCGCCTTCGCGGCCGCGCTGGATTACGGCCACACCGGCCGCGAGGGCCGCAGCAGCGGGGCGCTGTCCTCGGTGCTCGCGCTGGCCGCGCTGCTGCGGCTCGGCGCGGTGCTCGGCGGCGTGTCGGCGGCCGCCGGCCCGGGCGCCGCAGGGCCGCTCGCGGGCCTGTTGGCCTGGGCGCCGGCGGTGCTCTGGCTGGCCGCCGGCCTGCTGCTGCTCGGGCTGTGGCGGACCGCGCCGCTGCGCGCGCAGCCAGCCTGATGGGGTGCCCTTGCCCGGGGCGGGGCCGCCGGCAGCACGCCGCAGGACCCGGCCGGCAAACTGGCGCACACTCGACCGCCCACCGGCCCCCGCGGCCGGCCGATCCTGCCCTGGAGACCCCCCGATGAGCGCCCTGTGGACGCGCCCGCTGAGCATCGAGATCCTGAACGAGATCCACGTCGACACCGCCGTGCCGCGGCTCGGCATCGAATTCCTCGAGGTCGGCGACGACTTCATCCGTGGCCGGGTCCCGGTCGACGGCCGCACGCGCCAGCCGATGGGCATCCTGCATGGCGGCGTGTCGGTGGTGCTGGCCGAGACGCTGGGCTCCTGCGGGGCCGCGTTCTCGGCGCCTCCCGGGCACCGGGCGGTCGGCCTGGACATCAATGCCAACCACCTGCGCAGCGTGGCCGACGGCTGGGTGAACGGCGTCGCGCGCCCGCTGCACGTGGGGCGCAGCACCCACGTGTGGTCGATCGAGCTGTCGAACGAGCGCGGGCAGCCGACCTGCATCGCGCGGCTCACGATGGCGATCCTCGCGCCGCGGGAGGCGTCGCGGTGAGCGGCGAGCGGCGGCGTGCCGCGCGCGTCGATTTCGTCGCCGGCGCGGCGCTCAAGCTGGGCGGCGAGCGCCAGGCGGTGACGGTGCTGGACCTGTCGGTGCGCGGCGCGCTGGTGCGTCCCGAGGCCGGCGCCGCGTTGCCGGCCCCCGGCACGGACGGCCTGCTGTGGCTGCCGCTGGGCGGACCGGACGATGCGGCCTCGGCGCCGCTGACCCGCGTCACCGAGACGACGCGGCAGGCGCCACCGACGATCCGGATGGCCGTCAGCGTGCGCCATGCCG
Source organism: Pseudideonella sakaiensis (assembly GCF_001293525.1). Taxonomy (GTDB): domain Bacteria; phylum Pseudomonadota; class Gammaproteobacteria; order Burkholderiales; family Burkholderiaceae_C; genus Ideonella_A; species Ideonella_A sakaiensis. The sequence goes on along the minus strand of NZ_BBYR01000048.1, from coordinate 17,306 downwards.
AGGACGGCGAGATCGGCCTCGCCTGCACCGGGCTCGACCTCGACAGCGCGACCCACCTGCGGCGGCTGATCGCACTCAACCTCGGCGATCCGGCGCTGGCGGAGCGGGACCTGCAGGCGCTGGTGTCGCGCTGAGGCCCGCGCGACCGCCGGCCGTGCACCGATGCCCGGCGCACCGGGCGCGCTCGTCAGGCCGGCGCGCTGGCCGGCGCGACGGGCTCAGAGGCTGTCGGCGAAGGTGCGGATGCGGTCGGCGCGGCTCGGGTGGCGCAGCTTGAGCATCGCCTTGGCCTCGATCTGGCGGATGCGCTCGCGCGTCATGTCCAGCTGCTTGCCGACCTCCTCGACCGTGTGGTCGCTGGCCATGTCGATGCCGTAGCGCATGCGCAGCACCTGCGCCTCGCGCACGCTCAGGCCCTCGAGCAGCTCGCCGATGGCCGAGCGCAGGTTCGCCTGCATCGCGGCCTGCAGCGGCGCGGTGCGCTGGGTGTCCTCGATCATGTCGCCGATCGTGGCCTCGCCGTCCTCGCCGAGCGGCATCTCCATCGAGATCGGCTCCTTGGCGATGCTCATGATCTGGCGCACCTTGGCCTCGGGCATCGACAGCTCGGCCGCGATCATCGCGGCGTCGGGCTCGACGCCGTGCTGCTGCAGGTGCACCCGCGCGACGCGGTTGATCTTGTTCATCGACTCGATCATGTGCACCGGCACGCGGATCGTGCGCGCCTGCTCGGCGATCGCGCGCGTGATGGCCTGGCGGATCCACCACGTGGCATAGGTCGAGAACTTGAAGCCGCGGCGGTACTCGAACTTCTCGACCGCCTTCATCAGGCCGACGTTGCCTTCCTGGATCAGGTCCAGGAACTGCATGCCGCGGTTGTTGTACTTCTTCGCGATCGAGATCACGAGGCGCAGGTTGGCCTCGATCATCTCGCGCTTGGCGTCCAGGGTCTGGCGCTCGCCGGCCAGCAGGCGGCGCTCGGTCGCCTTCAGCATGTCCAGCGACACGACGGCGCGCGCCTGCAGCTCGGCCAGGCGGCGCTGCTGCGCCTGGATGGCCGGCAGCTGGCGGCGCAGCACGGCGCCCCAGCGGCGGTTGGCCGCCTCGGCCTCGCCCCAGGCCAGGTCCAGCGAGCGGGCCGGGAAGCTGGCGATGAAATGCGCCTGCGGCATGCCGCAGCGCTCGACGCAGATCTTGCGCACCTCGCGCTCGCAGCGGCGCACGTCCTCGACCAGCTGGCGCACCACCTCGGCCAGGCGGTCGCCGACCTTGATCGTGAAGCGGAAGCCGCCCAGGTGCTGCGAGACGCGCTGCTGCGCCGCGCGGTAGGCGGGCGAGCCGACGCCCTTGGCCTCGAAGGCGGCGCGCAGCGCCGCGAAGGCCTCGCGCAGCTCGGCGAAGCGCTGCAGCGCCTCGGCCTTCAGCTCGCTCTGGCGGCGCGACAGCGCCGGCGCGGCGCCGTCCGCGCCCTCGTCCTCGTCGTCGAAGGCGTCGACGTCTTCCTCGGCCACGTAGTCGTCGGCCTCGTCGGCCAGCACGAAGCCGTCGACCACCTCGGAGATCTCGGTCTCGCCGCGCGCGATCGCATCGGCCAGCTCGAGCGCCGCAGCGACCACCGCCGGCACCTCGGAGGCGGCCAGCAGCGCGGCCTGGCGGCCGGCCTCGATGCGCTTGGCGATCTCGATCTCGCCCTCGCGCGTCAGCAGGTCGAAGGCGCCCATGTCGCGCATGTACATGCGCACCGGGTCGGTGGTGCGGCCGAACTCGGAATCGACGCTGGACAGCGCCGACTCGGCGGCCTCCTCGGCCTCCTCGTCGCTGCTGCCGCCGGTCGAGCCGCCGGCCACCAGCAGCGTGGCGTCGTCAGGCGCCTGCTCGTAGACGCCGATGCCCATGTCGCCGAGCAGGCGGATCGTCGCCTCGATCACCTCGGCCTCGACCAGGCGGTCGGGCAGGTGGTCGTGCACCTCCTGCTGGGTCAGGTAGCCGCGCGTCTTGCCGAGCGTGATCAGCGCCTTCAGCTCGGCGCGGCGCCGCGCCGACTCCTCTTCCGTCAGCGTCGCGAAGTCCAGGCCGTACTCCCGGATCAGCGCGCGCTCCTTCGACTTCGGCACCTTCACGCGCAGCGGCTTGGCCGTCGCGAGGGGGGCCACGGGAGGCAGGACGGGTGCGGCGGCGGCCGCGGCGGGGATCGACTTGAGGTGGCTCATTCAGCTTCCACAACGGCCCGCACCATGCGGACTCGCCTTCGGAGATGGGGTCGAGGGCCCGGATCCAAAGCCGCCGGCCGGCGTCCGATCGGCGATGATCGGCAACCGGACGTGTCACCGGACCCCCCGGTGGCAGCGGCATCGACATCCACGGCGGACGGCCGCGCGCCGGGAGGCGGGCGAGTCCGTCGCGCGAGTGCCGCACGCGCCCGGGGGTGTCGCGGCCCAGCGGTGTCGACCGGGGCGTGGACGCGGCGGCGGATCGGAATTCGGGTAACCCGCTAGATTACCCGGGTTACCCCCGATTCGTCAAAACTGCATGAAAGTAACCCCAGCACCGAAGCTGGTCTGCCGGAAGTTGTAGTCGGTCAGGGTTTCGCCATAGCCGTGGAAGACCTGCACGAACCAGCGCAGGCCGTTCGGCTGGCTGGGGAGCACGGGGTAGGTCCACTCGAACTGCAGCGCGCCGGTGCGCCCGTCGCGCAGCGTCGTCCGGTAGAGCAGCGACGCGGTGGCCGGCCCCGAGGCCCAGTTCAGCTGGAACTCCGCGCGGCCGCGCCAGGTCACGAGGTCGGGGTTGTTGTCGCTCTCGAGGCGCTCGCCGAGGCGGTGCTTGAAGCGCGTGACCAGCGACCAGTCGCCGCGCTCGAAGCCGGCGCCGAGGTAGACGCGGTTCCAGCTGCGCGACAGCGGGTCCGACTGGCCGTTCGACTGGTGGGCGAGGCCGAACTGCGTGAACTCCCAGCGCCAGCCCCCGGGCAGGTTGTCGCGCCAGGCCGCCGGCGTCGGCACGACGTAGATCGCCTCCGGCTCGTAGTCGGTGTTGCGGAAGGGCTTGGAATCCTTGCTGTTCCAGATCTGCCACATCGCCTGCTGGGTGAAGGCCAGCCAGAGGTCGCCGCCAGGGAGGCCCGCGTCCTGCACCACCTTGGTGCGAAGCGAGATCTGGAACTTGGCTTCCAGCGGCCGGTAGTCCGGCAGCAGCACCGCTGCCTGGGTCGGCGACTGCGGCTGCCGGTTGATGCGGCTGGTCACGTGGATCGGCAGCACGTAGCTGGGGCGGTAGCCGACGAAGTTGAAGGTGCCGCGCTGGTCGGCGGCGTCCAGCTCCCAGTACTTCGACAGCAGGCTGCCGCGGCCGGCCGGCACCGCCGCGGCGGCCGGCACCGGCACGCCCTTGGGCGCGAGCGCCGACGTGGCGGCCGGCGAGGCGGCGGAGGCGGCGGACACGGCGGGGTCCGGCGACGCGGCGCCGGCCGCGACCGGCGGCGTCTGGGCGGGCGGCTCTTCCGGCGCGCGGCCGGCCAGCCGGTCGTAGCAGGCCAGCCGGTCCGCCGCCGGACCGATCGCGGCGCATTCGGTGAGGCGGGGATCGGCCGGGGCCGCGGCGCCGGCGGCTGCGCTCGCGGCCGCAGCCGCCGGCGGCGGGGCCGCGTCGGCGGCACGGGCCGCGCCGACCAGCCACGGGGCGACGGCCGCGGCCAGGGCCAGCGCAACGGCGGGGTGCGGGGCACCGGCGCCGTGCGGCAGCTGCGCGGCGTTGCGCGACCGGCGCGCCCGCCCGGCGGCGCTGCCGGCGCCGTCGAGCCGCGACGCGGCGCTCACCCGAGGTCCTTGCCGGCGTGGCGGACGACCGCCACCTTCATCAGCAACTCGATCAGCAGGGCTCGTTCGGCGGAGGACAGCATGCGCAGCGACGGGTTTTCCATGGTGCGTGCGATTTTCTCCGCCCGCGCGACCAGGTCCACCCCCGCGGGGGTCAGCCGGATGTTCACGGCCCGGCGGTCGCGGGTGCTGCGCTCACGCTGCACCCAGCCACGCTCGACCATGCGGTCCAGCGTCACCGCCATGTTCGGCGCCGACACGTCGAGCGCGTCGCCGAGCTGCTTCTGGTTGACCTCGGGATTGGACGCCACCAGCACCAGGATCGAGAACTCGACCGCCTTCAGGTCCAGCGGGCCGAGGTGGCGGGCGAAGGTCTTCTTCAGCTCGATCGACGCGCGGCTGGCCGCATAGCCGACCAGGTGCGCGAGGCGCGACTGGTCCAGGCCGCCGGGCGACGGCACGCGGGGCCCGTGGGCGGTGCCTGGCTCCGGCCCGGCGCCCGCGGCGTCCCCCGCGGTCGCGGGCACGGCGGACTCGGCGGACCCGTCGCTGCCGACCCGCTCGCGGACCGGGCGGCCCGCACGCGCGTCGCCGGCCACGGGCACCGGGCGACCGAGGGCGTTCAGGCGTCCGCCGCGCTGCGCGCGGCCCCGAGGTAGGTGTCGATCACGCGCGGGTCGCGCGCCAGCTCGGCCGCCGGGCCGTGCAGCGCGAACTCGCCCATCTCCAGCACGTAGCCGTAGTCCGCCACCTCCAGCGCGGCACGCGCGTTCTGCTCCACCAGCAGGATGGTGACGCCGGTGCTGCGCAGCGCGGCGATGGTGGTGAAGATGTCGCGCACCACCAGCGGCGCGAGGCCGAGGCTGGGTTCGTCGAGCATCAGCAGCGCGGGCCGGCCCATCAGCGCGCGGCCGACCGCCAGCATCTGGCGCTCGCCGCCGGACAGCGTTCCGGCCAGCTGGCTGCGCCGCTCGCGCAGGCGCGGGAACAGGGTGTAGACGCGCTCCAGCTCCTCCTCGGTGTCGCGCCGGCCGAGGCGGACCTGCCGGTAGCCGCCGAGACGCAGGTTGTCCTCCACCGGCATGGTGCCGAACAGCGCGCGCGTCTCCGGCACCAGCGCCATGCCGCGCAGCACGCGGTCCTCCAGCGTGTAGGCGGCGAGCTCGGCGCCGTCGTATTGGATCGCGCCGCGCGAGGGCAGCACGCCCATCAGCGCATTCAGCAGCGTGGACTTGCCGGCCCCGTTCGGGCCGATCACGGTCACCACGCTGCCCGGGGCGGCCTGCAGGTTCAGGCCGTGCAGGACCTCGGCTCGGCCGTAGCCGGCATGCAGGTCGCGAACGTCGAGCAAGGGCGTCGTCATGTCGTCTTCGTTGTCGCGCGCAGGGGGTGGTCCGCCGGGCCGCGCCTAGTGCTCGGTACCGAGGTAGGCGGCCCGCACCTTGGGGCTCGCCTGCACCTCGGCCGGCGTGCCTTCCATCAGCTTGGTGCCGAACTCCATCACCACGATGCGGTCGGTCAGCGTCATCACCAGGTCCATGTCGTGCTCGACCAGCAGGATCGACAGGCCCTCGTCGCGCAGCTGGCGCAGCACGCCGGCCAGCGCCTGCTTCTCCTTGTGGCGCAGGCCCGCGGCCGGCTCGTCGAGCAGCAGCAGCGCCGGGTCGGCGCACAGCGCGCGCGCGATCTCCATCAGCCGCTGCGGGCCGAGCGCGAGGTTGCCGGCCAGCTCGTGCATCTGCTCGGCCATGCCGATGCGCTGCAGCTGGCGCTCGGCCTCGCGCAGCAGGCGGCGCTCCTCGCCGCGCTCGAGGCGCAGCATCGCCGCCGCGACGCCCTGGCGGCCGCGCAGGTGCGCGCCGAGCGCCACGTTCTCCAGCACCGTCATGCCGGGGATCATCTTCACGTGCTGGAAGGTGCGCGCGACGCCGCGCTGCGCGATGCGGCGCGACGGCAGCCCGTCGATGCGCTCGCCGCGCAGCCGCACCTCGCCGCGGGTGGCCGGCAGCAGCCCGGTGACCAGGTTGAAGGTGGTCGACTTGCCGGCGCCGTTGGGGCCGATCAGGCCGACGATCTCGCCGGCGCTGACCTCGAAGCTGACGTCGTTCACCGCCACCAGCCCGCCGAACTCCTTGCGCACCGCCTGCACCTCGAGCACGCGCTCGCCGCGCGCCGGCTTGGCCGCCTCGGGCAAGGGCTCGGCGGCGTCCCAGTCGCGCACGCGGCGCCGCTTGGGCAGCCAGCCCTCGACGGCGGCCCAGATGCCGTCGCGCGCATGCTGCAGCGCCAGCACCAGCAGCACGCCGAAGACGATGATCTCGTAGTTGCCGCTGGTGCCCATCAGCCGCGGCAGCAGCACCTGCAGCTGGTCCTCCAGGATCTTCACCGCGGCCGCGCCGACCAGGGCCCCCCAGACGTGGCCGACCCCGCCGACCACCGCCATGAACAGGTACTCGATGCCCATCTTCAGGCCGAAGGGCGAGGGATTGACGGTGCGCTGGAAGTGCGCGAACAGCCAGCCCGAGATGCTGGCCAGCAGCGCCGCCAGCAGGAAGGCGGTGACCTTCATCCGGAAGGTGTCCACGCCCATCGCCTCGGCCATGGTGCCGCCGCCCTTCAGCGCGCGCAGCGCGCGGCCGGTGCGCGAATCGAGCAGGTGGATCACCGCCAGCGCCGCGAGGATGACGATCGTCCACAGCAGGTAGTAGAAGCTGCGGCCGGTGTTCAGCACGGTGCCGAAGAAGTTCAGCGCCGGGATGCCGAGCAGGCCGTCGTACTTGCCCAGGCCCTCGAGGTTGCCGAGCAGGTAGTACAGGCTCAGGCCCCAGGCGATGGTGGCCAGCGGCAGGTAGTGGCCCGACATGCGCAGCGTGATCCAGGCCAGGATCAGCGCGACGCCGGTGGTCAGCAGCAGCCCGGCGAAGACGGTGAGCCACGGCGAGACCGCATGGTTCAGGTTCAGGTAGGCCGCGGTGTAGGCGCCGAGGCCGACGAAGGCGGCCTGGCCGAAGGAGGTCAGCCCGGCGATGCCGGTCAGCAGCACCAGGCCGATCGCCACCAGCGCGTACAGGCCGATGTAGTTCGCCTGGGTGATCCAGAACTCCGGCACCGGCAGCTGCGGCAGCACCAGCAGCAGCGCGACGAAGGCGAGGAGGAAGCGGGTACGGAGGGTCATGGAACGCGTCGAGGTCCGGCGGCGGGCAGGGGGCGTCGTCGGGAGCGGCGGCCGGCGGCCGTCACTCCTCCTCGTCGTGGTGGGGGTCGCTGAAGGAGCGCCAGAGCAGCACGGGCAGGATCACCGTGAAGACGATGACTTCCTTGAAGGCGCTGGCCCAGAACGAGCCGTAGGACTCGAGCACGCCGACGAAGAGCGCGCCGAGCGCGGCCGCGGGGTAGCTGGCCAGGCCGCCGAAGATGGCGCCGACGAAGCCCTTCAGGCCGATCAGGAAGCCCGAGTCGTAGAACATCGTCGTGGCCGGCCCGATCAGCAGGCCCGACAGCGCGCCGATGAAGGCCGCCAGCGCGAAGCTCAGGCGCCCGGCCCCGGTGGCGGAGATGCCCATCAGGCGCGCGCCCAGCCGGTTCACCGCGGTCGCCCGCAGCGCCTTGCCGCGCAGCGTGCGCTCGAAGAACAGGAACAGCGCGACGATCAGGCCGATCGCGGCGAGGAAGATGATGATCGTCTGGCCGCTCAGCGTCAGCGGGCCGAGCGAGTAGCGCGCATCCCAGAAGCTCGGGTTGCGGAAGCCCTCGGCGCCGAAGAACACCAGGCCCAGCCCGGTCAGCGCGAAGTGCACGCCGACCGACACGATCAGCAGCACCAGCACGCTCGCGTCGGCCAGCGGCTGGTAGGCCAGGCGGTAGACCAGCGGCCCGAGCGGCGTGACGATCGCCAGCGCCAGCAGGCACTGCAGCACCAGCGGCAACTTCAGCGGCGCGGCCCACAGCGTCAGCAGCGTCACCGCCACCGGCAGCGCAAGCGTGCGGGCCGCATCGCGCAGCAGCGCCGCCGCCGGGCGGCCCTGCCGCAGGCCGGCCCAGGCGTCCAGCGCGACCGCGACCAACGCCAGGCCGAGCAGCAGCCACACCGTGCCCGGCACCTGGCCGAGCTGCAGCATCGCGAGGCTGAGCGCCCCGTAGGCGACGAACTCGCCCTGCGGGATGAAGATGACCCGCGTGACGGCGAACACCAGCACGGTCGCGAGGGCCAGCAGGCCGTAGATCGCACCGTTGGTGACACCGTCCAGCAGCAGGATGCTGGCGATCGAGAAATCCATGCGTCAGTGTCTCATGCACCCGGCGCGCACCCGGGCGGGTCGCCGGCGAACGAAGTGCCTGCGGGCCGCGCGGCGGCGCGGCGGCCGGCCGGGGCCGGTGCCGCGCCGCCGGCGGCTCACTCCACCTTCCAGTCGCCGTTGACGACCTTCAGCATCACGCCCGTCTCGTTCGTGAAGCCCCAGTGGTCGTCCTTGGTCCAGTTCATCACGCCGTGCGAGAACACGGTGCGGCCCATGGTCTCCATCGCGTCGCGGATCGCCGCGCGGAACTCGGGCGTGCCCGGCTTGGCCTTCTTCAGCGCCACCGGGATCACCTTCTCCAGCACCACCAGCGTGTCGTAGGCGTGGCCGGCGAACTGGTTGCGCGAGCCGGCACCGTAGGCCTTCTCGTACTTCTGCACGAAGTCGATCGCCGCCTTCTTCGACGGGTGGCTGTCGGGCAGCTGCTCGGCGATCACCGCCGGGCCGGACACCACGTAGGCGCCTTCCACGTCCTTGCCGCCAACGCGCATCAGGTCGCGCGTGGCCGCGGCGTGGGTCTGGTAGATCTTGCCCTTGTAGTTGCGCTCGACCACCGCCTTGTGCGGCATCGCGGCGCCGCTGCCCGAGGCGACGATCAGGATCGCGTCCGGGTTGGCGGAGACCAGCTTCAGCGCCTGGCCGGTCACGCTGGTGTCGGAGCGCGCGAAGCGCTCGGTCGCGGTGACCTTGATGCCGGCGCGCTCGGCGACCGCGCTGAAGTCCTTCAGCCAGCTCTCGCCGTAGGCGTCGGTGTAGCCGAGGAAGCCGACGCTCTTCACGCCCTGCTTCTTCATGTGCTCGACCATCGCATGGGCCATCACGCCGGTGCTCTGCGGCAGCCGGAAGGTCCAGGCGTCCTTGCCCGGCGGCAGCGCGGCGGGCGAGAAGGCGAACTGCACCGTGCCGGACTCGGCCGCGACGTCGGCCATCGCGATGGCCACCGGGGTCGCGGCGGATCCCATCAGGATGTCGACCTTGTCCTCGGTGACGAAGCGCTTCGCGTTGACCACGCCCTTGGTCGGGTCGGTGGCGTCGTCGAGGATGGTGATGTCGAGCTTTTCGCCGGCCACGGTGGCCGGGAACAGCTGGAAGTAGTTCCTCATCGGGATGCCGAGGCCCGAGGCGGGGCCGGTCAGCGGCAGGCTGATGCCGATCTTCACGTCGGCCTGCGCGGCCGGCAGCAGCATCAGGCCGGCCAGGGCGGCAACCAGCGGTTTCCAGAGCGTCATGCGGTGTCTCCTGTGGGGGGTGGGGCGGGGGGCGGTGCGACTCGGTCGGTCGCTCGGTGGATGCGGGCGCGGCGGGGGGCTCATTGGCAGAGGCTGCGCAGGTCCTCGGGTACCGGGATCGCGCGCAGGCGGTCCGGGTCCTCGGGGTCGCGGCGGACGAAGGCGCGGGTCTCGCGGCCCTCGCAGACCAGGGTCTCGCGGCCATCGGCCTCGCGCCGCGTGATGCGGTGCAGCTGCACGAAGACCTTGGCCCGCCATTCCTCGACGTGGGTCGCGATCTCGAGCGTCTGGCCGTAGGTGGCCGCGGTCACGAAGCGGGTGTGGATCTCCAGCAGCGGCGTGCCGACGATGCCGCGCGTCTTGACCAGTTCGCGCCACGGCGGGATGCCGCACTGCATGAAGAAGGACAGCGAGGCCGCGTCCATCCAGCGCGAAAAGTTCGGGAAGAAGACGATCCCGGCCGGGTCGCAGTCGCCGAACTGGACCGTCACGCTGTGGCAGGTACTGCGGGGCACGGCGGGCGCTCCGGCACTCAGGCGCGGGCCGGGCGCGGGCGGATCACCTCCGGCGCGCCGTCCTCGTACAACCGGTCGACCAGCGCCGCGCGGTGCTGCAGCACGGCACGCTGGTTGATCGAGCCCTTGTCGGTGACCTCGCCGCGGTCGATGCCGGGCGGCTCCACCAGCACCAGCGCGCGCTCGATGCGCGTGGCGCTGCCGGTGCCGGTGGCGTGCAGCCGGTCGACCAGCGCCTGGAAGAAGGCGCGCACCGGCGCGGCCTGCAGCACCTCGGCCAGCGGAGCGTCGGCGCCCAGGCCGGCGAGCGCGCGGCAGGCGTCGGCGCGGGGAAAGATCAGCAGGCCGAGCTCGTTGCGGTTCAGGCCGGTGGGCACCGCGTCCAGCACGCAGGGATCGCCGAGGCTCGAGACGCGGGCGCGCAGCGGGCCGACCGACACGAAGGTACCGGTCGCGAGCTTGAAGTCCTCGGCGATGCGACCGTCGAAGACATAGCCGCGGCGCAGGTCGGCCGGGTCCACCTGGCGCAGCGCATCGCCGCTGCGGAAGTAGCCTTCCTCGTCGAAGCTCTCGGCAGTCTGCTCGGGGCTGCGCCAGTACCCGGGCGTGACGTTCGGGCCGCGGTAGCGCACCTCCAGCTTGCCGGCCGAGGGCACCAGCTTCAGCGTCATGCCCGGCGCCGGCAGGCCGATGTGGCCGGAGCGCACGTCCGGGCCGTTCGCGCAGATCGCGAACGGCGCGGTCTCGGTCATGCCCAGCCCGGTCAGCATCCGGATGCGCTCGCCGCAGTGCGCCTCGGCGACGCGGTCGAGCTGGTCCCAGACCGGCTGCGAGAGCCCGGCGCCGGCGAAGAAGAGCATGCGCACGCGCGAGAAGAAGGTCTCGCGCAGCACCGCGTCGGCCTCCAGCGCGCGGGCGATCTCCTCGAAGCCCTTCGGCACGTTGAAGTAGATCGTCGGCGCGATCTCGCGCAGGTTGCGCAGGGTCTCGCCGATCAGCGCCGGCACCGGCTTGCCCTCGTCGATGTAGAGCGTGCCGCCGTTGTAGATGACGAGGCCGATGTTGTGGTTGCCGCCGAAGGTGTGGTTCCACGGCAGCCAGTCGACCAGCACCGGCGGCGTCACCGCCAGGTCGGGGAAGCACTGGCGCAGCTGCTGCTGGTTGGCGCACAGCATGCGCTGGGTGTTGATCACCCCCTTGGGCTGCTTCGTCGAGCCGGAGGTGAACAGGAACTTGGCGATCGTGTCCGGGCCGACGCGCGCGTGCGCCGCATCGACCGCCGGCGTGTCCGGCGTCGCGGCGAAGTCGGCCCAGGCGGTGACGGGCCGGCCCGCGCCGGCGGCATCGCCGTCGGTGGCCAGCACCTCCACGTCGGCGGGCACGGCGGCCGCCAGCGCCTTCGCGAACGGCGCCCCATGCGCGACGAAGACCAGCCCCGGCGTCAGCGTGCCCAGCACCTGGCGCAGCTTGGCGTGGTCCTGCGACATCAGCGAATAGGCCGGCGAGACCGATGCGTAGGGCACGCCGGCGAACTGGCAGCCCAGGCCGAGCAGCAGGTGCTCGAGGTCGTTGTCGGACAGGATCGCGACCGGCCGCTCGACGGACAGCCCGCGGTCGATCAGGGCCTGGGCGATGCGGCGCGCGACTGCCACCGCTTCGGCGTAGGAGACGCGGCGCCAGTCGCCGCCATCGACGCGCTTGGCCGCGAGGGTGCGGCCCGGGTCCGTCGCGGCCCAGTGCAGCAGCGGGTCGGTGAGCCGGCGCGGGTGCTCGCCCAGCGGCTCGACGGAGCGCACGAACTGGGTGCCGTCGGGCGCGGTCTCGGCCCGCGCATCGAGCGAGCCGCCGACGGGCAGCGCCCGGTAGCGGGCGGCGGGCGGCGGGGCGGCGGCCACCGTGATGGCGTCGGTCGTCATCGCGCGCGGCTCAGGCGCCGACCTTGCCGGCGCGGCCATCCAGGAAGGCCTGCATGCGGTCCTTCGCGGCGGGGTCGCCCTGGGCGATCGCGGCCATCAGCGCCTCGGTGAACAGGCCCGCGGCCTGGCCCTGCTCGGCGATCCGCGGCAGCGCGTGCATCACCGCGAAGTTCGACAGCGGCGCATTCATCGCCACCCGCTCGGCCAGCGCCAGCGCCTTGGCATGGCCCTCGCCGGCGCCCACCAGGTACTGCGACAGGCCGATCTGCTGGCCCTCGTCGGCGCGCACGACGCGGCCGGTGAGCATCATGTCCGCCATGCGGGCGACGCCGATCAGCCGCGGGATGCGCGCCGAGCCGCCGCCGCCGACGAACAGCCCGCGCTGGCCCTCCGGCAGCCCGTAGAAGGCGCTCGGCTCGGCGACGCGGATGTGGGTGCTGCTGGCGAGCTCGAGCCCGCCGCCGACCACCGCGCCGTGCAGCACCGAGATCACCGGCACGCGGCCGAACTGGACCTGGTCGAAGGCGGCATGCCAGCCGCGCGAGTGCGCGATGCCCTCGGCGACGCTGCGCTCGGACAGCTCGGACAGGTCGAGGCCGGCGCTGAAGTGCTCGCCGACGCCGCTCAGCACCACCACGCGCACGCCATCGGGCAGCGTCGAGAAGCAGCGGTGCAGCGCCTCGATCGACGCGTCGTTCAGCGCGTTGCGCTTGGCCGGGCGGTTCAACCGCACCTCGGCGATCGCGCCGCGCACCTCGAGGGCGACGGGGACGCTGTCGGGGCCGAGCTCTGCGGCGGGAACGGACGCGGGATACGTGGACATGCGAAGACTCCAGACAGTTGCGAGTCTTAACTAAATCCACCGGGCAGACACCCGTGTTAACCCTGAATTACCAGCGTGGGCGGCGATGGATCGATGCTTAAGATCCTGAATCAAACGACGGGCATCTTCGCCCACCGTGAACCGCGGGCGCCCGCCGCGGTCGCCGCATTCTCGGGGGCCCGGGGGCTGCGCGCATCGGGCAAAGCGAGGGGGCCGCGCGACGGCCGCGCCCCGCTCTGCAAGAATGCGCCGCATGATCCTCGAAGTCGCCGACATCCGCATCACCCCGGGCCGCCAGGCCGAGTTCGACGCCGCGATCGCCCATGGCGCCCGCAGCGTGCTGGCCCTGGCCGAGGGCTACCTGGGCCACGAGATCCGCAAGGGCGTGGAATCGCCGGAGCGCTACCTGCTGCTGGTGCGCTGGGCCACGCTGGAGGCGCACACGGTGGGCTTCCGCGAGAGCGAGGCCTTCGGGCGCTGGCGCGCGATCGTCGGCCCCTTCTTCGCGGCGCCGCCGGTGGTCGAGCACTTCACCGCGGTCGACGGCACGCCGGGCTGAGGCTCGGAGGGGCCCGCGCCCCTTCGCACAAGCCGGGCGCCACCGCCGGGCCGGTGGCGCATGCCCCCCGGCGCACCTGGGACATCGCCCCGCGGCGCCGCCGCGCCCGTATCGTGCGGCCTCCATCCTCCGAGGAGTCGCCCGCATGGCCCGCCTGAACGTCAATGGCACGTCGAGGGAATTCGACGCCGAACCGGACACCCCGCTGCTGTGGGTGCTGCGCGAGCAGCTGGGCCTGACCGGCACCAAGTACGGCTGCGGGGTCGCGCAGTGCGGCGCCTGCACCGTGCACATCGACGGCAGCGCCCAGCGCAGCTGCGTGCGGCCGGTGTCCAGCGTCGGCGAGGGCGAGCGGATCGTGACCATCGAGGGCCTGTCGCCGGACGGCTCGCACCCGCTGCAGCAGGCCTGGGCCGCGCTGGACGTGCCGCAGTGCGGCTACTGCCAGTCCGGCATGCTGATGGCCGCGGCCGCGCTGCTGAAGGACAAGCCGCAGCCGACCGACGCCGACATCGACGCCGCGATCACCAACATCTGCCGCTGCGGCACCTACAACCGCGTGCGTGCCGGCATCAAGCTGGCCGCCCAGGGCGGCGCCGCGCTGCGCGCCCGGCTCGACAGCCCGACGACCGACGGGAGGCTGGCATGAAGGCGCCCGCGCTCGCCGCACCGTCCGGCGTCGCGCCCGCCGCGGTGGAAACGGCCGACACGGCCACCGCCGCCCCCGAGAGCCCCGCCCGCCGCCGCTTCCTCGGCCAGGGCGCAGCCGGCGTGGGCGCGCTCAGCGTGGGCATGCACCTGCCCTTCCTGGCCGACCCGGCGGCCGCCCAGGCTGCTGCCGCCGCCGGCCTGCCGCCCGAGATCAACGCCTGGGTGGTGGTGCGCCCGGACGACAGCGTGGTGATCCGCATCGCGCGCTCCGAGATGGGCCAGGGCACGCTGACCGGGCTGGCCCAGCTCGTCGCCGAGGAGCTGGCCTGCGACTGGCGCCGCGTCGGCACCGAGTACCCGACGCCCGGGCAGAACCTGGCCCGTCAGCGCGTCTGGGGCAATTTCTCGACCGGCGGCAGCCGCGGCATCCGCGAGTCGCACGAGCTCGTGCGCAAGGGCGGTGCCGCAGCGCGGATGATGCTGGTGCAGGCCGCGGCGGACGAGTGGAAGGTGCCGGTGGCCGAATGCCGCGCGGCGGACGGGGTCGTCACCCACGGCCCGAGCGGCCGCAGCCTGCGCTACGGCGCGCTGGCGGCCGCGGCCGGCCGCCTCGCGCCGCCGACCGAGGTGCCGCTGAAGGACCCGTCGACCTGGACCGTCGTCGGCCGGCCGCTGAAGCGCCTGGACACGCGCGACAAGCTGACCGGCGCCCAGGTCTACGGCACCGACCTGAAGCTGCCCGGCCTGCTGAACGCGGCGATCCGCGACTGCCCGGTGTTCGGCGGCAAGCTCAAGTCCTTCGACGAGGCCGCGGTGCGGGCGCGCCCGGGCGTGCGGCAGGTGGTGCGCGTCGGCGACAGCGCGCTGGCCGTGGTGGCCGACACCTGGTGGCGCGCGAAGACCGCGCTCGACGCCGCGAAGATCGAATGGGACGCCGGCCCGAACGCGAACGTCTCCAGCGCCAGCATCGCGCAGATGCTGCAGGCGGGGCTGGATGCGCCGGAGGCGGTGGTCGGCAACCGCGTCGGCGACGCACCGGCGGCCCTGAAGACCGCGGCGCGCACGCTGGAAGCGGTCTACGGCTACCCGTTCCAGAACCACGCGACGATGGAGCCGATGAACGCCACCGCGCGCTGGACGGCGCAGCGCTGCGAGGTCTGGACGCCGACGCAGAACGGCGAGGCCGCGCTGGCCGCGGCCGCCGAGGCCGCCGGGTTGCCGCCGGCCCAGTGCGAGGTCTACAAGATCCACCTCGGCGGCGGCTTCGGCCGCCGCGGCGCGGTGCACGACTGGGTCGGCCAGGCGGTCACCATCGCCAAGGCCCTGCCCGGCGTGCCGGTCAAGCTGATCTGGTCGCGCGAGGAGGACATGCTGCACGGCCGCTACCACCCCATCACCCAGTGCAAGCTGCGCGCCGGGCTGGACGAGCGGGGCGAGCTGACGGCGCTGCACCTGCGCATCTCCGGCCAGTCCATCCTGGCCGGCGTGTTCCCGCAGATGGTGAAGGACGGGCGCGACCCGGTGGTGTTCCAGGGCCTGAACCCCCCCGGCCCCGAGGCCTCGATCGGCTACACGGTGCCGAACCTGCTGATCGACCACGCGATGCGCAACCCGCCGGTGCCGCCCGGCTTCTGGCGCGGCGTCAACCTGAACCAGAACGCGATCTACCTCGAGTGCTTCATCGACGAGATCGCCCACGCGACCCGGCAGGACCCGCTGGCGCTGCGGCGCAAGCTGATGGCGAAGCACCCGAAGCACCTGGCGGTGCTGAACGCGGTGGCCGAGCGCGTCGGCTGGGACCGGCCCGCGCCGGCCGGGGTGTTCCGCGGGCTGGCGCAGACCATGGGCTTCGGCAGCTACGTGGCGGCCTGCGCCGAGGTCTCGGTCTCGCCCGCGGGCGAGCTGAAGATCCACCGCATCGTCGCCGCCACCGACCCGGGCCATGCCGTCAATCCGCAGCAGATCGAGGCCCAGGTCGAGGGCTCCTTCGTCTACGGACTGTCGGCCGCGCTGTACGGCGAGTGCACCGTGGCCGGCGGCCGCATCGAGCAGGAGAACTTCAACACGTACCCGGTGATGCGGCTGGCCGAGATGCCGAAGGTGGAGACGATCACCGTGGCCTCCGGCGGCTTCTGGGGCGGCGTCGGCGAGCCGACGATCGCGGTGGCCGCGCCCGCGGTGCTGAACGCGGTCTTCGCCGCGACCGGCAAGCGCGTGCGCACGCTGCCGCTGCGCCACCACGACCTGAAGCGGGCTTGACCGGGCCGGCGCGCAGCGGGCCGGCGCGGGCCCGTCCGCCCGCGGGCCGCGCCGCGGTGCTCGGCGCGGCCCGCACCTCGGCGGCCGCCCTCGCCGGCGCCACCGCGCTCGCCGCGGCGGCGGCGCCCGCCGAGGCGCCGCCCGCGGCTGCCACCGACGCGCCTGCCGTGGCGGCCTACGCCGTGGACGGCGACCGCATCGCACAGCCGCTCGCCGGCGCCCGCGGCGACGCCGCGCGCGGCCGCGCGCTGGTGGCCGACCGCCGCACCGGGCTGTGCCTGCTCTGCCACACGGCGCCGATCCCCGAGGAACGCTTCCAGGGTGACATCGGCCCGCCGCTGGCCGGCGTCGGCGCGCGCCTGGATGCCGCGCAGCTGCGGCTGCGCGTGGTCGACATGCGCCGATTGAACCCGGCGACGCCGATGCCGTCCTACCACCGGATCGACGGCCTCCAGCGCGTCGGCGCCGCCTGGGCCGGCCGGCCGGTGCTGGACGCCGGCCAGATCGAGGACGTCGTCGCCTACCTGCGGACCTTGCGCGAATGAAGCCCCTGCCGAACCGCTCCCCCCACCGACCGCCCGAGGCCGGCGCCAGCGCGGCGCCCGTCCGCCAGGCCCGCGCGGCCGCCGATGCGCGCCGGGCCTGGCTGCGCGCCGGCGCCGGCCTGGGCCTGCAGGCCGGCCTGCGCCCGCTGCTGGCACCGGCGCTCGCCGCGGGCCCGCTGGCCCTGCTGGCGCGCCCGGCGCGCGCCGACGCGGCCGCGCTGCAGGCGGCGATCCTGGCCTGGACCGGCGGCACGCCACCGACCCCGGGGCGGGTGCGCCTCGACATCGCGCCGCTGGTGGACAACGGCAATGCCGTGCCGATGACTGTGCAGGTCGACAGCCCGATGACCGAGGCCGACCACGTGCAGGCGATCGCCGTGTTCAACGAGGCGAACCCGCAGCGCGAGGTGATCGTGGCCACGCTGGCACGCGAAGCCGGCGTGGCGGTGCTCGCCACCCGCATCCGGCTGGCCACGTCGCAGCAGCTGGTCGCGGTGGCGCGCATGGGCGACGGGCGGCACTGGTCCGGCCGCGCCGACGTGATCGTCACGCTGGCCGCCTGCCTGGAGGGCTGAAGAAGCTGTGAACGAACCCGCCACGCCCGCTCGTGCGCCGCAAACGGGCGCACTCCGCGTTGCAAATCCTCGCCATAGCCCGAGCTATGGCTGCGGTTTGCGCCTTGATTGCACCCGTTTG